>NZ_JADNQY010000011.1:0-55221 GCF_015709545.1 Methylocystis sp. H4A | reverse complement strand
CCAGCCATAAATCTGCTCGTAAATGCGAACGACCAGATAGAACCCGTTCAGAACGGCCAAGCCGATCCACATGCCCTTCAGGTCTACTACAGCTTCCGTGCCAGCAGCAGCGCGGGCTGCTGTGTCAGTCGTTGAGCTCATACCCTTCTCCTCCAATGTGCTCCCAGGGAATTGCGCGTGACCGGTATCGCTCCGCCTCCCACAACGGAGCCGCTTCGTCCTCGTTTCGTAAAGCAAAGCGAAAGCGCGTCTTCTTCAAAAACACGCAAAACCGCCCTTGTCTGCCGCAGCCTTCCCGAACATTCAGAAAAAATCCCCGCCCATAGGCGAGCACATCATCCAAAACCCGGAACCCGGCTGCTTGTTGTTATCGGACGAAAACCGACGTCGCCGCCTAAGCCAAAATCCCCAATCCGCCCCCTTGAAAGAGCAGACCGTAGACCCAGCTCAGCGTGCCGCAACATTCCAATAACCCCCAATAATCACAATACCCGTTAGTATAGAGGAAAACAATCTATCGAATAGCTAATGCAACCCTAGTGGATAGTGTCATAACCACTCTTATGGGTTGGGTAGGATTACGAACGCGCCTGTGGTCCGATGAGTAATATCGCTTTTTATCAGCTGCTTAAGCAGCATGGCGCCATCCGCAGCGATTTTTTGGCATTACCGTGGCTGTTTGTGGCGGCCTCCTCGCCAGTTGGACAGACCCCCTGGCGGAAATCGACCGGAACTCATGGCGCGACCAGGGCATTGCGCAGATCCGTCGCCCTCGCGTCGCGCTCCGAAAGCGGCGCAACGCCGAAACGGAGCTCGATCGTGCGCAACACCGAGAGCGTGTCATAAACGGTCTTGTCGACGAAGCCCTTCTTGGCGAAGGGTGAGATGATAAGCGTCGGCACGCGGGCTCCCGGGCCGAACCGATCGCGGCGCGGCGGCGCGACGTGATCCCAGAACCCGCCATTTTCGTCGGCCGTGACGACGATCAGCATGTCGGCCCAGTTCGGGCTCTTGCGCAGCCGCGCGACGACGTCTCCGACATGGGCGTCGGCGGCCGCGAGATCGGAATAGTCCGGGTGCCCGTTGAAGACGCCCAGCGGCTTGTAGAAGCTGACCTGAGGCAGTTCGCCCTTGTCGATCGCCCGGAAGAACTCGTCGGCGTCCTTGAGGTGGAGGCGGCCTTCTCGACCTTCGGCGTAATTGGCGAAATAAGCGAATGGCTGATGGTGGGATTGAAAGGCGTCCGGCTTGTCCTCGTACGGCTTGAGGCGGCCTTCGCTGACATCGCGCCACCCGCCGGCGTACCAAGCCCAAGTGACGTTCTTGTCCGTCAGCCGGTCGCCAATCGTCGGCGCGTGCGCCGGCGGAAGCCGCTCCTGCGCTTCCGTCTTGTCATGTTTGGAAATGGCGTTCCCTGGCTGCAGCGTGCCGATCGCCTCCAAGTCCATCGTCAATCGGCCAAACCGTTTATGCCGCGGCGGACCGTCAAGCACGCTTCGCGGCGAATCCTCTTCGCGCTCGCGAATCGTGAGTTCGGCGCCCTGCGAATCCCTGATCGCCGCGAGCTTTGGCAGAAATTTCCTTCTGGTCGCCTCCACCGGATTGTCGAAGACCGGCGCGCAACCGCAGATCAGGAAGAAATGGTTGAGCATCGAGCCGCCGAACGCCGCATGGAAGAAATGGTCGGCGAGCGTGAATTCCTTGGCGAGCGCCCACTGCTTGAGCTCTGAACCGTCGTAATAGCCCATGACGAGCGCGCCAGCGTTCGACGCTTCGACGAAGCGGTCCATTTTACCGCCGTCGATCTGCTCCTGCTCGAGATAGAAATCATGGACCGGGTCCATGGTGCGTCCATCGATGTCGACGAAGGGCTCGAGGCGAAACGGCGCATTCGGCAGGCGGCGCGGAAAGCGATCGTCGGCGCGCGGACGCGGCAGCGCGGTCAGCGGCCGTCCATCAAAATCCACTTGTGGCGGGTGCTGCGCCGAGTTGACGCCCTCGGCGCCGGGAAACAGCCCGAACACATGATCGAAGCTGCGATTCTCGGTGAAAATGACAACGACGTGGCCAATTCGCGCGAAAGGATTTTCTTGTTCCTGCGCCGCGGCGCGTGCGCAGGTCGCGGTCGCACAAATGGCGAGCGAAATTACGAATCGTCCTACGGCTTTCATTGACAGGCGTTCTCCGCGCGGCGCTGCGCCGCGCGGAGAATTTAATTGGCGACGCCGCACCATTTGTGACGGCGCCGTCTTCTTTTCATTTTAACGGGCCCTTCGCTCAAGCCCGCTTACTGCGGAAGCGGCGTGTCCTTGGTGCGTGGCGGCAGCACCGGATAGACCGCCTTGGGCTGGTCGCCATTCAGAGTCCCAAGGAATGCGACGATCGCCTTGATGTCCGGATCGGAGAGATTTTCGCCGAGCTGGTCTTTGGCCATCAGGTCGACCGCCTCTTCCAGCGTCCAGACCGAGCCGGTGTGGAAGTAAGGCGCGCGCAACGCCACGTTGCGCAGCGGCGCAGAGCGGAAGACGAAGTCGTCCGCTACGTCATGGGTGACCTTGGAGCGGCCCTTGTCGGCGACGGGCATGATTTCGACGCTCGGCTTTTGAGCGACGCCGAAGGGGAAATAGCCGTTGCCGCCAATGTTGACGCCGCCGTGACAAGCGGCGCAGCCCTTGTCGATGAAAAGACGCAGGCCTTTTTTCTCAACGTCATTGAGCGCGTTGACGTCGCCCTTCAGGAACTTGTCGAATGGCGCATTCGGCGTCGTCAGCGTCGCCTCAAAAGCCTCGATGGCCTTCGCCAAGTTGTCGAAGCTGACGGGTTTCGGGTCGGCCGGAAAGGCGGCCTTGAACTCCGCGACATAGGCCGGCATGCTATTCAGCATCTTTTCGACCTGCGCCGGCGTGTTGTTCATTTCGACGTCGGCCTGAACCGGGCCTTTCGCTTGCGCCTTAAGGTCGACGGCGCGCCCGTCCCAAAATTGCGCGACGTTGAATACGGCGTTGAGAACTGTCGGCGCGCGGCGCGGTCCTTTCGCCCAGCCATGGCCGATCGACGTCGGGCCGGCGTCAACGCCGCCAGTTCCGAGATTGTGACAGCTGTTGCAGCTGATGATCTGACTCTTCGAGAGCCGCGGATCGAAAAAAAGCTTGCTGCCGAGGTCGATCTTTGCCGGCGTGATCTCGTTATTCTTGACGACGCTCGCGACGCTCGCGGCGTCGATCGGCTTGAAGACCGCGTTGGCGTCGGCGCGCAAATCGCCCGCGACGGCCATGGCCGGCGCCAGCAGAATCGCTGCGAGCGCGGCGAACCTGGTCAAATACATCCCTTACTCCTGCAGTTGATTTTGCGGAGGCGCTGTTTCGCGCCGCGAGGAAGGCCTCTCTGCGGACGTCAGCTACCACAGCCACGCTGGCGGCGGAAGGGCGCCTGGGGAGTGACCTCTTTAAAAACAGTCCAGTGTAGCATGAACACGACCTGAAGACCGTAGCGCCCGAACGGAACGCCAAGCACAAGCCAAGCAGGAGATCGTGCAGTTTATTGCGCCACTCTAATGCAATGCACAATCATTACTCGCCACAATGGAAATTCGTCCGGCGAGTTCTTTGACGGCGGCGCCGAGCGTCACAGCCATGACTTGCCCTGCCGCTAAAAGCAGAGCAAACTTAACGTGAAAACAAAAGCCGGCGAGAAGCCGAGCGGTCGCGGAGGAGCTCATGGCGCGCGTTCCTAAGTTTCGCAAATCCGTTGAGACGGCGCTTGTTGCGCTTCCGCTTGCGGCGCTGCTCGCCGCCGGCGGCTGGGCGATGGCTGAGCCGCTCGGCCTGCCAAAAGTCCCCGTCCCGGCGGACAATCCGCAGTCGCCGGAAAAGATCGCGCTCGGCGACAAGCTGTTCCATGACGCGCGCTTCTCGATCGACGGCACGGTGAGCTGCTCGACCTGTCACAACGACAAAAAAGCTTTCACGGACAGTCCGCTGCGGGTTTCCGAGGGTCACCATAAGCTGACCGGCACGCGCAACGCCCCGTCGGTTATCAACGCGGCCTATTACACCTCGCAGTTCTGGGACGGGCGCTCGATTTCGCTGGAGGATCAGTCGCAGCACCCAATGGTAAACCCCGTCGAAATGGGGCTGCCCGATCACGAGCCGGTGCTCAAGATCGTTCGCGAAGATCCCGCCTATGTAGAGGGCTTCAAGAAGGCGTTCGGCAAGAGCGGTCGCGATGTGACGATGGATGACGTGCAGAAGGCGATCGCGAGTTTCGAGCGCACGGTCATCTCGGGCGATTCGCCTTTCGACAAATGGTATTTCGGCGGCGACCGCAACGCCATCAGCGATCAGGCCAAGCGCGGCTTCGACCTTTATGTCGGCCAGGGACGCTGCATCTCCTGCCACGCCATCGAACAGACGCAGGCGCTCTTCACCGACAATCGGTTCCACAATATCGGCGTCGGCATCAACCGTATCCAAAACGACGTGCCGCGCCTCGCCGCCGAATTCCTCAAGGCGAAAGCCGCGGGCGCCTCCGTCGACAAGACGGTGCTCGCCGATCCGAAGGTCTCTGAACTCGGCCGCTTCGCCGTCACAAATTCCTTCGACGAAATCGGCGCCTTCAAAACCACGACGCTGCGCAATATCGCAATGACCGCGCCTTATATGCATGACGGTTCGCTCAAAACGCTCAAAGACGTGGTCAAGCATTACAACGAGGGCGGGAAGAGCCCCGGCGATCCGGCGCCGGTCAACCCCTATCTCTCCGGCGGCATTCGGCCGCTGGATTTGAAGGATCAGCAGATCGACGACCTCGTCGCCTTCCTGGAGACGCTGACGAGTCCTGCCTATGTGACGGCGCAGACAAAGTAACAGCGAGAAAAGCGCAGGAGAAAACAAGCGGCGTCGCCACGAAAGCGCGAAGCCGCGAGGGAGGATAGAAATGACCAGACTGATCACCCGACGCAGCGTGATCGCCGCCGGCGCCGCCGCCGGAACGCTCACGACCCTGCCGATCTCCATGGTGCGCCTCGCCTTCGGCGGAACGCGCGAGGATTTCAGCTTCACTTATATTTCCGATTCGCACATTCAGCAGATCAAGGGCGCGAGCTTCGTGCGCAACTGGGACATGGGCTTGAAGCGCGCCGTCGCCGAGGCCAATCTCATCCTCCCTGAAGCAGATTTCGTCATGTTCGGCGGCGATCTCGCGCAGCTCGGCAAGAAGGAGGAGCTCGACCACGGCGGCGAGATGCTTTCGCATGTGAAGGGCAAGCTCCACTGCGTCATGGGCGAGCATGACTATTATCTCGACCTCGGCGAGTATTGGTCAAAGCTCTATGGTCCGCAGTGGTACAGCTTCGATCACAAGGGCGTCCATTTCGTCGTGTTGAATTCGATTCTCACGACGGATGAATGGACGTTTCATCGGTGGCCGACGGCCGAGCAGCGCATGCTCGAGATGGCCGGCCTCGACAATCCCAACGGTTCGCCGTTCATGGTCGGCGAAAAGCAGCGCGCCTGGCTCAAGGATGATCTCAGCAAAGTGTCCAAGGACACGCCGCTCATCGTCTTCTCGCATTCGCCGCTGCAGAAGATCTACAAGGGCTGGAATTTCTGGACCGACGACGCCGAGCAGGTGCAGGAGCTGTTGCAGCCGTTCAAGACCGTCAATGTGATCTACGGCCATGTGCACCAGATTCAGTACAATCAGATCGGCAACATCGCCTTCAATGCGGTGATGGCGACGTCCTGGCCCTGGCCATATCCCGACACCTATGCGCAAGCCGGCGCGCATGTTCCTGTGCTGACGGTTCCGATGAACCGCGCTGACCCCTTCTTCGAACGCGACGCCACAGGCTGGCAGATGATCGACGTCAACTCCGGCCGCGTCACCGCGCGCTATCAGCTGTGGGACAACCAGGAGCGCGTCGTCGGCTACGATCCAAAGCTCGGGAAGCCCGTCGACAAGCGATATCAAGAGGCGATCGTCCGTAAGGCGCCGCAGCTGCATTACTAGGCCGAGGAGAATGACGATGCGCCGCTACACGATTGCGCTTGTTTTAAGCGCTGTGCTGCTTTCGCCGGCAACGCTCGCCGACGAATTTACGACGACGGACGTCGATCGCTGGCAGGGCGAATTTGATTCCGTTGCGAAGAAAGGCCGCGAGCTTTGGACCAGCGGAGCCGTCGGCACGAACGGCGTGGCCTGCGCGCAGTGCCATCCCAACGCCGCCAACACCCATCCGGAGACTTATCCAAAATTCCAAAAGCAGCTTGGCAAGGTCGCGCAGCTGTTCGAAATGGTGAACTGGTGCATCAGAAACCCGCTGCAGGGGGCCGCGCTTCCGGCCGACGACCCGAAGATGACGGCGCTCGTCGCTTATATTCATAAGGAGCGCAAAGGAGTCGCCATCGACGCCGGCAAGCACTGATCAAATTCGCGGCCGGTTGGAACCATCCGGCCGGCTGCACGTTTGCATACGGTTTATTTCAAAGCGCACGCGCCTTTAACGCGACCGCCAACTAGAGATATTGAATATGGTTCAGGAACTCATCGATCGTATTTACGAATGCTCCTTCGCGCCGGACATGTGGCCCGACGTGCTCGACGAACTTTCACATCTTGCCGAGGCGCAGGGCGGCGTGCTTTTCGCGGCGCGTGAAAAAGTCTCCCGCTGGACGGCGTCTCCGGCGATCTGCGAACATGTCGAGAACTTCATGCGCGGCGACTGGCTGAGCAACTGCACGCGCGGCGGCAGGCTGTTCAGTCGCCGCCATCCGGGATTCCTCACCGACGACGACGTCTATACGGCGGAGGAGCTTGAGCGCGACACCAACTATAGCGACTTCCTGCGGCCTCGCGGGCTGGGGTTCAGCGCGGCGACGGCGATCTCGCTGCCCACGGGCGACACTGGCATCATTTGCCTCGAACGCTCGCATAACCGCGGACCGGTCGAACCGTCCATCATCCGCAAGCTCGACGAATTGCGGCCGCACCTTGCCCGCGCCGCCTTCCTCGCCACGCGTCTGCAACTCGAGCGCGCCCGCGTCGCCGGCGAAACCTTCGCGCTCATCGGCCTTCCGGCGCTCGTGCTTGACGAGGACGGACGCGTCATTTCCGCCAATGACCCGAGCAATGCGCTGAACAAATACGTCCGCTGGCGCGCCCATGACCGCGTGTCGCTCGTCGACGCCTCCGCCGACGGGCTGCTGCGTCAGGCGATGGCTTCGCTCGACGACGATCTCGTCGGCGCGCCGAAATCCTTTGCCGCCCGCGCTGGCGAAGACGAAAGCCCGATGATCGCTAATTTGGTGCCCATCCGCGGTGCGGCGCGCGACATTTTCGTCCGTTGCGCGGCGGTTCTGGTGATGACCCCGGTCGGTTCGCCGCAGGCGCCGGCGATCGAATTGGTTCAGTCGCTCTATGACCTCACGCCGGCCGAGGCGGCGCGTCGCGCGTGGACTTGTCACGGGCAAGACGCTTGAGGAAATCGCCACCGAGCAGTCCGTGTCGCGCAACACCGTGCGCACGCATCTGCGCGGCGTGATGGAGAAAACCGGATGCAACCGCCAGGCGGAAGTGGTCGCGCTCCTGGGTGGACTCGTCCCGCTCAACCCGCCAAAGGGCGAATAAGCGTATACATTTGATTTCAAGCAATTGAGGGGCCGGCCTCATCCGTTTGGATGATGCCGGCCCCTTTCTTTCGTCTTAACGTTTTCTCGAACGTCGGGGGGGCGGACGAAATTGCCGCGGACGCTTCAGTAACTCGGGGTTCGATACTACGCGCTCAATTTTCAGCCTGGCTTTTGAGTCCGACTCTTTCAGCAGCCGTTTTGAGCTTAAATTTGGAGGGCCTTCGCGAGGCCCTCTGCTTACCCTACGTCAGCTTGAGGGCGCGCCATCAGAGCGCTTCCTTCCCGATCACATGGACCCATGTGCTCGGGAAGGAAGCGCTCGAAAATCAAAATATTGGAGCAGGTTCTCATCCAAAAAGTCTTCAACTTTTTCGGAACCTGCTCTCGGCGAATACTTGAGCCACGCTTCAAAAAAAACGCCGTCATCATCAATTCGAATGACGCGGAGAAGCGATTTTGGTCGTAGTTTTTTTATGAACAGTGAGAGGCGCAAGGAGTTAGACGAGCGCAAATGCTCTCATTGTTCGCTTATCTGGCGCTCACTTCTCAGTGATACTTTTACCAGGATGTTTCCTCCTCGACTTTTCTCCCATCTCTTAGGGGCCGTTGCGCGGCCCCATTTTTTTGCCCAGAGTCTCAGACGCCCGTCGGATAGTTCGGGCTCTCACGGGTGATCGCGACGTCATGCACATGGCTCTCGCGCAATCCGGCGTTGGTGATGCGCACGAACTGCGCACGCTCCTGGAACTCCTTGACCGTCGGCGCGCCCACATAGCCCATCGCCGCGCGCAGGCCGCCCGCGAGCTGGTAGAGAATCGGCGCGATCGGGCCACGATAGGGCACCTGTCCTTCGATGCCCTCTGGAACAAGTTTGAGCTGTTCCTTCACGTCGCCCTGGAAATAGCGGGTCGCCGACCCTGCGGTCATCGCGCCCACTGAACCCATGCCGCGATAGGCCTTGAACGAGCGGCCCTGATACAAAAACACCTCGCCGGGCGACTCCTCGGTTCCAGCGAACAGCGAGCCGATCATGACGACGTCGGCGCCTGCCGCGATCGCCTTGGCGAGGTCGCCGGAATATTTGACGCCGCCGTCGCCGATCACCGGCACGTCGGCTTTGCGCGCTTCGTCCGCGGCCTCCATGATCGCGGTGAGCTGCGGCACGCCGACGCCCGCAACGATGCGCGTCGTGCAGATCGAGCCGGGGCCGATGCCGACTTTGATCGCGTCGGCGCCGGCGCCGATCAGCGCCTTGGCCGCTTCGGCGGTGGCGATGTTGCCGGCGATGATCGAGACCTTGTTCGACGCCTTCTTGACCCGCGTCACTTGGTCGATCACCGACTGCGAATGACCATGCGCGGTGTCGATCACCACGCAGTCGACGCCGGCGTCGATGAGCTGAAGCGCGCGCTCGAAGCCGTGGTCGCCGACGGTCGAGGCGGCGGCGACGCGCAGCCGCCCCTCGTGATCCTTGCAGGCGTAGGGATGCAGCGTCGCCTTCTCGATGTCCTTGACGGTGACGAGGCCGACGCAGCGGTAATCCTCGTCGACGACGAGTAGTTTCTCGATGCGATGCTCGTGAAGCAGCCTCTGCGCCTCCGCCTGCCCCACGCCTTCTTGAACCGTGATGAGCTTTTTCGTCATCAGCTCGGCCACGGATTGGCTGCGGTCCTGGGCGAAGCGCACGTCGCGATTGGTGAGAATGCCCACGAGCTTGCCCCTGCCGCCGTCGCTGGCGCGCTCGACGACCGGAATTCCCGAAATGCCGTGGCCCGCCATCAGAGCGAGCGCATCGGCGAGGGTTTCGTCGGGGAAAATGGTGATCGGGTCGATCACCATGCCGCTTTCGTAGCGCTTGACCTTGCGCACCTCGGCGGCTTGCGCGGCGGGCGACAGGTTCTGGTGGATGACGCCGATGCCGCCCGCCTGCGCCATGGCGATCGCGAGACGCGCCTCGGTGACGGTGTCCATCGCGGCCGAAACGATCGGCAGATTGAGCGTGATCTCGCGCGTCAGCCGGGTCGTGACATCGACGGCGGAAGGCATCACCCGCGAATGGCCGGGCCGCAGCAACACGTCGTCGAAGGTCAATGCTTCGGTCAACGTGACGGGCGATATGGCCATTGGCGCCAACTCCTCTGAGCGGCGATGCAAACGCGTCAGCCGCGGGATGGAAATTTGACGGCCTGCGCCGTCAGGGGTTGGCGCGTGCTCATAGCATTATTCAGGACGAAGGCAAATGACAGGAAAACTCGCCTGGAGCAGCCGACGGACAGAGCCTTCGAGGACGGCTCCGTTTGAGAGTCCCCAGGCTGCGCACCGCTGCCTTGGGCGCGTTGGGCGTATGCGCGGCCGGCAGCCGAGAAAATTTGCTATGCTTTCAAGGTAATGATCCGAAACGCGAGCAGATTATGCGCTTTATTCAACTTAGCTTTGCTTCGCGCCTGGTTGCATTGGTCGCTGCGCTCAGCGTCGGCGCGACGCTGATGTCCTCGATACTGCTCTCCTGGTCCAACTACCGCGCCATGCTCGCCGAAGCCGAAGTTGAAGGCGAAAGCGTCGCGCGGCTTCTGGCGCGAAGCGCAAGCCTCGCGCGTGAACTTCCGCTCGAAGTCGAGCAGATGCTTTCGCAGCACATGATCGTCTCGGCCGAGCTTCTGGCGCAGTTTGTCGACGCCGCGGAAAAGGCTGGCATGACGTCGGCCGAGATCAAGAACCGGCTCAGCGCAATCACCGAGAAAACCGTTCTCGACGAGTTCTGGGTGACCGACGAAAAGGGCTACGCCTACATTCACCGCGACAACAACGCGGATTTCCAATTCAGCGCGTCCGCCGAGGCGCAGCCCCAGGCGCATGAATTTTGGAACCTATTGAGCGGCAAGACGGACAAGGTCGTCCAGGACGCCAGGAAGCGGGAGATCGACAATGAGCGATACAAATATGTCGGCGTGCGCGGCATAGACAAGCCGCGGATCGTGCAGGTCGGCTACAATGCGCGCATTCTTGAGAAAGTTGACGAGCAGATCGGCCTTCCGCGCGCCATCGACAACCTTCTGGGCAGCGGCGAAATCGACGCGATCTTCGTTTTCAATAAGGATTCGAAGCTGATCGCCAGTCCCAAGGCTGCACGGCTCAACAATGGCCGCGATCGGCTGACGGACGAGGAGCTGGCGCCTGTCCGGTCCGTTATCGCAAGCGGCAAGCCACGGTCGGTGAATGGCGCCGGCAAGCTCAGCGTCATCTCCCCGATCGATGCGGAAGACGGCGGCGGCGCGATCGGCGCCGCTTTGATCAGAATGCCGACGGCGCGACTGAACAGCGTTCTCGCATCGCAGATCGAAACGGCGCTCGGGATCGCTTTGGCCGCAACCCTGCTCGGCGGCGGCATGGCGGTCTGGATCGCGCGAAAACAGACGGCCCCTGTCGTGGCGATCACCAAGGCCGCGCACAATGTCGAGCGCAGAGCGTTTTCGGCCGGCGAATTGTCGGATGTCGAGGAGCGCACCGACGAAGTGGGACAATTGGCGCGCGTCTTCAAGAAAATGGCGCTCGACTTTCTCGATCGCGAGCGGACGCTCGACGCGCTCGTGACGCAACGAACCCAGGCGCTCCAAGAGAGAAATACGGAACTCGAGAGACTGTCGGCGCGCCTCTCGAAATATCTTTCGCCCCAGCTCTATGGCACGCTTTTCAAGAACAAAACTGTCGCGTCCATTTCAGCGAAGCGGAAGAAACTGACCATCTTCTTTTCCGATGTCGTCGGCTTCAGCGAAATGGCCGAGCGGCTGGAATCCGAAGACATCACGCGCATGCTCAACGATTTCCTCAATGAGATGGCGAACCTCGCGCTGGCCTATGGCGCCACCATCGACAAATATATCGGCGACGCAGTCATGATCTTTTTTGGCGACCCGGAGACGCGCGGCGTCAAGGAAGACGCCGTGGCGTGCATTCTCATGGCGCTCGACATGCAGGCGATGACCCGACAATTGGAGCGCCGATGGCGCGAACAAGGCTTGGACCAGAGGTTCCAGATCCGCATCGGCGTCAACACGGGTTACTGCACCGTCGGCGATTTCGGCAGCCAGGAGCGGATGGATTACACCATCGTCGGTCATCAGGTGAATGTGGCCGCTCGACTTGAGCAGTCGGCCGCGCCAGGCGCGATCCTCATCTCTCATGAGACGATGACGCTAGTGAGCGACGCGATCGAAGTCGAAGAACAATCTCCGCTGCATGTGAAGGGCGTCAGCGGCCCGATCCGCACATATAAGGCGATTGGCAAAAAGACGCCGTCCAAGACGGAGGCCATTCACGAGGAGCGTGAGGGTCTGCGCGTCGACGTCGACCTCCTGAAAGCCAATAAGGACGAGGCGATCAGTCTGCTGAAAGCGACGATCGAGCGCATCCGTTCAAGCGAATAAGCGACATCCGCGCGCTCAGGCGGCGGCGCCGGCGCGGTCGGTGTCGAACTGCAGTTTCGCAAGCCGCGCATAAAGGCCGCCCGCGGCGGTCAGGCTCGAGTGCGTGCCCTGCTCGACGATGCGGCCTTCGTCGATCACGATGATTCGATCGGCTTCCAACACCGTCGCCAGACGATGGGCGATAACGAGGCTCGTGCGCCCTTGCATGACGTCATGCAGCGCCGCCTGCACCAAAGCCTCGTTCTCGGCGTCGAGCGCCGAGGTGGCTTCGTCCAGGAGCAGCACCGGCGCGTCGGCGAGGATTGCGCGCGCGATGGCGAGGCGCTGGCGCTGCCCGCCAGAAAGCGTGATGCCGCGCTCGCCGAGCAGCGTGTCGTAGCCCATCGGCAGCGCCATGATGAAGTCGTGCGCCTGGGCGCGCTTCGCCGCGGCGACGATCTCCCCGCTCGACGCGTCGTCACGGCCGTAGGCGATATTTTCGGCGACGGAGAGTCCGAAGATCACCGGATCCTGCGGAGCGAGCGCGATCGCCCTGCGCAGCGCCACAGGATCAAGATCGCGCAGGTCGACGCGGTCCAGAGTAATGGAGCCGGAATCGACGTCGTAGAAGCGAAGGAGCAGCGCAAAGGTTGTCGATTTGCCCGCGCCGGACGGCCCGACCAGGGCGACGCGCTCGCCGGGCGCAACGACGAGCGAGAAATCCTGCAACGCGGGCTTCTCCGGCGCCGTCGCATAGGCGAAGCGCACATGATCGAAGGCGATGCGTCCCTGCCAGCGCGCCGGCGGCGGCGTCGGCCGCGCCGGGGCCACGATGCGCGGTTGAATGGCAAGAATTTCGGCGATGCGGCCGGCGGCGCCGGCGGCAGCGGAGAGCTCGCTCCAGGTCTGGGTGAGCTCGCCGAGCGAGCTTGCGCCAAGCACCGCATAGAGGACGAACTGGGACAGCACGCCCGACGTCATGTGTCCGGCGAGCACATCCTGGGCTCCCAACCAAAGCACGCCGACAACGCTCGTGAAGACGACGAGAATCGCTCCGGCGGTCACGAGGGCGCGAAGCAGCGTCGCCGCCTGCGCCGCGTCATAGGCGGCCACCACCGCGCGCGTGAATCGCGCCGTCGTCGACGCCTGTGCGCCGTTGGCCTGCATGGCGCGCACGGCCGAGAGATTTTCCCCGGCATAGGCGGAAGCCTGCGCCAGCGTGTCCTGAGCGGAGCGGGAGCGCTGGCGCACCGCCCGGCCTGACGCGATGAGCGGCAGAACGATGATCGGGATGGCCGCGAGCGTCATACCGGCAAGCTTGGGGCTCGTCGCCACCATCATGATGATTGCGCCGAAGAACATGAAGAGATTGCGCAGCGCGACCGACGCCGATGAGCCAAAGGCGGACTTCAGCTGCGTCGTGTCGGCGGTCAGCCGGGAGAGAAGCTCGCCTGTCTTCGCCGTGTCGTAGAAGGCGGCGTCGAGAGCTGTGAGATGTTTGAAGAGATCGGCGCGCAGGTCGGCGACCACATGCTCGCCGAGCGTCATGACGAAATAGTAGCGGGTGCCAGATGCGATCGCGAGCGTCGCGGCGACCGCGATCATCGCGCCGAAATAGGCATTCACCGCGCCGGCGCTGTCGGCCGAAAAGCCGTGGTCGATCATCCCGCGCACGGCGAGCGGCAGGGTGAGAGTCGCGCCCGCCGCCATGAGGAGCGCGACAAAGGCGAAAACGATCGTTCGCTTGTAACGCAGCGCATAGGGCAGCAAGGGCCGAAGCGGAGAGAGTGTGGCCTTCAAACCGCGATCCGGTTTGCGCGCCACGGGATCGACGGAATCGACGTCAGCGTTCTTTTTTGTCATCGGCAGGGGGTATAACGTCCGAGTTCGACGAAAACGAATTGAAGCGGGCGCTCCGCGACCGAAACCGACGCAGAAGTGTATCGAAATCGAAATTTCTTTTCTCTATTGAGCGACGAAAATCGTATCAAACACCGAACCATTATATCTATCATTTGGTTACATGCGCGACATCCTGTCGCACGGGCAATTGACTCAGCGCCAACTTGTGCTAACCTCCGGCCTGCGTCGAAATGACGCGCCCATGGGATGAGAATGCGCCGGCGGACAAGGCGCAACTCAGGGAACGAAAATAAGAGGAGTGAAGAACGATGGCTCAGAAAGAACTCGAAATCACCACGAACACCTACATCTTCGCTGGCATCGGCGCCGTGATCCTCGGCGGTCTCGCCTCTGTCGCGCTTGGCGGCATTCCGAACACGATCGCGGCGGCTGTCGTCGGCGCTCTGGCTGGCGGCTGCCTCGGACTCTTCTTCTAGATTCAAGCGACATAGCGGGGCGCGGAAAGTTTCGGCCTTCCGCCCCCGACGCGAAGCCGGCAGTCGTAAAGACTGCTGGCTTCTCTTTTTGGGCCGTTCCTTCGGCATCTTTTAAAGTGACGCCGTCGTCACGCTCGCCGGCCAGATTTCTCGAGCGCGCTCGCGTAGAACATATTTGCGAATCTTCCCTGTCGAGGTCTTCGGCAGCTCGCAAAAGACGACGTGGCGCGGGCATTTGAAATGGGCCAGATGCTGGCGCGTCCAGTCGATCAGCTCCTCCGCGCTCGCCTGTTCGCCATCCTTCAGCTCGACGAAGGCGCAAGGCGTTTCGCCCCATTTGTCGTCAGGGGCGGCCACCACCGCGGCGGCGCGAACCTTGGGATGGCGAAACAGCGCGTCTTCGACCTCGATCGAGGAAATATTTTCGCCGCCCGAAATGATGATGTCCTTCGAACGGTCTTTCAGCTGGATGTATCCGTCGGGATGGCGCACGCCCAGATCGCCTGAATGAAACCAGCCGCCGTGGAAGGCTTTTTCCGAGGCGCTCTTGTTCTTCAGATAGCCCTTCATCACGACGTTGCCGCGGAACATGACTTCGCCCATCGTCGCGCCGTCGCGCGGCACCGGCTGCATCGTGTCCGGGTCTATCACGTCGAGATTTTCGAGAACCAGATAGCGCACGCCTTGACGCGCCTTCATCTGCGCCTGTGCGGCGCCGTCCAGCAAATCCCAGTCGTCGTGCCATTCATTGACGGCGGCAGGGCCGTAGGTTTCGGTCAGTCCATAAAGATGCGTGACTTCGAATCCGGCGGCTTTCATGCCGGCGAGCACCGCCTGCGGCGGCGGCGCGGCGGCGGTAAAGAATCGCGCGGCCCGCTTCAGCGGCTTCTTTTCCGATTCGGTCGCGTTGAGCAGCGTCGACATGACGATGGGCGCGCCGCACAGATGCGAGACGCCGTGCTCGGCCATCAATTCATAGATCTGGCCGGCGCGCACCTGTCGCAGACAGACATGGGTTCCGGCGTTGACTGAAATCGACCAGGGGAAGCACCAGCCGTTGCAATGGAACATCGGCAGCGTCCACAGATAGACCGGATGGCGGCCCATGTCGCCGGTGAGGACGTTGCCAAGCGCGGTCAGATAGGCGCCGCGATGATGATAGACGACGCCTTTCGGATCGCCCGTCGTTCCGGAGGTGTAATTGAGCGAGATCGCGTCCCATTCGTCGCCCGGCGGCGACCATCGATAATCGGCGTCGCCCGAGCGCAGGAAGTCCTCATATTCGATCGAGCCCAGCCGCTCCCCGGGCACGTCATATTCCGGATCGCTGTAGTCGATGACCACGGGCTTCGCCTTCGCGAGCGAGAGCGCTTCGCGAATGACGTCTGAGAACTCCCGATCGACAATCAACGCCTTCGTCTCGGCATGATCGAGCGTGAAGGCGAGGATCGAAGCGTCAAGCCGCGTATTCAGCGTGTTGAGCACCGCGCCCATCATCGGAACGCCATAGTGGCATTCAAGCATCGCCGGCGTGTTCGCGAGCATGACGGAGACGGTGTCGCCGCGACCAAGCCCCGCCTTTTCGAGCGCGCTCGCGAGCCGCAGGCTTCGGGCGTAAAAATCGCGATAATTGCGCCGCAGCTGGCCGTGCGCGATCGCGATGCGTTCGGGAAAGACGGCTGCGGCGCGCTCCAGAAAGGTGATTGGAGTCAGCGGCTGGAAATTGGCGGGATTTCGTTCGAGGTCGCGATCATAAGGCGAGTTGGTCATCCGGAGAGTCCAAAGGTTCGCCAGCGAGAATGTGATCACGGCGAAAGCGACCTCGCCAGCGCGATAGGCGTAACGTCCGCGCGGCTAAGCTCTGTGAAAGATACGCGCGAGCTACCGGTTGATCAATCGGCGCTCGCGCGAAGACCAGCGTCGTCACTCGCCGAAATCGACGTCCTTGAGCCGTCCGAACACGCGATCGGCGTCGAAATTATCTTCATCGTCCGGCGGCGCCGCGGGCTTGGCCTTGCCGAAGACGTCCTCGGTCGTGGACGGCTCGGGCCGCGGACTGGTGGTGACGCTTGCAGGAACCAGCGTCTGGCCATGATCCTCCACGGTCGCCGGCTTGTCCTTCGCCGCGCGATTAACCTCAAAGTCGAGATCAATCTGCGAGCAAAGCCCGAGCGTCACCGGGTCCATCGGCGTCAGCGCCGCGGAATTCCAGTGGGTGCGCTCGCGGATCGCCTTCAGCGTCGTTTTTGTGGTGCCGACGAGACGCATGACCTGGGCGTCCTTCAGCTCCGGATGATTGCGCACGAGCCACAGAATCGCGTTCGGACGGTCCTGACGGCGCGAGAGGGGCGTATAGCGCGGACCGCGCGCCTTCTTGACCTCCGGCACGACGACCTTGGAGACGGAGAGATGGAGGCGATGGGCCGAGTTTTTCTCGGCCTTTTCGATCTCCTCGCGCGTGAGCTGCCCGGAGGTGATCGGATCATGGCCACGAATTCCAGCCGCGACCTCGCCATCGGCGATGCCCTTCACTTCGAGCGGATGCAGTTTGCAGAAATCGGCGATCTGATCGAACGTCAGTGATGTATTTTCGACGAGCCAAACGGCCGTGGCCTTCGGCATCAGCGGGGCGTTGCCCATCTGCAAACTCCTTGATCAGGCATGGGGGCGACGTCTGGCGCCGCGCCGCCCGGCGCCAGCGACCCACAGAACGACCGTCCATGTTGGGATTTTGCCTATATAATCCGCCGCCGCCTAAAGCGCAATCAACGGAAACTCCCGCTAAAGCGCCGCCAACTCGGCAAGCGCTCATGCGGAGTCCTGCTCGCGAGCATGCGCGGGGCGCAATCCGCGCAAATGCGCCGGCAACAATTCGCCGATCGTTTCGCCGATGGCGGCGCCGTAGCGGTGAAACAAGAGGCCGAAGACGATGAGCAGAACGCCGATGCCCGACAGCGCGAAGGGGAAAAGGATCGAATCCTTGAAAACGCTGCCGGCGAGATAGCTCAGATAAGTCGTGACGCCAACGGCGCCGAATACCGCATAGACGCGGCGCATCAGGAAGAGCGACAGAAAAATCAGTCCCACGTTGACGCCGCAGTAGAGCGCCTTACCCAATTCGTTGCCGCTGTGCTGGGCCGTCAGCCCCCCCCAAAAGGCCAGTAGCCCGAAGAGATGCAGCCAGAAGGCGAAATCGCCGTTCCGCCACCGCTTGAGATCGACGAGCCAGGCCACGGCGAGGACGACGAGCCCAAAATACATGCTCACCGTCGCCCGCTGATCCCATGAAAATTCTGCGACGCCCATGAGCCAGGGCGTCAGATCCATCGACATGAACCAGAGCGCGAAGGCGATGATCATGACGAGGAACGGAAAGGGAAAGGCGAGCAGTGCGACAGACGCCGCGCCGATCGTTCCAAGCTCCATGGGAAGCCAGCTGGATTGGATCCAAACGTAGAAGTCCCGGTAGGGGCGCGCCTCCCCCGCCGGATTGACGTCGTACATCGACTGCAGCGCGAAGATCGCGAGCGGCGCCATGCCGACCGCGCAAGCGATGAGCAGCCCGCCGGGCGTATGCAGGTCGCGCCGACGCCAGAGATAAGCGCCGGCGAAGGCGAACATGGCGGCGTAGACGATCGCGGTGACCAGCAGCGCCTTATCGCCCCAAAGGCCAAAGGCCGTCGTCGAAAACATGCCCATGGCGCCGAGCACGATCAGCGCGCCGGCGTACCAAAGCAGGTTGACGACGTCATAGCGCGGCGCTTGGGACGTCGCCTCCGCGAGTGCCGCGCGCCGCGACGCAAGAAACTGTGACAGCCGCTCGAAGGACGCGGCGTCAATCGCGCCGGCGTCGCGGGCGGCCGCGATATCGTTAATGGTGAACCGAATCTTCATGGCGCTGCTCCTTTGCGGCGACATTCATATGCCGCGCTACGGAAAAAACTTTGTGCAAACGCACAAGAGCGTAGCCGTTCCGAGCGGATTTGACAGCCGCCGCCGCTTGCGCCCATCTAACGCCGGCGCCCACGACGCGAAGGATGAAATGCAACAGAGAAATTCGGGCCTTACCTACGCTGGCGCCGGCGTCGACATCGACGCAGGCAATCGGTTCGTCGACATGATCCGTCCCGCCGTGCGTTCGACGCGGCGCTCCGGCGCCGACGGCGAGATCGGCGGCTTTGGCGGCGTATTCGATCTCAAGGCCGCCGGATTTTCCGATCCTGTCCTCGTCGCGGCGAACGACGGCGTCGGCACCAAGGTGAAGATCGCGATCGAATCCGGTCTGCATGAGACGATCGGAATCGATCTCGTCGCCATGTGCGTCAATGACCTGATCGTTCAGGGCGCCGAGCCGCTTTTCTTCCTGGATTATTACGCGGCGGCCAAACTCGACCCGAACGTCGCGACGTCGGTGGTGAAGGGCATCGCCGCCGGTTGCGTCGAGGCGGGGTGCGCCCTGCTCGGCGGCGAAACCGCGGAAATGCCCGGCCTCTATGCGCGCGGCGACTATGACCTCGCCGGATTCGCGGTCGGCGCCGCAGAGCGCGATCGCCTTCTACCCCGCGACGTCCATGCCGGTGACGTGCTTTTCGGACTCCCCTCCTCCGGCGTCCATTCCAATGGCTATTCGCTCGTACGCAGCGTTGTGAAGCGCGCCGGCCTTGCGTGGAGCGCCACCGCGCCTTTCGCGCGAGACCTCAATCTGGCCAAGGCGCTGTTGACGCCGACCCGCATCTACGTGAAGCCCCTGCTCGCGGCCTTGAAGGCGACGCCGCAAATCGTCGCCCTCGCCCATATCACCGGCGGCGGCTTTCCCGACAATCTCCCACGCGTGCTGCCAAGCGGGCTCGGCGTTGCGCTCGATCTGTCGACGTTCGCGCCTCCGCCGGTTTTCCGTTGGCTCGCCGAGACGGGCGGCATCGCGGCAAGCGAGATGCTGCGCACCTTCAACTGCGGTATCGGCATGGTGGTGGTGGCCTCCGAGCCCGCCGCCGGCGAGGTGGAATCGGCCTTGCGCGCTGTCGGCGAGAAGCCCGTGCGCATTGGCAAAGTCGTCGAGACCGACGGCGAGCGGGTCGTTACGCACGGGACTCTGACGTTGTGACGCGGCTGCGCACCGCGATTCTCATCTCGGGGCGCGGCTCAAACATGGACGCGCTGATCGCCGCCGCCAGGGACCCCAGCTTCCCGGCCGAAATCGCCCTTGTGCTTTCCAATCGCCCCGATGCGCCGGGCCTCGCCAAGGCGAAGGCCGCCGGCGTCGCGACGGCCGCTGTCGACCACAAGATTTACGCCGGACGCGAGGAATTCGAGCGTTCGCTGCAATTGGTGCTGGAAACCTACCGCATCGAATTCATTTGCCTCGCAGGCTTTCTACGCATGTTCACGCCCTGGTTCGTCGGCCTCTGGCGCGGGCGCATGCTCAACATTCACCCTGCCCTGTTGCCGTCCTACCGCGGACTCGACACGCATGAGCGCGCGCTGGCCGACGGCGTAAAGATTCACGGCGCCACCGTGCATTTCGTCGTACCGGAAATGGACGAAGGTCCGATCGTCGCGCAGGCCGCCGTGCCCGTGCTCGACGACGACACGCCGCAGACGCTCGCCGCGCGCGTGCTTGCCCAGGAGCATGTCATTTATCCGATGGCGCTGCGGCTGGTCGCGTCGGGCGCCGTACGGATCGAAGGCAATCGCGTGCTCGCGGCGCCGGCGCCCCGCGAGGCAGCCCTTATCGTTCCCGACGCCATCGCGCCGACCCAAGGAATTTCATGACGATCACGCTTTACTGCTTCCGCCCTGTCGCCGGACTGCCGGACGCATCGCCTTTCGTGACGAAAGCGATGGTGCTTTTGAAGATGGCGGGACTCGACTATGTCGAAGACCGCAGCGGGTTCTCGAAAGCGCCGAAAGGCAAGCAGCCCTACATCAACGACGACGGCGAAACCGTCGCCGATTCAACCTTCATTCGCTTCCATATCGAAAAGAAATACGGCGTGGACTTCGACGCGCAGTTGAGCGACGCGCAAAAGGCCGTCGGCTGGTGCGTCGAGAAGATGTGCGAAGAACATCTCTATTGGATCATCGTCCATACGCGCTGGATGGATGACGGTAATTTCGAACGCGGTCCGGCGCGTTTTTTCTCAAGCGTGCCAGCCATCGCGCGCCCGCTGGCGAAATGGTTCATTCGCCGCAAGATCGCCAAATCGCTTTGGGCGCAGGGCATAGGCCGTCACAGCCCGTCGGAAATTGATGCGCTCGGCGTGCGCGACATCGAAGCCCTCGCGACGCTGATCGGCGACAAGCCCTATTTGTTCGGCGATGCGCCCTGCGGCGCCGACGCGACGGTCTTCGCCTTTGTGGCGTCGGTCTTATCGCCGATGTCGGAGAGCGCCGTTCGCGACGCGGCGCTGGCGAACGCCAACCTTGTCGCCTATCGCGACAGGATGATGCAGGCGTATTTCCCTGAGAACGCGGCGGCCTAATTTCCGCGCCGCAGGCGCCGGGCTTGGCCCGGCCATCCACGCCGTCACATGTCACGTGTAAAAAGGGTGGACGCCCGCGACAAGCGCGGGCTGTCGCCTTGATTAGCCGACGATCTCGTTGCCGGAAAAGAACTGCGCGATTTCCACCGCCGCGGTTTCCGGCGCGTCGGAGCCATGCACCGAGTTCTCGCCGACGCTCAGCGCATGTTCCTTGCGAATTGTGCCCGGCGTGGCGTTCGCGGGATTGGTCGCGCCCATGACTTCGCGGTAGCGCGCAATGGCGTTCTCGCCTTCAAGCACCTGCACGACAACCGGTTCGGAAATCATGAAGTCGACGAGCTCGCCGAAAAACGGCCGCTCCTTATGCACAGCGTAAAAGGCCTCCGCCTGTTCACGCGACATGCGGATGCGCTTCTGAGCGACGATGCGCAGGCCCGCATCTTCGATCAGCGCGTTGATCTTACCTGTGAGATTGCGCTTCGTCGCGTCGGGCTTGAGAATGGAAAAAGTGCGTTCGATCGCCATAGGAGCGCATCGCCTCGTCGTTGGAGTATTAGTAGGCGCCGCGCTTATATCGGTCGCTTGGCGAGGCGGCAAGCCTACATCGCGTCGGCCTTTTCCGCTTCGCTGCTCGTTGGCGAGGGCCGGAACCTGGTCGCCGGATCGTTGCGATCGATGCGCCAGTTCGGATGGTGGAAATGCAAGACGTGATCGCCGTTGTAGGAAACGACGGCGTTGTCGAACGTCAGCGCGCCGATCCGCCGCCAATTGCGAAACGTTCCCTTCTTAAATCCAGTGCGGCCGGTCACTTCGCCATCCTCAGTGACCTCGATGGTGAAAACGATCTCGCGCCTCGGCGTTGGATCGCCCTTGTCGAACATCATCGCCAGCAATTCGTCGCGTGAATCGAGGTCATCTCCTTCAATTCGCGGATGACCCGGCGCAAGCTTTAAGCGCATGAAGCGCGGCGCTCGGGTAGGAATGTCGCGAGGCTTGCCGAGCTCGGCGACTTCGTGGAGCTGCCGCTCGGTCGGATCCTTATCGGTGATCGCGAATACGACGCCCGCGGTCATGACAATTGGCGAGGTCCGCCAATCATTCGAAAGCGTGACGTTCGGCGCATTGACGAAATCAACATCGTTGATGTTGCGCGTCGATGCGCCGACGATATCGTCGATCGTGAAGAAGTTCGCCGTCTGCAACGGCTCTTTATGGTCTGGGTCGGTCGTCGGAAAGAGCTTGCCGGCGATGCCCTGCCCGCGCGGTTTGCCGCGCTTCACCGCCCCGCCGTTGGAATAGCGCGCGACGACAAGCGCCTTGCTGCCCTTCTGGAAATAACCGGTGTAGCCGCTGTCCTCGGTAATTTCCCAGACCCCCGTCAGAACGACGCCCCAGGGATGCACGATGCGTCTGAAGCCTTTTTTGTCAGGCCCCCACCTGAGATCGCTGCGCGCATCGACCGATCGCTCGGCGGCCTGCGTCAGGAAGTGCCTGCCCCTCCAAAGCGCGCGCAACATGTCGAAAAAGGTCGGCATCACGAAGGGGAGCGGCTCTTCCCCTGGCGCGCCCCAGATCTTTTGATAGGGATTGGCGAACACCGCGTCGCGCACTTCGCTGAATCGCGAACCGGGATAGACGCGGTCTTCATCGACCAATTCAATGACGCCGAAATCATTCGGGCTCATGGCGCGCCTCTCTTTCAATCGATTGATGAAAACAAACCCTTCTGAACGGATGACTTTATTCGAGCCCATCCGATTGTCCAGCTTCGCCTGATCAGCGATAGGCGCTCGCGACGCCGATAAAATCCTTGGCCGTCAAACTCGCGCCGCCAACCAGCGCGCCGTCGACATTGGCGACATGCATCAATTCGCGGGCGTTCGACGGCTTGACCGACCCGCCGTAGAGAATGCGCACATCGCCGCTCTTGCCGCCGCCGAGCTTGGCTTCGATCCGCTCGCGCGCGAAGGCGTGCATTTCGGCGACGTCATCGACGGTCGGCGTCAAGCCTGTGCCGATCGCCCAGACCGGCTCATAGGCGACGACGATATGCGCAGGCCCGTCAGCGGGGAGAGAGCCCTCGATCTGCGCGCCGACGACGCTCAACGCATCGCCTGCCTCTCGCTCGGCGCGCGTTTCGCCGACGCAAATGATCGGCGTGAGTCCGGCGCGCAGGGCGGCGGCGGCTTTCGCCCGCACGTCGGCGTCGGTCTCGCCATGGTCCGAACGACGTTCACTGTGGCCGACGATGACGTAGGACGCGCCGGCGTCCTTGAGCATCTCGGCGGAAATGTCGCCCGTGTGAGCTCCGCTGGCCTCGGCATGGCAATCCTGCCCGCCCAGGCCCAAGCCGCCCCGCATCGCAATCTCGCGCGCGAGGGCGATCAGCGTGGCCGGCGGGCAGACGATCAGTTCGGCGCGCGCGCGCAGCGCATCGTCATAGGCGGCGCCCATCGCCTCGATCTCGGCCAGCGAGGCGCGCAGCCCGTTCATTTTCCAATTTCCGGCGACGAGCGGACGACGGATCATGCGAAATGCTCCTGACAATACGCTTCGGTAACAGAGCTAAGGCCGCGCAACAATGCGGGCGCGCCCATAGGAATGTCATTGCGCCGTCATTTATTTCGATATATCTGGATTTATGGAAATAGAAGCGGCTCTCGCCTGTCTTTCCGCGCTTTCGCAGCCGACGCGGCTCGAGACCTTCCGTTTGCTCGTCCGGCACGAGCCCGAGGGTCTGCCGGCCGGCGACGTCGCGCGGGCGCTCTGCGTTCCGCAAAACACGCTTTCCGCCCATCTCAATGTCCTTTCGCAGGCAAAGCTGGTCATCAGCGCCCGCACCGGCCGCAGCATCGTCTATCGGGCGGATCTTTCGCGGCTGAATGCGCTGGCGCGCTTCCTCGCCGAAGACTGTTGCGGCGGCGCGCCATGCGCCCCCGCCGACTCTCTTGCACGCATCAAATGTGAGTCTCGCCAATGACAGACAGGATCTACAACGTGCTGTTCCTCTGCACCGGCAATAGCGCGCGTTCGATCATGGCCGAAGCGCTGCTGCGCGAGCGTGGCGCCGGCCGGTTCAACGTTTTTTCCGCCGGCAGCCATCCCAAGGGCGAGGTGAACCCTTACGCGCTCAAAACGCTGGAGACGATGGGCCTTCCTTCCGAAGGCTATCGTTCCAAAAGCTGGGACGAGTTCGCCCGCCCTGACGCGCCGCGCATGGATTTCGTCTTCACCGTCTGTGACAGCGCAGCGGGCGAAGCTTGCCCGGCATGGCCCGGTCAGCCGATGACGGCGCATTGGGGCATCGAAGACCCTGCGGCGGTCGAAGGAAGCGACATAGAAAAGCAGCGCGCCTTCGCCACCGCCTTCCGCTACCTGCGCAACCGCGTCGATCAGTTCTGCGCGATTCCGCTGCATCGCCTCGACAAACTCGCGCTCAGCCAGCGCCTGCGCGAAATCGGCGAGATGGAAGGCACAACATCGCCGAACGCGACCGCGGAGTAAGTCATGACCATTTTCGAACGCTATCTCTCGCTCTGGGTGGCGCTTTGCATCGTCGCCGGCGTCGCGCTGGGCCATTTCTTGCCGGGCGTGTTTCACGCCATTGGCGCGATGGAGGTCGCAAAGGTCAATTTGCCCGTCGCGGCGCTCATCTGGCTCATGATCACGCCGATGCTGATGAAGATCGACTTCGCCGCGCTCGCCGAAGTCGGGCGTCACTGGCGCGGGATTGGCGTCACGCTCGCCGTCAACTGGGCGGTAAAGCCCTTTTCAATGGCGCTGCTCGGATGGATTTTCATCGGCTATCTGTTTCGGCCCTATTTGCCGGCGGACCAGATCGACTCCTACATCGCCGGCCTGATCCTGCTTGCGGCGGCCCCTTGCACCGCCATGGTGTTCGTCTGGTCGAATCTCACCAAGGGCGAGCCGCATTTCACGCTGAGCCAGGTCGCGCTCAACGACGCAATCATGATCGTCGCTTTCGCGCCCATCGTCGGGTTGCTGCTTGGATTGTCCTCGATCGTCGTGCCCTGGGACACGCTGTTTCTCTCGGTGGTCCTCTACATCCTCGTTCCGGTGATCATCGCCCAGCTCGCCCGCAAACGGCTGCTCGCGGCAAGCGGCGAAAAGGGTCTCGCCAGAACGCTCGCGCATATCGGCCCGGCGTCGCTCATCGCGCTGCTCGCGACGCTCGTTCTGCTCTTTGGTTTTCAGGGGGAACAGATCATCCGGCAACCCGCGATCATCGCCATGCTTGCGGCGCCGATACTGATCCAGGTCTATTTCAACGCCGGGCTCGCCTATCTGCTCAATCGCGCGGCGGGAGAGGCGCATTGCGTCGCCGGCCCTTCGGCGCTGATCGGGGCGAGCAATTTCTTCGAACTGGCGGTCGCGGCGGCCATCAGCCTCTTTGGCTTTGATTCGGGCGCTGCGCTCGCCACCGTTGTTGGCGTCCTGATCGAAGTTCCAGTGATGCTGAGCGTCGTCTGGATCGTCAATCGGAGCAAGGGTTGGTATGAGCGCGGAGCGCTTCGATCGGCTGATCGAATCTCCGCGCCCATCGATCTGCCCTAGATCAGCAGAGGCGATAGCCATACGCCGCGAGCTGGCGGCCGGTGATGCGCATCATGGGCGCCGGAGCTTGATTGCCGTGGCGTCGCACGTGAGCCATGAAGGCCTGGCGCAGCCCGGGCTTATAATGCGCGGCGAAAACCGCCGTCATGCGCGGATCGACGACGCCCCCCTCGGGCCCGCCAAACCAGGGCGCATGGAAGCCGAAAACCGCACCCTCGGAAACGCAGGACTGGGGATTCGCCAGATAAAGCGTGCATGAGGAATCGCATTCAGTCGGGCCAATCCGGATCGGCTCGCCCCGAGCTCGCGCCCTCGCAAGCCTAGCTTCATATTGCTCCACGCGTCCGCCATAATCCGGGGACATGACATCGAAAGCATTCGCGGGCGCAGTCAAAAGTACAAGCGTCATCGTTCCTGCAAGACCAAGAGATCGCAGCATAGGATTTCCTTTTGGGGCGCTCGTAAGGGGCGGCCGCGCCGCCCACAGCTGTTAGGGCTCAGTCGACCGAGCGCATGTCTCGGGCCCCTCGGGAAGGGGAAGGGCAGCGACTCGCGCGCCTCTTCCAGCTTCAGCGTTCCTTTTTTAAACAAGCGATATCTGCAGTGCAAGCAGGGCCTTAACTTTATGGTTAAATTTTTTTGAAGATAGCGCTTGGCGAGACGGCAATGCGCCCTAGCGCCTTCAGCCCAACGATACGTCGAAGATGCAGGGCGCGCGGGACGTTCGGCGCCTAACAGACACAGCGGATCCATCTCCAGATCTGCTAAATTTATTTTCCCGCATTTGCAAAGGAGCGAAGGTTGAAACTCCCTCCATTTCGCGTCGCGCTCGTCGTTCTTCTTGGAGTCGCTTTCGCGTGGCTGCAGTTTGCGGAGCCGGCCAGCCCGCCGCCCGCGCAGATCGACTGGCGCGAGGACGGCCAGCTGCATGTATTTTTCTCGCCCGACTGTCCGCATTGCCATGAAGCCATCGAGTTTCTCAAACAGCGGCGCAAAATCGCTTACGTGCTACATGACATTTCAAAACCGTCGAGCGAGGCGCTCTTTCGTAGAGTCGTGAAGCACTACGGCATAGAAGACCCAGCCGTTCCTCTCTTCGTGCGCGGCTCGCGCTATGTCATTGGCTTTGACTCAACGCAAACCACCGGGCGCGAAATTCTCGCGCTGCTTTCCGGCCAGGAAACCGTCGCGCGACGCGCCGCCGAATCGAAAATTACTATTCCGCTCATCGGCGAAGTCGATCCGACGCATCATTCCCTTCTCGCGCTGACAGCGCTCATGGGTTTGTCGGACGGCTTCAATCCATGCGCGATGTGGGTGCTGATCTACCTGATATCTCTCATCGTGAATATTCAGGATCGGCGAAAAATCTGGTGGCTGGTGGGCACGTTCGTGCTCGCTTCAGGAGTCCTGTACTTCCTGTTCATGACCGCGTGGCTCAACACTTTTCTTTTCATTGGATATATTCGTCCGCTCACGCAGCTCATCGCGCTGACGGCCATCGGTTTCGGCCTCGACCATCTCATCGGCGTCGCAAGGGCGCGCGGAGAGGTCGTCTGCGAAGTGGGCGACCTGGAGCAGCGCCAGCGCACGATGCAATGGGGACGCAAGATCGTCGCCGCGCCCGTAGGGATCGCCAGCCTCATCATGGTGATTGCGCTGGCCTTCGCGGTGAACGCGATCGAATTCATCTGCTCTGCAGCATTACCGGCGATCTACACGCACCTGCTTGCGTTAACCGATCTGCCGATCGCTCTGCACTATGCCTACATCGGGCTCTATGTCGCCTTTTTTATGCTGGACGATCTCATCATCTTCGGATTGGCCGCCTTCGCCGTGCAGAAAATTGTCAATACTCGCTACGCAGCCATCAGCCGCATGATCGGCGGAGTCGTTCTCATTGGCCTCGGCGGTTGGATGCTGGCCCGTTGAACGCGGGACCGCTGTCGCTCTCAACGATCATGTTCAACGCGAGCCAATGTTCCAGGCGGGGCCGTGGCGATAGCGGCAAGACCCGTGCAACCGCACTGCAAGGAAGAGAGCGCTCATACACCGGATCGACGCTCCGCACAGCGACGGAACGCCGGGAGGTGGCGCTGTTGCGAAGCCTGTTGAAGCCGCGTCAAGACGTCGCGAACTCTCGCGTCGCTCACTTGCGCCAAAAGCCGCTCATACATCGCGGCGTTCTCGATCTCCGCCTCGACTCCCGCTTTGCACGCTTCGGCAAGACTCGAGGGCGCCGGGACCTGACCCGCCCATCTATCTTTCGGCGGCTCGATGCCGAAGCGTTCAAAAAGACCGAGAAGCGCGTTCGCGTGGCGCTCTTCGGCTTCAATGATATTCACAAAAGGTCTAACCGGCCCGAATCTGTCGATCACGCTTTGATAGGTCGCGCGAGCCTTGTACTCGTCGTCGAGCGCCTCACGCAGCGCTCCGATCGTCTTTTCGTCGACTGACATGCTGCCTTCTCCAACTTAGTGGTTTCAATTCAAATGGCGGCCACGAGTTTCAAATGGTGGCTATGAGCTCAAGACCAAGAAGGCGTGACAACAAGTAGCGACGACCCGCATCAGCAGCGAGGCGTCGATTCGCCACGGCGGCGTTCGCCGCAATCGGCCAGCCGCGCGCTTGAAGTTCCGCGATCCGGGCCCTTATCCATCAGATACGGCGCGGTTTGCGCTCGCCGGACAGCCCTTTTTCAAGGAGACGCTTTAATGACAATCGAAGAAGAACTGAGTCAGACGCGCGAGGTCGTTGGCGTCTTCAACGACGCTGGCGCGCTCCAAGAGGCCATCGACGATCTGATGTCGTCGGGGTTCGATCGCGCTGAGATCAGTCTGCTCGCAAGCGAGGAGGCCGTCGATGAGAAGCTCGGTCATAAATACAAGAAAGTCACCGAGCTTGAAGACGTGGAGGCCGCGCCGCGGACGCATTACGTGTCGGTGGAATCGATCGGCGATGCGCAAGGCGGCGTGATCGGCGGGCTGGTGTATGTCGGCGCCGGCGCGGCGATCAGCGCCATATTCGCGTCGGGCGGCGCCCTGGCGACCGTGATCGCGGGCGCGCTGCTCGCGGGAGGAAGCGCCGGCGTGCTCGGCGCGGCCTTGGCCAGGCTGATCGGCGAACATCACGCGAAACACCTCGAAGAACAGCTGCGCCACGGCGGCTTGCTCCTCTGGGTGCGGACCTGGGACGCCGAGCGCGAACGTAAGGCAAAGGAGATTTTGGCGCGCCATTCCGGGCGCGATGTCCACGCCCATACCGTAAAGCCCTAGCGCGAACGCTTGCGCTTCTTCTCGTTATCCATCGCAAGCGACTTGCCCAGGATGTGCTCGTCGCGGCCGATGACGTGTGCGCTGGCGCCGACGATGAGCGGATCGGGCCCGTGTACGACGCTATGATCTTTATTCGGATAATCGAGGCTCGATAAAAAGTGCTGCATGCAATTCAGGCGCGCGCGCTTTTTGTCGTCCGATTTGATGACGATCCAAGGCGCGTCGGCCGTGTCGGAGAAGAAGAACATCGCCTCCTTCGCCTCGGTGTAATCGTCCCATTTGTCCATCGACGCGCGATCGATCGGCGAGAGTTTCCACTGCTTCAAGGGATCGTTCATGCGCGAGCGGAAGCGGCGCTGCTGTTCCTCGCGCGTCACCGAGAACCAATATTTGTAGAGGCGAACGCCGGAATTGACGAACATGCGCTCAAGATCGGGACATTGGCGCATGAAGTCGAGATATTCATTCGGGGTGCAGAAATTCATCACGCGCTCGACGCCGGCGCGATTGTACCAAGAGCGGTCGAAGAAAACGATCTCGCCGGCCGCCGGCAGGTGCTGGATGTAGCGCTGGAAATACCACTGGCTGCGCTCGCGCTCGGATGGCTTTTCCAGGGCGACGACCCGCGCGCCGCGCGGATTGAGATGTTCCATAAAGCGCTTGATGGTGCCGCCCTTGCCGGCGGCGTCGCGCCCCTCGAACAGCAAGACGATGCGTTGACCGGTCTCCTTCACCCAGTTTTGCGCTTTGAGGAGCTCCACCTGCAGGAGTTCCATGTGCCGCAGGTAGACCTTCTCGCTCAGGCGGGTCTTGTAAGGAAATTCTCCTGACTCAAACGCCTTCCGGACCGCCTCGGCGTCAGCCCGCAGGCGACGCACGTCCTGATATGGCGCGTGGGGATGCGCCGCGCGCTCGGCCGCTTGAACGTCCCCAGGCTCAGCCTCGACTTTGCGACCTGGAGCCTCCACGCCGGTCTCAGCGACGGCGTTAACGGTTTCATCCATTATCGGCTCTCATTTCCGGCGCGCGCTCCGATCTGGAACTGCTCAGGCGGGAATTCTGATCGGGGGGAGACTGCAGGCATTCGAAACACAGGGCAATAGCGCATTTCGACGCTTCGGCAGTTCCGTGCGGAGCGCATTGCCACGCGCCCGCCCCCTCCCTATAGTCCGCCGCCAAAACCGGGAAGCCGGATCCAACGCACCCAAGGAAGCAATACCCATGCTAGAAGGCCTGCGCGTCGCCTCGCAGAACTGGATCGGCCGCACCATCATGGCGCTTGTCATGGGCGTCATCGTCATCAGTTTTTCGATCTGGGGCGTCGGAGACGTGTTTCGCGGCATGACGGCCCAGCGGCTCGCCCGCGTCGGCAGCGGCGAAGTCACGGTCGATACCTATCGCAGCGCCTATCAGAACGAACTTCGCCGCATTCAGCAGCGGATGCGGCGCGCGATCACCAATGAGGAAGCCCATCAGTCAGGACTGGATCTGCAGATCCTGGAGCGCCTGATCACCGAGGTCGCGCTCGACCAAAAGGCGCAGCAGCTCGGACTGGCCGCCAGCGATGAGACCACCCAGCGTCTGCTCGCATCTGAAAAGGTGTTTCAGGGCCCCGACGGCAAATTCGACGCCGCGCGGTTCAAGCAGATCGCCAATGACTCCGGCTTCACCGAGCGCGGCTTCGTCGCGGATCAGAAGAACACTTACCTGCGCAAGATGATTACCGACATCGCCGTCGCCGGAGTGGAGCCGCCGAAGTTGATGGTCGAGGCGATTTATCGCTTCCGCAATGAATCGCGAACGATCGACTACGTCATTCTGCCGCCGTCGCTGGTCGGCGCCGCGCCGACGCCATCCGACGAAGAGCTGAAAAAATACTTCGACGAGCGCGAGCAGACCTTCCGCGCCAAGGAGTACCGCAAGCTGACGGCGCTGGTCGTTAGCCCTTCCACGGTCGGGAAGCCGGAGAGCGCGCCTGCCGAGCAGGTGCGCAAGCTTTACGACGAGGTCAAATCGAAGCGCTACGGAACGCCGGAAAAGCGTGATGTGCGGCAGATCGTGTTCAAGACCGACACCGAAGCTGAAGCCGCGCTCGCCAAGCTCAAAGCTGGCGCGGACATCGACGCAATGGCGGCCGAACTCAAACTCAATCCGAAGGACGTCAACCTCGGCCTCGTCGAACAGCGCGACTTCGGCGACCCCAAGGTCGGAGCGGCCGTTTTTGCGCTTCCCGAGCCGGGGCTGACCGGGCCGGTTCATACCGCCTTCGGCGCCGTCGTGTCCCAGGTCAGAAGCATCGCCCCGGCGGTCTACAACAAGACTTTCGAGCAGGCCGAGCCGGAACTGCGCGCGGAAATCGCCGCGCAGGGCGCCATGCCTGAAGTGCGCCGGCTCCATGAGGCCATCGAGGATCAGCGCGCCTCCGGCAAGACGCTCGCCGAATCCGCAAATGCGGTCGGGCTGGAGACGCACGTCTATGACGGCGTCGACGATGCAGGCAATGATCGCAGCGGCAAGCCGATCGCTGGCCTTCCTGCCGGTCCAGACCTCGTGAAGGCCGCCTTCGCATCGGACATCGGCGTCGACAACGATACTGTCGCGACGCGTGACGGCGGCTACGTTTGGTACGAGGTTAACGGCATCGAGCCCGCGCGGCAGAAGACATTTGAAGAGGTGAAGCAGGCCGTCGCCGACGCCATGCGCAGCGACGCGGCGCAAAAGGCGCTCGCCGCCAAGGCCGACGAAATCGTCGCCAAGCTGAACGCGGGCCGGCCGATCGAAGACGTCGCCAAGGAAGTGGGCGTTCAGACTCAGCGCGCCAATGAGGTGAAGCGCGAGGCGCGTCCCGACTTCAACACCAACGTCATCGTTCGATTCTTCGATGTGGCGCCGCGCAACGCCGGCTCCGCCGTCGTCGACAATGGGCGGCTGGTGTTTTTCGTGCGCGACTCGAAAACTCCCGTATTCGACCCGAGCTCGATCGAAGCGAAGACGATCGCCGAGCAACTGAAGCCTGCATTTCACAACGACCTGCTGGAGCAATATGTCGGCGGCCTCGAGAAGGCGCTCGGCGTCGATATCAACCAGAAGGCCTTGGAAGCCGCGACCGGAGCGGAACCCGACAAGTGAGCGGCGCGCTGTTTGAGCCCGACTTCGACGCCTTCGGCGCCGAATACGACGCTGATCGGCCACAGCTGGTCGTGACGCGGCTGGTCGCCGATCTCGAAACGCCGGTCTCCGCCTATCTCAAGCTCACGCGCGATCGGCGCGGCGCTGCTTTTCTGCTCGAATCCGTCGAAGGCGGCGCCGCTCGCGGCCGCTACTCGATGATCGGCCTCGACCCAGACGTGATCTTTCGCGTTGTCGGCGAGAGGGCGGACATCAATCGCGCCGCGCTCGACGACGCGAGCGTCTTTACGCCTTGCGAGGCGGCGCCGCTCGTCGCCTTGCGTCAGCTCATCGCCGAATCCGCCGTGCCGCAGGCCGTGCGGCTGCCGCCGATGGCGGCGGGTGTCTTCGGCTATCTCGGCTATGACATGGTGCGCCAGATGGAGCGCCTCGCGCCGGCCAAGGAAGACAGGATCGGCGCGCCTGACGCGCTTTTCGTGCGTCCGACGGTCATGATCGTCTTTGACACGGTGCGCGACGAAATCTCCATTGTCACGCCCGCTCGGCCAAAAGCCGGCGTTGCGGCGAAGGCGGCCTATGAAGCGGCGCTCGCGCGCCTCGACAAGGTCGTCGCGACGCTGGAGGCGCCGCTGGAGCATCGCGACGGCGGGGCCGACGTGCAGCTTCTCCCTCAGGAGCCGGTTTCCAATACGCCGCAATCGCGTTTTCTGGAGATGGTCGAGCGCGCGAAAGAATACATTCGCGCCGGCGACATCTTTCAGGTCGTGCTGTCGCAGCGGTTCACCGCGCCTTTCGCTTTGCCCGCCTTTGCGCTCTATCGCGCGTTGCGCCGCGTGAACCCGGCGCCCTTTTTATGCTTTCTCGATTTCGGCGAGTTCCAGATCGTCTGTTCGAGTCCCGAGATCCTCGTGCGCGTCGCCGAAGCCAAGGTGACGATTCGCCCGATCGCCGGCACGCGCTGGCGCAGCGAGGTGACGGCGGAGGACGAGCGTCTGGCGGCGGATCTCCTCGCCGATGAAAAGGAGCGCGCCGAACATCTGATGCTGCTCGACCTCGGCCGCAACGACGTCGGCCGCGTCGCAAAGACCGGCACAGTGCGCGTCACCGACAGTTTCACGATCGAGCGCTACAGTCACGTGATGCACATCGTCTCCAATGTTGAAGGCGAACTCGATGCGCGCCACGACTGCATCGACGCGCTCGCCGCGGGGTTTCCCGCCGGCACCGTCTCCGGCGCGCCGAAAGTGCGCGCCATGGAGATCATCGACGAGCTCGAGACCGACAAGCGCGGAATCTACGGCGGCTGCATCGGCTATTTCGGCGCCGGCGGTCAAATGGACACCTGCATCGTGCTGCGCACGGCGATCGTGAAGGACGGCAAGATGCATGTGCAGGCAGGCGCTGGCGTCGTCTACGACAGCGAACCGGAATATGAGCACCGCGAATGCGTCAACAAGGCGAAGGCGCTGTTCCGCGCCGCCGAGGAAGCTGTTCGCTTCGCAACGCGCGCGCGGCGGGGGCAGTAGCCATTTCCGCCAAAGCGCACGGACAGCGAAACAGGCGGCGGCGCATCTGATGGACGGCCCAACGATCTACGACGACGGCGACGATCCCTACCGCGCAATTCGCGTCGGCGAACCGAATGGCGGCGACGCCGCCAAATGGGGCGTGCTGCTCTCGCGCTTCATGCGCATCGTCGCGTTATTTTGGCTCGTGCAAGGCTTGATGCAGTGGCGGATCATTCTCGCTGCGGAACGCTCGATCTTTGAAACCATGCCACAGAGCGCAGCCTCCGCCGTTATTTTCTTCGCCGTGCTCGATCTCATCGCCGGCGTCGGCCTGTGGCTGGCGACGCCCTGGGGCGGCGTGTTGTGGCTGCTCGTTGCAAGCGCGCAGATTTTTCTGACGCTCAGCATGCCGGGGTTCTTCACCGGCGGCTATTGGCTGATCGGCGTCAACGCCGTGCTGATCGCCATGTATTTCGGGCTGACCTTCGAGGCCGGACGCGACGTCGAGGCGCAGCACATGCGCGAACGCCGCCGTCGCCGCAGATTTGACAGGAAAACGCCAAAAGATTCCTGATCCGCAAGGTTTGTTTGAAGAATCATTAGCGTAAATCGAACCTTTAAATTCATCCATCATTCACCGCAAACAGCCCTATCGCGGTAAACGCGGGATTCAGGCTGTTGTTTAAACCGCCTTTCATCTGCGTCGATCTAATTTGGTTTCATCGAAGGCCGATCAAGAGATGCGCGACGCATCCGCTGTGATGGAGAAGACGATGAGCGCCATGATGAAGACCGCCCCGCAGGCTCGCGAGGATCGCGCCAGCGAGATCCGACCGGTTTATCTCGAAGCGCTCACGCTCGTCGAACGCCTTCACCGCCGTCTGCTCGACGTCATCAAGGACGAATTCGACCGCCGGGATCTTGGCGACGTCAATTCCGTGCAGGCGCTGCTGCTTTACAACATCGGCGACAAGGAGTTGACCGCGAGCGAATTGCGCACGCGCGGCTATTACCTCGGCTCCAATGTTTCATACAACGTCAAGAAGCTCGTCGACATGGGCTATATGCATCATGCGCGCTCGCGCCTTGATCGGCGTTCGGTGCGCATCAGCCTGACTCCGAAGGGCAAGCAAATTCACGATATCGTTGCGCAGCTTTATGAGAAGCACGCGCTGACGGTCGAGCAGATCGGCGGCGTCACCTGCGACGAATTTCGCACCCTCAATACGTCGCTTTCGCGGCTGGAGCGCTTCTGGACCGATCAGGTCCGCTATCGCCTCTGACGCGATCTCGCTTTCTTCTCGTCTCTCAACTGTTGTCTCGTCTACCGCCGGCAAGCGCCTCACAGCCGCTTCGCCGGCGTTTTTCGTGCGTCCCCGCGCTTAGAGCCGGTTCCGAAAAAGTTGACAGACTTTTTCGATGAGAACCTGCTCCAACATTTTGATTTTGAGCGCTGCCTTATCGATCACATGATCCATGTGAGCATCCATGTGAGCGGGAAGCGCTCTAGCGCAAGCCGCCGCTCAGTCCTATCTTAACGGCTGTTAACCACGACCGCAGGAGCTCAAATGCGATGGTCCCTCACGATCGGCTCCTTCATGGGGACCGCCGTGCGCATTCACGTCACGTTCCTGCTGCTCTTGGGCTGGATCGGCTTTGCGGCCTACCAGCGCGGCGGCGCCGTCGCAGCGCGCGACAGCGTCCTGTTCATCGTCGCGATCTTTATCTGCGTCGTGTTGCACGAGTTCGGCCACATTTTGACCGCGCGACGCTATGGCATCGTCTCGCCGGTGATCACGCTGCTGCCGATCGGCGGCGTGGCCGACATGGAAAAGATGCCCGATAAGCCCCGTCAGGAGTTGCTGATCGCGCTGGCGGGTCCGGCGGTCAATCTCGTCATTGCGGCTTTGCTGATCCTGTTTCTTGGCGCCGTCGATGTGTCCGAGGGGATCCAGATCAGCGATCCATCCGTCAATCTTCTGAAACGTCTGGCGGCCGTGAACGTCTTTCTTGCGGCGTTCAACTTGATCCCGGCCTTTCCGATGGACGGCGGCCGCGTGCTGCGGGCGGCGCTGTCGATCTGGATTGGGAAGGGCCGTGCGACGCGCATCGCCGCGCAGATCGGTCAGGGCTTCGCTTTCCTCCTCGGCTTTCTCGGGCTGTTCGGAAATCCGCTGCTGCTGTTCATCGCGATTTTCGTCTATATCGCGGCCGCGGGCGAAGCGCAGATGACGTCGATGTCCGAGGCGGCGCGGGGCCTAAAGGCCGCCGACGCCATGGAGACGCGCATCGCCGTGATCGAGCGCAGCGCAAGCGTGCGCGAAGCGGTAGATATCCTTCTGGCCACGTCTCAGGACGAATTCCCAGTCGTGGACGCCTCGCGCCGGCTCAGCGGTTTCCTGTCCCGCGCCAACATCATCGAGGCCTTGCGAGCTTCCGAACCCGGCGCGCCGATCGCGCCTTTCGTTCGCCAGGAGCCGGAGACGATCGATGGTCGAGAGAGCATCGACGCCGTCCTGCCCAGGCTCACGGGCGGAGAGGCGGTCGGCGTGACCGACGAGGAGGGGCGGTTCTTGGGTCTCCTGACCCGTCAGTCGCTGGCCGAGATCATGATGATCAAAGATGTTCGGCCGGACTGGCGCTTCTCGCCGCGGGACGACAGCCGTCCGACGGTTGCTTAAGCCCGCCGCCCGGCCTATTGCACTGTCAAACCCGCGCCAGGAGGCTGGACAGCAGCCCAATGTCCAACGTCACGCTTATCGACAACTACGACAGCTTCACCTTCAACCTGGTTCACTATTTTGGCCAGTTGGGCGCGAACGTCACCGTGCACCGAAACGACGCCGTTTCGGTCGCTGAAGTGCTGGCCGGCGGACCCGACGCGATCGTGCTGTCGCCCGGCCCCTGCACGCCGCATGAAGCAGGCATCTGCATGGAGCTGATCTCAGCCGCCGCCGAGACCGTGCCGATTTTCGGCGTCTGCCTCGGCCATCAGTCGATCGGCGAGGTGTTTGGCGGCGACGTCATTCGGGCGCCGCTGCCGATCCACGGCAAGATGGCGACAATCCTGCACCACGGCGACGCCGTGTTTCGCGGCATCGAAGGGCCCTTCCAGGCGACGCGTTACCATTCGCTGATCGTCAGCCGCGACACCCTTCCCGACTGCCTGCGGGTGACGGCCGAGACGCCGGACGGCCTCATCATGGCGCTATCGCATAAGACGCTCCCAACCCATGGCGTGCAGTTCCATCCCGAGAGCATCACCTCGCAGCACGGCCACAAAATTTTGCAAAATTTCCTCGATCTCGCGCGGGAATGGAACGAAGGCCCGCGGCGGCGTGAGAAGGCGGCGTGAGGGCCGCTTCGAAGGTCGCCTGCACCCGTCGGCCGGCGGCCCTGGCCTTGCGCAACGGCGCTGAACGACAGTGAGCGAGGATTTCAAATCCTACATCGCCGCGCTGGTCTCCGGCGCGCCCCTTGCCCGCGACGAGGCGAGAGCGGCGTTTTCTCTGATTTTTCGTGGCGACGCCACCGCGGCGCAGCTTGGGGCCTTTCTCATGGGCCTGCGCCTGCGCGGCGAAACGATTGACGAGATCATCGGGGCCGCGGAGGCGATGCGCGCCGCGATGACGCCGGTCGAAGCGCCGGCCGGCGCAATCGACATTGTCGGGACCGGCGGCGACGGCGCCGGCACTTACAATATTTCCACTCTTGCCGCGATCATCGCTGCAGCCGCCGGCGCGATCGTCGCCAAACATGGCGGCAAGGCGGCTTCGTCGCTTTCGGGTTCCTCCGACGTGCTCGGCGAACTCGGCGTCAAGGTCGGCATTTCGCCAGCCGCCGCCGCCGCATCGCTCCAAGATGCAGGAATCTGCTTCATGGCCGCGACGACGCACCATCCGGCCATGCGCCACGCCGCGCCGGTGAGAAGCGAGCTGGGCGTGCGCACGCTCTTCAATTTGCTTGGCCCTTTGTGTAACCCCGCGCGGGTCGAGCGGCAGATGATCGGAGTCTTCTCCCGCGACTGGCTCGAACCTTTGGCGCATGCGCTTCGCGAACTCGGCGCAAAGCGCGTCTGGCTGCTGCATGGCGGCGACGGGCTCGATGAAGCGACGACGACGGCCGTAACCCATGTGGTTGCGCTCGAAGACGGCGAAATCCGCAGCTTTGAGCTGTCGCCGGAGGAAGCGGGATTGCCCCGCGCGACGATTCAGGCGCTTGTCGGCGGCGACGCGGCGCATAACGCAAGAGCTCTGCGCGCCGTTCTGGAGGGCGCGAAGAACCCCTACCGCGACGTCGCCGTCCTCAACGCCGGCGTGGCGCTGGTCGTCGCCGGGCGCGCCGCAAATGTGCGCGAGGGCGCGGCGCTCGCTGAGGCGGCGCTCGATTCCGGCGCGGCGCGGGATAAGCTCGACGCGCTGATCCGCTGCTCCCATCGAGACGCCTGATCGCCCTTCGCCTTTCGATCGGGATAGGATTGCGCCCGTTTATCGGCTATTCATGAGCAGCCGGCAGTCGGCGGAACGAATTCGAGCGATGGCGGTCGCGGCCCGCCCGCCGTAGGCGAGAAAATGACCGACATCCTAAGAAAGATCGAAGCTTATAAGCGCACCGAGATTTCCGAGGCCAAGGTGCGCATGCCCTTCGCGACGCTCGAGCGCAACGTGCGCGATCATGATCCGCCGCGCGGCTTCGTCCATGCGATCGAGCAGAAACTGAACGAGCGTCGCATCGCGCTTATCGCCGAGATCAAGAAGGCAAGCCCGTCCAAGGGAATCATTCGCCCAGACTTCGATCCGCCGAAATTGGCGCGCGCCTATGAAGCCGGCGGCGCGGCCTGTCTTTCAGTGCTGACCGACACGCCCTCGTTCAAGGGCAGGCTCGAAGATCTCGAAGCCGCGCGAAAGGCGACGCATCTGCCGGCGCTCCGCAAGGATTTCATGTTCGATCCCTATCAGGTCTATGAGGCGCGGGCTTACGGCGCCGATTGCATCCTCATCATCATGGCCGCCGTCGACGACGACGAAGCGAAGGCGCTGAACACGGCCGCGCATGATCTGCGCATGGACGTGCTCGTCGAAGTGCATGACGAGCAGGAGCTCGATCGCGCCCTGGCGCTGGAGACGCGTCTGATCGGCGTGAACAATCGCGATCTGCGCGACTTTAAAGTGTCGCTCGAAGTCAGCGAGAGGCTCGCCGAGAGGATTCCGCGCGACAAGATCATTGTCGCCGAAAGCGGCATCACGATGCATGACGACTGCGTGCGCCTCGAAAAATCGCACATCTTCACCTTTCTCGTCGGCGAGAGCCTGATGCGCAAGCATGACGTCGAAGCGGCCGCGCGCGAACTCCTGCAAGGCTCGGCAGGAAATCCCAAATCTGACCCAGCAAGGTCAACGGCAGGGGCGTAAGGTGCGCGCCGCCAACGTGAGTGGTGAATTTAGTTAGCTCCCCGCCTCAATCTTTTCCCGCGCTGCGCTCGCAAGAAAGGCCGAGCGCGTGAGGCCCCGATTCTTCGCCGCCGCATCGATCGATTCAAGTAGCCCCGCGTCGAAGGTCAGATTGGCGCGCACGACGCGGCCGGAGTCGAGCAGCAGCGGAATGAGCACAGTCGTCTCTCCCGGCGCGACTTCGCCGGATGCAAGAATTTGCGTAAGCGTTCGCGCCTTATTGATCTTGAACCCGCCGCCCCGCTTGTAGCTCATCACTTCGCGCAGCGCCCCCGTCGCGCTGGCGATTGCCTCTTCCGGCGTCGCGCCGACGCCGACGCAACCGTCCACGTCCGGAAAACGCACGCCCCAATTTTTTCCGGCGCCGTCGATCACTCCAACGAAATGCGTCATTCCTATTGTTCCATCCATCCGGCGGCCTTGGCGATGGACCGCGCGGTTCCGGGCGTCAGTTGCCGATGGCGCGGCACAGTGATCATGACGCCGGGCCGCTTTTCGTCGACGAAACGGTCATGGCTTCCGCCACCAATGTTTATCCAGCCGTCCTTTTCCAGTCGCGCGACGATTTTACGGGCATTGGTTTCGACCTTTGCCATAAAACCACCCTGTAATGCGCACTATTATACACACGATTGATCGATTATCAATGTGATCCGACCTTGCCTCGAACCCGCCAAAAGCGCAAAACGCGAGCGATGACCCAACTCACCCACCTCTCCGCCGCCGGAGAAGCGCATATGGTCGACGTCTCGGCGAAGGCCGAGACGTCTCGCGTGGCGCTCGCCCGTGGCCATGTGGTGATGGCGCGCGACACTCTGCGTCTCGCTGTCGAAGGTCAGGCCAAGAAAGGCGATGTGTTCGGCGTCGCCCGCGTTGCGGGCATCATGGCGGCCAAGAAGACGAGCGAACTCATCCCGCTGTGCCATCCTCTGCCCCTGTCGAGCATCTCGGTCGAGATCACGCCCGATGACGCACTGCCCGGCCTGCGCGTTCTTGCCGAAGCATCGGTCACCGGCAAGACCGGCGTCGAGATGGAGGCGCTGACGGCCGTCTCAATCGCCTGTCTGACGATTTATGACATGCTGAAAGCCGCCGATCGCGGCATGCGCATCGAAGGCGTCGAACTCGTCGAAAAACGCGGCGGCAAGTCGGGCGACTGGCGGCGCGGCGAATAGTTCGATTGCGGCCGCAAGCCTCGCTATCGTAGCAGCCGACATATTACATGATTGGTGGAGGCGCCCGCCGAAATGAAATTGTCCCTCTCTCGGATCGTCGCCGTTTTTTTTTGCTGGCGATCGCTCTTGGCGTAACGTTCTCCTTCGCTTATCCCGGCGTCGATATTGACGTGGCCCTCGCGACAGTCATCGTGCTCGTCGCGCTCTCAGTCGAAAGCCTCGCGGCGTTCATCTTTCGCCGCGTCGCGAACCGGGGATAAGTTTCGCGTGGATAAGCTTCTTTCCGTTCCCGACGCCCTTGCGCGGGTGCTCGCTGAGACTTCACGGCTTGGCGAAGAATTGACGCCGCTGGCGCGGGCGCGCGGCCGCACGCTGGCCGCCGACCTTGTCGCCCGCCGCAGCCAGCCGCCCCTCGCCGTCTCGGCCATGGACGGCTTTGCGCTGCGCGCCGCTGACCTCGCCGCCGGCCCGCTGCGCATCGTCGGCGAAAGCGCCGCAGGCCGCGGCTATGGCGCGGCGCTCAAGCCGGGCGAAGCCATCCGCATCTTCACCGGCGCGCCGGTCCCGGAGGGCGCCGACGCCATATTGCTTCAAGAAGACGCTGTCGTCGCCGACGGCGCATTGACGGCAGGCGCCCCGCCCGGCCCGCATATTCGCGGAGCTGGCCTCGACTTTCGTGAAGGCGCGATCGCGCTCTTCGCCGGCGTGCGCCTTGGCCCGGCCGAACTCGCGCTCGCCGCGGCGATGAACCACGCTGCAATTCCTGTCGCGCGGCGCCCGCGCGTGGCGATCATCGCTTCGGGCGACGAACTTGTCCCGCCGGGCGCCGAGCCCGGCCCGTCGCAGATCATCTCCTGCAACAATCTGGCGGTCGCCGCCATCGCCGAAGACGCCGGCGCCGAAGTCATCGACCTCGGCATCTTCCGCGACGATCTCGCGGAACTCGAACGCGGCATTGGCCTTGCCCGCGAGGCGCGCGCCGACGTTCTGGTGACGCTCGGCGGCGCGTCGGTCGGCGACCGCGATCTGCTGCGTCCGGCGCTGGCGCGGCAGGGCATGTCGCTTGACTTCTGGAAAATCGCCATGCGGCCGGGCAAGCCCCTGATCCATGGCGCGCTGGGCGACTCCCGCATCCTCGGCCTTCCCGGCAATCCGGTCGCGTCCTTCATCTGCGCGCTGGTCTTTCTCGCGCCGCTCCTGCGCGCGCTGCAGGGCGATCCGGAGGCCGGCGACGACCGAACCGAGACGGCGATCGCTGGCGCCGATCTTCCCGCCAACAAGGGGCGGCGCGACTATATGCGCGCGCGGCTCGCCCTGGACGAAAATGGCCGCCTCGTCGCGACGCCGCAGCCGCTGCAGGATTCTTCGCTGCTCACCGAGCTGGCGCAATCGCAAGCGCTGCTGATCCGCGAGCCAGGCGCGCCGCCCCTGATGAACGGCGACCCGTGCCGCATCCTTCGGCTGCCATGATCCATGCCGCGCGTCCGTGACTTTGGCGCCGCAACATGGCAAAGGAAACGCGCGCGCTGGTTAGCGCGCAACGAAAGCAGGCCTGCATGTCGATCATCGATTCCGTCCGTAAGTCGCTCGTCCCGATCCATCCGGAAGGCTACGTCTTCATCGCTGGTTTCGCCGCTGTCTCCTTCCTGCTTGACTGGCTGTCGCCGACGCTCGGCTGGATGGGCTTCATCGCCACCGCCTGGTGCGCGTATTTCTTCCGCAATCCGCCGCGGGTGACGCCGCTGCGCGAAGGGCTCGTCATCTCGCCCGCGGACGGCGTGGTCAGCGCAGTTGGCTTCTTTCTGCCGCCGGCCGAACTCGGCCTGGGAGCCGAGCCGATGCAGCGGATCTCCGTGTTCATGAGCGTCTTTGACGTGCATGTGAACCGTGCGCCGATCACCGGCCGCATTTCGAGAATTGCTTATAAGCCGGGCCTGTTCCTCAACGCCGACCTCGACAAGGCCAGCGACGACAATGAACGCAGCGGCATGGTCATCGAAGCGCCGTCGGGGCGCTTTGGGGTGGTGCAGATCGCAGGTCTCGTCGCGCGGCGCATCGTCGGATTCGTCAAGGAAGGCGAGCAAATCGGCGTCGGCGACCGTTTTGGTCTGATTCGCTTTGGGTCGCGCGTCGACGTCTATATGCCGTCATCGGCACGGCCCATGGTGGCTATCGGGTCCCGGGCCATCGCCGGCGAGACCATACTCGCCGACATGACCGCCGGCGTCGCCGCGCTGACATTCAAGGCGGGTTGAACAAGCCATGGCCGATCCGTTCTTCTCCGGGCGCGATGCGCAAGAAGGAACCCTGACGCCCTCGGAACAGCGTCGGCTGCGATTTCGCAACATTCCGTTGCGCATCGTTCTTCCCAATCTCGTGACGCTGCTCGCCCTGTGTATGGGGCTGACGGCGATCCGCTATGGAATTGAAGGACGATTCGAGACGGCCGTGACGGCGGTGATGGCCGCGGCGGTGCTCGACGGGCTGGACGGCCGCCTGGCGCGCGCCATCAAGGGCACGTCGCGCTTCGGGGCGGAACTCGACTCGCTTTCGGATTTCGTCGATTTCGGCGTCGCGCCCGGCCTGCTGCTGTATCTGTGGACGCTGCACGAGATCAAAGGCCTCGGCTGGTTCGCCGTGCTCGTCTTCGCCATCGCCGGCGCACTACGGCTCGCCCGCTTCAATGTGACGATGGACGATCCGACGAAGCCCGCCTGGCACGCCGAATTCTTTGTCGGCATGCCGGCGCCCGCCGGCGCCGTGACGGTGTTGCTGCCGCTCTATCTGCATTTCTCCGTCTTGGAGCTGCCGGCGTCCAAGGCGATGACGCCGTTTTACATCGTCTATGTGCTCGGCATCGCCTTCCTGATGGCGAGCCGCATTCCGCATTTCTCAGGAAAACGCATCGGGCGCATACCGCGCGACCTCGTCATTCCGGTGCTTTTCGGCGTGGGCGTGACGGCGCTGCTGCTTGCGATCTACCCGATGGAGCTGCTCGCCGTGCTCAGCGTCGCGTTCCTCGCCGCTATTCCGTTCAGCGTGAGGCGATACAACCGTCTCGCGAAGGCCGAGGCGGAAAAAGCGGCGGCGCCGAAAGAGGCGTGACAGTAAGCAGTAAGCGCTGACGTCAAAAGCGATCTGCACGGTCGCGGTAGTTTTCCCGCTCAGCTCCTTGCGCGATTCCTGCCAGTTGATCGCGCTTAGGCACGGGAACGAGCAGCACGCCAGATCCTTTGGGGATGAAGGCGAACTCCTGGCCGGGCCGCCATTTGTTCGCCTCACAAACCGCTTTTGGGATCGAGATCTGAAATTTTGCGGAGAGAGTGACGGCGTCGGAGTTTTTCATAAGTAACCATCGTCGATAGTCATCAAGTCAGAAATTGACATAGGCCGTTCGAAATCAAGCTCACCGAGCGGCGGCGAGCGGCGCCAGCGGCTGGCTCTCGACCTTTTGATTGACGGGCGCTGAGGCGCGGTCCGGCTCCGCCTCGCTTCCGCGCGCATCGATCACGGCGTGCGTCTCGGCCTCCCCCGGGCGCGGGGCTGTCAGCTGCGCGCCGATCTTTCGCACCACGTCGGGCGCTTCGGCGAAGGCGCCGTGGCCGACGAAGTCCGTCGAGAACGACGAGATGTCGTGCACGGCGACGCCCAATCGATCGAGCTCAGACTTGTCTTCAGGATTGGTGGGATTCATCGCGCCGAGACGGGGACGGTCGCCGGCGATGCGCGACGCGAGCGACAGCGCGCGATCATTGTTGGCGACGAAGATCGACACATGCCGAGGATCGACGCGCGCGACCTGTTGGCGAAAAACATTGAGATCGATGTCGGGCGCGGCCAGCATGACCTCGCCAAGTTTGCCGTCGAGATCCGGATGGCCGGACTGCGCGACGCCGCGCAGCGTCTCCATCGTCAGCCACGCGCCCATCGAATGGGCGAGCACATGGATGCGGCCGACGCCGGGCGTGCGCGACAGTTCGACGACGAACTTCTCAAGCGCGTCGCGCGAGACTGTCGCCGCCTCCTTGTCGGACTCATAATTGAACAGCCCGCCTCGGGAATTCCAGGTAAAGAGCGCGGGAACGCCGGAGAAGCGTCCGTCGGCGACAATCTGCGCCAGACGAAAGCGCGCCTCCTCGACTCCCGTGTTGAAGCCGTGCACGTAAAGCAACACGTCGCGCGAATTGCCGATGCGCCCCGAGACATGCGAGGCGACTTCGCCGTAAAACTCCTGCTCATCCATGTTGCGCTTCGACAGCACCGTGAAATGCCGCCGCCGATCGGCGCCGCCGAAGCTTGGACGCTCGAGGCTTCCAGCACGATGGTTGAGCGGGACGCCAATCGAGGTCAGCGAAAAATGCGCCCGGCCGTCGTCTGTCGCGCCTTCGGAGCGCCGCGTCGAAGCGACGAAAATGGCGACATTTGACGGCTCCCCCTGGGCTCCAGAGACAAGAGAAACGGCGTTGCCGACGTGGCCGTCGACCATGCGCATGCCGTCCGACACGCAGCCGCCAAGCGACGCCGCGATCAAGAGCGCGCATAGGCGCGTCAGCGTTTCTTTTCCATGAGTGCGCAAATTGGTTGGCTCGATCCAGCGCCTGCTCGGAAGTGAATCCTGAGCGGCGCGCTTCGACTGAGGCGCTTCGCCTCTCCCCCATCGTTTCTGACGAAAGAAAGCGACCAAAGCGGGGCGAGACGCCCGCCACAACAGGGAAAAAATCTCGACATTTCATGGATGCTGCGCAAATCGGTCGCACTTGCGCGAATGCGGGCCGCCTGCGCATAGTGCCAGGAAAATAACACTCAGGGAGATCCGACGTGGCGGCGCGCCCGCTATGTCGAAAAGCCAATGCGGATCAAAATCTTGGGGTCGGGCGCCGGCGGCGGCTTCCCGCAATGGAATTGCAACTGCGCCAATTGCCGGGCTGTCCGCGCCGGAGCGCCCGGCTTTTTGCCGCGCACACAGTCGTCATTGGCGGTGAGCGTCAATGGCGTCGAATGGCTGCTGCTCAACGCCTCGCCTGATCTGCGCCAGCAAATCGCCGCCGCGCCCCAGCTTGCTCCGGGCCCCGACGACGGTTTGCGCGCGAGCCCGATCAAGGCGGTGGCGCTGACAAATGGCGACGTGGACCACGTCGCCGGTCTTCTCAACATGCGAGAAGCGCAGCCGTTCAGCCTCTACGCCGCAGGACGCGTTCTTGATGCGCTCGGGGCCAATCCTATTTTCACGATCCTGCAGACGCAGCTCGTGCCCCGCATTGAGCTGCACACAGAGAAAGCGACGCCTGTCACCGGAGCGGGCATTGATCTTGGGCTCGCGATCCGCGCCTTTCCCGTTCCGGGCAAGATCGCGCTCTATCTCGAGAACGCCAACGCGCCGAATTTCGGCACGAGCGCCGGCGACACGCTGGGGCTCGAGATCATCGAAACCGCGACGGGCGACTCATTCTTTTACATTCCCGGATGCGCCAAAATTGACGCGGACCTCGCCGAGCGGCTTCGTGGCGCCAAGCTGGTGTTCTTCGACGGCACGCTTTTCCACGAAAACGAGATGATCGAGCAAGGCCTGCTTGGCAAGACCGGTTCGCGCATGGGCCATATCAACGTCAGCGGCGCCGACGGCTCCATCGCCGCGTTCGAGCCGCTCGACGTGAAGCGCAAAATCTATGTGCACATCAACAATTCCAATCCTCTGCTCAACGAATTCTCGGACGAATATGCGATCGCCCAAGCCGCCGGCTGGGAAATCGGCGAGGATGGCATGGAGGTCGACCTGTGAACGAGATCGTAGCCATTGATTGGCGCGGCGCCGCGCCGCTCGCCCGCGACGAATTCGAAGCTGCGATCCGCGCTGTTGGCGCCGAGCGCTATCACGACAAGCATGAGTTTCATAAGCTGCTGCACGGCGGCAAGCTCCAGAAGGAGCAGGTCGCCGCCTGGGCGCTGAACCGCTACTGCTACCAGGAGGCGGTGCCGCGCAAGGACGCCGCCTTTATGAGCCGCGTCCATGATCGCGAACTTCGCCGCGAGTGGATACATCGCATCCATGATCATGACGGCCTCGGCGAAGAAGGCGGCGGCATCGAGCGCTGGCTCGTGCTGACGGACGCGCTCGGCTTCTCGCGCGATTACATGACCTCTCGGCGCGGCGCCCTGCCCGCGACAAAATTCGCCGTCGAAGCCTATGTGCGCTTTGTCGTCGAGCAGCCGCTCGTCGTTGCGGTCGCGTCTTCGCTGACCGAACTCTTCGCGCCGTCGATCCATCGCGAACGCATCGTCGGAATGCTGGAAAATTACGATTTCGTCGACGACCAGGTGATGGCCTATTTCAAACGCCGGCTCACGCAGGCGCCGCGCGATTCCGAGTTTGCGCTCGGCTATGTACTCGATAACGCCAGGACGCGCGCCGAACAGGAAGCCTGCGTCGGCGCCGTGCGGTTCAAATGCGACGTCTTGTGGGCGCAGCTTGACGCATTACATCACGCCTACGTCACGCCCGGGCTGATACCGCCCGGCGCATGGCGGCCAGGAGAAGCCAATGTCTGAGGCGCAGGCCGCGCGGTTCGTGATTGGCCCGGACTCGCGTCCGGCCTTCACGCGCTACGCGCGGCTGCATGAAGACCGCGCGCGGTCTCGAACGGTTATTCTGGCGCCCGAGCGCGCCTATGAACTCGATCCGATTGGGCTCATCGTGCTGCGCGCGATTGATGGCGCAACGCGCCTCGCCGATCTTTGCGCGCGGCTCGCACAGCAATATTCCGCACCGCTCGACGTTATCACGCGCGACGTCACGGCGCTGCTGCAGGGGCTCGCCGACAAGCGGCTGCTGCGCGACGGAACCGACGAATTTGCGGCGCCGCCGCCTTCCGCCTTCGCCACATCTATTTCGCCGTTCGCGGGCGGACCCGCGGGGCTGCTCGCCGAGCTTACCCATCGCTGCCCGCTGCAATGTCCCTATTGCTCCAATCCGCTCGAACTCGAGCGCTCGAACGCGGAGCTGACCGCTAGTGAATGGGGCGAGACCTTCCGTCAGGCGGCGTCGATCGGCGCGCTGCAGCTGCATCTTTCCGGCGGCGAACCGACGGTGCGACGCGATCTTGAAGAGATACTCGCACACGCGGTCGACGCTGGGCTCTACACCAATCTCGTCACCTCCGCCGTTCTGCTGACGCGCGAGCGGCTGCAGCGTCTCGCCGAGATCGGCCTCGATCATGTGCAGGTCTCCATTCAGGATGTCGTTCCTGAGAGCGCCGACCGAATCTCGGGCTATCAGGGCGGCGTCGCCAAGAAGCGCGACGTCGCGCGATGGACGCGCGAATTCGGGATGGGATTGACGATCAATGCGCCGATGCACCGGCAGAACATCGCGCATCTGCCGCAGATCATCGACTTCGCCGTCGAGGTCGACGCGCAGCGTATCGAGATCGCGCATATTCAATATTACGCCTGGGCGCAGATGAACCGCGCCGCGCTCATCCCGACGCGCGAAGCCTTCATGGAAACGGTCGGCATCGTCGACGAAGCGAAGAAGCGTCTCGCCGGCGTGCTCAATTTCGATTTCGTCATCCACGATCATTACGCGACGCGGCCGAAGGCCTGCACGGGCGGCTGGGGCCGATCAATCATGGCGGTGACGCCATCCGGCAAAGCCCTGCCCTGCCACGCCGCGCAGACCTTGCCGGGACTCACCTTCGACAATGTGCGCGAGAGGCCGCTCGGCGACATCTGGCGACATGGCGCGGCCTTCAACGCTTTCCGCGGCACGGACTGGATGAAGGAGCCCTGTCGTTCTTGCGAGCGCCGCGAAATCGATTTCGGCGGCTGCCGCTGTCAGGCGTTCGCAATCGCCGGCGACGCCGCGGCGACGGACCCCGCCTGCCACCTCTCGCCGGACCATGCGCGCTTCGCCGCTTACGCGGAAGTCGAATCGCACATCACGGCGCCCGACTTTATCTACCGCCGCTATGGCGGCGCCGCGGCGTCGACGCCGCGCGCCAAGGAGCCCGCCTAGCCTTAGCGCTGAGCCGCGCGAGGATCGTCGCGCGGATCGAGATTGGTGATGTTCCAGGGCCCGACGCCGGTGACTTGTATCACCGTGTCGTCTTCGAAATTGACCCAATGGCCCGCTTCCGCGGGCGCCGCCGCAAAGCCGCCGGCGGAAAGCGTCTTCTCGGCGCTTGGATCGAGCTTAGCTCCCTGGCCGTAACGAACGGTCCCCGACAGCACCGTCATCGTTTCCATGCCGCTGTGCTTATGCGCGCCAATTTTATATCCTTTGGGCGCGCGCATTCTCAGAATGTAAGGCCCGCCCTGCGTCGGATCGCCGAAGAGCATCGCGACTTCCGCGCCCCTCGGCAGTTCTGCCGGACCCGCCTTCCATTCGAGTTTATCTTGCGAGAACACGAAGCCTGGAGCTTCCGCCATTACGGCGATGGGAGCTGCGAGGCTTATGGCCGCGCCCGCAAGAACTGCAGCAAGATTTCGCATAGCTTGGGCCTCCAAAGCGCCGCTCGCTTGAGATAGTGCGCCGAAGACACACAGACGCGAAGAATTCAAAAATTCGATTTCGGTAACAAACGAGCAACTTCCACAGGGCATATTAAGCCTTGTCTCGCGGAGTTAAGGATTTGTTTCGCATAAGTTGCGTAATGGAGCTTGTCGCATGAAGTCGCGGGATACGCTTGTCCGTCTCAAACGGTTCCAGGCCGAGGAAAAACGTCGGCGCGTCATCCAATTGAATGCAATGATCGGCGAATTCACGCGCATGGCCAATGAGCTCGACCGTGAGATCGGTCAGGAAGAGCGGCGCGCCAACATCGACGATCCCAATCATTTCGCTTATCCGACCTATGCGCGGGCGGCGCGCACGCGACGCGACAACATTGTTGCGTCAATCACGGAACTGCGCGGGCAACTCGAAGAGGCCGAAACGCAGTTCAAGGAGGCCAGCGAAGACTTGGCCAAGGCGCAAAGCCAGGAAGCGCGGGATCGCGGCGCCGAGCGCATGGTTGACGTCGTCGCCGAGCGACGCCACGCCGAAATGCCGGAAATTTTGCGCAGGGTTTAGGGCCGAAACAGCCGCCAACGCAGCCTGCCTCGCGGCGCGCGCGCCCAAACACCAAGCGTTTTTCGGCGACCGGCGCTGATCTCTTCGCCTCTGGCGAGAGCGTGTGCGACCGATGCGACATCGAAGTCAAACGCTCGGAAAAAAAGCGCCGCGCCGGAACGCCCGGCATCGATGAAGGCCAATTCGAAACGCGCGAGGTCGGCGACCCAGGGCGGCTCCAGTTCGCACTTTGCGACACGCCTATCGAGAAATGCAGTGAGCGCCGCAGCGTCCGAGCGATTTGTCGCCTCTCGTGCAGCGCTGCGGATCGCCTGGCGGAAAAGCGCATCGAATCGCTCGCCCAATGCGCGCGCCGTGAGCGGCAGCGCCCTGCGCGCATAAAGCGCGCGTTTGCCGATCAGGCTCTGCGCAAAGACTTCCGTTTCGCGCCTGTCAATTCCGGCGAGGCGCTCCGTGTCATGCATACTCAAGCCGAAACGCATCGCCACGGCGATCGGCGCTTCGAAGAATTCCCGCCGCAGATCATCGTCGGTGAACAGGCGCGCGAGCAGCGCCTGCGTCTGCGCTAACGCCATCGCCCGTTCTCCACGAGCGTTCGTCGCGCGCGCGCCACTTCATCGATGAGTTCGCCAAACGGCGGCATTTTCTCGTCGCGTTCGAGAATGACGGCCTTGACCGGCGCGCGGGCGACAACGCGATCATAGAGCCGCCAAACCGCATCGCTCGTCGCGGCGTCATGGCTGTCGATCAGCAGGCCGTCTCGCTGGCGTCCGCCGGCGTAGTGGATTTGCACGAGCCTGTCCCATGGCCAGCGCTCGAAGTCGCGTTCGAGATCGACGCCGAAATTCGTCGCATTCACATGCATGTTGGCGACGTCGCACAGCCAACCGCATCCAGTCGCTTCGAGCGTACGCCACAAAAATTCAGCTTCGTCCATTTCGCCGCCTGGAATGCGCACCACGCAAGTGATGTTTTCCAAGATCAGCGGCGTCTTGATGCGCCTGCGCACAACTTCGACATTGCGCGCGACGACGTCGACCGCTTCCCGCGTATAAGGCAGAGATGCAAGATGGCCGATGCTGATTCCGCCCGCGCGCGTGAAGCAAAGATGTTCGCTCCACCAGGGCGGATCGATGCGTTCGATCAGCGCGGCGATTTTATCGAGATAGCATGAATCGACGCCATCCGCGCTTCCGATCGAGAGATCGAGACCATGCGCGACGAGCGGAAAATGCGCTCTTAAAAGCTCGAGTTCAGCGAGCTTTTCTTTCGATGCGTCGAGATAATGATCAGCGATGATCTCGATGAAATCGACATCCTCGCGTCGGGCGAAGAGATCGGCGCGAAACTGCGGACGATAGCCAAGTCCGGACCCGAGGGCCGGCGCGTCAATCGCGGACGCCACCATCGCTCGCTCCGCCGTCGCCGCAACTGCCGCCGCAGCTTGTTCCGCAATCGGAGCCATCGCTTCCCGAGCCGCGACTGAAGGCTTCGGCGAACATCGCCTCCGTCGTGCCTTTGAGCGGCGCGAATCCATAAAGGCCGATGAGAAACAGCGCGGCGCCGTGGAATGCGCGCGCTTCGGGTCCGGGCGATCCGATGTGATCGACGGCCTCCTTCAGACGGCCGCCATAGGCGAGCCGCATCGCGTCGAGATAGGCGTGCCCGCGACGGCTCGCATGGGTTCTGGTCAGCACATAGGCAAGCGCAAAAAGCGACGCGACCGACGCAGCTGCGAGAAAGACCAGATAGGCGACATTCACAGCGCCTGTTGTCCATTCCACATAGATCTTGGCAAGCGCCAGACCGACGATGATCAGCGTTCCGCCGACCTGCACGCGCCGGCGCCAGATCTTCACGGACTTGGGCTTGATCAGCTCCTCTGCGGCGAGTTTGGCGCGCAGCGGCGCGAGCTGTTCCAGCAGCCAGCGCCGCAAGCCGCGATCTTCGAACAGCGCATGCGCCTTCGGCTTCGCCTGCACGGCTTCGAGCAGACGCGTCTCCATGGCGTTGAGTTCGCCCGGCTCCGGCTGCTTCTCTGTGGGAATGACGTGATCCTCCGCGGCGAGGACGACGAAGCCGCGCTGCGCAAGATCGTAGATCAGCGTTCGGATGACCTGATTGACGCCGCCCTGCAGGAAGGCGACCTCCATCGCGTCGGGGTTCTGCGGCACGGGCGGCGGCGGACGGCGATCGGTGCGATCCGCGAGCCGAATGCAAAGGTAAGTGGTCGCCAGCACGAGGATGACGACGAGGCCGAAGACATTGAGAAATTCTGGCCCGGGAAGATTAAGGATCGCAATATTCTGCACGCCAACCGCCTCAGTTCGTGATCACGTCTTGAACAAGCCGTCGCGCCTGTAGCGTCGCGACCGCCAACACCGCCATGCCGATCGCCTGATGCGCGAGCGCCAGCGCGAGATGCGGCGAACCGGCGAAAGGCGGCTCGACGAGCACCAACGTCGCAACGCCAAGCGCGATCTGCATGAGCACATGGCCAAACAGAATTGCTGCGCCGCGCCGCGCGCGCCCTTCCGCGTTCATCCACGCGTCCAGAAGATGCCCGAGCGCCAGAGCGAAGATCAGATAGGCGATCATGCGGTGGAAGAATTGGACGGTGATCGGATTGTCGACGAGATTGGTCCAGAAAGGCTCCAATCGCCACAAAACGTCGGCCGGAGGAATGAAGACGCCGTCCATCAGCGGCCAAGTGTTGTTGACGAGGCCCGCCCGCAATCCAGCGACGAGGCCGCCGACGAAAATCTGCAGAAACACAAAAGCCAGGATCGTCAGCGCGACCGCCTTCAGCCGACCTGCCCCCTCATGCACGAGAGAGACGGCGCGCGGCCCGAGGCCGCCGGCCACCCATAGGCATGCGGAGAAGATCAGCGCGGCGAGCAGCAGGTGAATCGCGAGGCGCTCCTGCGCCACCTCGATGCGGTTGACGAGGCCGGATGCGACCATCCACCAGCCGACGCCGCCCTGAAGCGCCCCGAGCGCGAGAATGCCGACAAGCTTCGGCTTCGCCGAACGCGGCAGGCGGCCGGTCGCCCAAAACCATATGAGCGGGACGGCGAAAACCACGCCGATCACCCGCCCGAGAAGACGATGCGCCCATTCCCAGGCGTAAATATATTTGAACCCGGCGACATCCATGTCCGGGAACAGTTCCCTATACTGCGGAATCTGCTTGTATGCCTCGAATGCCTCCTGCCACTCTTGCTGGGACAGCGGCGGCAGCACGCCGGTGACAGGCTTCCACTGCACGATCGATAGGCCCGATTCGGTCAACCGGGTCGCGCCGCCGACGATGACCATCAGAAAGACCAGACCCGCGACGAGCCACAGCCAGTTGCGCACCGCCCGGGCGTTCGCCTCGGTCGCGTGGTGTCTGATCGCTGGGACCGGTTGGGGAAAATGCAGCCAATCTTCCATGACACGCCGAGGGTTGGGAGGCGGATGACGGCGGCCAGTTAAGGGATGCGGCCCTCGCTTGTCCACACCCGGCGGCCGTCTCTGGCAGGTCGGGCCAATTTGGCTGAAAACTGCGCCGCTTCGGATGTTAGAATAGCGCGGCTTGAGTCGAGGGATCAGGTGTCGGGCAAAAGCGATGAAGCGATGCGCACGATCGGCGAGGTCGCGGCGAGCCTCGACCTTCCCGCGCATGTGCTGCGCTTCTGGGAAACCCGTTTCAAGCAGATCAATCCTCTTAAGCGCGCCGGCGGGCGGCGCTTTTACCGGGAGCGCGACATCGAACTCGTGATCGCGATCCGCCGCCTGCTCTACGACGAAGGCTATACGATCAAGGGTGTGCAGCGCATCCTCAAGGAGGCTGGCGTCGAGGCGGTCCTGGCGGGCGCGGGGCGACGCCAAGCGGACCTGCCCGGGACTCCCTCCCCTTTCCGTCCAGGCGTGAGCGAGGGACGAATCGGGTCAGCGCGAGACGAAGACGAGACGGACGCCGCCCTCTCGGCCGACGAACGCGCCGTTCTGCGCGCGCAAAATCCAGTTTTTGCAGGGCTCGAAGCTCAGGACGCGGCGCCGCCCGTCGAACTTAGCGAGCCTGATGCGGCGTCTTCGGCCCGCGGCGAACCACGCCCGCTCGCGGCGCGGGAGGCGCAAATTCTGCGCGAGGTTCTGGCCGAAATCGAGGAATGCAAGCGCCTGCTCAGACTGACCAAGCGATAGCGAACCAGGCGTTGCCAGCGCCGCGCGGCCTCACTATAAGGGCGCCAGTCGGAGTGTAGCGCAGCCCGGTTAGCGCACTTGTCTGGGGGACAAGGGGTCGTGGGTTCGAATCCCGCCACTCCGACCAAAAATCTGGTTTCCCTTCGAAGTCAGGCTCATCCGGCCGCCTGAAGTTGCGCCAGCGCTTTCTTCGCGAGTGAGGCGCCTCGACGTGAATACCTCAGCAAATGAGTCCCATAGGCGACCTTGCGCGCGCGGCGCAGATAGCCGATCGCCCTTTTGACATGCCGATTGGCGTGCGCCCTTTGCGCCATCACGGCATGATCGATCGCGTTGTCAATGTGCTGGACGAAGGAGGAGCTATGGGCCGGCTCTTCGCCATAGGGGATCGCCTTGTTGATCTGGGCTATGGCCTCGGCAATATGATCCTCGGCTAGCGCGGCGCCAGGAATGACAAGCGCCGCTATCGAAGAACCGATCGAAGCGCGCAGGAATGAGCGTCTATCCATGATGCTCTCCTATCAATTGGGCAAATCGCTGGGCTTGTTCGTATCGTTCGGCCTGTTTGCACGCTGTGCTAGGTAGTGCGTGACCGCGATGGCGAAAGGGCTCGAGCGGTATTGGGAGGGCGGTTCTGCCGGCGTCTTTAAATTGTCGGCGCTCGCCGGCGGCTCATATGCTTCGCCGATCACGACCGAACAGGGACGCGAACCGGCGGAACCACAAGCTTTAGGCGCCAGCCACATATCTGAGACAGCCATGAGGATTCGCGCGACTCGCGTGGAGGCGGGACAAGCGATAGTCAGTTCGGCAGCCGCGAGAAAAGCGCCGCGCGATCAAACGCACCGACGAGCGAAGCGTCGAAATTGAGCGGCCCAGCCAATGTCACGCGCACGGCTGCGGGCTCGAGCGGCTTGAGATGGCGGTCCATGACGCCGACGCCGCAAACCTGGGCGGGAGCGACGCCTGCGACGCATTGCGCGTAAAGAGGGTCGCTCGGCAGGAGCGAGCCATATGCAAATGTGATCTGGTCGGAGCGAGAGTTGAAAACATTGAAGGCGTCGAACTGCAATCGCCAGCCATCCGCCCATCGATAGCCCAGTCGTGCGTTCAACGTGCCGGTGGCTGGCGAATTGAAATAGCCGTCCTCGGTGAGCGCCCTGGCCCCGAAGTAGCGATACTTCAGCGCGCCGAACCAACCGGTCGCCTCGCCGAGCTCCAATCCGCCCATCGCCGTCACCGCTATGGCGTTCGACAGATAATTGCCGGGCGCATTGCCCAAGAATGTCCCATAAGGCAAGGCGTCAGGCGTCATCAAATCGAGCCACGCCAAGGTCTGCGCAACGTCGACGCCGCGGTAGCGCGCCTGCACGAGCGCCACGTCGCCGTCAAATCTGATCCAGGAATTCGGGGCGTATTTGTTGGCGAATTCGAGGCCATATCTGCGACTGGGGCGACCGAAGATGGTCGTGCCGCTGTCGCCGACGAACTGGTTTTCCGATTCGAGATTGAGCCAGAACAGGCTGATGCTGGAATCGAGCCCTTCGATGAATTTGGTGCGGGCGCCGATCTCGGCGCCGCGTGATTTCACCAGCAGCGGAATCGAAGCGGCCTGAACGAAGCCGTCATTGTCGGCAAGTTCTGCTGTGGAGACTCGCAGCACCGCGCCCCGCGCGTCGGTCGAATGGAAGCCTTCGCCGTAATTGGCGTAGAATTCCGTCTTGTAGAAGGGGCCGACGATGATCGAGAGCTTCGGGCTGAACAGCGACGCATTCTTGACGCCCTGATTGAACGGTCCCGTGAGAAGGAACGCCGGCAGGCCGGTGCTCGCCGCGAGTTTGGGCGCGTCCAATAGCGTCTGGCGGGAGCTTACGGCGGCGTTGTAATAGTCGAACCGCGCCCCCGCGACAGTCTTCAGCCAGGGCGTCCAGCGCACGGCCGTGTCGCTCCAGACGCCGATGCTGCCTTCGCCGACCGCGTTGTTGCTGAGCGTGTCATAGAG
>NZ_JADNQY010000010.1:0-52318 GCF_015709545.1 Methylocystis sp. H4A | reverse complement strand
CGCTGACCGCGCGACGCGGAATTTGGTCCGTTCCATACCATTTGTTGGCATAGCCCATGAAGGTCACGGAGGCGCCGTCGTCCTGCGTGCCGCGCGACCAGCGCAACACGCTGTTGAGGCGCCGCATATTGTCGCCGCGCTCCCAGGGTCCGTTGTAATATTGCGCTTCGACCGCGCCATAGGCGGAGCCGCCGGCGAAATCTCGGTACGGGGCGGCGGCGAGAGCCCTGGCGTAGCCGAAGCTGCCGCCGGTGAGCTGGAAGAAGCCTTTGTCGATCGTGTCTTTGTATTGCATGTAGATCGAACCCGCCGACGAGAAGTCGCCGTCTTGCGCGTCATACGGCCCTTTGCGGGCGAGGACGTAGGACAGGAGTTCGGGGATCAGGAAATTGCTGTCGGCGTAGCCCTGGGCATGGCCATGGGTGCGCATATTGAGCGGCATGCCGTCGAGATAGAGCGCCAGATCGGTGCCGTGGTCGAGATTGAAGCCGCGCAGGAAATACTGGTTCGCCTTGCCTTCGCCGCTGTGCTGGGTGACGACGAGTCCGGGCACGATCTCCAGCGCGTCGCCGGGGCGCGCGAAGGGAAGCGCGTTGACCTCCTTGCCGGTGAAGAATTTCTCGCTCGAGGCGGTGATTGGCGGCGGCGTCGGGCCCGCGGGCGGCGCGGGGCGAGCGATCGCGGCGACAATTGGCGACGCGCGCGGCGGTTGCGGCGGCGCATGGACGGGTCGTCCCGGCACGGACGCATGGGAGCGTGCCGCCGGGGCGGCCCGATGCGCGCCAACTTGGATTGTGGGAAGCGCGGTTTGCGCCAGTGCGGTGAACGAAGGCGGCACCGCAAATACTGCAGTCAGAAAGCAGACAAAGGCTGAACGAAATGACAACTGCAGACTCCGCAGCAAACATGGGCCATCACTGCGAAGGGTCACGCCGAGTCGAGCGCGAACGCGCCATCACCGGCTTAACCGCACCCTGCGGGAACGTCACTGACAGTATGCGTCAAATTTGCTTTTCAGCAAGCCGATGAAATGGCGCGTTATTCTCTCATCCATCTTTTTCTCGGCAGTGATGCAGAAACAGCACGGCTCGTCGCGCCGCTCGCGGCGCTTGGCCGGAGATCGCGAGAACGGGCATGTGACCGCATTTGGCGTCATAGAGGCCGGTGATGAGATGAGCGGCGCCGCGCTACAATGCCCCGAGCACGCCGTTGATGCCATCGCCCGGATAGCCGAAAATGCGCCGCACGCCCCATTCGTGCAGCCGGCGGACAAAGAAATCGCCAACTGTGCCGCTCATGGCCGCCTCGCTCTTTTTTTGAAGCAGAAGGATGCGCCGACGCGTCCTATGGCGATAACCGGCCGCCCGTCCGCATGTTCCGAGAGCGCGTAGGCATCGTGCGCCTATCGCAAGTGTGTGAGAACAATCGTTGAGCTTGGGGCTCTGGACGGCGCCATTCGAAATAAGAAGCGCATTTTGGATTGTCGCTTCGCGCAGCCGCTCTAACTAGTTTGCCGCTTTGCAATCTTTGCGTGAGGCGTCAATGTCGTCACGGCATAGTCGAGTAGCTGAGACGTTACTGATCGTCTTTATGTTGGCGACGGTCAACGCCACTTTATTCGGCGTGATTTATCGGATGGTGCGTTAGAGGGAAGGCTCCGCGTCTTCTCCTGACTGTTACGCGAATGCCCTTCCCCAGCGACTAAGGGCGTGATGGAACACTGTGCCTGCGCGTTCGTTTTAGTCTGCAGCCGCCGATCACACCCCTTGCAGAGCGTCGAATATCCGATGAATGTCGCTTCCGAAAGAAGTCGGTCCTATTGGACGGACCAGCCGGTCATCGAGCGGGCCGGCGCTCTCCTCAATGACGAACGCGCCGACGTTGTCGTTATTGGCTCCGGCATCGCGGGGATGTCGGTCGCATATGAACTCGCGACCGCGGGCAAAAAGGTTATTGTTCTCGATCGCGGACCGATCGGTAAGGGAATGACGGCGCGCACCACTGCGCATCTCGCTTCGGGAAGCGACGACGGATTTGACGAACTTATCCGATTGCGCGGCGAAGAAATCGCAAGCGCCTGGCGCGAAAGCCAGCAAGCCGCCATTGATCGCATCGAGAGCCTGCAACAAACGCTCAATTTCGACTGCGACTTTCGGCGGGTCGACGGCTATCTCTTTGCGGCGAAGGAAGAAGACACAGCATCGCTCGAGCGCGAATTCAACGCGGCAAATAAGGCGGGGCTGCCGGTCATCAAGCAGATGGGCGCGCCTTTTGTCGGTCATGAAAGCGCGCCAGCGCTCCGCTATCCCAACCAGGCGCGCGTTCATCCGCTCAAATATTTGCATGGTCTTGCGCGGGCAATTGCCAAGGCTGGCGGCAATTTTTACGCAAACACGACGGTAGTTGCTGTCGAGGACGAAGATGGTGGGGTTCGCGTGGCGACCTCAGACGGCCGGGCTGTGCGCGCCGACTACGCCGTCGTCGCCACGAACGCGCCGATCAGCGATCGCTTCGCCATTCATACGAAGCAGGCGCCTTACCGCACTTACGCCATGGCGTTCGAATTGCCCTCGGGCGCGCTTCCCGACGCGCTCTATTGGGACACGCTCGATCCTTATCATTATGTGCGACTGCAGCCCGGCGAAGACGGCCTCGACATATTGATCGTGGGGGGCGAGGATCATCGCTCGGGCGAAGCGAACGACGCAGATCGCCGCTTTGTGGCGCTCGAGGATTGGATGCGCCGATTGTTGCCGCCGCTGGGCAAAGAGCTGCGCCGCTGGTCCGGCCAGGTGCTCGAACCTGTCGACGGCGTCGCCTTCATTGGGCGCGATCCCGGAAGCGAACGCGTTTTCGTCGCGACGGGTGATTCAGGGCAAGGGATGACCCATGGCGCGCTCGCCGGATTGATCATCAAGGACCTGATCCTGACGGGCGCAAATCGCTGGACCGAGACCTATGACCCGGCTCGCAAGCCAATCAGCGCGATCGGCGAATATTTGAGCGAGAATCTCGCCGCGCCCAAAAACTTCGCCGAATATGTCACGCCCGGCGAGATCGATTCATGGGATCAGTTGAAGCCCGGCGAAGGCGCGATCGTTCGCAGCGGATTGAGCAAGGTCGCCGCCTTCCGCAATGAAGACGGGAAGCTGTTCTTGCGTTCAGCTGTCTGCTCTCACCTTGGCTGTCTCGTGCATTGGAACGCCTTCGAGCGATGCTGGGACTGCCCCTGTCATGGATCTCAATTTGCGCCGGACGGCGAAGCGCTCAATGGCCCCGCTTTCGCGCCGCTGCAGGAATACAAGCCTTGAGAGCGGATGAGGATGGAACAGGATCCGACATTACTCTTGCTGATGTATTTTGTCGTGCCTGTCTGGCTGATGGCGGGTTTCGCCGATTGGCTGTGTCACCGCGCCACCAACATCGAAATAACCTCAGGCGCGAAGGAATCGGTCATTCATCTGCTGCTGTTTGCTGAAGTCGGCGGTCCTTTTCTCGCGGTCCTCTTGCTGGAGGTCAACGCGCTCGTGATCGCCTTTATGATCGTGATGTTCTTCGTTCACGAGGCGACGACGCTTTGGGATTTGAGCTATGCGGTTACGTTGCGGAAAATCACGCCCATTGAGCAGCACGTTCACAGCTACCTCGAACTGTTGCCGCTGACGGCCGTGCTGATGATCTCGGCCAGGCATTGGCCGCAGTTCCTGGCCCTTTTTGGACTCGGAGATGAAGCGCCGCGCTTTGATATCGCGCTTAAAGCCAATCCACTGCCCTTGGCCTACATCATAGGCGCTGTTGTCGCAGCGCTGCTGTTCGCGATTTTGCCTTATGGAAGAACTCTTGCGCGGCTTGCGCGCAAATCACGGCCGCTTCGTTCCGCTCGCCGCAAGATCGTCCGCGCAATAGTCGAGGCCTACCCATGAAAATTCTTGTCCTCGGCGCGACGGGCCTCATCGGATCGAGCATCCTTGCCAAGCTCCTCTCAGCCGGTCATTCGGTGGTCGCCGTTTCGCGACGCGCCAATGTCCGACGGCAATTTCCTGAGGCGCAATGGGTGTCGCTAGATTTGAGAGTTGTAGACTCGCCCCAACAATGGCTTTCGCATCTTGAAGGCGTTGATGCGGTCATCAATTGCGCCGGCGTTCTTGGCGGAAGCGGGTCCGATTCCACCGACGCGGCACATCACAGAGGCCCGGCGACGCTGTTCGCCGCTTGCGAACAGGCTGGCGTCAAGCGCGTCGTTCACTTCTCCGCCGTCGGCGTCGACCGGCAGACGCCGAGCGAATTCTCGAGGAGCAAGGCGGAGGGCGACGCCGCCTTAAAAGCGATCGATCTCGATTGGGTCATTCTTCGTCCCTCGGTCGTCGTCGGACGCCGCGCTTACGGCGGAAGCGCGTTGTTTCGTGGGCTGGCGGCGTTGCCGATCCTTCCCCGCTTCAAGGACGCGGGGGAACTGCAGATCGTCCAGCTCGATGACGTCGTGGCGACCGCGCTTTTTTTTCTGGAGCCGTCCGCCCCCGCCCGTGTGGAGCTGGAGATCGTCGGACCGCGGCGCCTGACCTTCAACGAGGTCGTCGCGATCTATCGCCAATGGCTCGGATCGCGTCCTGCCCAGCTCGTCGACGTCCCCGACTGGCTGATCGACTGGATGTACCGCCTCGGCGATTTCCTCGCCTGGCTGGGCTGGCGCACGCCGATCCGCAGCATCGCAAAACAGGAAATGGTCCGCGGCGCCGTCGGCGATCCCACGCCATGGACAAACATGACGGGAATCAAACCGCAAGCTCTTGAAGCGGCGCTGATGGCCGAGCCCGCCGACGTGCGCGAAAAATGGTTTGCGCGCATCTACGCGCTCAAGCCGCTCATTTTCGCCGTTACGGCGCTGTTCTGGATTTCGACCGCCTTGGTTTCTTTCGGGCCGGGATGGGACATTGGGCTCGGGCTTTTGTACGAGGGTGGACTGTCGGGCCCAATCGTGCCGCTGGCCGTGATCGCCGGCGCGTCTTCCGATCTCATCATCGGGATAGCCATCGCCTTTCGCCGCACATCGAAAATTGCGCTTGTCGCCGCGCTCATCCTGTCGTTCGTTTACCTCATCCTCGGCACCATCCTCGTGCCGCGACTCTGGCGGGACCCGCTGGGACCAATGCTCAAAATTTGGTCTGTGATGGTGCTGAACGTCGTTTCTCTGGCGATCGTCGACGACCGGTGATTTATCTCCTCCTCAAATACATTCACATCGTCGGCGCCGCAGTTTTGCTGGGCACCGGCGCCGGAATCGCGTTCTTCATGCTGATGGCGCATTTCTCCCGCTCCGTGCCGGTCATCGCCGGGGTGGCGCGTATCGTTGTGATCGCGGACTTCGTCTTTACCGCTTCCGCCGTGGTGGTTCAGCCCATCACCGGCGTCGCGCTCACCTGGCTGGCCGGCTATTCGCTCACCGAAGGCTGGATCGCGCTCTCAATCGCGCTGTATCTTTTGACCGGCGCCTTCTGGTTGCCTGTCGTGTGGATGCAGATGCGCATCCGCGATATCGCGCAAGCCTCGGCAGCGGCGAACCAGCCGCTACCGCAGATCTACCATCGATTTTTCTGGTGGTGGTTCGCTTTCGGCTTTCCGGCGTTCGGCGCCGTTATGACAATCATATGGCTGATGATCGCCAAGCCGCTGATATTCTGACGCCGCGCGACCGTCCCCGAGCGCGCGACGGTTCCCCTATCGCGTGTACCAGACGTAGATGATGGAAAAGGCCAAAGCCAGCGCAAAGCCAATCATGACGTTGCGTATAAAGCCCCCGCCGAACTCATCCATGTTGCGTCTCCAATGGTCGCGCGCCGCAGCGGACAATCTGGCGTAAGCCTGCGAATGGCGCAACAGCAGTCTCCCCGCGGCGTCTGCATTTTGTCTCGCCACATTCTTCAGTATAGTCGCGCCCATCAGGCGCTATTTGGATTCCCGCCGCGCCCGCCTATGCTAGACCCGCTGGAAGGAAGGATGCCGCGATGAAGGACGATCTCGGCGCGCTGTCCGTCGTTCTCAACCGGAGCACGGAAACGCCGGGACGCCTGTCCGGCGCGAGCTTCGTCGTCAAGGAGAACATCGACGTCGCGGGAAACGTCTCGACCAACGGCCATCCGAAATGGGCGGCGACCCACGCCCCTGCCGAGCGCGATGCGCCTGTCGTCGATCGATTGCTCGATGCCGGCGCGCGGCTCGTCGGCAAGACGCAAATGGACGAGATGGCCTATAGCCTTCTCGGCGCCAATCCGCATTACGGCACGCCGATCAATCCGGCCGCGCAAAATCGCCACCCCGGCGGCTCGTCTTCAGGCTCGGCGGTCGCTGTCGCCGCCGGCCTCGTCAATTTCGCCATCGGCACCGACACCGCCGGCTCCTGCCGCGCGCCGGCGGCGTTTTGCGGGGTTTTTGGCTTCCGCGCGTCGCATGGCGCAGTTGCGATGGATGGAATCATTCCGCTAGCGCCGTCCTTCGACGCCATCGGCTGGTTCGCCCGCGACATCGGCGTCATGGCCTCTGTCGGCGAGGCTTTGTTGCCGCAAAACGCGGAGAACGCCGAACTCAAAGAAGCCGTGCTGCTCACCGACGCCTTCTCGGGAGTCGGGATGGATTTCGCTTCGGCGGCGGCTGATCCCATCGACGCTCTGAAGGCGTCCGGGCCCTGGCGCGAAGCGACCCTCGGCGACGACTTCTTCAAGGCGGCGCTCGGACATTTCCGAAACATGCAGGCTTTCGAGGCCTGGGCCTCGCATGGCGCGTGGATTTCGGCGAACAGTCCCACTTTCGGCAAGGGCGTCGAGCAGCGTTTCGCCTATGCGGCGAAGGTCACGGCCGACCAAAAGAAAGCCGCTGAAAGTTTCCGCGAGGAGGCGCGCAAAAAAATCGACGCGCTCCTCGGTTCGCAAGGCTTCCTCGTGTCGCCGACGGCGCCGTTTCGCGCGCCGCTGCTCACCGAAAGCGAGGAAACGCTCGACGCCAAGCGCTATCAGATGATGCGCCTGTTTCTCATCGCGAGCTTCTTTGGCCTGCCGCAGATCAGCATTCCCCTTCCGACGAGCGATGCGCCGGTTGCGCTCTCTTTCATCGGCCGGCGCGGCTCGGACCACGCGCTGATCGGCCTTGCGCAGCGCTTCTGCGCGCAGATGAAGAAGTCTCTTTAAGTTTTCTATACGCAACCGGTTGTCATTCCCGGCCGAAGGCCTGACCGGGAATCCAGAGCAAAATCCTCTCCGCGTCGCAACGCTGGATTCCGATCGCGCTTCGCGCGTCGGGAATGACATGGCGGAAGCCGCCAGACACGTCATCATCCGCTCAGCGACGGCCCGTGTCCGAGCAGATCCTTGATCCGCCCCGTCAGCCGCTCGCGCACGTCGCGATAGGCGTCGAGAATGGCCTCGCGCGAGCCCTGCGCGGCGGTCGCGTCGGGCGTCGGCCAGTAGACGACGTCGACGGCCATCGTGCGCGTAAACTCCAGCGCCTTGTGATGCGCCTCGGGCGACAGCGTCACGATCAGATCGAAATTCGAATCTTCGAGATCTTCGAACGTGTGCGGCTTATGTGCTGAAATGTCGACGCCGATCTCGTCCATTGCCGCTATGGCGAAAGGGTCAGGGGCGCCGCGCTTCAGACCAGCGGAAGCGAAATAGGTTTCGCGGCCGAAATAATACCGTGCGATCGCCTCCGCCATCGGCGATCGCACAGTGTTCAGCGTGCAGGCGAAAAGAACGGATTGGGGGCGCGCCACGTTGCTCACGCATTCTCATCGCTGGCTCTGCGCCGACTGACGGTCTCGTTCAATGAACGCCGCAAGCTCCTTCGTCTGCTCCGTGAACAATTGCAGTTCATTGATGTCGAGCGGCTCGCTCACATGCTGCATCAGCAGCAGATCTCGGCCTTCGGAGAAGGCCGGCGCCAGCCCGCAATAGAAAAATCCCTGGCGGCGCGCGCTCTCAACCAGGAGCGGCAAGCCCGGGTCGTCGACATGCGCGGAAAGCTGCACGGCGCGCGCGCCGAGGCCGCTGACGTCGCTCACCGCCTGGCTCAATTCGATGCTGGCGTTCGATCCGATCATCTCGAAGCGAATCCTGCCATAGCCCCATGGGTTGACCATCACGCTCGTCATCGACCGAGTCTCTGTTGGCGTTCCGCTCTCATGTAGAGAAACGCCGACGCCGAGACGGCCGTATGTCGTCGTCATGACGTCGCGATACGCCGGAGGCGCGACGATCTCGCATGCCCGCCCGGCTTCCAGGAAGCGGAACGTCAGCAGAAAACTCTGGCGCTGTCCGGCCGTCGGCACAGGCAAATCCTTCGAATGCGAGGTTTCGGGCGCCGCGCCGAGCAGGATCGCGCATGTCGGCATGCCGGCCCGCTCGTCGTTGCGCTGTGAGAATGTATGAGTCGTAACCGGCTCGGCGTAGATCCCGACGAGCCCGAGTTTCGCCGCTTCGTCCGTCAGCCGCTCGGTCATGCGCTCCAAGAGATGGCGTCCCCGGTAGGACGGAAGCACGACCGCTTCGCCGCGTTCGGCGATCGTCGCGCCGGGCTCGCGCTCGAGCGCGACATGCCCGATGACCTCGCCGCGCGCATCGCGTGTCACGACCGGAATGAGCTCTCCGCTTTCGACCTTCCGCCAATAGCGGTGCGGGGAAAAGACTTCCCGGTGAACGTAATTGTGTCCGTAGACCGCCAGGAAACAGCGCGCGATCGCCGCTGAATCGCTCTGCTGAGGCACGTCGATCCGCACCGTTTCGGTCGTCTCTGCGGCTTCGGCGATCGGCTCTTCGTTATGTTCCGCCGCTTCGCGAGAGGGTTCGAAACCGCGATGGATCGTGATCTCCCATCCGTCGACGCCGCGTTCCCGGTAAGATAATCCCGCATCTCGCCGCACCTGCGCGCTGAGCGAACCAACGACGGTGGAAAAACGGGAATGGCCGTTGAGCAGAATCCGTGCGCGCGCCTCGCCTTTGGAAGAGGACAGAAGAACCGCCGCGCGCTCCGCGGTCGTGCGCGACCCGCAAAGAATCTGCCATGTTTGCGCGGCGTCGGCGGCGATCAGGCTCGCGGTCATCGGCGGGACCCCTTCGACCAGCGACGCTTCGCGAACGAAGGCGCGGAGCAGTTCGCCGCCTTCAGCTTCCATCGACAGCCGCAGCTCGGCGAAATGATCCGAATTACTTTTGCCCATGCGGATTATTCCATGATGACAATGTGACGGCGCCGAACGCTGCGCCGCGCAGCGCTCTCATCATTGACGACCGAGCGTGACGCTCAGCCCTTCCAGTGCAGCGCCGTGATCAGCGTGAAGATGCGGCGCGCCGTATCCTGATCGGTGTCGATCTTGCCTTTCAAGCGTTCGAGGAGAAGCTGCGCGCCTTCGTTATGGAGGCCGCGACGCCCCATGTCGATCGCCTCGATCCTGCTTGGGGTCGCATGCCGGATCGCCGCGTAATAGCTTTCGCAGATCATGAAATAATCTTTGAGAATGCGTCTGAACGGCGTCAGCGAGAGAATGTGCGTGACGAGGCAGACGCCCTCCGCGTCGCAAATCTTAAAAACCAGTTTGGCGTCGACGAGTGAGATCAGCAGCTCATAAGGTCCGCCATGATGGCCAATCAGCGCGAAACTGTTTTCCTCGATGAGATCGTAGATCGCGATGGCGCGCTCATGCTCCTGATCCGCCGAGCCGCGGCCGATCGAGTTTTCGTCGAGCGTGACGGAGATCAGCCGCTTCGACTCGTTTGACTCCACCCTCACGCCTCGAGCTGATTGAGGCGGATCGACACCGAACGCGCATGGGCCTGCAAGCCTTCGGCGTCGCCGAGCGTCACCGCGGCCGCGCCGATGGCGCGCAGCGAGTCCGCGTCGCATTTCAGGATCGACGTGCGCTTGACGAAGTCGAGCACGCTCAGACCCGACGAGAAGCGCGCCGAGCGCGCCGTCGGCAGCACATGGTTCGAGCCGCCGACATAATCGCCGACGGCTTCGGGCGTATAGGCGCCGATGAAGATGGCGCCGGCGTTGGAGACGCGCGCGGCGAGGTCCTCGGCGTCTTCGCTGATGATCTCGAGATGTTCGGCGGCGATGCGGTCGGCGAGCGGAAGCGCGTCGGCGAGCGTCTTCACAACGATCGTCGCGCCATAGTCGCGCCAGGAGGCGCCGGCGATCTCCTTGCGCGAAAGCGTCGAGAGATGCCGTTCGACAGCGGCGACGACCGCGTCGGCAAGCGCCGCGTCGTCAGTGATGAGAATCGACTGCGCGGATTCGTCATGCTCGGCCTGCGCAAGCAAATCGGCTGCGATCCAGTCGGGATTGGCTGTCGCGTCGGCGAGGATCAGCACTTCAGAAGGGCCGGCGATCATGTCGATGCCGACATGGCCGAAGACCCGGCGTTTCGCCGCCGCCACCCAGGCGTTGCCCGGCCCGACGATCTTGACGACGGGCGCAATCGTCTTCGTGCCATAGGCCAGCGCCGCCACGGCTTGCGCGCCGCCGACGCGGTAGATCTCGTCAATGCCGGAACGCTTGGCGGCGGCGAGCACCAGCGGCTCCACATGGCCGCCAGGCGTCGGAACCACCATGACGATGCGCTTTACGCCGGCGACCTTCGCCGGCACGACATTCATCAGCACGGAAGACGGATAGGCGGCGGTGCCGCCGGGCACATAGAGGCCCACCGAGTCGAGCGGGGTCCAGCGCCAGCCGAGTTCGACGCCGGCGGCGTCCCGAAAGCGCAAATCCTGCGGCTTCTGCCGCTCGTGGAAGGCGGTGATGCGCTCGAGCGCCAGATCGAGGGCCGCGAGCTGCTCGGCGGAACATTTGGCTTCCGCCGCCGCGACCTCCTCGCGGGAGACGGCGATGCCGGTCGCCTCAAGGTCGACCCGGTCGAAGCGTTTGGAATAGTCGACAAGCGCCGCGTCGCCGCGGGCGACGACGTCCTCGATGATGCCGCGGACCGTATCGTCGACATCCTGCGACGCCTCACGCTTCATGGCGAGCAGCGACGCGAAACGCTGTTCGAAATCGGGCGCCGCAGCGTCCAAACGCAGGGTCATGATCCTCTCCAGCCGGGAAGTCCGGCTGTCATGGCCCTCGGGGAGCGTGCTCGTCAAGTTCGCCGCTGAAATCATGGTTCGGCCGGGCGGCGACCTTCCAGCGCGGACCCACGTCGCAAAGTTGCGCCTCGACGCATTCGACGTCGAGCGCGATCGACGCGCCCCCGGCGAAAAAGAGCCGGATGACTCCTGACGGGGGTTCAGGGTCGGGCTCGAAGGTGACCGCCAGGAGTTCGAGGATCGCGTCGGGCTGGTCGCGGCAGATACGCTGGCAGCGCACCCGCTGCACGCCCTCGAAATGCAGGCCGCAGCGGCAGCGCTCCAGCCGGCCGTCCAGTTCTGCGGCCCAGTCGAAACGCGACCCAACCAGGGCGAACCGGCGCTTGTCGGCAAGAAAGGCGATGTCGCCGACGCGCACCAGGGCGTCCTGCAGATGCGCCGAGAGCAGCGAAAGATCTTCGCTGTCGAGCGCGTGCAGGCGCAAGGCGAGCTCACAAGGCCGATTGGGTGGTTCCATGTCCTCTCCTCCTTCGCCCGATATGGCGAAGGAGGGGAAGGCCCGCAACCCTATGGGCGACGCCAAGCTAAGTTAATGGGATTTTCTCGTGTCCACGCTCCTCTTGGCCACGTCATCCACCTCGTCGTGCGGGGAAACGCGAAGCGTTTCCGGGTGGAGTGGCGTGCGTAGAGAGTGTCAAGGTGGATCGAGCGGCGATTGGACGCCGCGGCTTGAGGTCGCGGCCAACCCCTTCTGCGGGGGAGGTCCCCTGGCTGCGCCAAAACTCGTCTTGATATCAGTGAGGCAAAGTTGCGCGGCCTGAGCGGGCGCGCCGCAGGATCATCTCACCGGAGTCAGTCTTTGCGCCCCGAAGGCGATTCCAGTCGCGCTATTGCCCCGCCCAACCGAACCGCCTGTCGAGCTTCGTGAGCTGGCTGCTGAAGCCCTCGACGGACATCTTTGTCCAATGTGGGTCGAGGTGGGGGTGAAGCGTGGCCACCATCCGCGCATGATCGCCAGCGGCGCCGAAGCCTAGCTCGATCAGGCTCTCGTAAGGTTCGGAGCCGGGGACGAAGTCGATCACATGCACTCAGTGAACACGTTTCTCAAACGGACTCTTACTGCTCATGCAGTCTCGCCAGCGTGAGCTACATATCTCAAGAACCGAACGGCCCGCGCCGGGGGCATTTCCGAACCCAATAAGATCTCAGGAAGCAACCACAGCTTGCGCTGCGGCGACCTCCAATTATACAGGAAGCTGGGTGCGGATCGCGTCCATGATTCTTTGAATAGCGGCGTCGGCGTTCTCCGCGCGACATTCGGCATCTTTCGCGCGCTGTTCGGATGCCTCCAACTCTGCTTCCTTGGCGGCAGTTTGTGATTGCAGCATCTCAAGATCGCTGCGCGTCTGCACAATGGCGGCAATGAGGTCTTCGACTTCGGCCTCGGCTTGGCGGAGCGCCGCCTCGGCGCGCTCGGAGCGGGTCTCAGCGCGTTCCAACTTTTCCTTCAGCGCATTGGCGACGGCGTGAGCGCGCGCCACCGCTTGAGCCGATTGTTTCTCGAGTTCTCTGATCGCCGCCGCTGTTTCCGACACCAGCTCCAGCGCGGCGGTGGCGTCATCGCTGCCGCGTGCAGACTGGCGCGCCGGCGTTAACGCCTGTGTTCCTGAATCCCCCCGGGGGATGATTTCGTCCATGACGTGATTCAGATCGACCGAGCCCATCGACGCCTCCAGCCATCGCGCGGCCGAGCGCGCAGGGTCATCCCTCGACGATACTTGGCCGCACGAACGTCCGACTCCGTCTATGACGCCATCACTCCAGGGAATGAGCGTTCGGCCGCAAAGACCTCACTTCGCGGCAGTACACTATCTCATCCAAGTCGCTTAGACGCTCATAAACAGCGCGCGCGGCATGTCGCGCGTCGTCGCGTTCATAGGCCTCGGCCAGTTCCAGCAGGCTCTCTTGCGCCTCCAACGCTTGAGCTGTCTCGGCATGGTCTTCCGACAACCGCCAATACATCTCCTGCGCTTGCCACAGACTTCCTTCGCTGCGGTAGCGGTGCGCCATAGCCAATAGGTGATCGAGGCTTTGGCGAACGGTGTCCAATCGGCGTTCTTGCCAACGGGTTCCGTACGATAAGGATTGTTCAGATTGCATATCGTTCTCCTTTGTCAGGACTTCGGTCGAGCCGCCGAAGTCACACGGCGCTACATAACAACTGCCTTTGGCTGCGACGGCCGTTCCGAAGCGCCGGCCTCCGCTGCGAGCGCGTCATCGAAGTCGCGTTGTTCGATGAGTAGCGAGCCAATGTCGACCACTCCTCCGTGCGTTGCGGGAAAGATGCGGCGGATCGCGTTCAAGGCGGCGCGATCGCAAAGGAAGCGAATCTCGGCGGCGGACATTCCCTCCGTCAGGTCGGCTAAGGCCGCGAGATCGATCCGCTCGTCCACAGGTCTCTTGCGCAGATGGACCCCCAGAATCGCGGCGCGCGCATCGCGATCTGGGCGCGTCACCTCAAGGTGAAAGTCGAGCCGACCTGGACGTAGGAGCGCATCGTCGATCATATCCAGCCGGTTCGTGGCGGCGATCACCCAGACGTTCCCCAGCGCTTCAACGCCGTCGAGCTCAGTCAACAATTGGCTCACGACCCGATCGGTAACCGGCGAGCGGCCGTCGAAGCCCCGCTTCGGCGCCAGGGCGTCGACTTCGTCCAGGAAGATGATGCATGGCGCCGCATGGCGCGCCCGCGTGAAGAGTTCGCGCACGCCCTGCTCGGATTCGCCGACATATTTCGACAGGAGCTCCGGGCCCTTTATCGAAATGAAGTTGAGATTGCTCTGGGTGGACAATGCCTTCACCAGAAGCGTCTTGCCATTTCCTGGCGGGCCATAGAGCAAGATCCCGCGCGGTGGCTGCAGCCCGATTTTTTCAAACAACAGCGGTTGGCTCAATGGCCAAGCGATCGCTTCCCGCAGGGTGGCCTTGATAGGCTCGAGGCCGCCCACGTCCTCCCATCGCACGTTTGGCACTTCGACGGAGACTTCGCGTAGCCCCGACGGCGTCACCTCGCTCAGCCCCTCTGTGAAGTCCGACATTTTGACGTCCATAGCCATCAGCGCCTCATAGGGAACCGGCCCCGAGTCGAGCGACAGCTCTGGAAGTTGGCGACGCAGCGCCGCCATGGCGGCCTCGCGGCAAAGCGCGTTCAGATCAGCGCCGGTGAATCCATGTGTCGTCTCCGCCAGGTCAGCGAGGTCAATGCCTTCGGCGAGCGGCATACCGCGCGCATAGATCTCCAATATCTCCCGCCGAGCATGCTCGTTGGGGATGCCGATGGCGATCTCGCGGTCGAAACGACCGGGGCGCCGCAAGGCCGGATCGATGCTGTTTAAACGGTTGGTCGCCGCCATCACGATCACGTCGCCACGGCTCTTGAGGCCGTCCATCGAGGCGAGAAGCTGTGCGACGACGCGCTTCTCGACCTCGCCTTCGACGCGTTCTCGCTTGGGAGCGAGCGAGTCGATCTCGTCGAAGAAGATGATGCAGGGCGCGCGCCGCCGCGCATCGTCGAAAATCTTACGTAATTGAGCTTCGCTCTCGCCATAGAATTTCTGAATGATCTCGGGTCCGCTGACGTAGATGAACGCAGCATTGGACTCATGCGCCACCGCGCGCGCGAGCAGTGTCTTGCCGCAGCCGGGCAGCCCATGCAGCAGGACCCCTTTCGGCGGCGTCATGCCCAGACGCTCGAAAATCTCCGGATGCGACAGCGGCAGCTCGATCATTTCGCGAATCTTCGCGACTTCACGCTCCATTCCGCCGAGATCGTCATAGGTGACGATGTCCTCGGCCTCGGAAGCCGCTCGTTTCTGCTCGCCGCCACGGGCGCCTTCGACCGCGAGCAGGGTGTCGGGATGGATCATGACCGGCCCGTCGGGTTCTGTCCGCATCACATTAAAATCTCGATGATTTCCTCCGAACAGGGCGATTCGCACGCGGTCGCCGGTTCTCACGGCGAGCCCGTCGAGGCGGCGCGCCGTGTGTTCGATTTCGTCCTCATGCAAGGCGCCAGCGCCCAACGGAGCCACGACCACGCGCCGAGCGACGGCATGAGAAACCTTTTTGATCAGAGCCTTCTGGCCAAGCGCCACGCCTGCATTGGTGCGACCGACGCCGTCGAGCTGAATGATCTGTTGCCCCCTTTGATCCTTAAAGGTCGGCATCGCCTTCGCGACGGTCTTCGCGCGACCTTCGATCTCCAGCACGTCGCCAGGCGAAGCGCCGATCTTCCGCAAAGTTTCGGGATCGATCCGGACGATCCCGCGTCCTATGTCGTCGCGCCGCGCCTCGACGACTGTCAGCCGCAACATCTCGCCATTGTCGGGTGCTTCGTCGGACATCGATCTCTCCACTTGTGGTCATCGACCGTCGCTACTGGCCTCGCACCGCCAAATATTCGACCTTGATGCGCTGAGGTAGAAACTTCGTGACTTTATGTAGAGCGCCTATGAACAGTATGGCGTCCTCATCATCGCGAAGCGTCGAGTCGATTTTCTCGGCGATGAATCGGTCGCGCGCCTCCAGGAGAGCCGCAGCCTGCGCCTCCGTACGCTCGGGCGACTGCAACAGCTTATATTCATCGAGAAGCAGAGCCGGCGACTCGGTGCCGACGAGTGTGGCGCCTTCGCGCACGAGACTCTCGAGGAGCTGGTGATTGCGACTCCCCTGGGACGCCAAGTCCCGCACCAAATCATTCTCTCGGCCGCAGACCGGCAGGCTGTCCTGATAGAGTTTGACGTGCTTGAGATCGAACCCGAGCGTCTTGATCGCGTCGGCGATAGCGCCCCAAATAGCGTCGAATTCAGCGGATCGCTCCACCCATTTGCTCTCGCCATAACGAGCGACGAACGCCGCCTTGTAGCCTGGCGCGGCGGAGCCCATCTCCGCCGTGCTGTGAACCACCGGAACATATATCAATCGCGCCATCTCGCAGGTTGCTCCGTTCCCAGCCACACCGCGACCGGGGGACGCTACGTTTGCTTGTTCAACCGAACCTCGAGAACGCCGTTGCGCAGATTGAGATGTGGCGAACCCGCGGCGAGTTTTTCTTCGATGAGAGTTTCCTTGCGGTAAAGTCTTTCGCCCGCCTTCGCCTCGAGCAGCAGGATATCGCCATCGAGGACACAGCGAACATCTTTGCGATCAACGCCAGGCAATTCAAAGAGCAGCACCATTTCGCCCGGTTCGTCGAATATGTCCGTGACGGGCTCGAGGACCTCGAGCGAGCTTCGCTTAGCCGCTCTTTGCGGCGGCGTTTCTGAGCGCGTCGGCCTCTCCTCCGAGGCCCGCTTCTCCGCCGCCGCTTCGCCTAGCGTGCGCGTTCCGAAGGAATATTCCATCACCCGCCCATCCTTCTCGTGCCGGCCGCGGCGTGGAAGCTGGTCGAAATCGGCGAGGACATTGAAAAGGTCGGAAAGCCCGCGCGCTATCTTTTCGAAGCCTGCGGCGCCAGTGACGTCATCCTTATCACTCGGGTCTTTCTTACTCATGAGCCGTACTCCCGCGTTCGAATGGCGCCGCCACGACGGCGCCCAGCGCCTGCTCGATCCGTCCCAATCGTTCATCCATCGCCTCCAGCGCCGCATTGCGCTCGGACGCCAGGCGGTCTGGACGTCCGGTATGGTTCCACCAATCGAGGCCGAGTTCGCGCGCCTTATCGACCGAGCAGATCACCAGGCGCAGTTGAATCGTCAACAGTTCGACCTCGACGAGCTTGATCGATATATCGCCGGCGACGACGACCCCTTTGTCGAGAATGCGCTCGAGCAAATCGGCGAGGTTCGTGCTCTCGACAGAATGCGTCATGGACTTGGCGGGAGGCATAGCGATACCTTTCATAGCGCGCCGTCGGGAACGCCGAGATCGAGGGAGATATCCTTGTCGGAAAAGCCGAACTGCCGCTGCAAGCGCAAGATTTCCTCGGCTTGAGCGATGAGCGCCATTCCGACATTATCGATCTGCGCGTCCGTGAGCCGCCCTGCCTCCATACGCCGCACGGCCTGACGTTCGAGCACCTCATGAAGCAATTTCACGAGGGTGAGCACGAGTCGGACGAGGCCTTGCGCCGGCGATGACCCGTCCGCGCTTCGGCGGTCATTCCGGGCGATCGGCGGGCGGCCATCGACTCTCCCCAGCGCGACGTCGCACGATCCGATTTCGGGCCGAGCAGCGGGTGTCTCCGACGACGGGGGCGGCGGGGGCGATGGGGGCGGGGGCGATGGGGGCGTCCGCGGACAGACCGCGGGGACGGGCGGAGCGCCATCTGGCCAGATCACGTCAACCGAACCCAACAGCAGTCGCAGATCGAGGAACAACAGGTCGACGTCCGCCAGCCCGATGGTCAGGTTGCCTTGCACCGACACGCCGCGTTGGAGGATTCGATCGAGCGCATCCGCCAGCGACAAATGATCGCGATATGGCGGCGCCGCGTTGGACGGGCCAAAGTCAGGAACTGGCATCGCCGTGGGCATCGCTTCCACCCTCCGAATGCAGACGATCGAGCCGGTCCAGCAATTTCTGTTCGCGCACGTCGAATTCCGCTTCTGTCATCGCTCCGCTGTCGAGCGCGCGGTGGAGCGCCGATAGATCAGCCATGACCGCCTGCTCCTCCGCCTCGATCTCCTTCTGGACAGCTTCATCGATCTTCTCGAGAACGAACATTAGACCGCGTAGCGGCGCCGCCAACAGGCTGTCGATGATGATCATGATCTTGTCCTCCGCCGATCGATGGCGCCGATGTATGCTTTCTCAGTCGTGCTTTTCGAACCGCGCTGCCGTGTCTGACGGTCAGAATTTTCCGCAAAATGGAGACCACAACATTCGACGTGGCCGCTAACAGATCATCGAGGATGAACATTGCCTCGTTCTCCCAGATAGACCGCGACGATGCGCGATCTATCGGTCGCTTGGATCGAACTGCACGAAATTATGCGGCAGCCATGGACCGCCGATATTGAAGGCGATGTCTTCGTCAGTCTGCGCCGCCGATTCATGGACGGCCGCTTCGAACCGATCGAGATCGGAGCGAGACACGAGCGCCGCAAGGTTCGCAATCTCCTTCTCGCCGCGAACCGGCAATGCGATGAGTTCGGCGCAGGACGCTCCAACCACCGCCATGACCTGCGAGGTTCGCGCATCGCGGTACTGCCGCAGCGCGTCGTTGACCATCTGGCCAAGGCGGATTCTGTCGTCGTACGAGGGCGCTCGGCGGCTGTGAAAAGTTCGTTCCCGCGCCGCCTTCAGCGCCGGCGTGCGTTCGACGACGTAGGCGATCGGATCGGGAACCTCAAGGCTCAAACGCAGACTCATTTCAATTGCGCCAGAGATGCGTTGCAGCTGCGCTGTAAGAGTCTCGTGATGCTCATCGAGGAAAAGGCGGAGATCGTCTTTCGATTTCGTTATAGTGCCAAACGCCATCGGCAAGAGATCGAACTTGGCGTTGAGAGCGGCGAGCACACGTTGCGTCGCGGCGATGTTACGGCGTTCGGCGCGCACCGCGCCGACTGGGCACTCGCTCACGACTGCGTAAAGGGAGCCCACATCGAGCCGATAGGCGGGCCGGTCGAAGACGCCGTGCAGCGGCGGCAATTCGCCATCGTCGGATCTGCCGACCGCATAGACGTAAAGGCCCATGAACCACCCTCCCGCGGGCCGGACCCGCCTGTTGGTTTTCTAAGACCATGACCTTCGAAAAGTTGCGGACTTTTCAACCAGGATCATGCTGGATATGAACGGATAGATTGTATGTTCGATCCGACTGGAGATGGTCATGCCTTAGCCGTCCTCCGGCCTGACGTTCTCGTACGACCAGACAGTCAAATCCGCGTCGAGTTCGAGCGTGTAGTGCTCCCGTTCGAGAACTTCTTGGGTCAGCGGGAGGCCGAGCATCTTGACCTCTAGATTCGGCACGAGAATTTCGGCTTCAGCGGACCATCCCTCCGAGCCGCGGTCGACGGGGACGATCTTGGTGATGCGGACTTCCTGCGCGCCCAGTTCGGTCGAAAGAAACCGCTCCACCGCGGCGCGAGCCGCCGACAGCCTGCCAATGGGCGCCACCGCAGACTCCGGCGTTAAAAGCGGCGGTGTCTTGACGATCGGTGTCTTTTGATGAGGCGCCGCATGTTCGGCTTTTTCACTTTTCTGCACCATTTGTTTTGTCCCCCGGCATTCAGGTCGTGAGTCGCCGTTCAGGCGTCTCAGTAGTTGATTTGAAAATGTCGCGTCGCTGGCCGACGTCCGACGGGCGACCGATGCGGCGCCTGGACTGCCTGTGCTCGAGGAGCAGTCCCGTCGAGACTCGCGTGAATGCTGGCAATTTCAGCGTCGATCTCACGAAACCGGTCGCGGATTATGTCGGAGCGATCTCTGCAAGTCCGCAATTCTTGTGTTCGCCGCGCGCGCTCTAGCTCGAGAAAGCTGATACGGAGATAAGCTTTGTGAGCGGGAATCTGCGTATCCGAACGCCCGGTCAGCGTTCGTAGCTCGGCAAGTCCCCGTGATGGCCGTCTTTCAAGCGCCATTGTCATCGTCCCCTAATTGAGCGGCGCAGCGTCGCCCACGCTCTCCAACCGCCGAAGAAGAAAATCGACGAAAGCAGACGAGATCGCGCCTTCGCTCTTTCCAGGCTTCGACGTCTGGCTGAGGATGTCCCGGCTCGACCAAACAAAGACGGAGTTGCGCAAGCTCGCTTCGCCGCCACGCGCGGCGAGCACCCGTGCAATGGCGATCGAAGCCCGCAGAGTTGGATGATGAGGATCCTCGCCCTCCGAGCGGCACAGCCTCACCAAATCGACCACTCGCGCGGCGCGCGCCATATCAAGGCCGGATTTACTGGCCGCGATGGCGACCTCTGTCTCACGGTCATAATGGTCGAGAGGGAGCGTGATCATACGATCCAACAGCGCGTCTTGGGTACGGTAAACGCCCGCATACTCGGCCGGGTTCGAGGTAAATATCGCTCGAAACCGGGGATGGACGTTGACGTAACCTTCGCCTCGACCATGTAAGCCAGGAACATTGAGGACACCTTCCGACAAGATGCTCAGGAAGGGGTTGTTGGCCTCCGGCTTGCTGCGGTTGAATTCGTCGTAAATGATCGAATGGCCGAGCCGGCAAGCTGTCGTGATGCGGTTGTCGATCCAGAGGGCGCGCCCTTCCTCTTCGAGCTTGACGACGGACGCGATGTAGTTATCCACGACGCGCGACTTGTGATAGCCGCTCTCGCGCCCGATCAGGTCGGAGCTACCGAACTCGTGATCGCCATGAAGCAAGATGGCCGGTCGACCAAGCTGCGCGGCGACATGGAAAGCGAGAGTCGTCTTCCCTGTGCCGGCTGGCCCAGAGAAATGAACCGCATAGCCCGCTTCGAGATAAGCGAGGGCTCGTTCCGTGATGTCCTGGACAGCCGGAGAGGTCACGAATGCATTGCTCGGGCCCAGAGCGATGGAGCCATGATCGTCACCAGAAGATTCATCGGCGATCGGATCACGGCTTGGAAAGGCGGCGACAGCGCTCATTTCTCATCCTTTCCATGACGATCGCTCGAGCCTTTATGGCCCCAACCGCCGAACGGACGCTTTCCTGACCGAGTAGCCGTGTCCGGCGCTTGCGCAGCGGCGATATCATGCGCGGGAGCGGATGGACTCCGCGGAACAGACGATTCTGTTTGAGCAGGGGGGGACTCGGGCGCCGACCGATGGGCGGCTTGGGGGACGACCTGTCGCCGGCTTCCATTCCATATGGCGACCGCTTCATGACGATCCAACGCGTAAGCTGCGAGACGTTCGCGGATCGCCGCGGCGCGATCGCGACCATCTTTGGCGAAATTGTCGAGAAGGCCGGCGACGCTATTGGTCAGATCACGCATGAAGACAGCCGCCTTATCACGCTGCGCCACCGCGAGTTCCTGGAAGTGCTGCCGACGCGCAACCCGCACGCGCCGGAATTGCCCCATAAGCAACTTCAACTCGCTGCGCCGTCCGTTGATTACGACAATCGCCTCTCTTCTGTATTCGCGAGTGGCTCTGCCCCGCGCCGTCTTCAATCCTTGCATCAACGACTGGACTTCGCCGTGGCGCGCACTCGTTGCCCGCTTGGCTTCCGCCGCTTGCTCGTGGCTCGCTCTGACGCGCGACGCATTCAAGCGCTGCAGCAATGAGCGGACTTCGATCCGACGATTTCTCGTCGCGTTCTTAATCTCTATCGCCAGTTTACTGCGCTGCTGCCGACCCGACGTGATGCCGTCCGCCACGCGCGCCATGCCTTCCGCCACTTTCGCCATGTCGAATCCTCCGTTTCAGGCCTGTCGCCGCCGGAAGCGTGAGCCAAGGACCGCTCACCCTCCCGGCAAGCATTGGCTGTAAGTTACGCGGGCGCTGCGGCGGAGGCTGTTAGGCCGACCGCTTCGGCGTATTTGAGGTAGGTCTCGACGGAGGCCACCACGACGCGAGCTTCGATCGTGATCAGCTCAATTCCCACAAGCGAAACCTTGACCCACGCATCGATGACGATGCCTTTGTCGAGGATCCGATCGACGACTTCGGCGAGGCTCGACGAGTCAGTGGACTTTTGTACGCGTGCCATGAGTATCTCCTTAATGACGTCTCTGAGCTCTTCGCGAACTTGCCGGAATGAATCGATATTCTTCCGGCCGCTATGTGAGGAGCAAACGCGATGCCAATCGGACGCACTTTCGCAAGTAATAAAGTAGCTGTGCGAAATCAGATGATTGAGAATTCAACGCCAATTCCAACTCGCAGCGGCGCGTGCAGAATGCGGGCGAGCGCGCCCGGTATCATGGGCGATGTTTCCCGTTGCTCTTTCCCGTGACCGCCGCCACGATCGCATCGATCTGAAACGGCTTGGCGAGGAAACCGTCGATCGCAGACGACTGCACAGCTTCCAATATCCGTATGTCGTCTTCGAAATAATAACCGGAGATCATGATTATTCGCATTGCCGGCCGTAAACTATGCAGCTCCTCGATTAGACGCAGGCCATCCATATCCGGCAGCCGGGCGTCGACAAAGGCGATCGGAAAGGCATGGACTGCAACCGATGCGATAGCCTCTTGCGCCGAGCAGACGGTTGTTACAGCGCAACCCAAACCGGTTAGCGCGACCTCGAGAATCCAGCACATGTCTTGGTCGTCATCGACGACGAGGACCTTTTCAGGCACGGTTGGAGTCACGACCGCCGTCAAATCAGGATAACTCCTCGGCGTGCGTATCCCGGTCGCGCGCGACGGGGATACGCACGATGAATGTTGTGCCCTGGTGCGGCGAGCTGCGGACGGTCACGCTGCCACCGTGCTGGCGCACGATCGAATGAGACACGGAAAGGCCGAGCCCGGATCGGCGGCTGTCAGACCGCGTCGTGAAGAAAGGATCGAAAATTTTCGAAACATGAGCCTCTGGTATCCCCGGGCCCGTATCACTGATTTCGATGATGATCTCGGCCCCTTCGCGCCGAACGGCGATGGTCAACCTGCCACCGCTGGGCATCGCTTGGAAGGCGTTCAGAACGAAATTGATGATGACGAGTTCGAGAAGGTTCTGCACGCCCTCGGCATAAAGAGAGTCCGTTATGAACGGCAGCTTCCACTCGATTGCGGTTCCCGCCGCGGCCTCGCCAGAAGCGAACATCAGCGCGTTCTTTAGCATATCGAGCACATTGATCTTGGTTGTCTCGCTGATCGGCCCCGGCCGCGCAAAACGCAAGAGGCTTTCAACGACGAGAGACGCCCGATCGATGCCGCCGATAACCTTGTCGATGCACTCTCCGAGTAGAACCGGCGCGGCAATTCTGCCTTTCATGAGCTGCGCAGCGGCGGAGCTGACTCCTAATGGATTTCGGATCTCATGGGCGATGCCGCCGATAACCATGCCAAGCGCGGCAAGCTTCTCGCCTTGGTGAATCTGCGCTTCCATGGCGCGCTGCTCGACGAGATTGCGTCCGACGACCACGACCCCCGTAACCTTGCCGCTGTCGTCGGTCATCCGCGACAGCCGCCAGGACACAGGTATGCTTTCTCCATTGCGGCATCGCATCGGCCATTCGACCGAGCGACGATCGTCGATCTCGGCAATTCCACGGTAGCACGCTTCGACATCTTGATTTTGAGGTTCTTCTATATGGTCCGCGAGCTTGGAGTTGCGAACTTCGACATGCGTGTAGCCGGTGGATTTCTCCGCCGCAGTATTCCAAGTCATGATCGCCCCTTGCGGGTCCGTGGAGACGATGAGGTCCCCTGCGCTCTCCACGATGCTGGCAAGATGCAGCTGCATCCGCCGCACTTCCTCTCCCAGTTGCAACAGGTCCGTCACGTCGTCCATTACTAAGATAGCGCCGCGCCGACCTCTCTGTAGCTGCAGCGGACAGATGCTATAGGAATATGTTCGGAGCGATACGCCCGGCGCTCGATAGGTCATGCGCTGGCGATGCAATGTCCTGCCGGTGGCGATAACGTCTCGGATCTGGTGATCCAGCGCCGTGTCTTGGAACGCGGCGGGAAAAATCTCGTGCAAGCGGCGGCCGAGCGTCGAGCTCAAGACGCCTCGAGATTTTTCCAGGAAATTGTTGTTGACGGATAAGACGGCGAGGCGTTCGTCAAGGATCAGAATCGACGAGGGGATCGTCGCCATCACGGCATGAAAAAAGCTTTCGTAATCGAGCGTGGCGAGGAACATAATACCTCTCGAAAAATCATGGTCATTTAAAAACCATGGTCATTTATTGGGGTGATTTGAGATCCGGCCGAAAACTGAACGGTGGCCAGGGGCCAGACAATGTGACCGTGACATCACGGCGCGCAGCGTCCGCGGCAATCTCCTCTATGCGCGTCCGCATCGCGGCGACATTTGATAGCGGCACGAGGAGGGCATAACGGGCGATAGGCCGGCTCCCTTCGGAGTCGGGCAGGCGATGGACGTCTTGGAGGCGAATGCCTGCCGTCAACGGCCGCAGCTCCAGGACGAAGTCGCTCACGAAGGCGGCGGCTTCGGCGCAGCCGAAATCGACCAGCGCGGCGCGATCCCGGCAGAGACGCATATAGCGGGCGCCCTTCGGCAGCTCCCGCCAGTCCGGCCATTTGTTACAAGCTAATTTGTCCAGGATATCTGGGCGGTCAAACTGGGCGACCGCCCGCAATTCCCACTCCTCCTTGTCCGCGACGGCCTCGAAGAAATCAGCGATCGTCGCTTCGTGAGCACGCATGAACGTCGTCAGACTGGCAATGTTCGAATAGAGGGTTCCGAAGGGGACGGGGAAGACCGGCGATCGTCGCATCGCCCAATCCATGATCTCGGCATGGCGACGAACGCGAGGCGCGAGCCAGGCGACATCGGCCAAACGACGTTCGGCGTCAGCGCCGCAATAATCCGCCGTCGGCGCGACGCCAATCAAGGCCACGAGCTCCTACACGGTGCAGCATGAGCCGCCGCTCCGGCGGTTCATCGGGCGGCTCGAGAGAGTCGGCGCACTCGATGAAGGCGAATAGGCAGATCACTTCTTCGGCGGCCGCCAAAGGCAAATCGGCGTCGCTGCCAGCGAGTGGGAACGATTCAACTTCGGCCATCGGGGACTGCTCCCTCGCGTCCCTCAAACAACTTTAGCTTCATGCGATAGGTCTTGTAGTCTATGCCGAGGAGACGAGCCGCCTTGGCTTTGTTGCCTCTCGCTTGCTCGAGCGCGCCAACGATGGCGTCGCGCTCGACCGCGCGAACATGGCGCTGAACGCGATGACGCAACGATGTAGAACCGTCCGGCGTATCTCGAGCAGGGACGACAGGCGCGACACCTTGGCCGAGACTGTCCGCGAACTGGGAAGGGCCCAGTGTGTCTGACACGGTAAGGGCGGCCCGCCGCATGACGTTGCGTAACTCTCGGACATTGCCCGGCCAATGATAGGCTCGAAGCAGATCCAGGGCCGACGACGTGACTTCAACCGGCGGCCGCCCCAAGGCCTCGCGCGCTTGCGTCAGAAAGCGCTGCGTGAGGAATACGATGTCCTCCTGACGCGAGCGCAAGGGCGGAACGGTGATGACATATTCGGCCAATCGAAAGAAGAGATCTTCGCGAAAGGCTCCTGTCTGGGCGTGTTCCTTGAGGTCGTCGTTGCTGGCCGCGATGACGCGCACGTCCAGGTCGATCAGCTCGCCTCCGCCTACTCTGCGAATCTTGCGCTCCTCGAGGGTCCGCAGCAAAGCTTTCTGCCCCGTCGAAGCGAGATTTCCAATTTCGTCTAGGAAGACAGTTCCGCCGTTGGCGGCCGCCTCGAACCAACCGCGGCGCCGGTCGCCGGCGCCGGTGAACGCTCCTTTCTCGTGGCCGAAAAATTCGCTGTCGGTCAAGGCCTCGGAGATGGCGCCGCAATCGACCACCACGAATGGGCGGGCTGCGCGGCGGCCGTACCGATGCAGGCTGCAAGCGACGAGCTCCTTGCCGGTGCCGGTCTCCCCTTGGATGACGACGGAATAATCGGTCGAGATGACGGCCTCGATCTGCGCGGCCAACTTCTGGATGGCAGGACCTTGCCCCATCGTCGCGGTGACGGCGGCGCGGACGCCAGTGGCCACAGAATGAGCGGCATGTCTGCGCGCGACCGCCCGCTGCACAGTGTCCAGGAGATGCTCGTTGCGGAACGGCTTGGTGAGGTAATCAAAAGCGCCATCGTGCACCGCGCTCACCGCTCCGGAGATCGTGCCGTGGGCAGTGATGATAATGACCGGCAGAGTGGGGTCGAGTCGCCGCAGCCGTCGCAAGACCTCTTCGCCGCCGAGGCCGGGCATCCGAATGTCGAGAAGAACCGTATCCGGCGTTCGGCGGCTGGCAATCTCGAGGCCGACTCCTCCGGCTTCTGCTTCCGCCACGCTGAACCCGGCGTCCGCCAAGATATTTCGCATGGCCCAGCGCATATCCGAGTCATCATCGATCAGCAGAATCATAGCGTGCTGCGTGTCAATGCTATTTTTTTTGAAACCCATGGGCATCTACCCAAAAGATGTCGACGCGCAACTACACTTAGGAGGTTCTCATGCCCGGACAAGCCAATTTTTCTTTATATATTATATACCTAGCGGCTTTTGGCGCGGGCGCGCGGAGCATAACGATAAGCATAATCCAATAGGGCATTTTGCCGCAAGAGAAATAATGCAAACAGTCGTAAGCATTGCAACGAAATATGAGGCGCCCTCGCGAAAGTGGTCCGCGATTGATGTTCGTTTTCTGTAAGCGCCTTTCCGATCACCTATGCGGCGAGGCTTGACGCGGTGACGAAGCTCATGAGCGCCTTCGCAACGTTTTCAAGTCTTTGTGACCTGTAACCAACGCGACCTGCTCTATAGCAAACCCTACCTCAAAGAGACGGCTCCTACCCCTCATGTCGCAAATCATCGAAATGCAAATCCTCGATCTTTAATTCACGGCATTGCCCTCGAAAGGCGCCGACTTTCCGTTGTAGGGAACAATTCGCCCCTGCCTTTTCCGAAATGTCTTGTCCTGTGTTACTTTCGAATGCAGCGACGAGCCTGAAGGTCCTCCCGATGGAGACGCACGAGATCGCCGAACGTCTTGGCGTTCCTTCGCGCACGTTTGGTTGGAGAATTCACCACGATCACTCCAGCGCTCGACGTCCAGCGCCCATTCCTCCGCGTTGCGGCGGCGGAGAAACGACTCGTTGACATATTTTCCTTTGCGCCGAACCTGAGCGCGCTAGGATTCAGACTTGAGCCTCGTGAACGTCGCCATTTCGTGTGCGCTCTGTGTGCACTGAGAAAGTCGAAAAGTCGCGAAAACTGTCGTATCGAGGCGTAGAACAGAGTGCATACGACGCGATCTCTGCCGTTGAGAATAAGCTGATAATGCTTACAAATCACGAGATTAGATTCTCCGTGGCGCCGATGATGGATTGGACGGATCGGCACTGCCGATACTTCCATCGTCTCTTGTCGCGCCGCGCGCGCCTGTACACGGAAATGCTCACGACGGGCGCGGTGATCCATGGCGATCGGGCGCGGCTGATGGCGTTCGATCCGTTTGAGCAGCCCGTCGCCATGCAGCTCGGCGGCGCCGAGCCGGCTGCGCTGGCGAAGGCCGCGAACATCGTCGAAAAGTTTGGCTATGCGGAGGTCAATCTCAATGTTGGTTGCCCGTCGGATCGCGTGCAGAACGGCGCGTTCGGGGCCTGTCTCATGCGCGAGCCGGCGCTCGTCGGCGACTGCGTCAAGGCGATGAAGGACGTCGTCTCAATTCCTGTTACGGTGAAATGCCGCATCGGCGTCGACGATCAGGAGGAACATGCGCTGTTCGCGCTTACGGAAGCCTGCGTCGAAAGCGGCGCCGACGCGCTGTTCGTGCATGCGCGAAAGGCCTGGCTCAAGGGCCTCTCGCCAAAGGAAAACAGGGACGTCCCGCCGCTGGACTATCCGCTGGTGCACCGTCTCAAGCGCGCCCTGCCCGACGTTCCCATTGCCATCAATGGCGGCCTGACGCGGATGGCGGAGATGCAGGAGCAGCTGCAATTCGTCGATGGCGTGATGATCGGGCGCGCGGCCTATCACGATCCTGCGTTGCTTCTTGATGTCGACCCAGAATTGTTTGGACAGCCGGCGCCGGCGGCAGACCTCTTCGAGGCCGTCGACGCCTTTCTCCCCTATGTCGAGCGACAGTTGGCGAGAGGCGAACGGCTTGCCGCCATGACGCGCCATCTTCTCGGGCTTTTTGTTGGCATGCCGGGCGCGCGGTCGTTCCGTCGACGGCTGGCGCTCGAGGCCGTTGCGCCTGGCGCCGGAGTCGAAACGCTGCTCGAGGCCGTCGGCGAAGTGCGCGCCGCTCGGACGCGCTTTGCCGGAGCGGCGAATTTGGAAGACGCCTAATCGACCGAAATCGCCTGACTCACACAGCTGACAACGCCGCCAGAATGGCGATCTCGGCGAGCTGCTGCGCGGCGCCGAGCACATCGCCCGTGTAGCCCCCGATCTGTTTTTTGGCGAGATTGGCGATGAGAGCGGCGACGGCGAAGGCGGCGACGATCGCAACCGCGATCTGGCTTGCGCCGGCGCCGGCGAGCCAGGGCGCAAGGCCAATGCCGGCGGCGGCGAACCAGGCGCGCACCCAGACCTCACGCGAGGGCGCAGCGACGGTCGCGCCCAGACCATCGGCGCGCGCTGGCGGAAGCCACATCATCGGCGCCAGTCCGGCGACGCGCGATAGAGCGCCGGCGAAGACGAGCGCGAACGCCCCGAGCGCGACGCTTCGCTCAAAGAGTGACGCGAGCGCCGCGACGCGCAGCAGGATCGAGAAACACAGCGCCAGGGCGCCATAGGTCCCAACGCGGCTATCGCGCATAATGGCGAGCTTCGACTCTCGCGTCGCGCCGCCGCCGAACCCGTCCGCGACATCCGCGAGTCCGTCCTCGTGCAGCGCGCCTGTGGCGAGCACGAGGACCGCGACAGCGACGAGCGCGCAGACGAGCGGAGGAAAATGGCAGATGCGCGCGACGAGCAAAGCAGCGGCGCCCGTGGCGCCGATCAAGGCGCCGGCGATCGGCAACGCCGGCGCCATGCGCGCGAAATCAAGCCGCGAAGGAGCGCCGTCGCCGATCGGAAGGCGCGAATAGAACCGCAAAAAGGTCAGGACGTCGGCGAGGAGTCCGCGCAGCATCGGTTCCATTTTCGGCGCCTCGTCCGATTTGTCGAGAAGCCGATCGCCTCCAACGACTCTATATCGTCTGGTTGTAGGCGCCGACCTCGGAATTTTCGCGCAGCACGGCGTCGATCGCCGTAAACATTTCCTTCATGCGCGACTGCGACACCGGGCTCTCGACGACGACGACGAGTTCCGGCTTGTTCGACGACGCGCGCACGAGGCCCCAGGTGCCGTCGGCGACCGTTACGCGCACGCCATTGATGGTGACGACGTCGCGGATCGGCTGCCCGATGATCTGTTCGCCCTGCGCGCGCATCGCCTCGATGCGCGCCGTCACCTTTTCGATGACGCCATATTTCTTTTCGTCGTCGCAATGCGGCGACATCGTCGGCGAGCCCCAGGTTTTCGGCAGCTCGGCGTAGAGCTCGGCCATCGACTTCGTTGGATTGCGATCGAGCATTTCGAGGACATGGACGGCGGTGAGCAGCCCGTCGTCATAGCCGCGTCCGATCGGCTCGTTGAAAAAGAAGTGCCCCGACTTTTCGAAGCCGGCGAGCGCCTTGCGCTCGCTGACGCGGCGCTTGATGTAGGAATGCCCCGTCTTCCAATATTCGGTGACGACGCCGCGCGCGACGAGTTCGGGGTCGGTCGCGAACAGGCCGGTCGACTTCACGTCGACCACGAATGACGCGTTCGGATGGACCTTGGAGAGATCGCGCGCGAGCATGACGCCGATCTTGTCGGCGAAAATCTCGTCGCCATGATTGTCGACGACGCCGCAACGATCGCCGTCGCCGTCGAATCCAAGCCCGACGCAGGCGCCCGTCTCGCGCACCTTGTCGGCGATGGCGTGCAGCATGTGCAAATCTTCAGGGTTCGGATTGTAGCGCGGGAACGTGTAGTCGGGCGCGACGTCGAGCGGGATCACGTCGCAGCCGAGGCGCTCCAGCATCTGCGGCGCGAAGGCGCCGGCGGTGCCATTGCCGCAGGCGGCGACGACCTTCATCTTGCGGGCGAACGGCGGCCGGCGGGTGAGGTCGTCGATATAACGCGCGCCGAAATTCTCGATGTAGCGGTAGGAGCCGCCTTCCGCCTCGTGAAATTCGCCGGCGAGAACGATTTCCTTCAGACGGCCCATCTCCTCGGGCCCGAAGGTCACGGGCCGCCGCGCGCCCATTTTCACGCCCGTCCAGCCGTTGTCGTTATGCGAGGCCGTCACCATCGCCACGGCGGCGACGTCGAGATCGAACTGCGCGAAATAAGCCATCGGCGACAGCGCCAGGCCGATGTCGCGCACGCGCACGCCGGCGGCCATGAGACCGCTCACCAGCGCCAATTTGATCGATGAAGAATAGCTGCGATAATCGTGGCCGACGACGATTTCGGGCGCGACGCCCAATTCGCGCAGCAGCGCGCCAAGGCCCATGCCGAGCGCCTGCACGCCCATCAAATTGAGGTCGGCGCCAAACAGCCAGCGCGCGTCATATTCGCGAAAGCCGGTCGACTTGATGAGCGGCGCCTCTTCATATTCGAATGTATTGGGGCGCAAATTCGGGACGGGCTTGGGAAACATCAATGGTCCTTCGCTTAACGAGCGTCGCCTTGGCGGGTTTGACTTAAGCGAAAATCCGCGCCGCGCCAAATTTGGGTCCGAAGGCGGCCAATTTCGGCTTGCCGGACGCCGAAGGCGCTCGTAGGGTTTTCCATTGCTGGGACGAATTGCTTTTATCTTTTCGAGGTTTCGAAATGGTCAAGAAAATTGTTATTTTGGCAGATGGCACCGGAAACGGAAGACTGGTGCAAGTCTCAAACATCAATCGGCTTTCCCAGGCGCTCTGCCTCTCAAACAAAGATCAGGTCGTTTATTACATTCCCGGCGTCGGCACCGAGGGGTTCAAGCCGCTCGCGATGCTCGATGGCGCGACCGGCTTGGGCGTGCCGTCGAACGTGCGCAAGCTTTATCGCTTCCTGTCCTGGAATTGGGAGCCTGACGCAGCAATCTACATGTTCGGCTTCAGCCGCGGCGCGTTCACCGTTCGAATGTTGATCGATCTGATCCGCACGCAAGGTCTGCTGCCGACGGAATTCAATCGGAAGCGGGTAACGCATCAGGAGATGGTCCGAAATTCGGAGGACGCCTGGCGGGCCTTTTGCGAGCAGGATAAGGAACGGAAAAAGAATATCTGGGTGTTTCTGCGTTTGCCCAAGCTGCGAGACGCCATCTTCGGCGTCTGGAAACAGCTTCGAGGGCAGCCGAGCCATGCTGACGTGAAAAAGGCGGCTTCGGACCGCGCGCCTGAGAAGCTCTCGATCGACTTTGTGGGACTGTTCGACACCGTGGAAGCCTATGGCGTCCCGATTGAAGAAATGCGCGATGTCATCCATCGCTTCGTCTTCCCCATCAAGTTCGGCGGCGATCATACGATGTGGGAAGAAGTAAATCTGGTTCGTCAGGCCTTGAGTCTTGATGACGAACGCCGAACCTTTCATCCAATCCGCGTATCGCTTCTTGAGGATGATCTGAAGGAACCTGAGGACGATTTAGAAAAGCCGAAGCCCAAACGCATTGAGGAGGTTTGGTTCGCTGGCGTGCATTCCGACGTCGGCGGCGGTTATCCAGACGACATGACGGCGCATTGCCCGCTGGTGTGGATGATTCGAGAAGTTGAGAACGCTGAGGCCGACAGAGCGCTCAATTTCCATCCAACGGCGTTGGCCGGATTCAGAAGCATAGCGACGCCGTTCGGACCGCTGCACAACTCTCGAGCCGGCGCGGCTGTGTTGTATCGCTACGATCCACGGCAAGTGACGCTGAGGGATCCAGACAATCACCCCTACTGCCGGCCAACGATCCACCATACGGTCGTTGAACGGCTCGTGGACGGCAGTGGCGATTACGCGCCGCTGGCGCTTGGCGAAATTAGCGCCGACATAGCTGCGCGCGGACCCAAAGGCGCCGACGTGTTCATGCCGGACGGCTCCATCGCGCGCGCCGAGACTGGTGCGGAGTACGCGCTCATTCGCGAAGCGGATTCCGCCTCGGGGCCAGCTCGCCTGCAAAGCGACGGCCGCGAACTCGACATCGCCCAGGGGGCGATGAGGAGCCTCGACGCCCCCGACCGGGCCGAGATGGAGATCGCCCGTGACTATGTGTGGCTGAACCGAATTGCTTATTATTTTTTCGTGGTCTTATTCCTCATGGTCATCACGCTTCCGTTGATTGCTCCGGCGATTGACGACTTTAATGAAGGAGTTTGGAGCCAAATTTCAGTTATTGCGCTCCCGTTCCAGTGGCTGCTGCGCGTGCTCGGCCCCATTGGCGACGCATTATCGCGATTCATGTCAGGCTTCGAAAATGTGCTGCGCGGCATGGGCGACACAATCCTGTCCTTCACGCCTTCCTATCTTTATGCCCATGTCAAAGCGGCGCTGAATCATCCGTTTTTCAGCCTTACGCTGGTGATTGGCTATTTCTTTCTGCGCTACAAGAGCGACTCTTACGAGGACGCCACGCGCTATCATGCGCGCCTGGCGTGGAACATCCAGAACGACAAACTCAAGACGGACATTGAGCCCGAGCCGAGCGGATTATCGAAAAAAGTGCGCGCGGTGAGAAATTCGCCTGCGGCAAGATCTGTCCTTGGCGTCGGCCGCGCGATGGCGCCTGCCGCTTATGCGATTGTCTTTGTGTTTGCGCCCCTGCTTCTCGCCGCCAATCGAATTGGCTTCAATTATCTCGCGGGATCTGGTCGCGTTTGCGTGGATTCAGAGGCTCCCGAATGGGTGGCGAGCGCATCTGCACGATTTGCCACGAATGATCCCTGCTGGGCGAGCCGCTGGACAGTTGAACGCGGCGGCGTCTATCGCCTGACGATCAGCATCGACCCTAAAAGCGACGATCCCTGGCTGGATCAGCTGATGCTCACCGATCCTTACGGCTTTGATGCGAAAGGCTGGATTCAGACCGCTGGCGTCGCCTTGCGTCGCTGGCCTTCAGCCGCTTGGTTCCATCCTATCGCCCGCATCGGAGCGCGCGGAGATTCAGAGTGGCCGCTCGTCCCGATCGACGGCGGCGGCGCTCTATCGCCGCGCGGCCGGCGATGCTCGATGCTCCCGCTGAATTACAGCGAAACTGCCGAACATAAGTCTTTTTGCGCGAATCACCCCGCTGCGAAATCCTGTGTCGACGGCGGCCTGTCGCTGAGCATCGATCCGCTGCCCGCCGATGAATTGGATGCCGCCAAGGCGGCTTGGGCGCGAGACAGCTACTCTTACGACGGCAAGAGCTGCAATTCGGCTTTCCCGCGCAAAACCTTCGTGTCGGAATTCGTTGCGAGCGACACGGGAGAATTTTTCCTCTTCGTCAACGACGCTGTGCACATGTCCTTAGACGGTCGCAAACAAATTTTTTACGACAACAACACCGGCACAGCGAAAGTAATGATTGAGCGATTGCCGCGCGACGCCGCGCGAGCCACGACCGCGAGCGCGCCATAAGGTTTCGCGCTTCGCTCGGCCGCGGCGCTCACGAGCCCCGCGGCTTGGCCCGGGTCGTCGGCTGCGCGACCGCCGGATCCTCCGGCCAGAGATGGCGCGGGTAGCGCCCTCGCATCTCCTTCTTCACCTCACTCCATGAGCCCTTCCAAAAGCTCGGCAGATCGCGCGTCGTCTGTATCGGCCGATGCGCCGGCGAGAGCAGTTCGAGCGTTAAGGGCGCGCGTCCGCGCGCAAGAGTCGGGTGACTTGAGAGGCCGTAAAGCTCTTGCACGCGCACCGAGAGGATTGGTCCGTTCTCGGCCGCATAGTCGAGCGCATGGCGCGACCCGGCAGGCGTCTCGAAATGAGAGGGCGCTTCCGCGTCGAGCCTGCGCGACAACTCATAGGGGAGAAGCGGAGCCAGCGCCGCCTCGAGATCGTCGGCCGCAATGTCCGCAAGCGACGTGCGCCCCTCAATGAACGGCGCAAGCCAGTCCTCGGCGCGCGCCGCCAGAGCGGCGTCAGAGAGGTCCGGCCACTCGTCGCCCTCGGCGCGACGCAGAAAGGCGACGCGGTCGCGCCGCTGCATTTGCGTCTTCGTCCACGGCAGCCGCGCCACGCCAAGGCCAGCGACGCCGCGCGCGAGCATCCCGGCGTTTTCTTCGGACGGCTCGACCGCCAGATTGCGCTCGGAGAGTCGTATCGCCCCCAGACGCCGGAAGGCGCGACGCCGCAAGCTCGCGCTCGTCGCGTCGAAGACGGTTTCGTCGCGAGTCTCGATGCGGTCGCCGGCGATCGCCTCGACCTCCTCGGCGGTGAGCGCGCAAGCCGCGAGGATGCGCGCCTGCGCCGCCCGGCCGGTGAGTTCAGCGACGGCGAGAAATGGCGCGCGTGACAGAGCATCTTCGACTGGCAATATCGCGGCGCGACCGTTCGCCATCAGGAACTCGCCGCGCGCGCCCCGCGATTTGGCAATGCGATCGGGATAGGCAAGCGCGATCAGCGCGCCGTCTGATAGCTGCCCCCTCCCTGTCCCTCCCCCGCTTCGCGGGAGAGGGGACGCTAACGATCGGCGATTCGCGACAGGAAGCGCCGGGTCTGCTCCCTCTCCCGCGTAAGCGGGGGAGGGCTGGGGTGGGGGCGATCGATCAGCCGCCGCCATCGCCTGCCGCGCCCATTGCCCCGCGAGGCGCAGGGCGTCGCGCGCGCGCTTGGAGTTTTCGCTCCGCATGCGCTCGAGCCGATGCGAAAGGTCGGCGTCGACGCCGCCGATCCCGCGCTCCGAGAGCAGCATGGCGAGTTCGGCGGCGCGCTTCGCCGCGCCGTGACCCGCCGCTTCGACCACCATTCGCGCCAACCTGGGCGCAAGCGGCAGCGCCCGTACGGCGCGGCCCATGTCGGTAAGCCGACCGTCGTCGTCGAGCGCCCCGAGTTCGCGATCAAGCGCGACCGCCTCCTTCCAGGCGGGCGCCGGCGGCGGATCGAGCCATTTGAGTCGGCCCGGATCGCTCACCCCCCAGGCCGCGAGATCAAGCGCGAGCCCGGACAGATCGGCGTCGAGAATTTCAGGCGCGGCGAAGGCCGGGAGCGCCGCCGTCTGCGGCTCGTCCCACAGGCGATAGCAGACGCCGGACTCGGTGCGGCCGGCGCGGCCGCGGCGCTGATCGACGCTGGCGCGTGAAGCGCGCACCGTCTCGAGCCGCGACAATCCGAGATCCGGCTCGAAGCGCTGCACGCGCGCCAGCCCGCTGTCGATGACGATGCGCACGCCTTCGATCGTGAGCGAGGTTTCCGCGATCGACGTGGCGAGCACGACTTTTCGGCGTCCCGGCCGCGCCGGCGCGATGGCGAGGTCCTGCTCGCCGCGATCGAGCGCGCCATAGAGCGGCGCGACGTCGATGTCGTCCGGCAGGCGCGACTCGGCGAGACGCGAGGCGACGCGCGCGATCTCCCCCTGCCCCGGCAGAAACGCGAGGATCGAACCCCGCTCTTCGCGCAGCGCCAGCATGATCGCGCGGGCCATGGACTCTTCGATGCGCGCATTGGCGTCGCGGCCGAGATAACGCGTCTCGACGCCGAATGCGCGCCCCTGGCTCTCGATCGTTCTGGCGCCCATCAGCGCGGCGACGCGGGCGCCGTCGAGCGTCGCGGACATGGCGATGAGCCGCAGATCCTCCCGCAGTCCTGCCTGGGCGTCGAGCGCCAGCGCGAGGCCGAGATCGGCGTCGAGCGAGCGTTCGTGATATTCGTCGAACAGCACGCCGGCCACGCCCTCGAGCGCCGCATCGTCGAGGATCATCCGCGCAAACACGCCTTCGGTGACGACCTCGACGCGCGTTCGCGCCGAGATTTTCGATTCGAGGCGCATCCGCAGGCCGATCGTTTCGCCAACGGTCTCGCCAAGCGTCGCCGCCATGCGGCTCGCCGCCGCGCGGGCGGCGAGACGTCGCGGCTCCAACAGAATGAGCTTGCCGCCCTTCGCCCAGTCCGCGCCGAGCAGCGCGAGCGGCGCGCGCGTGGTTTTGCCGGCGCCGGGCGGGGCGACGACGACAAGGTTGCACGACGCCTCAAGCGCCGCGCGGATCGCCGGCAGCACATCGTCGATCGGCAGCGCAGAAAGATCATGCAGCATTGGAGGCGTGCGCTTCAAAAGTTCCAAATTCTATAGCGCGACGCACATTGCGGACGCCGGTCGAAGGGTCAAGACGCTGCGTCGCGCTGGACCGGCAATGAAAAAGCCCCTCCCTTGCGGGAGGGGCAAAAAGATTACAGCCAATGGTGAACTTACGCCGCCTGCTGGATCGCCGACACTTTCCACTCCTGCGGCCCGGCGCCCGCCGGTCGGCGGAAGGTCCAGGCCTCGGACGTCTCCGTCGGCCCGGGCGAACCAGGCGCGGGCTTGCCGGTGGCGCGATCCTCGATCACGTCATTGAGCGCGAAGCGCATGGCGACGGTGGCGTATTCGTCGACGCCTTCGCGCCAAGCCTCGGACAGATCGCCCTGAAGCAATTTCACGTCCGAGACGCGGTTGATGACGCCCTTGCGACGATTCTCCTCCAATTCGTCGTCGAAATAGGAGACCATTTCCGGCGTCGACATGCCGCGCAGCGCGCCAAGATCCTCGCGGCTATAGGCGCCCTGCGCTTCGCCGAGCAGGCGTTCGAAGGCGTTGAAGTCCGCCGCCGCAATCTTGATCGGCGTCGCCATCGCCGCTTCCGGAGAAGCGCCGGAGCCGAAGCCAGCCGCGCCGAAAGGCGCGCGCGCGGTAAAGGGCGACGTGAAGCCCGGGCTCGGACGGTGACCCGCCCCAGCCATGGCGTTCGCATTGCGACGCGTCCACCAATTGAAAGCCATGCGGGCCAGGAAGACGATCAGCGCGATCTGCAACAGCAGGCCGATGATCGACATGAAGCCCATCATGCCGCCGAAGAGGCCATGGCCCGTCAATAGGCCGAAGAGGCCGGCGCCCAGCAGGCCGCCGGCGAGACCGCCGAGCATGCCGCGACCGAAAGCGCCGCCAAAGACGCCTTGCCGCGACATCGGCCCAGCCATCCCCGGCGCGGGACGCGGCGCGACGCTGCGTTCGAAGGGCGAGGCCTGGCCCGGCATCGTTCGGGTCGACGGCGGGGCCGACCAGCTGCGCGAGCCGCGGCTGCCAAAGCTGCCGCCGCCGCCCATGCGCGCTTCGGCGATCGCGGGCGCAAGCGCCAGCAGCGCCGCAAGGGCGAGAGAAAACAGCGATCCGCGCCTCAGCGCGAAGAAACGCGACATATGCATCCCCCATCTGTCGGGAAGCGACGCTCCCCCAGCGAGGCAATATATAAGGGCCGCGTGACGGGTCCGCAAAGGCTCGGGCGCGGGAATCGGCGCGCAAGCCCTCTCCCAGCGTGTGCGCGCTTCTCCAGATACTCTCTTAGCGCGATCGCCAGCCTTCGCGGACCTGCTTGCATCCGAGCCGTCTTACGCTAAACTAGTCAGCATGACTAGATTTTCGAAATCGACCCAAAAGGAGCCGACTTCACCGAGGCGGTGGCTCCTTCAGGACGCCAAGGCGCGCTTCAGCGAACTGGTGCGGCGCGTCCGCAGCGAAGGGCCGCAGCACGTGACGGTTCACGGACGCGACGCCGTCGTCGTCGTTTCGGCGGAGGAATTTCGTCGGCTCGAGGGAGAGCGCACGGGGGACTCGTTGATCGCCGCGATGCAGGCGTCGCCCGCGCGCGACATCGACATTGAGCCGAAACGGGAAGCGATGCCCGTGCGCGAGATCGAGTTGTGAGCGGATGGCTGCTCGACACCAATGTGCTCTCGGAACTGCGTCGTCCGAGTCCCAACGCAAAAGTTGTCGCATTCGTAGCGGCGCAGCCGCTCGATCGGCTCTATGTCAGCGTGGTTACTTTTGCGGAAATCCGCTTTGGGATCGAGCTTGTTCCTGATCCCGCGCGTCGGGCCGAATTGCACGACTGGCTCACGCTCAAAGTGCGGCCGCTGTTCACACAAAGGACGCTGCCGGTCAGCGAGGACGTCATGTTGAAGTGGCGCCTGCTTGTCGAAGAAGGGCGCAAGACGCGATATACTTTCTCCCAGCCTGATCTCATCATCGCCGCCACAGCGCTTCTCCACGGCTTGACGGTCGTGACCCGAGACACTGGCGATTTCGAAAAAGCGCGCGCGCCGGTCATCAATCCGTGGGCGTGATGGTTGAGACTCGGCTGAACCGCCGGCGTGCCTCCCCTTCACGAGCGTGCGCGCTTCTCCAGATACTCGCGCAGCGCGGCGTTGATGCGCGATTGCCAGCCCTCGCCCGCCGCGCGGAAGGCCTCCACGATATCGGGATCGAGCCGGATCGTTGTCGAAACCTTGCGCGCTCGCGCGAGCGGGCGGCCGCGGCGGACAGGAGCGGCGGCGAATTTCTCGCGCCATTCGGGAGCCGACAGGTCCGGGGCGTCATCGGTGAAATCGGGGACCGTAGATGGCTTGTTCGCGGTCATTGGCTTTCCTCAGAGAGATGATGCGACGCGCGCCGCCGCGCCTCGTCCAAACCAGGACGACCATTCGGCCGTCGAGAAAACCAATCGAGATGAACCGGTCTTCGCCATAGTCGCGGCGCTCGTCCTCGACCGTCAGCGTCGCGCCGGCGAAGACTTCGCCCGCCCGCGCCATATCCAATCCTCTATGTTGGAGCGTGGCGAGGCGCTTGGCGGGATCGAACTCGATCGGCATTGATTTATTGTTACTACAATAAAGCCTTCGAGGCAATTATCGCAACAACAAAAATTGCGCCTCTTGACACTTTCCGACGGCTGCGGCGCATCAACCTCCCCTCGGAGGGGAGGGTCGCATGGCGCAGCCTTGCGGGATGGGGTGAAATAAGCCGTCCCCAGCTTTCGCGAGGGCTGGCAAGACATTCCGAACCCGAAAGATTAAACCGGCGACATGCGTCAATATCTCGACCTTTTGGATACAATCCTCCGCGAAGGCGTGCGCAAGGACGATCGCACCGGCGTCGGGACGCTGTCGCTCTTTGGCCACCAGATGCGCTTCGACCTTTCGCAAGGCTTTCCGCTGGTCACGACCAAGCGCGTGCATCTGAAATCGGTGATTCACGAATTGCTGTGGTTCCTGCAGGGCGACACCAACGTCAAATATCTGCGCGACAATGGCGTCACCATCTGGGACGAATGGGCGAATGAAGACGGCGACCTCGGTCCGATCTACGGCATGCAATGGCGGCGCTGGCCCGACGGCGACAGGGATATCGACCAGCTCGCCAATGTCGTCGAAGAGATCAAGCGCAATCCCTTCTCCCGCCGGCTGATCGTTTCCGCGTGGAATCCCGCGCAGGTCGACGACATGGCGCTGCCGCCCTGCCATTGCCTGTTCCAGTTTCATGTCGCGGAAATTGACGGCGTGAAGCGCCTCTCCTGCCAGCTCTACCAGCGTTCGGCCGATGTTTTCCTCGGCGTGCCGTTCAATATCGCGAGCTATGCGCTGCTGACGCATATGGTCGCGCAGGTCACGGACTGCGTTCCGGGCGATTTCATCCACAGTTTCGGCGACGTTCACCTCTATCTCAATCATGTCGAGCAGGCGCGGCTTCAGCTCTCACGCGAGCCAAAGCCCCTGCCCCGCCTCAAGCTCGTTCCTTCGGTGCGCTCGCTCTTTGACTTCAGATATGAACATTTGAGCGTCGAAAATTATGACTCCTGGCCGGCGATCGCCGCGCCGATCGCGGTGTAGACGGCGATGGAGCCCAAAATCGTCGCGGTCGTCGCGCGCGGACGCAATGGCGTGATCGGCGTCGCCAACGGCCTTCCCTGGCGGCTCTCGAGCGACCTCAAGCGCTACAAGGCGCGCACCTGGGGCAAGCCGATGATCATGGGACGGCGCACTTTCGAATCGATCGGGCGACCGCTGCCGGGGCGGGAAAGCGTCGTGCTCACCCGTGATCCCCATTTCAGGGCCGAAGGCGCGCACGTCGCGGCGAGTCCGGCGGAGGCCTTGGCGACGGCGCGTCGGCTGGCCGCGCTGCTTGGCGTCGACGAGATCATCATCGCAGGCGGCGAGGAAATCTATCGCGCCTTTCTCGACCTCACCGACGTGATCGAACTGACGGAGGTTGCGCTCGATATCGCTGGCGACGCGCATTTTCCGGCGCTCGACCCTAAAGACTGGCGCGAGATCGCGCGCGAAGCGCCGCCGCGCGGCCCGAAGGACGAGGCGGACTTCGCTTTTGTCACGCTTGAGCGGCGCCGTGGCCAAGGCGCCTGAAACCAGTTGCGGCGCAATGCGGCTATCGATATAAAACGCCTCGAAAGCGGCTTCGGCCATTTCTGTCGGAGTGTAGCGCAGCCTGGTAGCGCACCTCGTTCGGGACGAGGGGGTCGGAGGTTCGAATCCTCTCACTCCGACCAATATTCTCAAAAAAGCTAAGATGCGTTGACGCTCCGGTGGTCCACTGGAAGGCGCGCTATTCAGCGCGCATCATAACAAAAACTCCGGGCGGAGCATCTGAACGCGACCTGATTCCTTAAGCCTCGACGAAACGCGCCAAGAATGCGAGGCTTGCTAGGGCTATAATGGCGTGCGCCCGCATAGCTCGCTCGGCAATAAAGCGCCGAGAGCTTCAGCGGATAAAGCCGGTATTTCCCGGTAAAGCCCGACCAAACGGGGAGAAATTCAGGCCCTCCTTTACGCAATCATTGAACGCCCAATGGCGCCGGCCTGCAGCAGCTTGTCATCACAAATATTATCGTCGTCATCTATTCTTCTGGAGGGTATTATGACCCCTACGACCTGCAAAACATCTCAACCGCTATCCTTTGGGGACTCTTCTCAGCAAACCTTCAAGGTTTGCACGTTTCTGGTGAACGTGCTCAGTCAAATGTATGATCAATGGCTAAATGCCGGCTCGCCGCGAGACTTTGATTGGCGGCCGGTGAACGCTTGCCCGATCACCAAAGATTTCAAAGTGGAAGACTACGCTTTTGGTCAGATGATCTGGAGTACGTTCACTTTAGAGTTTAAAAAAACAGCCACTGAACCTTTCGGATGCCTTGTTAAATCCAAGATCGACGGTAGTCTTTATCTCGTTTTCCGGGGCAGCAAAAGCCTTGAGGACTTCGAAGTAGATATTGAATTCAAACCGGTAGCGTATAGCGCGCCGACGCCCAATCCCCCTCCCGGCATTCTCGTCGCAAGAGGCTGGTACGCAGTGTACACCGGGCTTGTGGAGGCGCTGGATGCCCAGCTCAAAACAATCGGCAGTAAGCCTCTTACCATCACTGGTCACAGCCTCGGCTCGGCGCTTGCCACACTTGCTGTGCCATTGGCGGCTTCTCACAATATTGCGGCCTTGCACTATAATTCCGCAAGTCCAATGGTGGGGCTAGAACCCTTTCGGCATTACTACGAAAACTTAAAGGTGCAAACATTCCGTCTTGTGAACACGGCCGACACCGTACCGAATCTTCCGCCAAAGCGTAACGGCGACTATCAACACGTCGGCATCGAAGTCCCCTTCAACGCGGACTATGGCGCTGAAAAGAAAACACACCATCCGTGTTGCAGCTACGCCTATGCAATCTACAATCCGGATGCACCCTGCAATAAAGACTTTGACGCCTGCGCCCCGACGCTCGGTCAAACCCACGAATAAACCCACTCGCCGGATGACCTCGCCCTGACCCAATCGGCGACGTCCGACTGTGTCGCGGCCCGCGCGTAGGATCTACGCGCTGAGAAAGAAAAAAGCCCAGCCACGAGGGCTGGGCTTTCCTGGATGCATCTGGCTCGAACGATCGATCAGTATTTCGCCAACACCGGCGCCGAAGAGCCGAAGTGGAAGTGGTAGTTCACGCCAAAGCGGATCGTGTGGAAGCGTGTGCGGTTGTTGACGTTGTTCAACCCCAAGCCGAAATTGAAGCCGTTGTTGTTGTTGCCGCTGAGCTGCGTATAGAGATACTCGGCCTTGACCGACCAGTTCGGCAGCGCAACGAACATATACTCGGCGCCGCCGCCGGCGGTCCAGCCCGTCTGCACCGTGCTGTTCTGGTTCAACCAGCCGTTGCGTTTCACCTCGCCATAAGCGAAGCCGCCGGTGCCATAGACCAGCAGTTGCGGGCTCAGCAGGTTGATGCCGACGCGGCCACGCACGGTGCCGAACCAGTTCAGAGTCGCGGTGGTTACCGGAGGGAGGCCAAAGAGCCAGTTGAAGCTGTTGCCGCCGGCGCCAGAGCCGATGCTGGTGCCCTGGAAGTCGGTCTCGACGCCGACGACGAACATCGGCGTGATCTGGTAATTGTAGCCAATTTGACCGCCGCCGACGACGCCCGCCCGGCTACCGCCGTGATTGTTGAAGCCCACGCCCCACGCGTTGGATGAATTTTGGGCGTAAAAGCCGACACCGAAGTTGAGACCGGCATAGAAGCCCGTCCAGGTCATGATCGGCGGCGGGGGCGGCGGGGGCGGCGCCTTGTAGTACGGAAGGTCGGCGGCCATGGCCGACCCTGTCGTCAGCGCGAAGGCCAAAGCGGCAAAAGTCGCCTTATTCATTATACCTTCTCCTAAGGTTAAAAAACGCCTTGGGTTGAATCCCTTGCGCCTGGAGCGATAGAACGTAAGAAAATCGCAAACCCTTGCACAGTCAAAGCAATTTACACGCTATTCGGCCCTCCCCATACGCTTTCCGCGCGACTGTGGCGGGGGCGCCACAGCGCAGAGATCCGCAAAAACGCATCATCGGTCGGGGGCTCTTAGGCCGCGGCTCCGTAAATAGGACGCCTGGTGAGCCGCTTTCATCACGATGACAGCGCTGTCGGCAGATCGACGTTGATCAAACCCGCCGTGCCCGGCCGGGGCGCTGAGCGTCGGAGAGCGGGGCGCGAGCCGAGCCCAAGTCCGGCCCGCGCCGATTCGATCGCTGATTAGAAGAAAAGTCCCAAACTGCCGCCCGCTAGCGCGCCCACAACGGCCGCAGCGATGGTGTTAGGAATGCCGCCGAGGGCCGCATAGGCGAGGCCACCCAAAATGACCGCGCCGACGCCTGCGAAAATGTAAGTGTTGGGCGTGACTTCCCAATCCTTTTCCCCAGACGGCCTTTGATCAGTCATAGCGGATCCTCCATTTTTTGCGAGTCGCCCTCAGCCCATCGCTGGGCCGCTTGCTGCGCTCGCTCAGTTTTGGATAGGCGTCATTTGGCTCCCCGACCCGACGCGTCAATGGTCGCCGCACACATTGCCGATATAAAAGCGGCTCGTCGTGACGGAGCAGATGGCTTCGGCGGGACTCTCGCCGATCGAAATGATCGACAGAAGGCCGGCGCAATCGCTCACGCCGCCCCAACCTTTGACGCGTCAGTGTCCGTCGTTGGAAAAGTGCTGATAGTCGATGCTTCTTTTCCAATGTCCGCCCCAGCGCCAGCCTCGCCGCGCGAAGGCCCTGGTGACGACGTCGCCGTCGACGATGATCCCGACGATATCTCTCCTGCGCTCGGAGGGCTCGTCATAAGCGCGCCCGGCTTCAGGCTCGGTTAGGTTTCCTTCCCGATAGGGATTTTGAACGGGATTGATGTCCACGGCCATTCCATAGGCGTGTCGCGACATCGCGCCACGATCGGTCGTTCGGCAATTGAACGCGCTTGTATTATTCGCCGCCATCGACCTTGAGTCATCGCCGCCGAATTCATCGATCAGGGACATTCGATAGATTCGAAATTTCCCGCTGTCGTAGATTTCCTCAAAGGCGGCTGCGACCGCTTTTGCGACGCTTCTTGCGACGATCAGCGAGCCGGTCTGCGCGTTACCGTCGAAATCCCGGTAGGGAACCCTCAACAGAACAAGTTCGTCGCGTCCCGGACATGCAAGCTCCGCCCGCCACGACCTTCCCTGCATGTAAGCCCATACTGCGTCGGGGATGGGTTCAGCCGTGACCTTCGCGCCCCGTGCATGTGCGACTGCGCCCGCGAGAAGCAAAAACAGCAGCGCAACCGCTCGGACCCCTGAGCAGCGCATCGTCAAAATCATTTGCGCGCCAAGCCGCATCTTCGTCCGCCAGTGTCGATCATTCGCCCAAGGACTGAGGACGCGCCAGCTTCGACGTCATGAATGATAGGCAAAATCTGCACTCATATGCTTGAGCATTCGAGTTTAAATGTCGTTAGAACGCCTTTTTTCAAAAAAACTGTTTGGCGGCGTTTCGCGCGGCTTCATTCACCCAATCTTCGCGGAGCGCTCTCAACGGCCTTTGATCAGAGAGACGGTAACGCGGTTGAATTGGCATATTCCGATGCACGCCATCCTAAGAAAGGCGGCGCCTCGATCGTCAGCGCCGCGATGCATACAAATTCGCCGACTCCATCCGCGATCACCATGTCGCCGATTGTGAGTATCGCGAGTCCCTTGCAGATTTCCGAGACGGCAAAAATTCCATTTGCCCTGGCCATGCCAATCAACTTGCCGAGCGGACGGTCCGTCCGAGTAGTAAGTGCATTCGCCGAAGAGAGGGCGATCTCCTTTTTTTCGGGCGACAGCCCGACAGATGATGGCGCCCGTGAAAAGCCCATGCTTAGCCTTCATAGATGGAGGTGTTGTTCCTCTACCTTGAATTGGGAACGCCAATATGGCCGACATGCGGCCCCACCTAGGCACAAGGCGAACGACGAGCGCTCCCGGTCTCTGACTGAAGCGTCGCAGCGGGGCGTTCCTTGCGTCTCAACGAACTGGCGTGTTTCTCAGCACGCCCACGCAGCTATACTTCTATCCTAAGCTGGCGCAGCCGAGGCAATCGCAAAGCTTAATGTTTTGCAAGACGCTCTATGGCGTTGATAAACGCCTCCGGCGAAGCGGCGATGCGTCGAACGATCTGCATCGGGAGTTGGACGAGCATCCGAACGGTCGAGACGGTGGCGATGACTTTCGACGCGGAAACGAGACGCTGCATTCGACTCTCCATACTTGGTCTGCGCGGCGCTGCTGTGCGGGGAGGCATTCGGCGGCGCTAAGCGAGCTAATCCTGGGTATTGCGAGCGCACACTTTAAGCATGCCAGCGTTTCGGCCGGGTTACCGCAATGTTGCTGGTCGTTTCGGGCTTGGGGCGAATTTGTGCGGCGCACCGCCCCGCTTCAGTTATTTACCGACAATGTCCGCCCGCAATCGGCCGGCGACGATATCGACCGCCGCCGCGACCGCCGGCGACATCGGCGCGCCGATGTCGAAGGTTCCGCCTTCGATCGCATAAACGATGCAGCGCGGGGGCAATACGCCCAGCGCGCGGGCGAGCTCCAGAGCTTCGGCGAGGCCGAAGCCATGCGTCGATGCGCCGAAAGCCGCTCGCGGAAGCGGGCCGGCGCTGACGTCATGGCGGCGGACTTCGCCAGGCTCCGCCCCGGAAACGCTAGCGTCGACAATGTAGGCGGCGTCCGCGCCCTCGAGCCGCGCCAATACGCGCGTCGCCTCGCCCTCCTCCTCGATGATGTCGACGTCGGCCGCCGACGCTCTCAGCGCTCGCGCGACCGCGCGGCCCGCCGCGTCGTCGCCGCGATCGGGATTGCCGATACAGAGCACGATGATGCGCGGCGCTTCGCGCGCTCTATCCGCCCCGGTCGACATCGAGCCGCAGAAAATGCGTCGCGCAGGAAATGCAGGGGTCGTGATTGCGAATGCTCTGTTCGCAGCGGTGACGCAAAGCGTCGTCTGACAAATCGAGCCAAGCGTTCGCGAAAATCTTCAGATCCTCTTCGATGCTCGGCTGGTTCTGCGACGTCGGCGGCACGATGCGGGCGTCGGCGATCTTTCCATCGGCATTGAGGCTGTAGCGATGATACAGCATGCCGCGCGGCGCCTCGGTCGCCGCATAGCCGGTTCCCACGCGCGGCTCGATTTCGACCGCAGGCCGCTCCGGCTCTTGGTAGTCGTCGATGATGCGCAGCGCCTCGTCGCAGGCGTAAAGAACTTCGACGGCGCGCACGATGATGCTGCGGAAGGGATTGGCGCAGACGGGGCCAAGTCCTGCGTCGCGCGCCGCCTCGCGCGCGATCGGCGAGAGAGACGCGGCGTTCAGCGCGTAGCGCGCCAAGGGCCCGGTGAGATAGGCGCCGCGCGCCTTGATGTGCGCATGCAGCGCGGTCGAATGTTCGACATGGCTCTCCTCGAAATGTTCGTCATATTCAGCGGCGGCGATGTTGAGCCCGCAGCTTGAAACGATGCGGCCCTGGTTGAAAGGATATTCGCCTTCGCCGCGCAAGGCGACGAATTCATAGTCGCGCGCAACATCCGGAAAATCAAAGCTGGACGTCCAGCGCACGGTCGCGAGCGCCAAGTCCCGCGCGCGCTTCAGCTCTTCAGCGAGCGGCTGAAGTTCACGCCGGCGCGGCGCACGATAAAAGCCGCCGACGCGGACATTGATCGGATGAATCTCGCGGCCGCCGAGAAGCGCGATGATCGAATTTCCGGCTCGCTTGAGATCGAGCCCGCGGCGCACAATGTCGGCATGGTCGCGCGCCATTTCGATTGCGCCCGCATAGCCGAGGAAGTCCGGCGCGTGCAGCATGTAGATATGGAGCGTGTGGCTCTCGATCCACTCGCCGCAATAGATGAGCCGTCGCAGGTCGCGCAACGGTCCGTCGACGACGACGCCGAGCGCGCTCTCCATCGCGTGGATCGCGCTCATCTGATAGGCGACTGGACAGATGCCGCAGATGCGCGCGGTGATGTCGGGCGCCTCGCTATACATGCGGTCGCGCAGAAAGGCTTCGAAGAAGCGCGGCGGCTCGAAGATGTTGAGCTCCGCCGATTGCACGACGCCGTCGCGCGCGACGACCTTGAGCGCGCCCTCGCCTTCCACCCGGGCGAGCTGGTCGACCTTGATCGACTTAACGATCATGACGTTCGCTCTCCTCGCGGAAGGCGTCGGCGTTGGCGTTGAAATTACGATAGACGCGCTTCAGCGCATCCTCATCCATGCCGAGCTTGCCCAGCCAAACCGACAGCGATGGCGCGTTGGGCGTCTCCATCGGGCCGTAGCAGCCATAGCAGCCGCGATTATATGACGGACAGAGCGCGCCGCAGCCCGCATGGGTGACAGGTCCCAGACACGGCGTTCCGTGACCGACCATGACGCAAAGATTGCCGGCGATCTTGCATTCGACGCAGACGCTATGCGGCGGCGTTTGCGGCTTACGCCCGGCGAGGAACGCTGAAATCGTTTCGACAAGCTGCCGCGTGCTGATCGGACAGCCGCGCAGTTCGAAGTCGACCTTCACGTGATCGGCGATGGCGGTCGACGTCGCCAGCGTTTGGATATAGTCCGGCCGCGCATAGACGATCGCCGCATATTCGCGCACATCGGCGAAGTTGCGCAGCGCCTGTATGCCGCCTGCGGTGGCGCAGGCGCCGATCGTAATTAAGAACCGCGACTGTTTACGCACCTCCTGGATGCGCGCCGCATCATGCGCCGTCGTCACCGAACCTTCGACGAGAGAAAGATCGTATGGACCTTCGACCGACGCGCTCGTCGCCTCAAGGAAATGCGCGATCTCGACTTCGCCGGCGATCTCCAGCAATTCGTCCTCGCAATCGAGGAGGCTAAGCTGGCAACCATCGCATGAGGCGAATTTCCAGACGGCGAGCTTTGGTCGAATACGCGCCACGTCACAGCTCCCGATAGGCGAGAAGATCGCGCACGCGATCGTAACGGTGGACCGGCCCGTCCTTGCAGATGAACAGCGGACCGAATTGACAGTGGCCGCAATGGCCAATGGCGCATTTCATGTTGCGCTCCATCGAGACGAAGATTCGCGAATCCGCAATGCCCGCGTCTTCGAGCGCGAGCGCGGTCGCCCGGATCATCACTTCCGGTCCGCAGATCATGGCGACCGTGTCCGCCGGTTCGAAGCGCAGCTTGGACAGCAACGGCGTGACATAGCCGACGTCTCCGGTCCACTGCGGCCCGGCGCGCTCCACCGCGACGCGCAACTGGAAGTCAGGCTTCTTCCGCCATTCTTCAAGTTCGCTGACAAAGATGAGGTCGTCCGGCGTGCGCGCGCCATAGAGTACGCCCACCCGGCCGTAAGCGGCGCGATGGCGCAGCAGCCAGTAGATCGCCGGCCGAAGCGGCGCGAGACCAATGCCGCCGCCAATCAGCAGGACGTCGAACCCCTTGGCTTCCTCGACCGGCCAACCGACGCCAAAGGGACCGCGCAAGCCCACCTGATCGCCGGCCTTCAATCTGCCAAGCGCGGCGCTCACCGGCCCGACGGCGCGGATCGTATGGGTGAGCCGCTCCGGCGCGTGCGAGTCCCCGCTGATGCTGATCGGTATTTCGCCGACGCCGAATGCGTAGAGCATGTTGAACTGCCCCGGCGCGAACGGCGCGGGGGGGTCGGGGGCGAGATCGAAGGTGAACACCTCCGCCGACTCGCGGATGAAACGCGTCACCGGCGTCATGCGCGGGACCATCGGAGGGCGCTGCGGCGCGCAGGCTTTAAGCATTTGCGGCATCATACATCCCGAGCGCCTGCATGCGCGCCGACTGCAGACGTTTGACGAGCGGCGGAATGAAGCGCTTCATCATTTCATAGCCGACGCGCGGATCCGCCTCGCATTTGCCGCGCAGACACTTCCCGTCGAAAGCGATGGCGCGCGTCAGTTCGATGGCGCGCGCGTCGAATGACGACCGATAGGGCGGAATGAGCCAGTCGGCGCCGAGAATTTCTCCGCTCTTGACGGTGAGAAAGGTGAACGCCCCGCGCCCCGGCACGAAAGTCTCCAGCGCCACGGCGCCATGTCGCACGAGATAAAAGGAATCCGCCGCGGCGCCCTCGCGATGTAGATAATCGCCCGGCTGCAGGATGACGTTCTTGGCGCATCCGGCGACAAGCGCCAATGTCTCTTCATCGAGACCCTCAGCGAAGGGATGATGACGCAGCAGATCGGCAATGTCCTTCATCGCGATTCCTCGGCGCAGGCGTCGCCGCCGCGGATGGCGCGCACCTCTGCGGTGATGTCGATGCCCACCGGACACCAGGTGATGCAGCGCCCGCAGCCGACGCACCCCGATGAGCCAAACTGATCGATCCAGGTCGCAAGCTTGTGAGTCATCCATTGGCGGTAGCGCGATTTTGCGCTGGCGCGCACGCTGCCGCCGTGAATGTAGGAAAAATCCATGGTGAAGCAGGAATCCCAGCGACGCCAGCGTTCCGCGCGTTCTCCGGAAAGATCGGATGTGTCTTCCACCGACGTGCAGAAACAGGTCGGACATACCAAGGTGCAGTTGGTGCAACTCAGACAGCGCGTCGCCACCTCGTCCCAGCGCGGATGTTCGAGATTGCTCATCAGCAGTTCGTTGAGATCGTCGGACCGCATGTCCCGTCCCATCGAGGATGCGGTGTGTTCGATGACAGCCTCACCGGCTTCGACTTCGCGGCTCGACGCAAGCCGATGCGGAACCTGCGCCAGGAGCGCGCGCCCCTCGTCGCTGCCGGTCTCGACGAGAAAGCTGTGCTCGGTCCCGTCGAGAAGCTCGGTCAGGGCGAGGTCGAACCCCTGCTCAACGCGCGGACCCGCGTGCATCGAAACGCAGAAGCACGTGCCTCCCGCCTTGCCGCAATTGACGGCCACGATCAGCGCGCGCTCGCGCAGCGCTTTGTAGTGCGGATCGACATAGAGATCGCTGACGAGAACCCTGTCCTGGATCTCGATCGCGCGAATTTCACACGCCCGCACGCCGATAAAGGCGAGACGATCGGTCGGCGGCGCTTCGGGCGTAACGCTTGCGTTCGCGCCAGCGCGTTCGGCCGTCCAAAGTCGCAGCTTCGGCGCGTGCAGAAATTTTTTCCACGACTGCGGCCCGACGGAAAAACCAAAGAGCGCATCGTCATCGCGACGGGCCAATCTGTAGCGGCCGCCGTCCTGCTCATCCGTCCATCCGCGAGGCAGATCGTCGACAGATTCGATATCGTCGTAAACGATCGCCTGATTTTGCACGGTGGGGCCGATGGCGCGATAGCCGCCCGCCCGGATCGCCCGCAGCAATGCCTGTAGGCCCTCGACCGTGATGATCGCCGCCGCTTCGTCAGCATTGGCCATGAGCGCTCCTAACCCGGCTTCCTGCCCGCCGATATCAAAACGAACGACGTCGGATGTTTCGTCAAGTTTAGCCTTTGCCGGCGCCCTTGTGACGCGAGGATGACATTAGGCGACGTCCCGCATCACGCGCTCATCGTCTTCCCCCGCGACTTCAACCGCCTCACGCGATCCTAGAGCCCGAGTTTACCAGCAGCCGGACGAGCCGGCGCAATTCCCATCTCGCCGGTTGCTCGGTTCCCGTGCACGAACTATCTTGACCTTCTAATTCGGCCAACAGGCGCGAGGGACAAGCGGGGATGGTCGCCGCTGCGTCGTTCGCGCCCGAACCAGTAGGGATTGCTCATGTCCAATAGCTCCGGCCCGGCCGAACCCAAAGAGCCCGACGTTACGCCGGAGGAGGAGAGCTGGGCGACGACGCTCGAGCATGGCTTCGAAGAAATCAGAACCCAGTCCGCCGGCGTCCTCTTCCTCGACGTCATCAAAATCGATCTGCCCTACATCGTGATGCTGTCGACGGCCGTGCTCGGCATCGGCATCGTCACGTTCACGGGACAGCCGGTCGCCTTCTACTGGGAGTTCCTGACGCCGGTCTATTGCGCGATCTGCATTTATATCGGCTGGCGGCACACCGAAACGACGCATGAACGCACGCGGCTGGTCTGGACCCAAATACTGCATTGGGCGGCGTTTCTCTTCGGCATGTGGCTGATCTATTCGCCGCCGCTGCGCCAGCTGATCGACGTCAACGCGGCCGGGCTCAATCTGATGGTGCTGCTCGCCGTCGCAACCTTCGTCGCGGGCGTTCACGCGGCCGCATGGCAGATCTGCGTCGTCGGCATTATTCTCGGAATTTTCGTCCCTGCGGTGGCGATCATTCAGCGCTCGTCGCTGTTCATTCTCGTTTCCGTTCTCGGCATAGTCTTTGTCGCCGCCAGCATCTACATCACGCTGCACTCCCATCGCCGAAAAGCTCGCGCGGCGGAGGAGACCGTCTAGAGCAGGTTCCGAAAACGTTGAGCGATTCCTTATCGATCACATGAGTCCATGTGATCGGGAAGCGCTCTAAAGGGTGCGCGCCGAAGGGCCGTTCGGCGCGCAGTCCGATCAGGTGGAGGCTGGCTGCGCTGCGAGCGCGGCGCGGATGGCGTCGTCCTTGGACTTATCGAAGGACGTCCGCAGCACCACGCCGCCGACTCCTTTCAGTCCCTCGAGAACCTTGTCGGTGGTCATCTTGCGCACGAGCAGGAACAGTGCGGCGCCGCCGGGCGGAACCGCGGCCGCCACGTCCTTCATGAATTTGTCGTCAATGCCGAAGTCGGTCAGCGCGCCGGAGACAGCGCCGGCGCCGGCGCCGATCGCGGCGCCTGCAAGCGGCATCATGAAGATCAATCCGATCAGAGCGCCCCAAAAGGCGCCGGAGACTCCGCCAAGGGCCGTGGTGCTGAACAGCTGATTGAGCTTTATCGCGCCATCGGCATTCTTTACGGCGACGACCGCGTCGCCGAGTTCGATCAAATATTCCTTTTGCATGGTGAAGAGCTTCTGCCGAACTTCTTCGGCCTTTTCTTCCGACGGAAACGCAATCACGAGAAGATCGTTCATTGGCCTCTCCTATTCCGCGCGCGGATCTCGCGCGCCGCCATTGACGATCTAGTTCAGTAAAAAAAGCAAGACAATGCGCCGGTGAGCGGCTGAGGCGGAATGAATAGACCTAACGGGCGGTCGGCGGACGCCGCCTTCATCGCCACCACAGCGACGCTGGCGGGCCAGCCTTCATGAGTTTTAGCGACGGCGCGACGGCGCGACCTCGCAGCGGGCGCGCTGCGGGACACGACGCGGCGCGGCATACAGGAAGCCGAGCGGCGACAGCGTCGCGGCCAGCAGCAGCATGATGACAACCATAGGAGTTTCTCCCGGTTTGTTGTGACGCCGCCCGCCACGGCGAGCGGCGCGCCAGTCTCAATTACTCGGTCAGGAGGGCGACGCCTTCCTTGCCGATCAGACGCTGAATGTTGATCAGCAGCTGAAGCACGACGCCGAACACGCCGAGCGCCATCCAGCCGAAGAACACGAAGCCCCAATGCAGCGGCGCAACGAACAGTTCTTCCATGAACCAGAACGTGTGGCCCCACTCATTCAGGCCGACGTTCGGGATGATCATGAACGGGCCAATCGCCACGATCAGATAGGCCACCGAATAGCCCTTGGAGAAATACGGAAGACGCGTCTTCGCATAGAAGAAGCCGCCAACCGCGATCACCGAGTAAATCGGGTAGCTCATGTAGAACTCGATGATGTGCGACGGCGTGAAGTCCGTGTCGCGAATCACCGTCATGTGCCAGGTGCCGTCCTGCTCCGTGAAGAACGACGCGCCCCAGTAAATGGCCGCGGCGTAAACCACCAGCCACTGCACCTCGACCACCAGGCGGCGCATTTCTTCGCGCGGCGCCAGGTTCGAGAAGTCGCGCGTGCGCGTCTTCCAA
>NZ_JADNQY010000009.1:0-31186 GCF_015709545.1 Methylocystis sp. H4A | reverse complement strand
CACGACGGCCTTTCTCTTGAGGACGGCCGCCGGAATCAGCTCACCGCTCGTCATCTTCAAGCTCCTCGACGCTGAGGCCCGCGGCCTGCATGAGGATTTGAGCGAGTGTCGTGACGATTTTGTCCCGCTCGGGGGACTGCAGGCCATCCAACTTGTTGTCTTCGAACGACAAACTCATCTGTCGGCCCGTCGCCGCCGACGGCGTCTCGAGAGACTGCATTGTTTTCCTCCGGAACGATTGCGACATCGCTCCGGGAGTCTGCGGCCTTGACCGCGCCTTTCAACTGGCGTTGCAGCTCAACGAGCGCGGCCACGTCAACGCGCGGCACGCCGATCACCATGCCGGCGCAAACCACGGGATCAAGCATCCAGCCGGCAATAGAAATCACGACGCCGGTCGGCCCTTGTACTTGAAGGAATGAGCCAGTTGCACGCTGCTCAACCCGACGAACCAGAACCTTGCTGCCGCAATATGGATGCCATCGGTAGTGGACTTCCAATTCCTGACCGACATGGGCAGAATGAACGGGTGATGGCGCTCAACCGATAAAAACGTACTCTTCGCCGGCTCGGACGGCGGGGCCGAGAACTGGGCGGTCGTCGACTCGCTCATCGAAACCTGCAAGCTCAATGGCGCGGATCCGCAGGCCTACATGGCCGACGTCCTCACGAAGATCATCGAGGGTCATCTCGCAAGCAAGCTCGACGAACTTATTCCGCGGGGCCTACGCGCCGTCCCGCCGCGCTCAGGGACGTGGCCCTGAAAACAGCGCTTACTGCAAATCGAAGACGTCGCCGCCTACTTCGCGAGCGTCGTTCCGCCGCGCCGCCGGCTATGCCGCCGCCGAGCGCGTCCAATGTGAAGGTATTTCCAGCGGGAACACAACCAATCATGGCGCGACGCGTTCTTCCATTTCCGTCCATTGTCCCTGGGCGGCAAGCGCGTTCATATGAGCTCGGTGAGTGAAAGACGCCTGGGCGTCGAGAACATTGCTCGGCATTCCGGACCAGGTATTCAACGCCGCCGTCTGCAAGGCTCGGCCGTAACTGAAAGTCAGCGCCCATGGCCCGCCAAGGCGATTGATGGCGTCGAGATTTGCGGTCGCCTCAATGTCGGATTGGCCGCCCGACAGGAAGGCGACACCTGGAACCGCCGCTGGAACGCAATTTTTCAACACCCGGATTGTCGAAAGCGCGACTTCTTCGGGCGACGCTCGCTTCGGATGTTTTTTTCCGGCGACGACCATATTGGGCTTCAGCAGCATTCCTTCGAGGAAGATCCGCGCTTCGTAAAGCCGCATGAAGACGGTCTTCAATACACATTCGGTCACTTCGCCGCATCGCTCGAGATCATGCTCGCCATCCATTAAGACCTCGGGCTCGACGATGGGCACTAGATCGGCATTTTGGCAAAGCGCCGCGTAGCGGGCGAGCGCTTGCGCATTCGTCTCGATCGCGAAATCCGTTGGAATACCCCTATCGGAATCGACGCTGATAACGGCGCGCCATTTTGCGAAGCGCGCCCCTAGGCGGCGATAATCGTTCAGCCGTTCGAGCAGACCGTCGAGACCTTCAGTAATCATTTCGCCGGGAAAATTGGCAAGCGACTTTGCCCCCAAATCGACCTTGATGCCTGGAATGGCGCCGGCCGCCTCGATGTATTTGACGAGTGGCGTCCCGTCGCTGGCGGTCTGTCTAATGGTCTCATCGAAGAGGATGACGCCAGAAATATATCGATTAATTGCCTCTTCGGCGCGGAACAGGAGTTTGCGGTAATCGCGCCGCGTCGCCTGGGTAGAGTCGACGCCGATTGCCGCGAACCTTTTCGCGATCGTTCCGGCGCTCTCGTCGGCGGCGAGAATGCCTTTCCCTGGTGCGACCATGGCTCTCGCGGTTCGAACGAGCACGTCCTTGTTCATAATCCTTCTCCTCCGAGCCAGCCCGGTCGATGACAACTACGTTAGAGATGCATCCTTGGGCGCTTTCCTATTCCGCTATGCCGAAGCGTATGTGCCTTTGTTGAAGCTACGAATTGAACAGACGCTGACATGAATGATGCGCTCCCACCCGACGCCGGCCGCCGCCGCGCTTCTTGCCGAGACTGACAGTTCAATGAACTCCGCCCGCATCAAGGAAAATGGTGTCTCGGAAAGAACGCCAATGCAGATCTTCATTGATGCGCTGACTTTGGCGCCGTCGCTTGAACCACCAACGGCAGCTCATGCCGTCAGTCAGATCAAGCGCCCACTTGTACAGTCAATAAGACGGGGTCGGAAAAACCAGAAGTTTCAGAGCGCCACGAGCGCGCCAAGCCGATTTGGATCCGATCTGCGTACTTGCCATATGGGCCCGCAGCATTATGAGGCCGGACACACGAAAGCGCCCGACCCCATGCTCGCGCCCAAAAGAAAATCCTTGCATTCGACGGGGGCGTCCCCACACGAAACACATCCTATTCAACACTCAGCGCTCTCGTTTCACTTGTCCCACCCGTGAAGCGAGGTGCGCAAAGGATTGGCTACGGCCCTCGGATGACGCTTGTAACGCCTGTCTCAGAAAGCGCACCGGGAAGCAGATCGCATCCACATTCGCGCCCCGCAGTTCGGCGGGCCGATTAGAATCCGCCACCAGAGCAGATTCTGCTTCCGCCAACAGCCGATCGATTTCAGCTTCCTCGAAAACTCCCTTTTCGCGCAAAGCGACAAGCAGGGCGGAAATGACGACGTAAAGGCCCTCAAGCTGAAGATTCGCAGTATTCATGGTTGCCTCCTGGCGTTGGCATAAAGTCCGCCGCCATCGTTCAGAGGCGTCCCGGGCAATGGATCGTGCGCCCACTCAAACTCCCACACAAGAGCCGACGCGTTCTGTCGCATCGCCTGTCGATTGTATTTTAGAGGTCGCTTTTGCTTCGTGGCTTCGAGGTTTGGCGAGAGAAGGTCCGAAAAGCCCTCGGCAAATGATAGCGCTCGAATGAAGTAACTGTTTGGGCTCCCGAGCTCGACACCAAAGCAATGCTTCAGTCGTCCATGATCGGGTCTAGGACCAGCTCCAACGCATCGGGAAGCGGGCAACGTCAGCCTTTCTTGAAGCGGACGGCTTCTTCCGATCCGCTGGTTGCGTCGCCTGCGCTATATGAATGCGCCCCGGCGCCGGCGAGCTTCCCTGCGCTAACGATTAGGTATTCATCGCGGATCGGGCGATTGTCGAACCAGCATTCGAGAATCTCCCGCACGCCAGCTGCATAACGCGTCTGCGCCGTCAGACTGGTGCCAGAAATATGCGGCGTCATGCCATGGTGCGGCATACTTCTCCATGGATGGTCGACCGGTGCTGGTTGAGGAAACCAGACATCGCCCGCATAGCCGGCCAATTGGCCGCTTTCGAGGGCACGCACAATAGCGCCGCGATCGCAGATCTTGCCGCGCGCGGTGTTAACGATGTATGAGCCGCGCTTCATTTTGGCAATTAATGCGTCATTGAACAAATGTTCGGTCTCCGGGTGCAACGGGCAATTTATAGTGACGACGTCACAAACCTCGACCATGCTTTCCACGCTGGGGTGATACGTCACATTCAGGTCTCGTTCGAAAGACGATGGCGGTCGAAATAATGAAGGCCGACATCGAATGGCTTCAACCGCCGCAGTACTGCCGAGCCGATGCGACCGGCGGCGACAGTGCCGACCTGCATGGCTTCAAGATCGTAAGAACGCGCTACGCAATCTGCTATGTTCCAGCCGCCTGTCACGACCCATTGGTACGAAGGGATGTAATTGCGAACCAGCGCGAGGATCATCATCACCACATGCTCGGATACGCTGATGCTATTGCAGTATGTGACTTCCGCGACGGTGATATTGCGATCGATCGCTGCTTGCAGATCGGTGTGATCGGATCCAATGCCCGCGGTCACGATGAGCCTGAGCTTGGGCGCCTTCGCAATCCGCTCGCGGGTCATATAACCCGGCCAAAAAGGCTGCGAAATAACAATGTCGGCGTCAGGAAGCTCTTGGTCGAGTACGCTGTCCGCGCCGTCCTTGCTGGATGTCACTACTAGGCGATGACCGTTCGACTCTAGGAATTTGCGTAGTCCTAGTTCGCCGGAAACGCTGCCAAGGAGCGTACCCGGCTTGAAATCGATTGCCTTTGGGGAGGGCAGCGTTTGTCCGTCGGGATAGCATTTGGGCTGAGCCACGTCATCGCGCGCATAGGCTTTCGGATAACCGTCAACCGGATCGTCGTACAGCACGCATACGATCTTGGCCATGTTCCGCTCCCTCTCTCGCTGGGATGCAGGGCGTTATGCTTTCGTGGCTCTACCCATCAGCAGCGCCAAGCGCGAACTGGCCTCGCTCATGGATACGCGCTCGCGCCGCCTCACCAGCCTCATCATAGTTGTCGAAGTAGATAGCGCAGATCGTTTCATCGGCGATGCGTTCAGGGTTATCTGTCGATTTCACCGAAGACGATATCCAGCGAGCGACGACAGCCGAGATATCTGCCAGCTGCAATGCGATCGAGAGCGGCAGTCGCCCCATCCGCCCGGCATTGCCCTGCCTGCACTATAACGAGCCCGAGAAGAAAGAGTAGCTTGCGGCCCCAAGGTCGCTCTTGTCTCCAACCGGCATCGCCATCGGTATCATAACGGCCTGCGCCACAATGATGCAGGCCGTTATGGAATAGGGATCCTGAGTCTTTTTGGCCTTGGCTCAGGCGCTCGCCAACGAGCGGTAGCTCGGCGGCATCGGCGAAATGGAACAAGGTGATCGCCGCCGTAAAAGTCAGCAGCGGTTTGCAATCGAAAATCACGCTCAATGCGCTCGGGCGTTTTCGATACTCGTGGCCGCGATCGTTGTGGTCCAAGCCACGCGCCAACGAACGATCAATCTCCCTCGCATTGATGGCGAGTACCGCGAGTGCGCTGGCGGCGCCAAGCAACGCGACGAGCCCCAGCACGGTGGCCGGCATGATCGGCTAGCCGGCGACTTCCGCTATGATCGCTGTGAATACGTTCCTTGTATGGTTGAAGGCTTCCCTTGTATGGTTGAAGGCTTCGTTGCGGCCGACCCGTCTTGTGAACGCCTGTCTGCGGACGATGCCTAAGCTTCTTGCCGCGATCACCGGGGGAACACACCGCATCGCAGGCGCCAATCAGGGTTTGCGCGGCCGCCGCTGGCCGGAACAGGGGGAAAAGAATGAGGCATATCCCCCGAGGACGACGATGCTGGCGGTGGCACCAATCAGAGCGCGCTTCCAAACGGTCCAGTCGACGAGCGCTCCAGCTGGTGTGCGGGCTGCGACGGTTGCGATTCCCGCGATCGTCATGACAATGCCGACATGCGTGGGGCCCCATCCTTGGCTAGACCAAAGGAAAATTGCGAGAAACGGACCAACGCGTCCTTGCACGTCGGGAATGAGGAAATTGAGGCAGTCAAGCACCGCTTGGTTTCGCATGGGGTTTCCGCGTTTGTATGGCTCGGGACGCGGCCGACGCCAGCGCGGCGGTAACAGGCCTTGCAATTATCGAACGGCCCGTTGACGGCATTCCCATGCCAGAAGGCGATTATTCGGAAGCAGCAAGCGCGGCACTCGCGACAGACCGTCTCCGCTTCTCGCAAATCGCGCCGACGCACTTCGTTGACAAGATTCTTCCAAAGCCTCCTTTCGGCGCACCAGGCGGCGCATCGATTAGGGGAATGACGCCTCATGTCGCACATTGGCAGTGCAACGCGTGATCGCACCCGCAAATGAAACCATCCCGTTGGTCGCTTCCCCGGAATGCGGGGCGAGCAGCAGGCAGCTGCGCTGTCTTGATCACTCTCGCGCACGAACAGCTCGGGAATTGGACGCACTATTTTCGCTGTGGTAAAAGATCAAAGGGACAGACTGCCCCAATCCGCCGCGAGAAGAGCGGCCTCATCCCAAAGCGATACAGTTTGATGCGCTCGAGCCCTAGGTTGTCTCAGGCTCACGTACGCGAGCCTTTGTTAGCCGCGCTCGTGGACAACGCCTTGGACGGCATCATCACGATTGATAAGACTGGAACAATCCTGTCATTTAATCCTGCTGCGGTCGCATTGTTTGGATACACGCCCGACGAAGTAATCGGGCAAAACGTTCGCATACTGATGCCCGAGCCATATCGCAGTCGGCATAATGACTACCTGAGCCATTACCTCCGCACCGGCGAAGCCAAGATTATCGGAATTGGCCGGCAGGTCGAGGGACAGCGTCTGGACGGGTCGGTCTTTCCGATGGAGCTTGGCGTCGCCGCAGTCGAAGCCGAGGGCGAACGCTACTTTGTCGGCTTCATACATGATTTAAGCGAGCGGCGCAGATTTGAAGCTCGAATGCATGATCTGCACGCGGACCGTCTCGATATTATCGAGAATATGACAGTCGGACTCGCCCACGAACTCAAACAGCCCCTCTCTGGGATCAACGCCTATCTCCATATTGCGAGCAGGCTCCTTAAGAAAGGGGATTTAACAGAAATAGAGCAGGTCTTGGACAATGCCTCCAAGCAGGTATTCCGTGTTTCAGAAATAGTGGACAGTCTGCGCCAATTTATCGCGCGGGGCGAATCGATCAAGACTCTCCACCATTTAAACGAAGTCGTCCGAACCGCATGTGAATTCACCGACTCCATCGCCAAAGAATGCGGCGTCGCGACAGCTGTCAATCTGGATGCGCAAAATGACCTGGTGCTCATCAACAGGGTTCAAATCCAGCAGGTCGTCGTCAATCTGAAGCGCAATGCCATCGAAGCGATGGAAAATTGCGAGAGTCGCGAATTAGTTGTGTCGACGCGCCTGATCGACGGTAATGAGATTCGGGTCGATGTCGCTGATACTGGTCCAGGCATTTCGGAAGCGATCAAAGCCAAATTGTTCGAACAGTTTACGACCACGAAACCGCACGGGCTGGGCGTTGGCTTGTCTATCTCGCGCTCGATTATCAACGCGCATCATGGACGGTTGTGGGTCGAGCCCAATCCTGGCGGCGGCACGATCTTTAGCTTCGAATTGCCGTTGGCGGAACAACATCAAAAGCTCGCGGAAACCTAACTCCTGTCTCGAAAGCGACCGAAAGGGCAGCACCAGCGTTTGATTGAGGCCGCATAAATGGGTCGGCGAGGCAACACAACAGAGACGAGGACGAAGCGCGTGAGTGGCGCACGCCCTCTATGACAGCGCCGTGATTGGGCGAGCATAGCAATTTTGTTATTCTATTGGTGACGTTCTTTTTTGCCTTGCGCACCCGCTGATGTTACTCTTGGCTCACTTCCCGAACATCCTCTTTTGCCGCGTCGCGTAGTTCGGCGCGAAACTGATCGCGTTTTTCGTGGACGGAGGCGATAACGTATCCTACTGGAATACCTAAACCTACAAGTGCAGCCTCCGAGATTTGAAGACTGGCCTCGACCGTCTCGGGCACGGCATCAGTCACTCCAATTGCATAGAGGTGCCGTGCATGTTCGGTATCTCTTGCGCGCGCGACGATCAGGACGTCAGGCCTGAGTTTTCGGACGCCAAGAACGATCGCGTCTACGCTCGATTCCGAACCGATGGTCACAATGACAGCCGCGGCTTCCATAATCCCGCATGCTTTCATAAATGCCGCATGTGTCGCGTCTCCGAAGTACACTTCATGCCCGTTCGTTCGGTCTCCTGCCACCGAGGCTGCATCTCTATCCGTGGCGATATAGGGAATGTTATGTTCCTTCAGGAAGGACGTGACGACCTTGCCGACGCGCCCATGACCGACGACGATTGCATGCTTATACTGTTCGCGCGGCGCCACGTTGAGCGCCGGGTCAATCTTCTTTAGCGGTTCCATTCGAGAATTGATGTGTCGCGCGGCAGCGGACAACGCCGGAATGAGAATCATCGAAAGCGATGTGACAGCTAGAACGAACGATGACAGTGCAGGGGTTATAAGCCCGAGGCTTTTCGCCAGCCCCAAAGCGACAAAAGCAAATTCCCCGCCGGGGCCAAGTAGGAATCCAGTTTCGATAGCAACGCGCCACGATTGGCCGAATGCCTTCGACAGTCCAATGATGATCGCCGCCTTGAAGGCGATGAGGCTGCATACGATTGCCAAGATGGTGAGCGGATCGCGTGCAATCTCCCGCACATCAATGGTCATCCCCACCGTAAAAAAGAAGATACCAAGCAATAGGCCCTTGAACGGCTCGACGATGGCCTCGACCGCCTTGCGATATTCGGTCTCGGCCAGAAGGAGCCCCGCGACGAATGCTCCAAGCGCCATGGACAGGCCCTCGACGGCGGCCAGCACGCCCGTGCCGATGATGACGAACAGAACCGCCGCCGTCAGTAGTTCAAGAGATTCGATGGATCCAACAAGACGGAAAAGAGGTCGCAGCACTACTCTTCCAACCAGAACGATGAGCGCAATGGCCATCGCCGCATGGGCCAGTGTTATGCCAATGTTCGCCGCAAGCGAACCTTCAGTGTTCGAGCCGAGGATCGAAACGAATATAAGTATCGGAATCACGGCCAGGTCCTGCGCCAGCAGGATAGAAAAGCTTGCTCTGCCTGCCCCTGTGGGCAGCTCGCCGTGTGCTGCAAGAATTTCAAGAACGATCGCGGTCGAGGATAGCGCGAGGCAGGTTCCAACGATGATGGCGACCGATGGCGCCTGTCCAGTCCAGGCGATGATGACGGAAAGCAAGCACGACGTGATAACGACCTGCGATCCGCCAAGCCCGAAAACGAGTCGCCGCATTGAAAGCAACCGATCGTAGGAAAGCTCCAATCCGATAAGAAACAAAAGAAAAACGACGCCAAGTTCGGCGATGCCGCTAACATTTTTTGCATCGACGACGGTGAACCAGTAGAGAAACGGCAGCTTGTCGATGAATGAACCCAGCCCGAGCGGACCAAGGAGCGCGCCCGCTCCCAAATAACCCAGTACCGGGTTCAACCCGAGATAGCGCACCAAGGGAACGACGACGCCGGCAGTCCCTAGAACGACGAGAGCATCGCTATAGACCGGTATGTTGATTGTCGCAGCCAAATTACCTCCCAGAGTTGCACGGTGAAGGATTACGAATCTCCTTAAGCTTCATACACCGCAATTGGGCCTTCAACGATCGGCAATCTCAGTGCGCGCGGCCAGAGTTGCGAGCGCTAGAATATTGGCGATGACCGAGCCTTCGACTTTCGACCCCAGGGGGCCGGCAACCCGCTGCTCGCAGGAGTCTCCATCGTTAAGCTCCAAGGACGGGCCATGCTGGCACGGCTCCAAGGCAAAACGATCGGTCAGAACCGCACGCGTTTCTGCGAACGCGCCTGCGTCATGCTCAGCATCTCAGCGTAGTCCTAGGCATTCGCATTTTTATGGCGCTGCCCATCACCGTCGTTCTAATATGCCACAAACGCTGACGTTGCGTCTCGACCTGCGCTGAACGAAAAAATGGCCGCCTTTGCCGGCAGGATCGAAGTCTGCGTTCGCCGAGCTGGAATGCAGGCACATTCGGGTTTTCATCGAATGCGTCAAGCGAGGCTTCTAATGCCTGGCGCGCGAGTCGCGCACTCCAATTCAATTTGCGCGAGCATATTTCTTCCGGGCTCGCGCGGCAGCGAGCGCCTGCATATGATCGTTACGTGTTTTGGAACTTCCGTAGCCGTTCAGGGGCCTGCTCGTCAACTTGCCGGCGTCGCTGAACGCGAGCAAAGCCTGCATTGCCAACCCTGTAGGATACATACTTGCGATACTTGTCGCGTTTGATCTTCTCCCGGTATCGAGAGTTTGCTTCACTCTTTGGCGAGACAGGCCTGCCGCTTCCGGGGGCTGGGTTATTCCCGCCTCGGGCGGGAAGTAATGGCTGTCCATGTGGATAGGAAGGTTGTGAGAGGTGCAACATGGGATTCGTCGAAGATTTTATCTTAATGAACGAGTTGCGTGCGACGAAGATCGCGTTTGCAAACCTTCCTCCCTCTTCACAGCAGATTGCACTTCGGGAATTTCGCGATCTCACATCTAAAAGCGAATCGTGCGACTCGAAAGAGACGATTTCGGCGACGGCGTTCGAAGCGGCACTGCGGCGCCAAGAGCTTGGTCATACCGCAAACGCAATACCTGAATGGGTTGGAGCTTGCTTAGCCGAAAGTCATTTGCTTATGTGGCAAAAGGCCTGGAGCGGCAATTCCAAATGGCAGTCCAAACTTGCAGAGCTTGAAGCGTGGATTGAGCAAGCAACCTCTGGCGTCCAAAAAACCTGATGGATGCGACGCCGACGTTTGCCGCCATTTCTTTCGGGAGTTCGCGCTCGGCGTTGGTCTGCCAGTCCGCGGCATTTCGTGATAAATCGGTTTCACGATGCTACATCCCCGGCTTTCTTTCACCGTAGAGAGCGGCCGATGACGTTCAACACGAAGGCTCTGCCGATGTTGAGCGATGACGAGCCGCTGCCCGTGAGACGGAATGTTGAGTCGTTAAATGAACCACGCGGTTTCGACAGCATCTGCGAGAACTGCCGACCTACAGAGCGCTGATACGCGCCTTCGAAACCGTCCACGTACAGATTGTTTTGAGTGCTACCTTTGACCAGCGGGGCGGCCTTGGCTGAGACGCTTTCAGTCCGGTATCGGCCGCCATGATCGGCAGTGTTTATCGGCGCGCATCCGATCCACGGATTGGCGCAAGGCATTTCACGTCGGTCTCGATGCCATATTCAACACGTTCTCAAAACAGTCAACGCAATATGAACCTTGGCGCCGGCTTAGATCTCGGCGCAATGAAACATGTCCGTAGGTAACACTCGCTCTCTCGCGCACCCGGCTCAGAAAGGTATCATCGACGACGCGCGGCGACGTAAATGAAACTGCGTCCACCCTCTGCTTCGCCTAGGTGATGCGAACGAGGCGACGAGCGACACGGCGCCCGTGCAGCTAACTCTATGATTGCGTCGGCGAAGGTCGGAATGCGCTCGCCGCGCAGATCGCACTTGGGCGCATCGAGCGTGTGCCCGCGCTCAGAATCGAGCGCTCGGCACACCAGCGCATAAGCGCCGCGATGCACCTAAGAGCTTCGAGGTCTCGCCGGGATTGTTGAACAACTTGTTCCCAGGAGTTCGATCTGGAAACGTTGACAAATCTACACCGTGATCGCCGGTGATCGTGAGATAGCGCTGCGAGCGATAAAGCTCGACGTGCGCAGGATCGCTTTTGATCGTGCTTTCGATCTTCCCGCGCGCAATCATGCAGATTCCGGTGCCGGATGGGCTTACCTCTGAATAGTTCTCTGCGAGATTGACAATCTCCTGCGCCCACGGCTCGATCTGGCCGGTCTTAACGTCACGGCATTTGTCGAGATCGACGCCGGTGTAGCCATCATCTTCGGAAAGCACAAAGCCGACGCCGGCCAGCCGATATCGGCGAACGGCCGCTGCGGCCTGCGCATAACTGCTCCAATCCTCGGGGCGGGAATGCGACGCGCCTCGACCATTGTGGGGATTTACAGGCGGCTTAGTCGGATGCAGCAAACCATCCTTGTCGGGACGTGTATGTCACGACGCCGAGCCGCTTGCGATGAGCGGTCGTCGTCCCCAAAAAACTAATAGCATCCCTACGAGGATAAGTCTGATGTCAAATGCAGAGACAACGAAAGATCTCGTTGGCCAATCGATCAGAGAGATCAAGCGGGGAATCGACACGCTGGCCGATTCGACGAAAGCGCCGCTTGAGGCCGAAAGCCTTGAAGTTCAGCAGAATATCCAGCACGCAATTGACCAAGTGAAGGACGCTGTGTCGGTTGCCCTCGATTGTCTTACTCAGTGCAGCTCAGTGGACCAATTGCGAGGCTACGCAAATGAGGCAATGGGCAAGACGAAGCTAGCCATAGCTCTCTCTACGCGCTCTCCGGAGCTTGCTGTGGCCGGAATCGTGCAGCAAGTCATAGGCGATTTGCAGAAGTTTATAGGCGAAGCAAAAAACGCCGATGAAAAAGAATAGCACGGTCAGCTTGCATTCCCGGCATCGGCGTCTATCTGACCCGTATCCGCAGGCGCCACATGGGCCGGCAAATCCTTGGTTCTTCATAGCCCGGTCGTCGCCGACTGGGCTTTTTCACGCATCGCAGCCGCACAACGGGAAAATTCGCTCAGCCATCAACCTTGATCACCAATTTCTTGGTCCGTGTGTCTATGACCACGACGTCGGCCGCTCGTTTCGTCGCTTTGACCTGCTTGGCGACCGCGACAGCGTCGCGGACATCATAGAACCGGTCGTGTAAGACCTCGTCGACGCGGACTTCAAAGGGACATTCGACGAGCTTTGTCGGCGTTAATGCGTTCATGAGCGTCGATAGAAATACCCCTCACCCGCCGGAGAATTTGAGTTTCATAGGTGTAACAGGGTCAGCAGCGATCAGTCTGGATCGTCAGGCCTATGCCGCCAGCCTATGAACATGCACGTCGTGGCCTCCATTGTTCTGCATGGCAGACATGGCGGCGCGTTCATGTTCTTCGGTCCGGGTTCGCACCCACAGCAACAGCCCGCCGCGCGCTAATTGCGCCTGCACCCAATTGCGCTGACGACGTCGAATGAATGCGCCGACGCCCACGCCAACTAGGCTGGCGGCCATACCAGCGCCAATGCCCGCAACGATCGCCTCGGCGAAACTGCCGTAGATGGTCCAAATGGCGATCGCGCCAGCAATGGCGCCAACATAGAAGAGCAGGCCGATGAGCGCAGCTTTGCCTTCATTAAGCGACTCGGCTTCGATGTAGGAAATGCGAGGAGCTTCATCGCTGTCCTCGATTTCGACCGAGCGTTTCGATCCAACCTTTTCGCGCGTCTTCGCGTCTTCGGTGAGCAGGCTGATTTCGGATCGATCGAATCCATGAGTCATCAAATTGTCAATGGCGGACTGCAGCTTATCAAGCGAGTCGAACAGGCCTACGACTTCGGTAAATTCGCGAGACTGTTCGAGCGCAGTCGTTTCATTCGATTCCATGGAGTTTCTCCCGAAGCTCAGTACTCTTGAATCGAAGCCGGCCTCTTTGTGCGCCCTTGCCCATCTGAGCGGTCATTTGCCCTGTGGTCGGCGTCTCAGATATCAGCATGCCCCCGCTTGAAGCCTTCGACAAGGCCAAGCGCTAACGGAGCCCCGGAGAAAAGCTCTTCCCAGGACAGATGCTGCGTGAAGCGTCCGCACGTAGGCGGCACGATAGCGCCAAGGCCACATAAAGCCAAAAAAGCCTCGCAAGCGCACGTCCGAACGGCGACGCTCCATTTGCAAGGTCTGAGCAGCGGGACCCTGGGCGTGAACCTGAAAAAAGGCCCACGGCTGTGAAACCGCGGGCGAGGTCGCTGCAAACGTCACTATGATGCGACGCCGGCCAAATAGTTCTGAAGCGCGCCGAGGCAAACGGGGCTGCGAGCTGCGTCACGACGGCTTATTCCCGGACGTCATGCGGTTGCTTACCATTGCCGCCCGCCTATGATCTGGGATTGTGACAACTGCGCCCTTTTTATTAACCGGGAGAATGACCGATGACAGCCCGCACCGAGAGCGAGATTTCCGCCATTTCCGGGGCCGCAGTCGGCGCAACGGTTGGCGCCTTGGTTGGTTCACTGTTCGGCGTGATCGGAAGCGCAGTGGGAGCATTCTTGGGGGCAACGATTGGCGCCGCCGCCCGTCTCGCGAAACACGCCTGATGAACCGCCGGCTCGCAGCGGCGTCGCCGCCGAGGTCCCGCGCAGCGCGCTATTGAGCATTCGACGTCGCCGTCGCGTCCTTGACGCACTTCTTCGTGAAGCTCGTCTTGGCGGCGCCCGCCAACTTTTTCTCGACGGCGGCAGCTTCGCAGGAAGCAGCGGCGGTGTCCCTTTCGCACTTTTTCATGAAGCTGTTCAGCGCCGCGCCATGCAGTTTCTTCTCGGTAGCCCGGGCGGCGCAGTCCGGAGCGGGAGGCGGCGTTTGAGCGGAAGCCGCAGCGGAAACGCCAGCGGCGAAGATCGCGGCGGCCAAAATCCTTTTCAACATGTTGTCTTCCTCAAAGGTGCGCGTTTTCACTGCTAGAACAACCAAAGAAGGGCGACCAGAGAAGCCATCCCAAGGGCGTCAAACACTATCCCTTCCCAAGTCGGGCCGATCCATATTCCGAGCGTGAGCAGGCCGACTCGACGCACACAACTCCAACGAGTTGAAGGACCGAATTCATAAGATTCTCGAAGACGGCGCTCATAATCTCATCGTCGATCTCGGTCAGGTCCAGTTCATCGACAGCTCGGGTTTAGGAGCGCTGTTGTCCGGTTATAAGAACGCCAACCTGCGTTCGAGCGCATTTGCGCTGGCGGGTCTGCAGCCTCGCGTCAAGTCGATGTTGGAACTCACCAGGCTGCACCGCGTATTCGATATCTACCCTGGCCTGCAGGACGCGCTGGGCAGTTAAGGCGGAGGGGCCGGCTGGCTGATATGTCCGAGACAATCCTGAACTTGGATATCGTTGTCCCAAACCAAACGCGCTACCTGCGAGTGGTTGGAAACATCGCCGAACAGATCGCCAAGGAGCTGGACACACGAAATTGCGACCAGGACACTTTGGCGTACCACCTTAATCTCGTTCTCACCGAAGCGGTGGCCAACGCCATTGAATTTAGCGGCGGCAGCGGCACAAAAGAGACCGTCAGAATATGCCTATCGATCGAAAACAACGATCTTTGGGTTCGAGTCTATGACCACGGACAAGGTTTCGATCTCGCGGCCGTCCCGACGCCCGACTTCGATGACTTGAGCGAACGTGGGCGCGGGATCTTCTTTATTCGCTCCTTAATGGATTCTGTTGAGTACCACAGCACGGACTCCGGCAACGTTCTCGAGATGCGCAAGAAGCTGACATAACCAGAACCGGTTACGGCTTAGGGCCTTGCTCGACGCCGACAACGGATGGAAGGCGACGCCGCAACCGCAATTCGACCATGGACTGGGAAACGAATCTTTCAAATTTCCTCAAGCGCGCGGCCCGGAGATTGCAGCGGGAGCCGCCACCCTATTCGATCGAGCGCGCATTCCCCGCGAACTATCGTCCTTTCAACTCTGCGCAACGCGCCGGTCGCGACTTGCTGTTGCTGAGCGCAGCGGCGAATCGTAGGCGCGACGCCGTCGATGTGCGTCGGCTGACCGACGGCGCCGTCGCACGCCACGAGATCCGAATTTTCAGCATGAGGGAGCGCCCTCTCGACGAGCTGTTGCCGATCTTGCAAAATTTGGGACTTCGTGTCGTCGATCAGGTCCAATTCAAAATAACGCTCGACGCCGAACGAGGGTTCATTCGCAGCTTCCTCGTCGAGCCAGGGAATGAAGGCGTCGGCGTCCTCCAAGCCTCCGCCAAACAACTCCTGCGCGCGCTGGACGTCCTGCTCGCCGGCCAGGCGGAGGACGACGCTCTGAACAGGCTGACCTCGCTCGCGGGATTCGATTGGCGGGAGATCGATCTATTTCGGACCTATTGCAATTATTACCTCCAGCTTGGAGGCCGTCTTGGACGAGGCCGCGTTTACCAGGCGCTCCTGGACAATGTCGAGGTCGCGCGTCTGCTGCATCGCTATTTCGAGGCCCGCTTCGAACCAAACGGCGTCGCGAAGAACTCCTTTCAACTTGAATTGGACACGTTGACATCAATCCGGTTGCAACTCATCGCCGGCCTCGACAAAGTCTCGGACGTAAATGATGATCGCATCTTGCGCGATCTCTTCAATCTTATCGACGCCACCCTGCGCACGAATTTCTATTTCCGTGGCGATCGGGTCGATCGCGGCATTGCAATTAAAATCGATAGCCTTGGCGTGATTAACATGCCGAACCCAAGGCCGATGACGGAAATCTACGTCCACTCGCGCTTGATGGAAGGCGTGTATTTGCGCGGCGCCAAAGTGGCGCGCGGAGGCGTTCGCTGGTCGGATCGCCCGGACGATTTGCGTGGTGAGATTCTCGATCCAATGGAAACGCAAATGGTCAAGAACGCCTTGATCGCTCCTCAGGGCGCCAAAGGCGGGTTTGTCCTCAAGCGCCCTTGCGCGGACCCCAAACAGCGCGAGAGCCTCGCGAAGGCGGCCTACGGTGATTTCATTCGAGGATTGCTGGATCTGACCGACAATTTGGAGAACTCGCGAGCGACGCATTCGCCCGAACTCGTTTGCTATGACGACGCCGATCCCTATCTTGTCGTCGCCGCCGACAAGGGGACCGCGACATGGTTGGATCACGCCAACGAAATCGCGCAGTCGTATGGCTTCTGGCTTGGAGACGCCTTCGCGACCGGCGGATCGAATGGGTTTCACCATAAAAGACTCGGCATCACCGCCCGCGGCGCCTGGGTCTGCGTGAAACGGCATTTCCACGAATTGGCACGCGACATCGACGAGCAAGCGTTCACCGTCGTCGGCGTCGGCTCGATGGATGGCGATGTTTTCGGCAACGGAATGTTGCAAACGAACAATATTCGCCTGCTCGCGGCATTCAGTTCGCGGCATATATTTATCGACCCCAGTCCCGACCCGCTGCCTTCCTTAGCGGAGCGCCGCCGCTTGTTCGACACGCCGAATTCCACCTGGCTGGATTACAATCCGGAGCTCATTTCCGGGGGCGGAGGGGTGTTTCGGCGAGACGACAAGGACATTCCACTGAGCACCGAGGTGCGAGCGTGGCTTGGCGTACGACATCCCTCGATCGACGGGGAAGGCCTCATCCGCCTCCTGTTAACCGCGCCCGTGGACCTGTTATGGATGGGTGGCGTCGGCTCCTATGTCAAGGCGAGCTCCGAAACCAACGAGAGCGTCGGCGACCGCGCCAATGACGGCGCGCGCGTTGACGCGATCCAGCTTCGCGCCAAGGTCGTTGGGGAGGGCGCGAACCTTGCCTTCACTCAACGCGCGCGCGTTGAATATGCCCTGAACGGCGGTCGCATCAACACCGACGCGGTGGACAATTTCCGCCGGGGTCGACCTCTCGGATCACGAGGTCAATCTCAAGATTCTCCTGCGCTCGCCTCTTGTCGGCCGACCCGATGTCCTTGGCGACAAGGATCGAAATCAACTTCTCAATGCGCTCACCGACGATGTCTGCACATCCGTGCTGAATGACAATTATCGGCAGAGCCTGTGCCTGTCGTTGGACAGCGAGCGTAGTCTCGAAGATATCGGACCGTTCATGGATCTCGCCGATCAACTCGAGAACGTGGGGCTATTGGATCGAACGCTCCACGCCTTTCCGTCGCGCAAGGATGTCTTGGCTCGCGCCGGAAAGCGACTGACAAGGCCGGAGCTCGCCTTGCTGACGGCCTATTCGAAGTTGGCTGAAGCGGACTCTGCTCGAGGCCGCAAGCTTTTTACAAGGGGAATGGGCCAATGATCTTCTCGCCGGTTATTTTCCGGAGGTGGTGCGCTCGCGCTACGCGGATCACTTGAAGGATCATCCGCTCGCGCGAGGGATCGCCGCGACGATGATTTGCAACAAGGTGATCGATCAAGCAGGCGGCTGCTTTCTCCTTTGCAGCGAAGGGCTGGTTCCAGACCTGCTCATTGACGCGGTTGGGCTTTATTTGGCCTTCGACCAGATTTTAGAGGGCGATCGATGGCGCGACGCCGTGCGCGCCCTGGACGGCAAAATGACGACCAGCCGTCAGTATGAATATCTCCTGCAGCTCGAGAACGCCCTGGCGTACCTGTGCCGCTGGGCATTGCAGTGTGGCCGACGCCTCCAACCACGCAAGGACGAAATCGCCGAATGGCGCGGATATCTGCGAGACTATCTTGATCACTTCAGCGAAAGCGCGGAGTTCGCGATTTTGGGTTCGACTGCTCCCGAGGTCTCGCGGCAATTGTTCTTGAACAGGCTGCGCGACTTTCCGATTCTGGTGGAGCTGTCTCAGTCCGCGGGGCAGGACATCCGGGTTGCGGCCGAGCTTTACGACGACGCGGTCGTTCTGTTTGGACTGCGTCAGATCGCAACGCTTCTGGCCGAAGTTAAGGCGCGGAACGCCTGGGAGCGACGGTTGCAGACCGCGCTCGACGACCGGTTTCGCGGGGCGCCGGCGCGCGTAGCGTCGTTCGAGTTGCGAATGGGTTTGCGAGAACCGCCGGCGTTCTTCCGACGTCTTGGGTTCGAGTCTCATTTGGCCAAGCTTCAGCGATCGCGCGCCGAATTGATCGAGGCGGCCATGCCGACGCTCGCGGCCTTCGCGGCCTTCGGCGCCGAACTCGACACGCTGATCGATGCGAGCAGCGCGGTGTGCGACGCCCGCGCGGCAGCCTAGATGATGGAGACAGAGCCAACAACGCGCTCGGCGTTGCACGATGCAAAGGAGTTGGCGCCGTGATCAAAAACCCGCCTGCACGCTCGATCCTCGATGCATTTGACGAAGGCCTCTGCCTGCTGGACGAGGCCGGCGCGCTGCGCGCGATGAATGGCGCGGCTGAACGGTTGACTGGTTACGCGGAAAAAGAGTTGATCGGCCATCGGTTGGTCCCGAAGCTCGAAATCTCGAGCAGAAAGGACGATACGCGTCCGGCCGCGCCGGCGCTGGACCCATCAACGCCGTCGGGCGCGGGGTTGGACATTCGATTTCGTCGCAAGGATGGAAGCAAGGTCGACGCCGTCTGTGCGGCCTATCCGCTTGGGAATAGCGCCACAGGGGCTCTGTTGAAGCTTCGCCCCCCTGAATCCACGCCAAGCGAAGACGTCGCGCTGCGCGACATCAAGGTAAAGCTCGAAGCCATCTTCGGTAGGATGGTCGATGGCCTTGTCGTCATCGACGAAGGCGGCAAAATTCAATTGTTCAGCGCGGGAGCCGAGACGCTCTTCGGCTATCGCGCGGAGGAGGCGCTCGGCGCCAACGTCAAGTTGCTGATGCCTGCGCCATATCGCGACGCTCACGACGGCTACCTTTCAACGTATCGCGAAACCGGCGTCAAGAAGATCATCGGCATAGGCCGGGAGGTCTCCGGACGGCGCAAGGACGGCTCGACCTTCCCAATGTATTTATCCATTGGCGAGATCTGGTTGGAGGGGAAACGATACTTCGTCGGGGTCACTCACGATCTGACCAGGCTAAAGCGCGTCGAGGAGCGGCTTATAACCCTTTCGGCGGCAGTGGAGCAGAGCCCCGCCGCTGTGATGATTTCGAACAAGGAAGGGCGTATTGAATATGTGAACAACCGTTTCGTCCATTTGACGGGGTACGAAGCTGACGAACTGATCGGCCAGAATCCACGTCTGCTGCAATCGAATCATAAGGCGAGCGAGCAATATCGCCGTCCCTGGGAAACCATTTGCGGCGGCAGCGAATGGCGCGGAAAAATCCAGGATCGGAAGAAGAGCGGCGAACTCTATTGGGCGCAGGAAACGATTACGCCTTTGCGCGACGCTCGGGGCGAAATCACCCACTTCTTGGCGATTCAGGAGGACGTCACGCAACAAAAGCAGGATAAGGAGGCGCTCGCCGAAAGCGAACAACGTTTCCGACATGTCGCGGAGATGGCCGGCGAATGGCTTTGGGAACAGGACCCGCGGGGCCGCTACATCTATAGCAGCGTCGCGGTGCGAGACATTCTCGGGTTGGAGCCGGAAGAGATCCTGGGAAAAAGCTATCTTGACTTATTCGCAGGGGAGCCCCCCGAACATTGGATGGCGGAGCTTCCTTCCTATTCGGCCGAAAATTGTCATCCGTTTCACCGGCTCGTCAATCATTACCGTCACAAGGACGGGCATGACATCTACACCGAGTCGACTGGCTCCCCGATATTTGACCCCAATGGCGAGTTGATCAAATGGCGTGGCGTGGACCATGACATTACAGCGCGAAAGCAGTACGAAGACGCTCTGCGCGTTCGCAATCGCGCGATCGAATCCGTGCACATCGGCATTGTGATCTGCGATGCGCGAATTCCTGGAAACCCCAATATTTACGTCAATCCGGCGCTTTCTCGCATCACGGGCTATACGCGCGAGGAGCTGCTCGGACACAGCATGAATCTGCTGCAAGGCCCCGAAACCGATCCGGCGGCGCTCGATGAAATTCGTCGCGCCATCTCCAAAGGACAAAGCTGCGAAGTTACGCTGAAGAACTACCGAAAGGACGGCTCCGCCTTTTGGAACGAGTTGCTGATCTCGCCGGTCGTGGACGACGCCGGCGCAATCACGCATTATATCGGCATCCAGACGGACGTCACCGAACGGCGCAAAGCGGAGGAGAGCCGGCATGAATTGGAGATCGCGAAGCATATTCAGCTTTCGTTGCTGCCGGACGCGCCACTTCGCCTGCCCCGCGCCGAACTGGCCGGCGTTTGCCTACCCGCAACCCATGTGGGCGGAGACTATTTCGACTATTTTGACAATTCCGGCGGCGTCGATGTCGTGATCGCCGACGTCTCCGGTCACAGCGTCGGGGCGGCGCTCATCATGACCGAAGTGCGCAGCACGTTACGAGCCGAAACCCGCAGATCAATTGGCGCGCCAACTGGCCCGGCGCAGGTTTTGCGCGATTTGAATGAGCTACTTCATCACGACCTCACTCGGGCCGAATTGTTCATCACGATGTTCTATTTCCGTTTTCTGTCCGAGACCCGAACCTTGAAATATGCTAACGCCGGCCACAATTCTCCGTTGTTGCTGCGGTCGTCCCAAAGCGCCTGCGCCTTATTGGACGCGGATGGCCTGGTGCTTGGCGTGAAGCGCGCCGTCGATTTCGAGGAGCGTAGCATCGGACTTTCCGCCGGCGACAAGCTCCTATTCTACACCGACGGAGTCACGGAGGCCCAAAATCGCCGTGGCGATTTCTTTGGCGTCGATCGCCTATGCGAGGCGTTCAGGGCGCACCGTGATCTTGCGCCAGAAACGCTGATCACCGAAGTGCTGGCCGATATGCGCGAGTTTTGCGGCGACGCGCCTCGAAGCGACGATATCGCGATGGTGATCATGGAGATTTCGTGAACAATAGATTCCGCCAACTTCGCCCCTATATTGAACGGATTCTGGGCTCCGGCAAACGCGGTACGAGGAGACGCCGAGCGGCGGGGGGCTCGACACCGGTTCCATGGGGGCCGTTCCGTGGCGATCGCTGACTCCATAAACCCGTCCCAGCGCCGCAAGGTCGGACTTGCCTTGAGCAGCGGCGTGGCGAGAGGCTGGGCGCATATTGGGGTGATACACGCCTTGTCGCGCCTTGGAATCGGATTCGACATCATGGCAGGCTGTTCAGCGGGCGCGCGTCGGCGCATGCTATCTCACACGACAACTCGACGAATTGGAAAGCTGGGCGCTGTCGCTAAACAAGCGGAACATCTTGAGTTACCTCGATTTGCATTTTGGCCGCGGCGGACTGCTCAGCGGAAACAGAATCGTCACCGAAATACGACGATTTCTCGGTTCGCGCCGCATTGAAGATTTGCGGATTCCCTTTGTCGCTGTCGCAACCGATTTGGTGACCGGACATGAAATATGGTTGCGGCAGGGCGACCTCGCCGACGCGGTGCACGCGTCCTTAGCCTTGCCCGGATTGTTGCCGCCCACGGAAATCGAGAGCCGCTTGCTTGCAGACGGCGCGCTGGTCGACCCCTTGCCTGTCGCGGCTTGTCGCGCGTTGGGCGCGGATATGGTCATTGCGATCAAATCTCAACACCGACATCATTGGCAAATCGCGCAGCACCGCGGCGAATGTTCGGACCGCATTTGGGTTCGTTCCGCTAACGCTTACGCAAGGCATCACCAATATCTCGAACGCCGCGCTTCCGACCGGGCTAACGCGTGGAATTTTTCAGCAGGAGAGAGACCGACCGAGCTTGTTCGGCGTGATGTCGACGTCTTTAGGCATCATGCAGGATCGCCTGACGCGTTCACGCTTGGCGGGAGACCTGCCTGACGTGCATATCACGCCGCGCGTCGGCCATATCGGGCTGCTGGAGTTCGATCGCGCGAAGGAGGCCGGGAAGGTGAGGATGCAGTCGAACGCAAAAGGATCGAATTGGCCGACTCATTGCAGGCCATGAGCATGGGAGTCGGAAAAGGCTGGGAGTAGCAAATTTTGCGGGTTCGCCGCACAGAACGCTAATCTACGACGGTCGTCCATTCGATCGACAATGACGGTGATATCCCGCGCAAAATAGAGATTCAGACGCCAAGCGTCGCGCTCATAGGGTTATCCAAAGGCTTGCGCAATATCACCGATGAGATGGCGGCCGCCGACGTATTTCGTCAAAAAAAGGCGATAGATCGGCCCATGCCGGAGCGGCGACCGGAAAACCGGCCCAAGGAGCCTGTTGTCGCAACAGACGATCGGTCTGAAGCCCTGTTTGCGCCCAATGTCCTCGGAAATGCCGCATTTACCGAAATGCGGCACCAGCCAAGCGCCGCCCAAGGCGACTTTCCCGTCGAGACGTGAACGCCAAAAGCGTTCTGGACGATCAGCGCGATATCAGACACGGCTCGACGATCAACGTGCTCGCGCGCCCCAACACGACGCCGAAGTCGGACAAGAGAGCCAAAGTCATCATTGCGTTGTGCCGAAGGTAGGACGATTCCGCTCCACAATCGTCGAGCGCGCGCCGGCTATGCAGAAACTGGCTTGGCGCGTGGAGCTTATGGATGGAGATGAGGAGACGATCGAATCCGGCGCAAGCGCAAGACAGCATAGAACCGCCGTTTGTCGCTTTACACGATCATCGGTTCGTCAGATATCGTGTTCGGCGTTGATCGACGATCTCGACGTCAGCGCGTCGTACCAGCTTCCCTTGCGCCTGCCGTTTCGACGGTGGTTGACGACGCCGCCAGCGAGAATGATCTCGATTTGATCGGACGTCAGACCGTGTTGCGTCTCTATTGTGACGTTCGCGGATTGCAACACGATTTTCCCGCTGCTTTCGAGCTTCTGGCGCAAATCCGGGATCTGGAGCGTATCGTTCGCCTCCAACCGATCATAGTCCGTCGACTCGACGAAAAGGAGCGGAAGAATTCCATAGTTGATGAGGTTTTGCCGATGGATTCGGGCGAAGCTCTTCGCAATCACGATCCTGAGGCCGAGATAGCGCGGCGCCGCGGCGGCATGCTCGCGAGAGGAGCCCTGACCGTAGTTCTTGCCGGCGACGACGGCATGTCCCGCCTTTTGACCGGTGGCCCTCGCGCGATCGACATAGGTCGGGTCGACGCGTTCGAATGAAAAGTCAGCGATCTTCTGGAGATTGGAACGATAAGGCAATGCCTTCGCTCCCGCCGGCATAATTTCGTCGGTCGAGACGTCGTCTCCCATCTTGAGAAGCACAGGCAGCTCCAATTCATCGGGAAGCGGATCTAATTCCGGCAGCGATTTGATGTTCGACCCCTTTACCAATGTGACTTCTCTCGCTTGCTCGATCGGAAGCGGCGGCTCGAGCAGTGAGGGTGGCAAACACGGGATCGCTGGTTGCGAGAGTTTCGGATAGGCAATGCCCAGCGTCCTCGGATCGATGATCTTGCCGACGAGAGCGGATGCAGCCGCCGTTTCCGGAGAACACAGGAACACCGAATCTTCTTCGGTTCCCGAACGTCCCGGGAAATTGCGCGGCGTCGTGCGAAGCGAATTCCGTCCGATCGCCGGAGCTTGCCCCATGCCGATGCAGCCATTGCATCCGGTCTGGTGAATTCGGGCGCCGGCGGCGACAAGCGCGCCAAGCCGCCCATCATTGATCAGCATCTGCAGCACTTGCCGCGACGTCGGATTCACATCGAAGGAGATGCCGGGCGGGACCGTTCGCCCCCGGACGATTTCCGCGGCGATGGCAAAGTCCCGCCACCCCGGATTGGCGGAAGAGCCGATGTAGGATTGAGCGATCTCTTCGCCTTGAACTTCCCGTACGGCGACGACCTTGCCAGGACTCGACGGCTTAGCGATGAGCGGTTCGAGTTTCGAGAGATCGATGTGATCGTGCTGGTCATAGCCGCAGCCGGTGTCCGCGGAGATTTCACACCAGTCTTGCCCCCTTCCCTGCGACTCCAGAAACGCCAGCGTCATTTCGTCGGAAGGAAAGACGGAGGTCGTCGCGCCAAGCTCTGCGCCCATATTGGCGATCACATGCCTGTCCATCGCCGTCAGGTTACGCAGCCCAGGGCCATGGTATTCGATAATCTTGCCGACGCCACCGGCAACGCCGTGACGCCGCAGCATTTCGAGGATGACATCCTTGGCGCTGACCCAATCCGGTAGCGAGCCCGTCAACTCCACGCCGAATATCGCCGGCATTGTCGTCGAATAGGGTTCGCCCGCCATTGCGAGCGCGACGTCGAGTCCCCCGGCGCCGATCGCTAGCATGCAGAGCGAACCAGCGGCCGGCGTATGACTATCGGAGCCTAGCAGCGATTTACCGGGACGCCCGAAACGCTCCATGTGAACGACATGGCTAATGCCATTGCCGGGCCTCGAATACCATATCCCGTATTTCCGGCACGCACTTTCCAGGAAGAGGTGATCTTCCGCGTTCAGATTGTCGACCTGCAAGAGATTGTGATCGACATATTGAACGCTCACCTCGGTCATCACTCGATCCAGCTCCATCGCTTCGAGCGAAAGCATCGCGAGCGTGCCAGTCGCATCCTGCGTGAGAGTCTGATCGATTCGCAGCGCAAGCGGTGCGCCAACTGGCCCGCTCCCGTTCACACGGTGGGATTCGATCAGCTTCTGGGCTACGCTCAAGGCCATTGCGGACGCCGAAACGGCTGCTTACGAGGCGCTTCATCTTCTCTTCGCAAAGAGATAGAGCGGCAACGCTCGATTGGCAAAGGTGTTTCCGAAATTGTCACACACACGGGCTGCCGACGCAGGTACGACTTTTCCAAGACAACTCTATCATTTTCGCAAACTGCGGCTATCACGCTATGAGCTGCATTGATCATTTGCCGTGCGCTTTCGCGACACCTCGACCGCTGCCGGGTAAATTGGTTTTGGCGGGCGCTATTGCGTCAAATCCGCGATCTCTCCGTGGTCCCTATCAACTGTTACACGGATAGAACGCATGGCGACCGCAGAGACACGACTAACGGATTGGCTTCGTGACGCCCAGGCAATGGAGAAGCAAGCCACGACAATGCTCGACGCACTCGCTGAGGGGATCGAAAACTACCCAGATGTCAAAGCGCAAATTGAACGCCATCTCCAAGAAGCACGGGATCAGGCAGCCGCACTGCAGGGGTATGGAGAGCGGAGCGGTGAAGGCGGGCCAAGTTGGAGAGAATCGGCAGGACAATGTGTCGCTATGGGGCAGGGTCTTAGCGGCGCGTTCGTGGGCGATAAGCTCGTCAAACGAGCCATCACGGAGATTTCATGCTATAATATTTTAATTGCCTCAGCCGCGTCTGTGGGAGACGAGGAGACGCGTGGAGTTTGTGAGGATATTCTGCTTCGAGAAAAGGCGATGCTGAATTGGCTCATGAATTACCTTGCATCCGCAACCGTCGAGCACCTCGGTCGTGAAGAGACACCCGACGGAGAAACCTCGACGCTTTCCAAGCCGTAAAGACGAAGGGATCGGCCCAGCCTCTCTTCGATCGCGAGCGCTGCGTCGCGCGCGCCTGGTTCAACTACTGTCGCCATGGCGACAGGGGTAGAAACCGCTTGGGCGCCGCTGCCGAAGCCTTACTTTTTCCATCACGAATCTCAGGCGCCACCGGCTCTCCCGGGGCACTGGTCACGCCCTAAATTCCGGGCTTGCGCAACGAGGCCGGCAATGCCCTGTCACCGAAATCAATCACTGATCGTTGGAGGATTTTACCCGTCGAGTCGATGACCAACTGAAAGCGCCGACCCTTATAGAAAAATGTCAGCCGATATCGCCCCGCATCCTCGTTCTCACCCTTCTCGCAACGGCTCGTCACTTCCCCGTCGCGCATTAGCGATTGAACCGCAGGGATTTCAAGATCAAGCCCATGTGCGATAATTGCGGCGGGAATCTGAATCGTATCGTCCTCGAACGCGATCATCGTAGTGGAGGCCGCGCCCAGGAGCGTCGACGATGGATCTGCTGCATCCGCGCTCATTTGTCTTGTTCCAGCCCAAGCCGCGTCGCTTGAATTACATCCCAAGCGCCCTCACAACGATCTATAACGCTGCGCTTTCCTCCCAGTACGGGCGCGCGCTGTAGTGCTGATGCACACGCATCTCCCAATCCCGATCGCTCCAGCTGTCGTCGCTGAATTCAGGGGCGGCCTCGAGCTGCTGCTGGGTGACGTTCGTGATGTAGCCTTCTCGCGATTTTTCGAATTTGAGTGAGCTCCATGGCAACGGGTGGTGGCCTGGGCGCAGGCACATGAAACCGCAGAAGTTTACTACGGCATAGCGCGCTTGCCCCGAGATCTCATCGATCATCAGGTGGTCGATTTCGCCAATCTCCTTTCCGCTCGGATCATAAACCTTAGCACCCACGACGTGTTCGCTCGAGATCAGATTGAACTTCGGATGGGCAGTGGCGGTAGCCATTTTCCAACTCCTATGAAGGTAAGTGGGGTCGAGCGCCACCTTCGACGTCGCAAAAGAACTGTCGATCCGAGCGCCTTGTTGGGACGACTTCGAACGCGAATTGCGATCGACAACTTTTGCACCTCGTCTCGACGGGTTTCAGGATGGACGCGAAGGCCGGCATCATGCTGCACAAGATAACGCACGAATCGGGAAAAAAAGTTGCTGGCTGGGCAATGGTCGCCGTCATCAGATGTTCGAACAATCATAAGCGGCGCAGCGTTGTTCGAGTTGTTGGGCCCTGAGTTTCGAGGGAACATACGCGTTTTCAGGGCGTTGTCTCAACGGATCGCTCGGGCGTCATCATGAGTCTCACATCGGAACGCGACTTCACGATAAATTTCGGACCAGTGCACCCAGCGGCTCACGGCGTGCTCCGACTTGTGCTTGAACTAAACGGCGAGGTGGTCGTGCGCGTCGATCCGCATATGATTCTTGCATCGGGGAACCGAGAAGCTGATCGAAAACAAAACCTATCTACAAGCGCTGCCCTATTTCGACCGCCTGGATTATGTCGCGCCGATGAATCAAGAACACGCCTTCTGTCTGGCGACGGAAAAACTGCTCGCGCTCGAGCTTCCGAAACGAGCGCAACTCATCCGCGTGCTGTTTTGTGAGATCGGTCGGCTTCTTTCTCATCTCCTCAATGTCACCACGCAGGCGTCGGACATCGGCGCCCTCACTCCGAATTTGTGGGGCTTCGAAGAGCGCGAAAAGCTGATGGTGTTCTATGAGCGCGCCTCCGGCGCGCGCATGCACGCCAACTACTTCCGTATCGGGGGCGTGCATCAGGATTTGCCCGAAAAGCTTCTCGACGACATTTATGCTTTCTGCGATCCTTTCTTGAAGGTCTGCGACGATCTCGAAGGCCTGCTTACGGATAATCGCATCTTCAAGCAGCGCAACGTCGACATCGGCGTCGTGACGCTCGAAGACGCATGGGCCTTGGGCTTTTCTGGCGTGTTCGTCAGAAGCTGCGGCGCGGCGTGGGATTTGCGCAAGGCGCAACCTTACGAATGCTACTCGGAATTCGACTTCGGCATTCCTGTCGGCAAGCATGGCGATTGCTATGACCGCTATTGCGTCCGCATGGAGGAGATGCGGCAATCGACGCATATCATGAAGCAGTGCCTGGAGAGACTGGCGTCAAGCGAAGGCAACGGACCGATCGCGGTGGATGATCATAAAATAACGTCGCCGAAACGCGCCGACATGAAGCGCTCGATGGAGGCGATGATCGAGCAATTCAAACTCTACAGCGAAGGGTTTCATGTGCCAGTCGGCGAGGTCTACGCGGCGGTTGAGGCGCCCAAAGGAGAGTTCGGCGTCTATCTCGTCTCCGATGGCTCCAACAGGCCGTACAGGTGCAAGATCAGAGCGCCCTCCTTCGCGCATCTTGCCGCCGCGGATTACCTTATGCGCGGTCATATGCTGGCCGACGTGTCGGCGATCGTCGGCTCGCTCGACATCGTCTTCGGCGAAATCGATCGATGAGAGCGGCGCTGACAAATACGGCTCGCACGCCCTGCCGCGGCGGCGTTCCGCCGCTTAAGCGTGAAGAAGCCGAGGCGCTTCGAGCAAATGCCAAGGATTGGGAATTGCTCGACGATGCGCATCGCATCGAGTGCAAATTTCGCTTCGTCTTGAACGTCATGGCCGCAGGACGAAGGCGCTGGACGGAGACGCAGCCTCGCCCTGCGCAGACGCTTGCCGGAAAGGGTTGGCGCGCCTGCTTTGGCAAATGCGAAGGAGATCGAGAAATACAATTCAATGGGCCTGTTCAAGCTCTAGACAACAGCACTACGCAGCAACTTACGTCCGTTGAGCCAAGTGGGAAACGCTTTCCATGCCTCATCCTCTTCGTATCGAAGGTTACGCCATCGTCTCCGAGGATGGCATGCTCGCGAATGCCGCGGGGATCATGCCCGACACGCTCAAGTTCGAGGCAGATCAACACTTCTTCGAACGCGGGCTCAACGGAGTTGATGTGGTGGTGCATGGGCGCCATTCCCACGAGCAACAGTCGCGATCGTATTTGCGCCGCCGATTGATCATGACCAGGCAAGTTCCCGCCATCGCTGCCAACCCGTCGAATGAAAAAGCACTGTTCTGGAATCCGGCCGGTGCTTCATTCGAGCAAGCCTTGGCTTTGCTCGGGACGCCAGAGGGCAGCATTGGCGTCATTGGCATCATTGGCGGTACGGAGGTGTTCGGGATGTTCCTGGACCGTTATGACGTTTTTTATCTGTCGCGGGTACCAGATGTACGATTGCCCGGCGGGCGACCGGTCTTTCCCGACGTGCCCACGCGGACTCCCGAAGAAGTGCTCGTAAGCCATGGCCTCGAACGCAGCCGGCGGCAGGTGCTTGATCCAGAAAGAGGCCTGGCGATCGTTAGCTGGCAACGTTCGTCAAAGCTCGGTTGACAAGACTGCCGGAGTTCGAAAGCGATCGCGCCCTTTGGCCTGGTGTAGCTAAAGCGGGAAGACCACCGCACTTTCCGGCATTGGCCGACGAGAAAATGGTCTCGGCCTCGTCCATGAGGGCGGCGAGTTTTGAAAGCGTGGCGCGGAGCTGAGCGGCGACCTTGCGCCACTGCGCTTTGGCCGCCGCGGCGGCGTCCTGTGCAAAGGCGGTGGCGATGAAAGCGGAAACCGTCCTGGACGAGACCCGCCTGAAACGACGGACTGGTTCACCCCGCCAGCGAATAGAACTGCTGCGCTGGACGCAATCTGCCCGTCGCGCGCAACTGGCCATTGCGGATCATGTGCATGAGTTTGATACTGCCAAGGGTTGCCGCAGTAGGACCGGAACGATTTGGATCCCAGCATTGGCCGCGCAACTCGCTTGACGGCTCAGTGATCCCTGTTCAACGACAAAGGATGCGGCGACGCCCCCGGCCAAGAGCAACGGCCCTACTCTGTGTTCCGACGCCGCGGCGCCGAGGACGATCGGCAGCGGAAGCAGGACGCAAGGGGAGAGGATCGACAGAATCCCCGCCAGAAACGCGAGGCCGAGGGCGGCGATGATCGAGCTACCCCACCTGGGTGAACAGCAGATCGTCGATGCAGGGCGTGTCAAAACCAAACGACTCGGAGTCTTCTTCGTCCAATTCGCGCCAACCTTTAAACAAGCCGCAGTCGATCAGAATTCTGCGGTCGCTACGTCGCGCGGCAGGCCAAGCCGCGCTGCCCTTTCCCGCCAAACTCGTCAACACGGGACTGGGTCTCCCTCATTCTGTGTGGGTCGACATCGATTTCTGAAACGGATTTGTCTCGACGGGTGTCGGGCGATAGCTTTGTCTTATGCAAGAGAAATTTGGCTGGGCTCCCGGACTTGGCGTGCGAGTTTTAGACGCCGTGCAGGCGGACGGTCATTGGAGCATCATGGCGATGACCGAGGGTCCCGGCAGTTGCCCTGACTGCGGCCAGCATTCAACCCATCGGCACGGCTGGCATGAGCGTAAACTTCAAGACCTTCCGGCGCAAGGAGCGAGCGTGACGCTGAAGTTGCGTATGCGGCGTTGGCGCTGTTGCAATAAGACGTGTGAGCGGCAGACGTTTGTCGAGCGGTTGCCTGAAATCGCTACCCCTTTCGCGCGCCGGACGCAGCGCGCTTCCGAACTGCTTCATCTCTTCGGGCACAGCGTTGGCGGCCGTCCAGGCGAAAGGTTGATGAATCGCATCGGCATGCCGACCAGCGACGATACGATCTTGCGCCATCTCAAGCGTCGAGCAAAAGTGCGGGGCGCCGAGCTAGGCGTTCGGGTGGTCGGAATCGACGATTGGGCTTGGCGAAAGGGTTCCACATACGGGACCATCGTCGTGGACTTGGAACGGCGCGAAGTGATCGATGTATTGCCGGATCGCTCCATGACCGGAACCGCAAATTGGCTCAAGCAGCATCCCGAAATCGAGATCATCAGTCGTGATCGCTGCGGTTTGTTCGCTCAGGGCGCCCGCGAAGGCGCGCCACAGGCGCGGCAAGTCGCCGATCGCTTCCATATCCTGCAGAACCTACGCGATGTTATTCAGGCGCAGCTCAGCCGCGCCACAGGATCATCTGCGCGTCCTTTGTTGCCTGGGCAGGACGGCGACGACGAACGCGATGTGATGATTTCTCCCAGCCTGTGTCAGGACACATCAGAAATTGAGAAATCGGCCTGTTGAATTTCAATGCGTTACGAAACGCTGCTGATTTACGCGTATACATTTGAATTGAGAAAACGCCCGAATGATGTACAGTTGAATTGAGAATTTGCGGCTCAACCATTTCTCATGGACGCGGCCGAAAAATGAACAGCAATAATGAGAACGCGCCCTGCCCTGATGACGCCGACACGACGGGGTCCGACGACCCGCAGTGGTTAGAGGCATGTCGACGCGAGGAGGCCATCAGAGAATTGTTAGGCCGCTCCGCGGGCGACCGGCTACGAACAAGCGACGTCGAAGATGTTGCTTTGGACCTCGGGATCAGTCGCGCGACACTTTATCGCCTCGTCGCGATCTATCGCGAAACGCCCACCGTTGAGGCGCTTCAGCCGAAGCCGCGAGGCCGATCGAAAGGGGCGCTCGCTCTCGACAAATCGCGTCATAAGTTGATCCGCCAGACGATCCGGGAAGTCTATCTGAAGCCGCAGCGTCCAACGCTGACCCACCTCGTCGAACAAATCCATTTGCGTT
>NZ_JADNQY010000008.1:0-27048 GCF_015709545.1 Methylocystis sp. H4A | reverse complement strand
ATTGCGGCGCAGCGTCTCCTGAACGATCAGCGCCAGGCTCGCATAGCCCTTGCGCATGTCGGTCTGGCCGGTGACGAGCCAGACCCGTGCGTCCGCCGAGACCGGGATCATCGCCGCAACGCCTTGACCACGCGCGCCAAGGCCGACGCGTCGACATCCGCGCCGACCACGATTCTCTCGCCCATGGAAAGCATGATCTCCATTCGGCCGATGGTCCCGGGCGCCGATGAAAGCGCCATGGCCGGCGTCGACGTGATCGTCACCGGTAAAACCGCAGGCTGCTCGCTCGCATCGCCGGCCGCGAACCGCCGCCGCCAAGTGAACAGCAGATTCGCGTTGAGGCCATAGCGCCGCGCGACCTCCGCCACCGACGCTCCTTCCTCCAAGCTCTCCGCGACAATGCGGCGCTTCGCGTCGTTCTTCCAATAGCGCCGCCGGCCCCCGGAACCCGCAGCCTCGTCTTTTTCCGCCTCGGTCATCGGAGATAGTGTCCATCATCGATAGTGGACACGATCCCCGCGCCACGCGCACGACTATCGCCGCCGTCAGCCCCAATCGCCAGACGGCCCTCGGCGGAGGCTTACGACTCGGTCCAAAATAGTCTCACATGAAATGCTGCAAATCGGATCATTCATCCCGAGTCCCGGATTGAACTGCCAATCGACAGGACCCATGTTCGATCGATTGGCACAAACGAAATCGCTGGCGTGTCAGCACGCCTCGTTTCGCAAACGGTTGGCGCGGCTCTCGTCGCGATTTGCAACCGACGCCCCAGAACCCCTCGAAGACTCAGTCCTGGTGATCGCCAGAACGTTGAAGTCCTTATCGAGGCGGAAGTCGTATTGGCCGCCCTTGCATTTCACGTCCTCGGCCTCCAGAACGCCCGACGCTTCCGATTCTTTCTCGTATTTTCCGCCTTCGCAACCCCAGGCACCGAGCGCTTGTTTGACCTTTGCAACCTCTGCATCGGTCAGCTTCGCATCGGAGAAAGCGCCGGGACTGAACAGAACCGCTTCGCCGGGGAATGTGACGAGATAGTTTGGAATAACGTTTGAACCCGTCTTCAAGACTGGGCCCCGGCTAACATTGGTTCCGACGCGTTTAGACTAATCCAAAGTGAAAGCGACATGGATCACATCCCGCCTTTCCCCCCTTCTAGGTGGTTAACACGCGTCATTGATTCTCGCGCGATATCGGCTGCAGCAGGGAGCAGTAACGCTCCTCCAAGCATGGCTAAGATCAAGATCGCAATCCAAGTAGTCTTGTAACTTGAGATCACTTCTTCGGCCACAAATCCTTGGAAAGGCGGCATCGCCGCAATGTCGACGATGAAGCCTAGGAAGGCAAAAAGCAAAGATACTACGATCAATCGCGCGACGGGATTCCTGGTCCAAGCATGTAAACCGGCTTCATAAGATGCCCGCTTGTTTTCATTGTTTGTTTCTGCAGCGCAGTTTTGTGCAACATCGCCGACAAACTCTCCGCACCGAAACAAACCGCCCTGCATTTGACCATCGCCAGACATTTTCGCGCCAGTTCCGTTCGCTTGATTTGCGGAAGGCAGAATTCCGGGACGGCTGAGGAAAACGTCGTCGGACCTTGAGCGATCAACTGCGTTTGCCGCCAGCGGAGACAGCGTGAGTAGGAAAGTGGCGAGCGCAAGTATCAGAAAGGATACGCGGTTCATGTGATTCCTCCTGCTATTTTGATTGTTATTCAACGACGCGAAAATCACCCATCATTCCCGACTGCATGTGCTGGATGACATGACAGTGATAGTGCCAATCGCCTGGCCCCACTCCTTCTCCCGCTTTCAATATGAATGACGTTCGGCTAATGGGGCCAACGTTAACTGTGTCGACTACGCCCGTGGTCCCTTGGTCGATCCAGCGGTGTCCATGCAGGTGAAAGGTGTGAAAGGCGGTGCCGAGGCCGATAACATGAAAACGAACTTTTTCACCGAGCCTCGCGCCCACAGTCGGGTTGGTCCACAGCGGGACCTCCTTGTCGCCCTCGACGATGTGATTGAGTTCCTGGCCCCAGAAGGTTGTCTCGTGCATCCAGAGAATGAACTCGCGTTTGACGTCTGCGAGATTCACGTCGACGATTTTGCCGTCGATGAGCGCGGGCGCCTTGTTGCTCGCTGGGTTGATGATGAGCGCCCCAAACAGGCCCTTATCCTCGGCGCCTAGCATTGGATTGCCGAAGGTGTGATCGTGATATGGCCATGTGCCCGCCGTTCCAGGCGCGGCCGTCCATTTATAGGTGTAAGGCTTGCCAGGAAATGCGGCTTCATCAGTGACGCCGTTCAACATCTTCATCGTGCCGTCGCTGTCGATTTTATAGTGCACGCCATGAACATGTATACTAACCGGCTGCGTGGCGTCGGCGACGCCGTGCTGCAATGTCACTTCCGCGGTGTCGCCCTCCTTGATGACCAAGGTCGGGCCTGGAATGGTCGGTCCTGTTGCGTAGCGGCCAGTGACGTCGCGTTCTTGTCCGTTCGATGCCTTGACCTTGTGGCTGACCATTTCATAGGCCAATTGGCCGGACGGCAGGGCGCTCGCTTTGAGCGTTATCAAGTGATGCTCGCCAGCAAACGCTGCGCCCGCCGCCAATAACCCGCTGGGAGCCATAAACGACAGCGCGAAGGCGAGCCAAAGCCCCAGCTTGGGATGGAGTTTTATCATCGCATCGTTCTCCCTCGGGATGGGAACCAAACTGTAAGCCGACGATCCCAGTGATCGTGGGCTGGCTGGTTCATCCCGACGCGTCTTAGATGCGATGAGGAGACGAAGTCTTACTTCGAAGGATCAGCGGGATTTTCTTTGCCGACAATTTTTAGGAGGGCGAGATAAACCTCTTCGTACTCGGGGCATTGATGCATATGATGATTGACCTCCGGCAATAAGGTCTCGGCGTTTTGCCCAGAAAGCTGCAGGTCCACGTCATAGCGAAGCTTGTCAAAATATTCGGTGCAGAGCATCTCCTCACCGCTCTTTGCGGCGAAGATCGTGTCGATGAAGCGGGTGAAGTCTTTCCTTTTCATGTCGAATTCCGGCACAATCTATATAAGATGCGTTGAACAGAGAGACCATGAGGAAGTGTGGGGCGGTCATGCCACCTCGGCCTGAATCGCGTGGTCCACGTTTACGTTTGCCAGCCCGGGATACCAGCGCTCGAATGTTGATCGCAGAGTTCCGTCGAGCGTCTTGGTGCGGGTCTGCAAGAGAAGGTGCGCGCCGCGCCGTGTCCATTGCATCTGCTGCTTTTTGGCGAACCGTTTGCTCACCACAGCGTTGACAGTCGCCTCCACGAAGGCCGAGGAGATGCGCTCGCCGGACCGATACCGTTCGCCGTAATTGATGAGGCTGTGCACGTTCAAGGCGATATAGACACCGAACTCGCGAGCCGCAACGATGAACTTACGCAGTTTCGGATAATCAACTTCGAGTTCGAAAAGGTCGGCTTCAAACTCTGCAATCACCTCTTGGGCTCCGGTCGTATTCCCGTGCCACAATTTCCATTTTATTCGATCGAGCTGCTTTGTCAGTTGGGCGCCGGCCTTCTCGTCATGTTGCGCGACACCCTTTGCAAACTGCCCGAGCACGGTAATGCGCATGGTGATATGGAACCAGTCGAGGACATGCTCGCTGCAAGGGCTGATGCATTCGGTAAGCGCCCGAACTTCCTCGCCGCCGTCGGTCAAGAAAGTGATGTCCTGATTGGCCTGTATTCCTTGGCTTTCCAGCATATTGACAAGACGGCGCTTCGGCTTCCGATCGAAGCCATGGACGAAGCCGAGATAGCGCGGTGAGCCGTCCTCTGGCATCGATCGTCCGATGATGACCTCAAAGTTGTTCTTCCTTTCGGCCCAGTCGCGGACATAGCCGCCATCGAGGCCGACAACGATGCGTCCGTCCGGGATTGGCAATGCGTGCCAGTCCGTCAGACTTCCGTCCATGAAACTACAGCGATCCTTTGGCAGTTCGGCTTCAGCGCGCTCGGCGACCCGAAGGACGTGCTGACGCACCGTCGTAGCGTTTACGCCGGTGGCGATCGGCAGGACGTCAGCAAGGACTTCGGCTGCGGCGGCATAAGGAACGAGCGAGGCCCAACGCGTTTCCAGATAAAGCCGCTCAGGCGCGACATGATGAGGAATGAGTTCGGCGAGCGGCGACACGGTGGCCGGCCCGTTCGCTTCGCGGCACCGGCAGCGGTGAAGTCGCGGACTCGCCAGCCGCACGTCACCAAACAATGTGTGGAATACGATGGGATAGCTGCCCTTGCTTCGCTTCCGGCGGTCGCAGCTCTCGCACCACCGCCGCCCCTCGGTCCAGGCCTTGGTCTGGGCTTCGACAATCCGCTGCTGGGCGGCGGCGAGCAAAAGGTTGCTCTCGGCAAGAGACAATCCGAGATCTTCCGCGCGGTCGGCGCCTTTGCCCAAGGATGCGATCTCTTCGATGTCGCCCGGCGCGCCGTCATCGGTTGTTATTTGAAGCAGAATCTTCACGCGCATGACGTCACTCCCGAGGACACAAGGCCAGTTTTTCATTGGCAGAAGAATGAGAATCTGCAATGATTTGGTGACCTGCTCCCTGGCTTGTTCCTGATCAGCGAGCGTCGCAGCAGACAGTTCAATGCTGCTGATGCATGAGGATGAGATGCCGACCTTGCCGCAAATCGGAATTCACCTTACGTCGGCTGAATGGTCGCCCCGTCCAGCGTTCGCGCTCTTCCGTTCGCTCAACAACCTCTTCAAACAGGGATTGAATATTGGCGTCGAGATCGTCTCGGCGCTCTTCGAGTGCGGCCTTTTCGATGATTTCGGCCATGACGCCAAGGTCATTGAGCGCGTCGATTGAACATCGGGCCTCGCGCTGAGTGAGATAGCCGGCCGGCCCACCACAATCCTCAGGCGGACAAGCTCCGCTTCCATCGGCGCAAAACGGATAGGCTCGATTGGGAGTGAGCTCCAACCGTTCTTCGAGCCTTACCTCGTGACGCCAAGGAATGTTCAGATCGTATTCGTAGGCGAAGCGCGCGCCCTTGCGAAGGCACAGGCTTTCCAGCGTCACGTCCGGCGAGCGAGCGGCAACCTCCCAGGAGCCGCAACGAATCGCGCGCAAATGGAATTGAAAGAGGTGGATGCCTTCCCAACCCATCGCGACCTGGATCACGCCGTGCAGCTGGCGAAGCGTGAAGGTCGCCGGCACGTGCATCCGGCGCCAGACCATTGGGCTGAGCCCCAACAGCCAAACCTTGAATTGCATTATAGCGCCGGGCATCGCCGGCGCGGAAGCAGAAGATGGGCCTGTTCGTCTCGGCAAAGGGATCTCCTACGCCACGCTTTGCTCCATGCTACCCGCGAAAACAGAAGCCGTCAGTCGCCCGCCCCACACTTCCTCATGGTCTCCCGTACCGCTTACGAACGGTGCGCAATCGGGCTCGCCGCGCCGCTGCGGCCGGCCGGAGCACCCGATCCCGAAATCGACGCTGTGACCCCTGCGGTCGTAATCGGGCTTGATGGCGGCTATCTGCGTAGCCGACATCGTCACCCCGAGCGTAATTTCGAAGTGGTCGCAGGAAAGGTGTTCAATCTCGATGGATCGCAGCATCGCTTCGCCTTTGCGCGCAACGGAAATTCGGTGAGTGAATTTACCAATGCGCTTGTGAGTGCTGGCGTCCGCCTCGGCACGCCGGCGACGGTGCTATCTGATGGCGACGCCGGATTATGGAAATTGCAGCGTCAGGTCATGCCCGAAGCGATGGTTGTCCTCGATTGGTGGCACGTCGCCACACGCTTTGAGCAACACCCTGCAAGCGACGCCGGGATTGGGCGCGGGCGTGACCAGCGGGCATTTTGGCGATCATCCTGTTCGTGCTCTCCAACGCGCCAAGAGGAACCTCTGGCATGGTCGTCCAAATTCCTGTCTCGGGCGCTTGGCGAAACTGGCGACTGGTTTGGCTCTATTCACGTCTGCGACCTGCGCGGCGCGGTTGCCGCCCGACGACACATCGATGATTTGATCGAATATCTCCATGCCAACCATCGCGCCCTGGCGAATTATGGGCGCCGGCGCCATAAAGAGCTGCCGATTTCGACCGCCTTCGTCGAGAGCGCGGTCAATGAAAATATGTCGAAACGCATGATCAAAAAGCAGCAGATGTGGTGGAACAGATGGACCGTGCAACCGTTCCTCGACGTCCGCGTCGCAGTTCTCAACAAAACCCTCTGCGGCCCGTTCAAACGGCTTTATCCAGACTCCCAGACGGACAATGACAATTGTCCCGTGCCAATCGCAGCGTGACGAATCCCACGATTTCGCATGCTCTCCTCGACAAGTTGGTCTGTGTCTTTACGCATCGAACCGTGTCGACCATACAGTCAGTATGGCCTTGCGCCCATCTCTAGATGCCGTAATGGCCCCGGCCTGAGCCTGATGGCGAAGGACGGGGCCATTACGGCATCTAGTTACCGCGGTCGAATGTCCGCGCCGTATGTTCTGCAACGGCGCCGAGCAGTGCGTTGAAACCAAGGCGCGGTTTATTATTCATGCGTTGATTAATCTCAGCGCCATATGCCCACTGGCGGCACCGAGGGTCAGCCACAAGCCGTTCTGCAATCCACCACTCGCCAAGATGAGACATCATAAGCGCGGTGCCCATAAGCGCTTTCAGCAAGAGCATCTGATCTATTTCAGGTAGCTTCTCGAACGCATCCCAATCTTTAAGCATTTGCCCACTCCTTGGACCATAGGTTTAGGGCGCCTGGAATGAGGCGGGCTTAACGATTCTAGAAATCTTCCAATATGCCCGCTGCGCGAGTGATCGGCCCCCTCCCCGCGACGGGTCTAACTGCAATGTTAGTGCATCGTGGGCTTTGGGGCTAGCGCGGGCGGCGGTGCTGCGTCTGCGACCGATTGCCCTTGCGAAATCAACACATCCGCCTGGCGCAACTTGGCGTCGATCTCCTCGGGCATATGATGCTTCCTTGCCATAAACGGTCCTCCGTCTCATGTCCGCAGACATACCTCAGGTTGGCCTAGTTCATCGCGGGTGGATCACTGCTGCTCATCGAGGAGTTGGCGACATACCTCAGATTGAACCAAGCTTCCGTAATCAATTATTGTCGGCGCTATTGGAAGGGTCTGCCAATCTCGAGTTCGCGAGCGGAGGCCCCGGTCAAAACTCTGGTCAATGCGCGCATGACCAAGCTGCAGCAGATGCGCTGGTCGCCGCGCGGCGCACAGCGCATGCTTCAAGCGACAGCTGCTGTGATCGATCGCCGCTTGAAGGCTGGCGCGATCAGTCTTGCCGCATGACCCCCACCTTTTTCCCGCCCCCCGCGAACCACCGCATTATTGCAATTAAGTGTGGCGTGAGATACGGAATCCCAAGTGGATCAAAATGCCTAACCGTTGGTATCACTTATTGAGCCGCTGTTTCAGCAGGGCGTTGGCCCAATCAATATTCCGTTGCGCAATTCGCCGTTGATTGAGCGCTATTTCTTCCGTTAGTTCCTTCAAGGCTTCGAGATTGACCGCGACCGCCTCTTCGAGTTTGTTCGTTCCGACTTCTCTTGATCCTAGCGCGACGAGCGCATTGCCAAGGTTTGCTTGCGTCAATGCCCAGCCCAGCGGAGCGTGCTCGCGCGTATATACCTTCAGCGCTTCACGAAACGCAGCGATAGCTTCATGGAGCCTGCTCGTCCCGCTCTCTCGCTCTCCCAAAGTCTCCAACGCATTGCCGAGATTCACCTGCAGTGTGGCCCAATCGAGCGGTTCGCGCTCGCGTTCGATCACCTGCAAGGCTTCGCGAAAAGCTGTAACCGCCTCTTCGAGACTTCCCGTCCCGCCTTCGCGCTCTCCGAGCGTCGTGAGCACATAGCCAAGCTTCATCTGGGTTTTTGCCCAATCGTGCGGCGCGCGTTCGCGTGTCGTTTCCTTCAGCGCCTCGCGAAAGGCTGTGGCCGCCTCTCTGAGCTTGTCGGTCCTATTCTGGCGCTCCCCTAGCATTTCGAGCGCATAGCCGAGTTTCATCTGCAGCGCCGCCCATTGAAGTGGAACGCGCTCGCGCGTGTATTCCTTCAATGCATTGCGAAAAGCCGCGACGGCTTCTTCGATTCTGTTTGCTACTTTCTCGCGCTCTCCGATCGTCCCGAGCACATTTCCAAGATTCACTTGCAAGTTCGCCCAATCAAGTGGGCTTCGTTCGTGCGTGAATTCTTTCAGCGCTTCGTGATAGGCGACGACCGCCGATTCGAGGTTTCGATTACCTTCTTCCCGTCCTCCAAGCAGCGACAGCGCGTCACCGAGCTTCGCCTGTATCGTGGCCCAGGCAATCGGGTGACGGGTACGTGTATATTCCTCGAGCGCTTCGCGATAAGCGGAAACGGCTCTTTCCAAATTCACAGTCCCGCTTTCCAGCTTTCCCAGTTCCGCGAGCGCCGCGCCCAGACGAAGCTGTAAATCCGCGCAGTCGAGTGGGGTCCGCTCGGGTTTGCCCCCGCCCGATTTCTTTCGAAAGACCGTGATTGCTTCTCCGACATTCGACGGCGCGGAATCCTCTATCGGTTCCCGCGTGTTTCGAGCTTGAACGGCTTCGGCGGACAAGAGCCCCAGGAGGCCGCAGAGGACGACCAGAGCTACGCCGCCGATCGAAGTGAGGCGGAATCTTCCGCTCTTTCTGGTCATGAATGACGATGATCTACTCAAGGGCCACCTCCTCGTTTCGTTGAACGACGGCAACGAATTCGCAAAAACCTCAGTGGCGGAGCGCAAGTGCTTCGGCGTTTGAGCTCTTATGACGCGCAGGGAGAAGCGGGGAGAAGCTTTCATGATCCATTCATTCGCCGATGGCGCAGCCTTTCTCGGCTTCGTCACTTGTGCTGAGGAGATTGGCTTTCACAATTTCCTCGGTTTTGATCTTCGCCCGGGTGAGATCGTCGTCGTAGATGTGGGTCGTATATTCCGCCGAAGACGTTTTCGTTTGCGACGCGTTGACCGAAACGCCACCGCTGCTCACGTCGATCGAGATCACGGTCGACAGGCCGGGGCGCAGCGGTTGCTTTTCGAGCTCGTCCGCCTGCAAGGCGATTCGCACGGGAATACGCTGGACGATGCGGATGAAGTTGCCGGTGGCGTTGTCGGGCGGAAGCATCGCGAAGACGCTGCCAGAGCCAGGAACGATGCCTTCGACGACGCCGTGATAGGTCTGGGCGGAGCCATAGAGATCGACTTTCGCGATCGCCTCCTGCCCGGGTCGAACCCGATCCATCCTGTTTTCCCAGAGATTGGCTTCGACCCAGAGATGATCGAGCGGCACGATATTGAGGATCGGATCGCCGGGCCGCACGCGCTGGCCGACCTGCACCTTGCGCTTCGCCACATAGCCTGTCGCCGGCGCGCGGATATTCTGGCGCAGAAATTCGACATAAGCGTCGTTGAATTTCGCTTTCGCCGCTTCAATGTCGGGATGGTTCATTCGGGTCACGCCCACGACGCGCGCCTCAACGGCCTGATATTCCGCGCGCGTCTCGCGCAAATCCGCTTCCTGCGCGGCGAGCTGGTCTTCGGTGTTCTGTAGCAACTGGCGCGAGGCCGCGCCGCTCGGCGCCGCCTGCTTGTATCTTGAAAGATCGTGCCGCGTCCTATCTCTGATGGCGGCTCGCGACAGAACCCTCTGGCAGATTTGGCGGCGAGAGGCGAAAAGCGCGCCGACAGCGCGCACGGCGCGTCCGAGCTCCGCTTCCGCCTGACTGAGGGCGGCTCGCGCGCGTTGTCCGTCGAGGCGAACCAGCACGTCGCCTTTCTTGACCATTTGCGTTTCCTCGGCGAGCACGGCGGCGACGACGCCCGTCGCGTCGGAATGCACTGGAATGATATTGCCGGTGACGAAGGCGTTGTCCGTCGTCACCCAATTACGCTCGAAAGCGAACCACGCGACAAAAGCGATCAACGCGCCGACCCCGGCCGCGCCGATGACGAGCTTGAGCAGAAAGTCTCTGCGGGCGCGGATGCTTTTGCGTGAGAGTTGCATGGATCGGGTCGGTCGCTGGTCTCAACCGCCGCCGAGCGACTGGATCGCTTCGACCGTCGGGGTGATCGGATCGGCCTCCGGCGCCGGCTTTGGCTCGGCTGGATGCGGGCCGTCGGCGTAGCCGCCGCCGAGCGCCTGATAAAGATCGACCGCCGCAACGAGCCTATCGCCTTCGATCGCGCGCTGCGCGAAGGCCGATTCAAGAAGATCGGCTTGTTCGGCGATGATCTCCCGGCGATCTTTCATCCCGTCGCGCAGGCGCACGCGCGCGAGATCGAGTTGGGCGCGCATTGCGCGCAGGAAACGGCTCTGCGCCTCATATTCGGCGCGCGCGCGTTTGAGATTGGCGATCGAATCGGCGACTTGCTGCGCCGATTGCAGCAGCGTTTCATTATAGGCGTCGACAGCCTGATCATATTCGGCGCGCTGCACTTCCAGATTTCCAGTCAGGCGGCCGCCCTGGAAAATAGGCAGGCGCACGCCTGGGGCGACGGCATAGCCGATCGCGGAAGGCGTGAACAGATAGCCGGCGAGCTTGCTGATCTTGGTTGTGGTGACCGATCCTTCGAAGCCCCCCGTGATCGCGAGATCGATCGAGGGAAGGAACATCGTCTTCGCGACATGGATGCGTTGCGCGGCCGCTTCCGCGCGCTGCAGCGCGGCGGCGAGATCGGGACGATGGATGAGCATTTCGATCGGCAGATTGCGGGGCAGCGCGGGTTGCGCCGGCGAGGGCGCTCTTCTGCCGGCAAAGAGATCGCGCCCCGCGTCCGGACCTTCGCCCATCAAACGCGCCAGAGCGTCTTGCTGCAGGGTGAGAAGCGCTCTCGCGGCGGCTTCGCGCCTTATGGCGAGTTCGAGATTGGCCCGCGCGATTTGCGCGCCGTCCAAAGTGTCGAGGCCGGTCTGGTATCGCGTTTCCGCGAGCGCCACCAATTCGCGGCGCAGCCTCGTCAGCGCGCTCGCGACTTCGAGCTGTCGCGCCGTCGCATAGCCGCGCAGATAGGCCCGCGCGGCGCCGCTTGTCAGCAGCAGCCGCGCCTGCTCCAATTCGCCTTCCTGAGCCGCCGCTTCGCCGATCGCAGCGTCGAGCAGCGCCCGGTTCTTGCCCCAGAAATCGAGCTCCCAGGTCAGCGCGAGCGGATTGATGAAGGCCATGGTCTTTTGCAGGCCGCCCTGCGCCGGATTGTAGGAGGCCACGACGCCATGCAGCGGGTTGCGGGACTGCCGCATGCCGAAAGTCGCTTGAACCTCCGGCAAAAGCCTTGCGCCGGCAATCTGGACGACGGCGTCCGCGGCTCGGAGCGTGCCCTCGGCCTTTCGCAAATTTTGATTGTCGCGCAGCGCCTTATCGACGATGCGGTCGAGCTCGGCGCTGCGAAAGGCGCGCCACCACTCCTCGCGCGGCCACGCATTCTCGCCAACGGCGGACTTCAGGCCGGAATTGGCCAGCGTGCGCTCCATGGCCGGCGCGTCGAGGAATTGCGCCCGGTCTTCCTGCATGGTGAGAGCGCAGCCGGCGAGGAGGAGCGAGAGAAGACCGAGAGCGATGCAGGCGCTTCGCCGCGTCATGGCTGCTCCATCAACTCTTCGGCGCGCAGTTGACGCAGCTTCTCTTTCCGACGCAGAGGAATCACCGGCGTCGGATGGGCGAGCCAGACGAACGCGGCCAGCACGACGAACACGACGGCGCCCAGCAGAAAGGCGTCGTTCATCGCAAGCAACGCGGCCTCCTCGCGGATCAACATGCTGAGCTTCTTCGTCGCAGCGGCAGAAGAAAAGCCGGCAATTTGCAACTGCTCGACGAGCTGCGGGACGAGATCGAGCGAAGGAAAGCGCCGCCCGCCAAAATGATCGGCGAGATCCAGCTGATGGAACGGCGAACGCCGAAATTGAACGACGGCCAGCGATGATATGCCGATGGCGCCTGCGGCAGTACGGAGCATCGCGAGCTCTTCTGCCGCCCGGACAAGCTTGGAGCCGGATAGTCCGTGCATCGCAAGTGCCGCGAGAGGCGCAAAAAATGTGGCGAGGGAGAAACCGAAGAACAGCATCGGAACGGAGACGCTCTCGAAAGAAGCCGGTTTGTCGAAGAGTCCCAGCCAAGTCAGAGTCACGGCGAAACAGAGGAAATTCAGACAAGCGACAAAACGTGTGTCGATCTTACGATTAAGCTCGTGCATGACGGCGACAAGCGGCGCGGCGACAATTAGCATTGTCAGATAGATCAAGCCCACGAGCGACGAGGAATAGCCGAGGAGAGTCTGCAGTTGCCCCATGAAGATTGATAATATCCCCTGAACAACGAGAAAACCGGCTATCGAGCAGACGGTCGCTATTGCATAATTACGATATGCGAACAGCCGTATGTCGATCACGGGATGGCGCTCGCCGAACTCCCATATGAGGAATATCGGCAGGGCGCTGCTGACGACGATGAGCGACGTCGTCAGCAGCGGCGACGCGAACCAGTCAAAATCGTTGCCCTGATTGAGAATAGTCTGCGTTCCGAATAGAACGCCGGCGAGCAGGAAGAAACCAACGCCGTCAAAACGGGTAATGACGCGCCTGAAGCCGCGGCCATAGAGCAAGGACCCCACAATCCCCGCAACCGGCAACGCTGCCGCGATGTTGGAATAGAACAGCGCCCGCCAGCCGAAATATTCCGCATACCATCCGCCCATGAACACGCCGACCGTAAAGGGCGTCATGCTCAAAACGCCCCAAAGGCCAACGCCGGCCATGCGCAGCCGCTCAGGATACTCTTTGAGAGCGAGAGACTGTCCGACCGGCAAAATTACACCGCCCGCGAAGCCGAGCGCAATACGTGCCGGTAGGAACGTCCATAGAGTTTCGCTGGTCGCGCAAACGAAGGAAGCACAGGCATAGAAAGCGAAAGTCGCGACATAGACGCGATAGTCGCCGAAGCGGCCGGTGAACCAGCGCGCGACAGGCAGGCCGAGCGCCAGGCCGATCATATGGTCCGTCGTCGCCCAGGTTCCGAAACTGGGCGTCACGCCGGCCAGGTCGCCAGCCGCATAGGGGACGAGGACCGTATAGCCGGGAACATTCGAGAGGACGACGATATTGCCGAGCGCGAGCGCCGCATTGAAAAGGACGAAACGCCAGCCTCTCAGAGGCGACCCGTAAATAGATTTCATGGTGCGGCGCCCCGTGAAGCATCACCTGTCAACATGCCGCCCCAGAAATTCGCGGCGAGCGACGCCACCGCGCCGCTCGACAGTGCTCAGCGGCAGCGATGTGACGAAAGCCCTCGATCGACTCTCGCGCGATCGATTCCTCAGGGACGCGATCGACGACTCGGCCTGAATTCTTCGAGACTGCCGGCGAGCGATGAGCCGAGCGTCGCGACAGCGCGATCCCGCAGCATCGCCGCGACTCCGCAAGCGTGCGGACGCGCACGCGGAAGAAACAGACATTGGTCACTCGACAAAATGTGCCAGATGGCGGCGCAAAAGTGTACCGGCTGGTTGAGAGAAAAGGGCCGTGAAGCCCTGGTGAGTTAGGCGTTCATGCTTACAGGACGGTCTTGAACACTTTCTTGATGACTATCGGAGCATACCTCGCAGTCAATTCGGCGCGAGCGTTACAATGGTCGTCACTTTTAGAGCCGGTCCCTCGGCTCTGGGGCAAATTACATGCGGGAGAACGCAAAGAACCTCGCCATCTTCGAGTTCCGCTCCGAACGCTGATTTCGTCGCGCCGCTGGTCCAAGTTCTACGTCCCACGCACCAGGCCAAGGAACTCCTCGCGCGTGCGGGGGTCGTCGCGGATCACGCCGAGTAGGCGACTGGTGGTCAGCGTCGATCCGAGCGTGTTCACGCCGCGCAACGTCATGCAGCTGTGCTCGGCCTCGATCACCACGCCGACACCCTGAGGCTCGAGAATATTCTGAATGGCTTCGGCGATATCGGCGGTGAGCTTCTCCTGAATTTGTAACCGACGGGCGAATCCGTGCACCACTCGCGCCAGCTTTGAGATGCCCACGACCCGGTTTGCTGGCAGGTAACCGACATGCGCGCGACCGATCACCGGCAGCATGTGATGTTCGCAAAAACTGACCACACGGATGTCCTTCAATACCACCAGTTCGTCGTAACCACCCACTTCCTCGAAAGTACGCTTCAGATACTCGCGGGGATCGACGGCATAGCCGGCGAACAGCTCGCGGTATGATCGCGCCACGCGTCCAGGCGTATCAATCAGGCCTTCGCGGCTTGGATCGTCGCCCGCCCATTCGATGAGAACCCGGACGGCTGCTTCGGCGTCGGCCTGGGTCGGTTTCGCAATTCCCATGTCTCCAAAGTGGTCCGCCAAGCCCCTTCGACAGCCTGATCCACCCGTAAGGTCATAGAATCGTTCCGTACGCGGTGGAGCGGCGTGAACTGTCTTCTTGATTGGAAGCTCGACCATTCGGCACTCCTCCTAGCCTGCGACGAAGGGCGGCGTCTTTTGCCGCTGACACTGTTCCTTTATCCGACGGAGAGACCCTTTCAGGGCTCTCCGTCCACGCTGAATAGTTATGGTTCAGTTGCCGCGTTGCTCCTTGGTCAGAAGCTTGAGCCACCCCTCGACCTCGGCGCTCAACTTGCCCGTTCCCGCGAGTTTGAGCGTGGGCGCCAGCATGCCGCGCTCAACAATCGGCAATGGCAGCACGCCCTGTCCGCCCATGCCGTTATGCGCGGTGATCTGACCGTCCTTCGAATCCGCGAGCAGAATGCGGCCTACGACTTCGAGCTTATCCATGTCGATGACGATCAAATCATTGGCGAACTTGCTCGCCACATAGGCGTAATAGCCGCCACCCTTCTTGTGCCCGAAGTTGACACCGTGACAGCCTGCTTCGCAGGGCAGGCTCTTCACCACCTTGTCGGTCTTCACGTCGACGATCGTGACCGTGGCGCTCAGCGTGTTCGCCGTGACGACATATTTGCCGTCCGGGCTCACCGGGGTCTGGATCGGAAGCAGGCCATAAGCCTCACCCTTGTGCGCGCCACTAATCGGATCGTAATCGGCGGCGAGGTCAATGTCCTTGACCTTCTTCTTGTTGTCGATGTCGATGACCGTCAACGAGGAGAGCATGGCAGGCGGCGTGCCGAGCAGATTCGCCGCATAAGCCTTATGGTTCATGTCACTCCAGATCGCGATGGGGATAACGCCGCCGGTTGGAATTTCCGTCGCTTTCTCAGTCGCGAGATCGACGACGGTGACGCTTCCCGCCAGCGCGTTCGGCGTCATCATATATTTGCCGTCATCGGTAAGGTGATGCCCATGCGGGCCGGAATGCGGGCCGACATTGATATTGCCCATCGCCGAAGGGAATTCGCCGGGCGACAGTTTCGCCACGCGGTCCTCGCCATTGATGGCCACATAGAGCATGCCGGTTATCGGGCTCGTCATCACATGAGACGGATTTTGTCCAACGACCTGCGTGTTAAGAACTTTGCCGCTCTCGCGGTCAAAGGTGGTCAGCCGTTTGTCGAACCATTCCGTCTGATAAATGTATTTATATGTCGGATCGGGCCACATATTGTGGGGGTTGTTCATATTCTGCTCGACGCCCTTGACTTTTTTCTTGAGCGTCCAATTCGTTGCGTCGATTTGCGTCGCCGTTCCGAACTTCGTCTTGCCGCTCACGCCTTCAAACTGCGTGTTGACCCAGACCTCGCCGACGCCGGGCGTCTTGGGCGTCAGCAGTGTGTTCGGCGCCGAGAGGCTGAGCGCGCTCAGATTGATCTGTGCGCCCCCGAGATTGAGTCCGAGATCGGGAAGCTTCACCTCCCACTTCGGCTGCCGATAGTCGCGCCATAGCGCCGGCGTCGTGGCGACGAAGAAGGTGCGGAGCAGCTTCTTGGCGATGTCGCTTGTCGTCGGAACTTTGGCGCCGGTCACGAGTTGCAATTCGCCGCCGATGTCCAGCCCTTCCGTCTTCGGATCGTCGACGACGACGGCGCCGAACATGTAGGGATGGACCTTGCAGGTGAAAACATAGAGCCCCGGTTTGTCGAAGGTATGGGTGATGCTGGCGTTCGACGGCTTCTCCTGATCGACCGGGAATTTGTCGGCGCCCGGCTGCCAGGCGAGACTGGTGATGGTGTGATCCGTATTGGTGTCCGTCATCTTGATGAGCACCGCCTCGCCAGGCTTCACCACAACGAGCGAGCCGCCGCTCTTGGGGTCCTTAAACCATTTGCCGGGCTCGTCGGTCATCTCCAGCACGGCCGACGGTAGGACGCCGGGGCGGCTGATGATGACGTCGTCAGAATTCACGGCGTCTTTCGCCTGCGCCGCCAGCGGCGCGGCCAGCGAGGTCGTCGCCACGGCCAGCGTCAGAAAGGATACGCAGTTCATGATCGTTGCGCGGTTCATGCCCTTAACTCCCATTTTCGTTATTGATTATTCGATGACGCGGAAATCGCCCATCATTCCGGACTGCATGTGTTGGATGACGTGACAGTGGTAGTGCCAATCGCCAGGACCTACGCCTTCGCCCGCTTTAACGACGAAGGAGGTGCGGCTGATTGGGCCGATGTTGACGGTGTCGACGCCTGCGGTTGTTCCGGGCTCGATCCAGCGATGCGCATGGAGGTGGAAAGTATGGAACGCGGTGCCAATGCCGATGACGTGGAAGCGCACCTTTTCGCCCATGCGCGCGCCAACGGTCGGATTGGTCCACAACGGAATTTCCTTTCCGCCTTCGACAATGTGATTGAGCTCCTGACCCCAGAAGGTTGTTTCGTGCATCCAGAGGATGAACTCTCGTTTGATCTCCGCGAGATCGACGTCAACGACTTTGCCATCGATGAGGGCGGGGACCTTGCCGCTTGCTGGGTTGATGATGAGCGTTCCGAACAGCCCCTTGTCCTCGGCCCCGAGCATCGGATTGCCGAAGGTATGATCGTGATAGGCCCAAGTGCCCGCCGTTCCGGGCGCGGCTGTCCATTTGTATGTGTAAGGCTTGCCAGGGAACGCGGCTTCGTCGGCGACGCCATTCAAGAGCTTCATCGTGCCATCGCTGTCGATCTTGTAGTGCACGCCGTGGACATGAATGCTGACTGGCAGCTGCGCATCAGCAATGCCATGTTGAAGGGTCACTTCGGCGACGTCCCCCTCTTTCATGACGAGCGTGGGTCCAGGGATGGTGGCGCCACTCGCATATCGCTCGGTAAGGTCGCTTTCTTTTCCTGCGGGTGACTTGACCTTGTGACTGACCATTTCATAGGCCAGCTGACCTGACGGCATTGCGCTTGCCTTGAGCGTGATCAAATGCTGGTCGCCAGCAGAGGCTGCGCTCGCCGCCGTAAAAGTGCCCGGCCATATGAGCAATAGCGCGAACGAGAGTGAAAACCCGAACCGCCCGCGGAATTTTATCATCGCATCATACTCCTTTCGGACCGAGAAGCGCACGACAAGACCGCGATCACTGCGATCGCGCGCCAGCCGGTTCGATCCGATACGACTTAGATGCGATGGGACGTCGGGGTCTTACCTCGGAGGTGAAGATTTTTCTCCGCCCACGAGTCTGCGAAGGGCCAGATAAACCTCTTCGCACTCGGGACACTGATGCATATGGTGCTTGACCTCAGGCAGCATGGCCCCGGCGTCCTGGCCGGAAATCTCGATGTCCACGTAACGTGGAAGTTCATCAAAATATTGCGTGCACAGCATCTCCTCTCCGCTCTTCGCGGCGAAGACGGTGTCGATGAGGCGGGTAATGTCTTTTTGTTTCATGTCGGTTTCCGGCACACCCAATTATGAGATGCGCTGAACGGAGAATGTCTTACCCTCCGATAGAAGATGGGATCCGGATCCCGGCTCGTCAAACACGGCAATAAGATCCTTGTGCGTGACGCCTTCTTCGAGCAAAGCCTGCTTGAGCCGCTTACGCGCGTCGTGGATGAGCTTATAGAGGCTGTTTCGGTTGGAGCCGAGCCATTCTGCGACCTCGTCCAGCGGCATTCCTTGAAAAGCATGGGCGACGACCACTGTTCGCTGCAAAGGCGTGAGCCTGGTGTCGATGAGCCGCATTAGTAGAGCCCACGCTTCGCGCTGCTGAAGACTGCGTTCTGGTCCAGGCTCTTCGATCGGCCAAACCGGCAGAACTTGACCAAGTTGCGCACGTTCGATGGTAGTTTCTCGCCAGCGGCGACGACGCAATTCCCCAAGCACGACCCTGATGGCGATCGAATAAGCCCAAGTCATAAACCGGCTTTCGCCACGAAAGTCTCCAAGTTTTGCTTGGATAATGAGAATGGCCTCTTGTGTGCAATCTTCAGCAAGGTGCTGCGCTTCATCTGAGCGCAATGATTCTCGCGTCGCGTAGCTTTTCGCCAAATAGGCCCGAATCGCCGCGAGCAGTCTCGCTCGAAGGTCCGCAAGCGCCGACTGTTGGCCTCTGCCTTCCTCCCGCAGCGCCGTCAGCCACTCTGAATTGGATCGTTGCATTATCTGTCCGTCATGGCTCCAGACGCAGCCGGCCGCCTCGGCGTCGCGAACATTCAACGACACAGTCTAACAACACATCCGCGCAAAAGCCATCCATCTACGGAGCGTTTGAAACGTCCGCTCTTCGGAGAAGGAAACGAACGGCGGCTGACGACGCGATCCATGATCGCTCGAGGCGCCGACGACGCAATCACGATCAACGTCTCATCGACGAAACACGCTTGACGCCCATTTCCGCCGCCCGATACAGGCGCCAGATAGCTTCCTCGGCTTCGCTTTGTTCGAGACTGCCAAATCCGAGGCGTAAGCCTCTGCCTTGATAGGGCGGAGTTTCGAACGATCTGGAAGGAAGAAAGCGTAAGCCTTGAGACGCCGCATTCTCCTCGATGGCGTCGAGCGTCGATGGATCAGGGAACTTCACCCAGAACGCCAAGCCACCACTTGGTGCGCTGAATTCGATCAAATCGCCAAGCGCATTTTGGAGCGAAGCCGCGAACGCGTCGCGCCTCTTCAGATAAATTTGGAGCGCCTTACGAGCATGGCGACGCAATTCTCCCGACTTGATCAATTCGGCAACGGCGAGCTCTGTCAACGTGTTGCCCTGTCTGTCGACGATCGCCGCCTCGTTGGCCATGGATTTGATGACTTCCTTTGGCGCCGCGACATAACCGACGCGAAGTCCGGGAACGAGAAGCTTGGACGTCGACCCGATATAGATCGACCGGTGTGGGGAGTAACTCGCCATGGGGAGTAAGGGCTGGCTATCATAATGGAATTCGTGATCGTAATCGTCTTCCAGAACCGCGAACCCGAACCGGCCGGCCAGATCGAGCAGACGCGATCGACGGTCGGCCTTGAGTGACACAGTCGTCGGAAATTGATGATGCGGCGTGACGTAAACGGCTCGCACTCGCCGTTGCCGGCAATATCGCTCGACCTCCTCGACGTCGACCCCTTCGCTATCCAGTCTCACGCCAATGACGTCGGCGCCCGCAGCGACAAATGCGTCGCGGGCCGGCGCATAACTCAAGCCCTCGACCAACACGGTGTCGCCTGGCGCCAATAGGATTCTACTCGCGAGGAAGATGGCCATTTGGCTTCCGCGCGTGATACAGATGTTTTCCGGCGTCCCGATGACTCCACGATGCGTCGAAAGCATCTCCGCGATCAATTGACGCAGATCCATGGAGCCCATCGGATCACCATAGCTCAAGCCACCGACGCGCGTCGCACGCTGTAGAGCCGTCCGGTAAGCATAGGTCAGGGCGCTCGTTCGCAGTAGCCGATAATCCGGCACGCCATCATCGAATGTGACGTTTGGCTTCTCTTGAAAAATGATCATTGGTTCAGGCGCGGCGCGGAACAGGTAGTCTGGCCGCGGCGGCGGGTTGGCGCCGTGGCCGTCAGTTGGGATCAATGAGACGGGTTCCGGAAGCCGATCGGAAACAAAGGTGCCTCGCGTTCCGTTCGTGGCGAGCCAACCTTGCGCGACAAGGTCGTCATAAGCGAGCACGATCGTCTTACGATTGACGCCAAGCGCATCGGCCAGCGTGCGCGTGCTCGGAAGGATCGATCCCGGAAGCAGCCGTCCGCGTCGAATGTCCCGAATAAGAGCGTGAACGACTTGCAGATAGATCGGCGTGTCGCGTCGTGGCTCGATGTCTTCGCTCAGGCTGAATTCCCAGGGTCGCAACATTGGACCCCTCCGTTTTTCAAAGCTGGCGGTTTCAACTGGCCCAGACATCGCTAGCATTAACACGCTCGAGTCTGTCAAGACACACGCAAGGGAGAAAGCCACGATTCAACATGGCAGCACCTGCTACTCAAAGCCGTCCTTGGCGTTGCTGGAGTCTTCAGGCGCTGTAGTTGATGGGTTGATATGACTGCACGATTTCTGCGATTCGCTTCCATGTAAATCCTGATGGGATCGAGGAATCGTTCAAGCTAAATTCTTCACGGTCGCAGCATTGGACCCTTCAATTATTCAAAGTTGGCGGTTTCACCTGTCCGCCGCGACGTTACCAATTAGCTTTCTCTGGCCTGCCCCGACAAGCATGGCTTAGTTGGCTGGGACAGCGCTTCCAAGAAAAGCGGACTAAGCTCCCCCGAGAATCTTGTGAGGGAACGATAAAATGAAGACTGGTGCCATTATAATCGCAGTTGCCTCGTTCGCTGGACTGATCGGTCCGTCTATTGCGTTTGAAGGCATTCGCGGCATACGCATTCAAGGCTTGCTGACGAATGTCAGCTGCGACGTTCGCGAAGAAGACAACCAGGCGTTATGCGCGAGGAAGTGCGACGACGAGTTCATCAGCAGCAAGATGCGCTACAGCGTAGATCCTGTACAAGTTGCTGCCGACAAAAAGGCTTGCGATGAAAAGTGCGGCTGCCCCCAAAACTCCAGATAACATTGAGCCGCTCCGACAGAGGGATGGCGCGTGCATCGTTGCGGATAAGAGAGGGTGTAGACGGTAGCTCGTAAGGCGCCCCGGCGAAAGTGACCCCTGACTTGCTCTGCTCCCCAACATTGGATCGCCCGAAGTTAGAGCTTTCGGGCTTTATTCACGATGACGGGCTGGGCCACCATCGCGCAGTTGCAACGTGATCGGGAATTTGTTCCCGATCGCCCCGTGCGGGCGTTCCTCGTTATAGAACAAGGTTTGAGAACGCCCGCGGGACCGCGCTTCGGAAGCTTTTGTATCCGTGGCATCCTTGGTTTGAGCTCAGGTCGCCGTTCATGAAGCGATCGAGAAGTCTGACGGCGTCGTTTTCCGTTGCACGAAGAGCGGATCTGAGGCGGATCGCTGGCTGAAGGTTCCGGCCTGGGTGTTCGAGCGAGCCGCCTGGGCGGATCAGGCCCTGGCTGACGCACCATTTATCGACATGACGGCGCTCTCGGCGCTGGCCGACCTGTTTCGGGAGGTGTTTAAGCTTCGGGCGACATCATCGAATGCTCCGCTTTCGGGCGCATCAGAACCTCTCACGAACGGAATCGGAGAGAGGCCCATGTCAGCATCGACGCCAACGACGCTGTCAATCGGCGCCAGGGACAGCCGAAGAGTACGTGCAGGCGCTCGAGCCAGACAATCACAGCAGATCGACCTGTTCGGAGACGAAAGGCAGAGCGCGCCGGCGCCGACGTGGCAAGAATTGCCGGTGGAGACGCGGGCCGCACTGACCAACCTGATGGCGCGGTTGATCCTGGAGCATGTTCAGGAAAGCCGGACCGGATCAGCGACGGAGGCCGGCCATAATCTCTGACAAAGTCCGTCCCCATCATCTGGAGCGCAAGGCGCTGCTCTATGCGGACGCGCGAGCATCTAACTGCGTCGTGCGCGGATGCTACCACTGCAGGATTCTAAATTGCACCGAGAGTGAAGCAGAGCCGCTTTTGGTTTAAGAAACTGGAGCGGGCGAAGGGATTCGAACCCTCGAACGCAAAAATTGGCAAGGTTGTGCTCTACCCCTGAGCTACACCCGCATCAGTAGCGGCAAGCGCCGCTGAGGGCGTCCTTATGCCGGAAACGATTTCCGTTAGCAACAGCCCAACGTTGAAAAGCCGATGCTTCGGGAGAGACGGCTCCCGAAGCGTCGGCCGGCCCTCACTGGATCATGCGTGCCGTGCTGCCGGTATTGCCTGTGATGTTGGCGCTGTCCGGCGAAATCAGCGCCGGAACCCAGGTCAGCGCGACGATCACAAAGGCGATGAAGCCGCCGATATAGAGCAGAATTTTTCCCACTTCCGCGCCGCCGTGAACATTGTAGGCCATTTTGCTTTCCTCCCCTTTAGATTGCCCTGTCCGCCGGTTGACCGGCGGAATAGGGAGGCGGCGCGGCGGGAATTGCGCGCGCGCCGCCGCCTCATCGCGACAGCTACAGGGGCACCGTCGTCGATGACGTAGACTGTGTGAAAGTGCCGGCGCGTCACAAGGACCACTGAACGTAATTCCAATGGTACCTGCTGTGGCTCTATTGAATATGAATGTATTGGTCTGAACAATGTGATGTATAAACGATGTAATGCTCAAGCTCGCCGAAGCGCCGCCGGCGCTGTTCAGTAGCAGGGAGAAAAATGGGGCGACGGCGGCTTCGGTATGGCCTCCACTTGACCGCCGTCGCTGGTCCAGGACAGCAACAGGGGGAAGCTATCGTGGATAGGCCGCAGGATTGTGGCGGAAGCCGTTTCACTCAAGGACCACTCGCGAAGAAAATGGCGGTCAGATACTTGGACCTATCGTATTAATACAGTGTGGTCGGCTCGGCGTCCGTGACGCGCCTCGCTTCCGATAGCGTTTGGGCGATTTGGTAACCGGCGCGGAGTAGGTTGGCCTTTTCCAACTTGCGCGTCGGCAGGACCAAATGCAACGCAAGGATTTTCGCGCCTATTTCACCGCCGACCGCGCCGACGGCTTCGCGATGTTTGATCCGGCCGGCTTTGCCGAAGTTGGCTGCGCATGTCCGACGACGAACGAGGCTGGCGAGCCAACGGCGTTCGTTACTTAGATTTTGACGAAAGCCGCAATGACAGCAGTGATCGTGGCGGCGGTCGCGAAGATAGTAAGAATGGCTTTTGTGACCCTCATGAGCGTGTCTCCTTTTTTATCCCGGCAACGCATTTCCGCGGCGCTTTCTCTTCTCCGGCGCGTTCAGCGTTCGGCTAGAGAGACTTCGGGCCAAGCAGTGCAAAGGTTTCGCCGCTTCGCGTCGACGCGCTCTCGCTTAGCTATTCGTAGTCGTACTCGCGCGCCTTGGAACTATCGTTTCCAACGTGAATTTCGTTAAGCTGGTTAAATCGGGTCTGCGTCACTTTACGTGCACATGGCCGTTTCGAATGGAAGCATTCGCGCTCGCAGCAGCTCAATGCCTGCGCGGCCGTACATGGCGCGCTTAAATGCCTTGAGGCGATTGATCTGCCCCTCGGCTTGGCCACTGCTCCAATGTTCGACGATGGCGTTCCTGACGGCCTCGATATCTCGGCTCAACGCTCGCGCAAACTGCTGCATTGAACGCACACCGGAATGCTTTGCGTCATGAAGCCATTTATTGAGCTTGTCCGGATCATCCCCGCGCAGAATGCTTCGAAAGCGCATCGCGAGTTGGCGCATCACCACGAAGCTGGGGGAGGCCTGTTTCAAAACGACGACTTTAGCGTTCTCGGCGGGCGTGAGTCGCCGCGTCGGCTTCATGCAGAGAGAAGCGGCAATGACCGGAGAGATTTGCCAGCCGGTCGCTGGATCGACGGCCCGGCTCTCAATGAACTTTCTAATTTGCTGTTCTGGCCGCCTCCTTTCGATGCCGGTGGCGTGCCATGTCGACAAAAGGCGTTCCAGATTTGAGAAGCTTCCCGTGTAGCCTCGATGTCGAAGGTCGTGAAACAAACGTCGGCCTACCCGATCGCCCTCGGCCCATCGGCGGGCAAGGAACTCTTGGAAATACAGCGGGGAAGTCGGCTTCAACGCCAAGCGGCGACGGTGTAGCGGGAAACCTGTCTTGACCCATTTCGCGTCGGTCCTGTGGTCGACGCCGATCTGCGCAGCGATGTCGACAAAAGTCTTGCCCGAGGCACGCAGCAAACTGACCCGGTCAAATAGAGCTTGTCGCGCGCGGCCGCGCTCGCCACGCCGCGCCGCGTGACAATCTCCGGTGGTCGGCGGGAGTTGGGGACGCCCGGCGAAGCGGCTGACGCGGGTCATGTGTCGCTCGATGCTTTCGCGCAAATTCTGCAGCAAATGGAATCGATCAGCGACTTGTCGCGCTTGCGGCGCTCCCAGCCGAACGCCCTGTGCGTAAAGACCGCAGCGGTCGCGGCTGACGACTTCGATTTCAGGAAGTTGCTTGACCCAATCCGCGGTCTCTTTGGCGGAGCGGGTTTCCAGCACGTCTGCAACGATCCGACGTTCAAGATCGACAACGATTGTTCCGTAATTAAAACCTTTGCGCCAGCTCCAATCATCAATCGCGATGGCGCGCAGGGGCGCCCTGTCGCGACGTTCGGATGAATGACGTTTGAGCTGCCGCAGAATCGCATTATCGCTGACTGGCATCGCCAGTCGCGCCAGCAACTTCTCGCTTGTCCTGCCGCCAGCGGCATGGCCGAACAATCCCACGAGGTCGCTGACGCGCTGCGTTTTTCGCGCAAAGGGAAACGCCGTCGTCAATCTTTCGACGAAAGTCTTTCTCGCGCACCCCTCGTTCAAGCATCGCCACCGCCCCAGGCGCAACTCGAGAACGACAGGGGCTGCCCTGGATTGGAAGGTCTTGCAGGCGCCGGAGGTGCCAACTATGGCATGATGCTGACGCTTCTCCGCACCCGGGGCACGACCGCGCCCCGACTCCATCCGCCGATACGAACCACCGGTTCTCCCGAAATACAGCGCTGCGCACAACCACTCCGGGCCCAAAGGCTAATTTCATCTTCGTCATGCGCCATTGAGGCGCCGAGTTCCGCTTCGGCAATCCAAAGCACGTAAAGTGACGCAGACCCCAATTGAGTGCAACGTGACACGAAGGTCAAGACCGAGGAAATTGTGAAAGCCAATCTCCTCAGCACAAGTGACGAAGCCGAGAAAGGCTGCGCCATCGGCGAATGAACGGATCATGAAAGCTTCTCCGCGCTTCTCCCTGCGCGTCTTAAAAGCCCAAGCGCCGAAACACCTGGAGAGCAGCAAAAAGCTGGGATTAGGCGACTAGCCGCAACTCGTTATCGTTGGGCCATGTCCATTCAACGGGCTGTGGCAGACCGCAGTAGCGTTCGAGAATTCCATTGAGATGAGCGTCCGACATGGAGCATCAGCTGAGCGCCTAAAGTTTTTGCATTTAGCTATATACATATCCTGCGTTTACGAGGTAGTTGGCGCACTCATCTGGCGTGAAGGTCGTCAGGATTTTTGCGATTGCGTCGCTGACGGCGTCGATTGATCGCGCGCAGGCTTTTCGTAGGAGTGTTTTGAGCTTGGCGAAGACCTGCTCGATCGGATTGAGATCGGGTGAGTATTTGGGCAGGAACAGCAGGCGCGCGCGACGAGCGTCTTTTTTTGAATGTGACGCCGATGCGGCGAAAGAACCGGCTCATCACCGAAGCGTCGGCCTTGAGCCCATGTTCGTCGAGCGGCTGGTCGCACAGCGCTTGCAACGTTATGTCGGGTTTCTCAGCGCGAAGCCGCTCCAGAAAGGCGCGATGCGATGCCAGCTTCACCCGCTTGTGGCCGCCCATTTTGCCCGATGCGCGCGAGCCGCTTTGCAAAAAGCGCGCGACCCATTTGATCGCCGCCGACTCGCTGACGCCAAACCGCGCCTCCGCCGCGCGCCGGCTCATGCCTTCTCGAACCACCGCGTCGATCACCCGATCACGCAAATCTTGAGAATATGATCCACCCATCCCCGCTGGCCTCCTAGATAAGGGTATCGTCCGTTATATTGATATCCTTTTCGACAATCGCCTCTCGTCCCGCGATGGGATATGTTTGCGTGGAACTCGCCTGAATTTTTGGTTTAAGCTTGCCAAGTTCTTTGTGCGCCGGTGGTATCGCAAGTGTGAAGCGTTCGAACTGCAATCGCGGTGATCTCTTGGCAGTGTATCCAATGCCGGCGGGATCTCGTTGACGGTCGGTTGCCGTAATGACCGTCACCTTCCGATATGGCTCCGATATTTCGTAGCCGACAGTCAAAGAGGTCGCGTCAGGCCGCGCAGCGCACGCTGATATCCCAACGGCTACGACAGGCCAGATCGTCCATCGAACCGCCCCAGCAAAGGATATTCCCATGGGACTATTCATTCGACAGTCACCTGTCGTTGGCTTGGTGCGCAGTTGTTTCCGCATCACAAATGGAATGGCCAGGCGGCGAATTCCCTTGGTCCGTTGATTGAACCGCCAGGGTACGGCTCCGAACTACAGAAACAGCGCTCAAACTAAGCCAAAACGCTGTTCGCAGGCTCATGGCGACGACGGTTCGCATTTCGTAAGCGTTGCCCGCCAATATCCAGCCACCTAGTTTTACTGTGTCATAAGATGGCAGAATGGGATATTTTGAGGATTCACGCTCGATTCGGAGGGGGCTGTGGATCGAAATGGCTTGGATCCAGGGAGTGAAGGTCGGTTCGTTGAGTCGATGTCGTCGATCTTGGGACATGCGGATCGTATCGCGCCGTTTCGTTCCTATTGCACCGGCTTGATCCTTCCGGGCGAACGCAAGAGCGTCGAACCGATTGCCGCGCGTGTCGAGCCCAATCGTGTCCAGGCCGCGCATCAATCGCTCCACCATTTCGTCGCGAAGGCCGAGTGGTCCGATGAAGCGATGTTGAGGCAGGTGCGCACTCATGTTCTTCCGATGATCGAGAAGCATGGAGCCATAAAAGCGTGGATCATCGATGACACGGGGTTCCCCAAGCAGGGCGTTCATTCGGTCGGCGTGACGCGACAATATTGCGGGCAACTCGGCAAACAAGACAATTGTCAAGTCGCCGTATCTTTGTCAGTCGCCAACGATCACGCAAGTCTGCCGATCGCCTTTCGGCTTTATCTGCCGGAAGATTGGGCCAAG
>NZ_JADNQY010000007.1:0-22256 GCF_015709545.1 Methylocystis sp. H4A | reverse complement strand
ACGCCCCGAGTCCTTGGCCCAATCTTCCGGCAGATAAAGCCGAAAGGCGATCGGCAGACTTGCGTGATCGTTGGCGACTGACAAAGATACGGCGACTTGACAATTGTCTTGTTTGCCGAGTTGCCCGCAATATTGTCGCGTCACGCCGACCGAATGAACGCCCTGCTTGGGGAACCCCGTGTCATCGATGATCCACGCTTTTATGGCTCCATGCTTCTCGATCATCGGAAGAACATGAGTGCGCACCTGCCTCAACATCGCTTCATCGGACCACTCGGCCTTCGCGACGAAATGGTGGAGCGATTGATGCGCGGCCTGGACACGATTGGGCTCGACACGCGCGGCAATCGGTTCGACGCTCTTGCGTTCGCCCGGAAGGATCAAGCCGGTGCAATAGGAACGAAACGGCGCGATACGATCCGCATGTCCCAAGATCGACGACATCGACTCAACGAACCGACCTTCACTCCCTGGATCCAAGCCATTTCGATCCACAGCCCCCTCCGAATCGAGCGTGAATCCTCAAAATATCCCATTCTGCCATCTTATGACACAGTAAAACTAGAACTCAACAGCGGAGCGAGTACGACAGCAATTACGGCATCGTTCTCGCAATCTGGGACATCATCTTCGGAACCCGCAAGCACCTAATCCCCAAATGCATCGGCCTCACCATGATCGAGCCGGAAAATTTCGTGCAGCTCCTCAGCCTCGCCTTCATCACCGAGCGCCGCTTAGCCCGCGTCATGCATCTCTTTCCCCGGAAAATCGAGGCTCACGGTCGTAACGCGGCTCAAAAGACGTATGGTTTCGCTGATTGAGCTGTGCCTAGCTCAACGCGCCCAGGACACGGCGCGCCAGAAACGATCGCCATCGTCATTGCGCACGTCACTCGGCGCCCATATTCTGCTCAAAGGACACCCGGCATGCTATGGGAGTGACGGAAGCCGTTCGACTCGGAGCCGAGACGCCGAGTCGAGTTCTTTCGCCTTTTCGCTTCAGCCTATGAATAGGTTGGTCAAGCTCCGAATAGCTTCGGCGTCACCGGCAGAAATCAAACCGACACTGATAATGAAACCTTTGCGCATTCAATTGAAAAGAGCCTATGCGTCGCCATCGGCCGAGGATGGCATCCGCATCCTGGTTGATCGTCTTTGGCCTCGCGGTCTTACCAAATCAAAGGCGGCCATTGACCGATGGCTCAAGGATGTGGCTCCGAGCACAGAGCTACGCAAATGGTTCGGACACGATCCAAGCCGTTGGGAGGAGTTTTGCCGCAGATACGAGGCTGAGCTCTCGCAGAAATCCGAACTACTCAGCGAGCTTCGGACAATCGCGCGAAAGAGTCCACTAACGCTCCTGTTCGCGGCTCGCGATGAGCTGCACAACGAAGCTGTGGTGCTGCGGGACTTTCTCATGCGCTGAGGGCACCGCAATATGCATCAACAGGCCCAAGACATGAGCGCACCCCATGATCATCGCAATAACCGCACAAACGAAAAGCAAGCCAAGGCAGCAGGGACGCCGCATGATTGCGGAGTCCCAGTGTTGCTTAGGGAACGACTTCGAGCCGACCTTTCATGCCCGGATGAAAGCGACAGGCGTAGTCGATCACGCCGGGCTGCCTCAAAACCGTTTGGCCTTTGGCGCTTGGCGGGAGGTCAATGTCGAAACTCCCGTCGCTAGCGGTCGCCGTGTGGCGAAAGATGTCGGAATTTCGCCATTCGACAATGTCGTTCACGTGCAGTCCTGCTGGGGCAGGCCCAAACGCCAGTTTGTCGATTTCGATCACGTAAACTTGCGGCTCGGCGCCACGCGGCAGGGGCATGAACGCGAGAAGGCCGAGCGATAGCGCCCCGCTTGCCACCATAAGGGATCGAACGGCCATCGAACCCTACTTCAGCTGGCCGACAAGATGCTCAGCGTGCTGCTGATGTTCCTTAAACAGCTTGAGGCCGGTTTCAAGCAGGCTCTTTAGTTCACCGTTCTGGGCATCGGGGATGAGCACGGTTGCAAGCGCCCCATTGACGGTTTGATGATAGGCGACCTCGTTCTGCGCGTAAGCCTTGTCAAAGGCGGCTCCGCTCAGCTTCGACAATTCCTCGTGCTTCTTGGCGGCCGCCGCCGTCAGGGATTTGCTGGTATCATTGTCCTCAGGCTTAACCTTTAGCTTTTCAACCAAGGCAAGCGCCTGTTTGTTCACTGCGGTATGATCGCGGACCATTTCCTCGGCAAAGTCCTTGACGGCTTTGTTCTGCGATGTCTTCAGCGCGAGCTCTGCGGCCGCGATGTCGATCTGCCCTGCAGTATACGCGATATGCGCAATTTGCGGATCGGTTGTTTTGGCCGCCATTTGAGCCATTGCGCTAGACGCGGCGAGGCTCATTGTGACAGCGAGCAGAAAACTCGGTTTGCGGAACATTGTGGTGTCTCCTTGACATCGAATTTCCGCTCATGCGGGTGATGCCGCCTCATTAGATGCGGGGACGCTCCAAAGGTTCCCGATAAATTTTATCGGGAACCTTTCTCTTCCTGTCGCATCTAACGGTTATCGGAACCGATGCCAGATAGGTGCCATGAAAAAACCCAAGGCGAGAATCGCGGACGCTGACTGGATCGGACTGACCGATGTCGGCGTCGTCGCCCGGGTCGCGACGGGCGATGGGGAGGCATTTGCCGAACTCATGCGGCGCTACAACCGCAAACTCTATCGCACTGCGAGGGCCGTGACGGGCGACGATGGCGAGGCCGAGGATATTGTGCAGGAAGCTTGGACGCGCGCCTACGCGCACATCCCGGATTTCCGCAATGAATCCGCAATTTCCTCTTGGTTGGTCCGCATCGTCTTAAACGAAGCGCTTGGACGAAAGCGGCGCGCTAGACCGACCGTAGAATTAGATGAGACAAACGAGCATCAAATGTCGAGCGTGATCATGCTTCCCAGCTGCAGGGTCGATCCGGAAAGCTCGATGTCGAGGACCCAGGTCCGGCATTTGCTCGAACGGGCGATCGATACGCTTCCACCCGACTTTCGCACTGTCTTCGTTTTGCGCACCGTCGAAGAAGTGTCCGGCGCAGAAGTCGCGCAACAGTTGGGGATTCCGGAAGCCACTGTCAAAACGAGGCTGTACCGCGCCCGCGCGTTGTTGCGCCAAGAGCTTGAGAAAAGCGTCATGGTCGCGCTCTCTGACGTGTTCCCCTTCGACGGCGCGCGATGCAACGCGCTATCCAATCGTGTGATGGCCAGCATCGGATTGTTGCAAGACAAGAGTTAGACTTTGTCCCGTGTTAACCCAAAAGAAACATGCGTACCAAATTTCGGCTGCGATACGAAGCCGGCTCACGCGGCGCGCGCCGAGCGCAATAGCCAAGAATTCTTATCGGAACGCAATTAAATCCCGACTTGAAGCCTCCGAGCCCGCTGGCACGGGACAGGAAGATGCGAGCCTAAAACACATGCGGGTCGTTTACGGCTTGGAGGCCACTTCCTCGCAAACGCGATGGTCGCCGGCTGACTTGACATTACATAGGAGTCCTATAATAATCCCGCATGACTTCGCCCGCCGAGACATCGTCTGCCTTGCCCCGCAGGTTGCGCGAGGGATTGGAGCGAATCGCCAACGTTCTGCGTTCGGAGCGTTGGGGCGCGTTGGAGAAAACGCCGCTCAATCCCACCCAGGCGCAAATTCTCGCCTTTCTCTTCGGGAGAGGCGACTTGGGCGCGCGCGTCAGCGCCATCGCCCAGCACATCGGCGTGAGTCAGCCAACGGCGACAGACTCCATCCTCTCGCTTGAAAAGAAGGGATTGGCCGCGCGCCGTCCCGACCCTTACGACGGCCGCGCGGTCGTCGTTGCGACCACAAATGCGGGACGCGCTCTCGCGCAACAAATCGCCGCCCACGCAACGGTGACCGATCGGGCGCTCGCTGCGCTTTCTGCGCTCGAGCAGCAAGAATTGCTCAGACTGCTCGTAAAGCTGATCCGCAATCTGCAAATCGAAGGGGCGATCGCGCCACAGCGGATGTGCGTGACCTGCCGCTATTTCCGTCCCCACGCCTATGCTGACGCTCCGGCGCCGCATCACTGCGCTTATGTGAACGCGGCCTTGCGCGCCGACGGTTTGCGCCTCGATTGCACCGAGCACAACGCACTGTCGGCTGAACAGCAACAAGCCATTTGGAACTCTTACGTCAAAGGCCTCGCCGCTCACGAGGCCGCTCGACCAGCGCCTCCGTGAGAGAGCGCCACTGATTCCTGACGCGCACTGAGCGCGCCAGGTGAGCAGGCGGCCCGCCTGGCGGCAACCGGCGAACCGCCCTTTGGTCCCCCTCCAGCGAAAAGAGAAGGGCTTACAGCATGTCACAGAAAGCGGTTTTCTACCACGCCGGCTGCCCAGTTTGCGCCGACGCCGAGCGGCAGTTCGCCGACAGCCTCGACCCCAGGAAATACGACATCGAGATCGTGCATCTCGGCCAAGCCAAGAATCGCATCGCCGAGGCCGAGGCGGCGGGGGTGAAGTCGGTTCCGGCTTTCGTGATAGGCGGCCACCCCTATCACATCAATTTCGGGGCTGACTTGGCCGCTCTGAAATAGCGCCTGGCCCTTTCGCGCGCGGGCGGGCCAATCCCTGGCCCGCCCCTCACGCTCGCCCCGCGCGCCCGCATCGACCGCTGCTTGCAGCGACCAATCCCGAACACTCGAGAAAATAAGCGACAACCATGACCCTCCCGCTCGCGCCGGAACTCGCAGTCGCGGAATGGTTCAACACGCCGACGCCGATCTCGCTCACAGAGCTTCGCGGCCGCGTGGTGATGCTGCACGCCTTCCAAATGCTCTGCCCAGGCTGCGTCGCGCATGGGACGCCGCAGGCGCAGCGCGCTCACAATTTGTTTCCCAATGCCGACCTCACCGTGATCGGGGTGCATACGGTATTCGAGCATCACGCCGCCATGACGCCTGTTTCCCTCGAAGCCTTCATTCACGAATATCGTCTGACCTTTCCGATCGGCGTCGACCAACAGGGCGAGGACGGGCCGATCCCCGTCACCATGCGCCGCTATGAGATGCGCGGCACGCCGACGACGATCGTCATCGGACGCGACGGCCGCATCCGTCACCATGGATTCGGCCGGGAGGATGATTTGGCGCTTGGCGCCATGCTGGGATCTCTGCTCGCCGAGCCCACGCCAGCCCTAGCATGACGCCGCCGCTTGTTCGCCCGATTGTGTTGGCGGGACGGATCGCGCCGCTTGGCGACGATAGACGATTGAGCGCCATCGACAAGCGGCCGACGCCCGGCCCCTGGCGCATCGCCCCGACGGGCCTCGCCGATGATGCGCAGGCGGACCTCAAGCACCACGGCGGACTGGAGAAGGCGCTGCATCATTATCCGTTCGAACATTACGCTGCCTGGGCCGACGAGATTGGCGACAATCCCCTGATGCGGATGCCCGGCGCGTTTGGCGAAAATCTTTCGACCACGGATTGGACGGAAGTGAATGTCTGCATCGGCGATGTCGTGCGCTTCGGGCGAGCATTGCTGCAGGTCAGCCAGGGACGCCAGCCTTGCTGGAAGCTCAATCGCCGTTTCGGCCGACCCGATATGGCTTTGCGCGTGCAATCGAGCGGCCGCGTCGGATGGTATTACCGCGTGCTCGAAGCCGGTGTAGCGGACGCTGGCGACGTTCTGCGGCTCATCGACAGACCTTGCGCCAATTGGACCCTCGAACGTATGACACGTCTGCTCTACCGCGACACCGATGATCTCGAGAGTTTCGCCGGCATGATGGCGCTGCCCGAGCTTGCGCAAAGCTGGCGCGAACTGGCGCGGCGGCGATTGAACAGCGGCAACATCGAGGATTGGACGAAACGCCTTTATGGCTAGCAATCGTCAGAATTGCTCGCCAATTCTCGGCCGAGGCGAACACTCGACGTGGTGGAGCTATCAAATCGTGGAGTGTCCTAAATTAGGTTCGTCGATACCGCGAAGGGGGATGGTCCGCCATGAACGAAGCCACACGCAAGACGGCGTTTGTGTTTGCGGGCGGTGGGAGCCTGGGAGCGGTGCAGGTCGGCATGTTGCGCACCCTCTTGGCGGCAGGTGAGCGGCCGGATCTCGTCGTTGGCGCATCGGTCGGCGCACTGAACGCAGCTTACTTTGCTGGCGCGCCAACGCGTGAAGGCGTGAAGAAGCTCGAGCAGATCTGGTGCGGACTGCGGCGCGTCGACATATTTCCGATCACCTGGGCAAGTGCATTCGGCTTGCTTCGGCATCCCGACAACATTATCGATCCCTCTCGCCTGCGGCGCATGATCGAAACTCACCTGGCGTTCTCGCGTATCGAGGATGCAAAAATTCCTTTGCACGTCGTTGCGACCGATCTGCAAGGCTTAGCAGTCGCTCTTTCACACGGACCAGCGGTCGAGGCGATCCTCGCGAGCGCAGCAATTCCCGGCGTCTTCCCTCCCGTCGAAATAGACGGTCAGATTTTGATGGACGGCGCCGTCGCCGCCAACACTTCGATCCGAATGGCCGCGAAACTGGGAGCGTTGCGAATTATCATCCTCCCGACGGGCTACGCCTGCGCATTGAAGGAACCGCCGAGGGGAGCCGTCGCCAAGACGCTGCACGCAATCACGTTGTTGATCGCATGGCGGCTCATGAACGATCTTGAACACCTTCCAGATTGGATCGATGTGCATCTCGCGCCGGCGCTCTGTCCGCTCGAGATTTCCCCGTTTGACTTTTCGGCGTCGCGATATCTCATCGAACGCGCCGCCGAGAACACCCAGAAATGGGTCGAGCGCGGCGGCCTGACGCGCCGCGCTCTGGCGAGTGAACTCGCCGCACATCACCATTGATCGACGCGATCGAGCCGACCTGCTCGGATGAAAGCCAAATCCCCACTTTGGCGACTGTCGCGCTGTCAGGATCCATTTTGGCGGCCCTTGGGAGTCAACCGCGTGCATCCGCTCAGCTTCTCCGACGTTGACGGTTGATGACATCCGCGTGTCCGCGCTTCTCTTCGGGATCAGCCATCTGGCTCTCCCAGGATAGGATCAGTAGAAGCCGGTTCTCGCGGGATATTGGGCTTGATGATCATCGGAGCGAGCGACGCGATTTATTTTCACACGCGCGCAAATCTCGCGCGTGAGGAGGCGCGCCTCCCGCGCGGCGCAATCGCGCGCGTGCTCACCATGAGCGGATTTATTGATCCCATCGTGCGGACGCCAGTCCTGACTCTTGACACGGGCATTGTGAAGTCGGTGCTTTGCGAACTCGGCGCGAAAGCGAAGAAAGGGGAAATATGCGCGACGCTCGATCCGCATCCCTTCGACGAAACGCTCACGCATGAGAAAACCACGCTGGCGGCGGCTGAGGCGGCACTGCCTCTGCGCGTGAAAGCGCGGGACAGGGCGCAGGCGGTCGTCGCTGAACGAAAAGTGCGTTCGCGGCCCTGTGCCCATGGCTGCAAGACGATCGGAGCGTCGCGACGCGCTCTGGCGCGCGCGCAAACGCGGCTCGTTCGCGCCGAAGCCGTCGTCGCCGAACGCGCGACGCGCTCGCGAGAGCCGAGGCGGCACGCGCCGGCGTCGAGATTGCCGCGTGCGTCGACGGCTTTATCGTCGAGCACCCAGCGGCGGTGGGTAAGCGCGTCACCGCCGGAGCGCCTCTCTTCGTGATCGGCGACGCGAAGATCATTCGCCTCCGTGCAAAGGCCAGTGACGATCGAGCCTTCGCCATCACACCCGGCGCTGAGGCGATTGTGACCAGCGAGGCTGCGCCCGAACGCGCCTTTCTGGGTAAGGTGTCAAGGTGCGCCGGCCCGCGACGCCGCTGGAGGGCCCAACAGTTGACATCGTGATTGAGGCAGAAAATCCCGACCTAGCGCTTCGGCCCGCAATGGAAGCGCCGGCGCGCATCGAATTAGACGAGGGCAAGTCCCCGCTGCGCGTGCCAGATCCACCGTTGCAGCGGCACCAACAGCTGCAGCCATGAGATAAACTGCGGCGCCATCCGACCATGTGCGCCCGAAGCTGAGAGGGCAGCGTTCGAAAGCTTTCGGCCTTATTCGTGCAAGCGCCTTCGTCTGAATAAGTCCCGGTCGTGATTGATATGCTTCGTTAGGAAGCGGACATGGAGGGCTTCCAATGGGTCGCGCGGCTGCGCATTCAGCCCTGAGGCTGCTTGTTGTGGAGATGCGAGACCCCAACCACTTTCTCAAGCGGCACGACGAAAGCGAGGCCTCTGTTCGGCTCGGTCAGCTCCGCGGCGCGGAGGATCTCTTGCAAGATTGCGTCGGCCTCCTCGGTATAAACGACGGTCAGCACGATCTCCTTTTCCGGTTCGATCGCGATGCCAAAAATCTTATCGTGCTCGTTGACGCCGATACCGCGCCCGTAAACGACCGTGCCGCCTCGAGCGCCGGCTTTTACGGAAGCTTCAAGAACCGTGTTGCCCCAACCCTTCCGCACGACCGTCACTATGAGAGAAGCATTCAACAACATCGTCGTCACTCCTGTGGCCGCCTAGTCCAACGGATGAGAAGTCCCAATGTCATGACTGAAACCATGGGCGCGAGCGCGATCAGGGATACCAGCCCAAGGCCCTCGACAATCATATCGCGGCCATTGGCTGATGCGGCCGCGCCAAGCGCGAGCGCGAGAAGAAAAGTATTCGCCATTGGCTACCTCGGCTATGATGATCGCGTTCGAGAACGATACGATTCAGGTTCCCGCCGCAATTATCGCACATGGGCTCGATCTTGAAATCCCTGCGGTTCAATCGCTAATGCGCAACGGGGAAGTGACGAGCCGTTGCGAGAAGGGTGAGAACGAGGATGCGGGGCGATATCGGCTGACATTTTTCCATAAGGGTCGGCGCTTTCAGTTGGTCATCGACTCGACGGGTAAAATCCTCCAACGATCAGTGATTGATTTCGGCGACAGGGCATTGCCGGCCTCGTTGCGCAAGCCCGGAATTTAGGGCGTGACCAGTGCCCCGGTAGAGCCGGTGGCGCCTGAGATTCGTGATGGAAAAAGCGACCGCCAATATGTCGAGTGGCCGGCAAGGTCATCAAAGAGCGAGCGTCGTCCAGCGCGAACGCCTGCGCCACGAAATTATACTGGCCGCCGACGACGCTGACGACGCGTCCATCGTCAAGAGTATCGGAAATGGCGGCGCCGAGCGCGGTCACCATCATCGTCGTATTGACGAGCCGCGCTTGAATGCGATCGCGACGCTTTCGATGCTCGTCCCCGTAAAGCTGATTGACGAAAGACACCGCCGTCATGCGGAAGCGGTCGCGTTCCGCTTCCGGCAGTTCCCTCAGCGCACGATAGAAGCCGCTTGAGCCAAGAAAAAATGCGGAATGTAAGAGGACGCCGCCCTCCGCAGTCCTCCTGAGAACGCCGGCCCGATACAAATCGAGAAAGCTCTCGACGAACATCTCGCTCGCCGCATAAAGGCCAATAGAAAATTCCTCGGTCGAGAGCTTCAACCATGACGAATCAGTCGCTTGTTCAGCATCGCCGTCTAATCGGCTTAGCGCTTCACAAAAATCCTTATTGTGTTCCTGGCGCAGACAAAGGCCATAAGCTACGGCGATCGCCGATCGAGCCAATGCCAATCTGAAGCGTTCCGCCATCGGGGATCAACGCAGCGCAGCGAAGCCCAATGGCGTATTGCGCATCCGATACCGGAAGGCGCGGGACGCCGAACAACGGAAAATCGTAAGCGTCAGCTTCCAGAATGTGATCAAAAGCGGTTACTGGAAGCGCTGCGTCCCAGCCCATATAGGGCAACTCGCTATTGACCTGTCCCACCAGAATAGCCGCCTCGCCGCGCTTGCGTTTTTGCGCAAGCAAGGGAAGCACGTCGAGAGTGATGTCCGGATTGCATGCAAGACTTAGCGGCGCGTCTGCCCCCGGGCGTTGTCTCGAAACAAGCTGGGCGATGACGTTCAGCCCACGATCCATCAAATATTTGGCGGCATCAGTGTAGTTGGCGGACAGATAATTTTGCTGCGCCAGCGGAGCAGCGAGCCATTCTCCCGCGAGCAGAAAGAACTCGTTCACTTCGATGTTCGGCGGAAGCGCGTTGTTTCGCACCGCCTCAACATAACTCAATCTCGGATAGCCGCAGAACAGGCGCGCATTCAGCGGCTCGACAAAGCGGCGCTCCAGGTCGCTTTTCCAGGTCCGCGGATCGAGCGTGAGAGCAGTGAAGATACGTAGCCGGATGCTGCGATCCGCAGCCGCCCGGGCGTAAAGTTCGTTGGCGACATGGTTCGCCTTGCCCAAACCAAGCGGCAGGCCGAGGACGATGTCTCTTCCGACTTCCTCCAGGATACGATCAGCGAGCGCGCCGACGTTGTCATGGACGATGGTCAAATCGGCGCGTCCAGTTTCGACCAGCCTTCGTCGGGCGCAAAGCGCGGGCCATGCTTCCCGGACAGCTCGCGCAGCGCCGAAACAATATTTTCTGCGCCGCGTGTCCTCGCGTAGCGCAAAGGTCCGCCGAGGAATGGTGCAAAGCCGGCGCCGAAAATCATCGCCGCATCGATGGTCTCCTCATCCTCGGCGACGCCCTTACGTAAACATTCGACACAGGCGTTAACAAGAGGAAGCACAAGACGATCGGCGATGCTTTCATCGGGTTCTGGTGCGCTGATTTTTTTTGGCTTGCCGTCGGCGTAATCGTAAAAGCCCTTGCCCGATTTGCGACCGAGCTCGCCTCGTTCGACCTTCTCACGCAGCAAGGGCGGCGCCTCCGGAAGGGATTCGACCGATGCTCTCAGCCTGTCCGCCACATCCAGACAAATGTCGAGGCCGACATGATCGGCGACTTCGACGGGCCCCATCGGCATGCCAAAGCGCTCTGCGGCTTCGTCGATTGTTTCTGCATTAACGCCCTCGTCCAACATCACGAGGGCTTCGAGCAGGTAGGGCGTAAGCGCGCGATTGACGAGAAAACCAGGGGCGCTGGCAACCGGCGCGGCCAAGCGGTCGATCCGGGCGCAGAATGCTCGCGCCCTTGCAAGCGCCTCATCGCTCACAAGATTGTGGCGCACGACTTCGATCAGCTCGAGGCGTGCAACGGGGTTGAAAAAATGTAGGCCAACGAGTCGCTCGGGCTTGCATAGCGCATCGCGCAGCTGCTCCAGCGGAATGCTCGAGGTGTTCGTCGCCAACACGGCGTCGTTGCTCATGCGCGGTTCGATCGACTGGAAGACCTCACGCTTAAGGTCGATTCGTTCTGGCACGGCTTCAATCACGATGTCGGCGCGACCGACGCCGAAATCTTCGAAATCCGGCACCAAACGGTCGAGCGCGTCGCGCCTCTGTGCGGCACCGTCGAGTCGGCGTGCGAAAAGCTCTTGGGCGCGCTTCATCATTTTGCCCAGTGCAAGCCGATCCGCATCGGCAATCGTTACCCGGAGCCCCTTGAGTGCGCACCAGGCGGCGATGTCGCCGCCCATGACGCCTGCGCCGACGACATGAACATGCTGCAGATCAGAGTTGGTTGGATGGGAACTCGCGATTTTCTTTAGTTTCTCGCGGAGAAAGAATGCGCGAATGAGATTCTGCGCAGTTTCGCCGAGGAGGAGATCGGCGAATGATTGGATCTCATTTTTCAGCATCGCTTCTCTTCGACCGCCATCCTGCTCCCACAGCTCGATGAGTTGGTAGGGCGCCGGGTAGTGTTCCGGTCGCGCCTTTTGTCGGGTCTTGGCGCGCATAGCGGAGGCCGCGAGCTTTCGCGCCGGCGCGAGTGAAAGCGCGGTCGCTCTCCATCCTCTCCAAGCGTGTTTTGGCTTTGCGGCAACCGCCGTGTTCACGGCCGCCCTGACATGGCGCTCGTCGGTTACGATGTCTACGAGGCCAAGCGACTTCGCCTTGGAGGCGGAGAGCGTTTGGCCCGTCAACATCATTGTCATGGCTTCAATAGGATCGACCAATCCCGTTAAGCGCGCCGTTCCACCGAGACCGGGATGCAGGCCGAGCTTTATCTCCGGAAATCCGAAAATGGCTCCCCTTGTGGCGATGCGACAGCCGCAAGCCAGCGCGAGCTCAAGACCGCCGCCCAGGCAGAAGCCATGTATAACTGCAAGTGTCGGGCAGCGGAGCGCTTCCAGATTGCGCAATATGGCATGCGCCCGATCGAGCCGCGCCTTCAACCCCGTAGCGTCGCGCAATTCACGGAAATCGCGAATATCGGCGCCGGCGATAAAACCGGAAGGCTTGGCGGACCGTAAGATGAGACCCCTTGGCAGCCGACCTTTGAGTTCGCCGAGACATTCATCAAGTTCGGAAAGCACCGACTCCGAGAGTGTATTGACGTTCTCGCCGCTTCGATCCAGCAACAGCCAGGCGATATCATCCGCGTCTCGCTTCAGGAGCCAATCCCGACCGCGCCATGACGGCTCGACGATCGGCCCGAGCTCAAGATTCCGAGGCTGTAGAATGGACCAGATCTTGCCGACCATGGTCGCTCTCCTTCAAATGGCCTCAACCAAAATGGCCCCGCCCTGTCCGCCACCGATGCATTCCGTAGCAACGCCGCGCTTGGCGCCAATACGCTTCATCGCGTTGGCGAGATGTAGCGTAATGCGATTCCCGCTAGCGCCGACCGGATGGCCGAGCGCGACGGCGCCGCCGTCAACATTGAGCCGATCATGCTCTACAAGTCCGAAGGGGCCGTCGAGTCCCAGGCCTTCTTTGCAATAGGCTTCGTCCTTCCACGCGGCGAGGCAAGCGAGGACTTGCGCCGCAAAAGCCTCGTTGATTTCCCAAAGATCGACGTCGTCACGCGCGAGCCCGTTGCGCTTCAACAATGCGGTCACGCAGAGTGTTGGAGCCAGGCCCATGATCGAAGGATCGAGCGCCGACCATTGCGAGTCGACGATGCGCGCGAACGGCGCGAGCTGATGTTTGTCGACTGCGGCTTCGGAGGCGAGGATCGTCCACGAAGCGCCGTCGGTTATCTGAGAGCTGTTTCCCGGCGTGACCTGGCCGTAAGGTTTTTCAAAAGCGGGCGAAAGCCCGGCCAGTTTTTCGACCGATGTATCTGGTCTAACGCCGTCGTCCCTCTCGTAAAGATTTCCCTCTCGATCAACGATCGGGATCACCTCGCCCTTAAGGAAGCCAGCGTCCTGCGCCTGCGCGAGGCGGCTATGACTCGTCACTGCATATTGATCGGCTTGCTCGCGGGTAACGGAGAAAAGATGAGCAATGACCTCTGCGGTTTGTCCCATATTCAAATTGACGATCGGATCGGTGAGCCCGCGCTCCAGTCCGACAATGGGTTTGAAAAATCGAGGTCGCAGTTCGGTCAACCGCTTCGCTTTTCTCCATGCGCTCTTTTCGATCGAGAACCGTCCGAACCAGTCTGCCGCGTCGCGTCTTATGACAAGCGGCGCATGAGAGAGGGCCTCAGCGCCGCCGGCAAGGACGATATCGGCGGACCCGTCCTGAATGTAGCGAAAGGCGGTGTCGATCGACTGCATGCCCGAACCGCAATTAATCTGCACCGTGAATGCGACCATCTCTTCGTCGAGCCCGAGCCGCAAAGCGGCAACGCGCGCTGGATTGACTTCGTCAGCGATCACGTTGACGCAGCCCAGAATCGTCATGTCGATGGCTTCCGCCACGGACGGCTGGCGCAACAACAACGGTCGGCCGCATTGGACGGCGAGATCAACGGGCGTAACCGGGCCCGGCCGGCCGCGCGACTTGAGGAATGGCGTTCGCGCGCCGTCCACGAGATAGACGCGCCGCTTCATTCCGCTGCGCGGTCGGGCCTCTGTTGTCGCCCTGGCCATTGCAAGCGATCCTCTTCTACGAGCGGCGACAGCTCTCTCGGCTCGAAGTCGTCGACAGCGATAACATCGAAGACGGCGGACTCCGCCGCGTGCAAGCGCTCAGCCTCATTTTCGTCGATGACGCCTTGTTGCAAGCCGTCTTCGATCGAGTCGCATTTTGGTTCGCGTAGCCTTCGGCGCAGCCGCTCCGTTTCGATGGTCAGGTCGAACGCCCGCTCCAGTCGCGCAACGGCGTCGCCGCTACATCCTCTGAAAACATCAGCGGTGAGCCGCTCGCGCGCCTCGCTCGGTCGCGTCAGGATCGCCGCGCAGCGTCGCGCCAGATCGTCCGATGGTCCAAGTCGCCTCGCGCCGAACGGGAGAATGATGAGTTTCGCCATTCGCGCGATGAATCGGTTTGGCAAATTGGCGAGCGTTTCGACGAGAAGGTTTTCGATCCGGCAAATCCCCGCCGCGACGCAATAGTCAACGAGAGGCTCGTCGGACTCGCGCCGACCTTCGTCATGAAACCGTTTGAGCACAGCTGACAGGAAATAGAGTTCGGCGAGAACGTCGCCGAGTCTCGCCGAGATCATCTCCCTTCGTTTGAGCCGGCCGCCGAGCGTCAGCAAGGCGAAATCAGCGACCAACGCGAACGACGCGGCATATCGGGATAGCTGCCTATAATGATGTGTCACGGCGCCCGCCTTCGGGGCCGGGCCGACAAGACCTCCGCTCCAGCTCCACAACCATGCGCGGCTGAGATTGGCGAAGAAATGTCTGACATGGCGCCAGAGCGCTCGGTCGAACCGTTCAACCCCTTTGTCAGGATCAGCCAGCGCGAGCATTTCCTCCAAGAGATAAGGGTGGCTGCGGATCACCCCCTGTCCGAAAATGATGAGACTGCGCGTTAACAGATTCGCGCCTTCGACAGTAATGGCGATCGGCGTCATCCGGTGGAGATTGCCGAGATAATTTCTCGGCCCATCCATGATGGCCTTCCCGGCGTGAATATCCATCGCGACATCCACCGACTTGCGCATGCGTTCGGTAGCGTGAGCCTTAATGATCGCCGATATGACGGCGGGCTTGTAGCCCTGGACCAAGGCGGCGCAGGTCAGCCGTCGCGCCGCGTCGATTTCGTAGGCCGTGGCGGCAAGGTAGCCGAGGCGATCTTGCACGGCTTCCAACTCGCCGATGGGGACCCCGAACTGTTCCCGAATTCGCGTATAGGCGCCGGTCGAACGGGCGGTGAAAGCCGCCGTGGCTGCCGCTAATGACGGCAACGAGATTCCACGCCCGGCGGCGAGCGCGCTCATCAGCATCTTCCAGCCGGCGCCGATGCGATCCTCCCCGCCGATGATCCAGTCGAGCGGCGCAAAAACGTCGCGTCCCCGATTCGGGCCGTTCTGGAAGGCCTGGAAAGCCGGGAGGTGCCGTGTGCCGATCTCGACCCCCGGCGTATTGGCCGGCACGAGCGCTACGGTGATGCCGAGATCTTCGTCGCCGCCAAGCAAACGATCCGGATCGTAGACCTTGAAAGCGAGACCAAGCACGGTCGCGATAGGACCCAGCGTGATGTAACGTTTATGCCAGTTTAGCCTTAGACCGAGCACACGCTCCCCATGCTGCTCGCCGTAACAGACGATTCCTGTGTCCGTCATTGAGGAGGCGTCCGAGCCGGCCTGCGGACTGGTTAGGCAGAAACATGGAATCTCGCGCCCGTCGGCCAAGCGCGGGAGCCAGCGCGCCTTCTGGTCCTCGGTTCCGAACTCGAGCAGCAGTTCCCCCGGCCCGAGTGAGTTCGGCACCATCACCGTGACAGCGGCTGTGGGACTGCGGCTGGCGATCTTGCGAACCACTTGTGAATGCGCATAGGCGGAAAAACCCAAGCCGCCATATCTTTGCGGAATAATCATTCCGAAGAATTTATTCTGTTTCAGAAAGGTCCAAAGCTCGCCGGGCAAGTCGCGCCGTTCCCACTGGATCCTCCATTCGTCCAGCATGCGGCACAGTTCCTCCACCGGACCGTTCAGGAACGTCTGCTCCGCCCGGCTCAAACTTGCCGGCGGCATAGCGAGAAGTTTGCTCCAGTCCGGCGCGCCGGTGAAGAGTTCGGCGTCCCACCAGACATCCCCCGCTTCTATTGCGTCGCGTTCAGTAGCCGACATTTCCGGAAGAGAGCGACGCGCCCAGCTGAAGATAGGCGCCGAGACCAGTTTGCTCCTGATAGATACAAGGCTCAATTTTCATGCCCACTATCGCCGCGCCAGCAGTCCGCTCAGTTTCAAGACCGCCTTTTTGTGGATGCGGCAGCTGATTTCGTAAGTTGGCGATCCTTACATGGCGCACGCGCAAAGCCTGACCACCCCGCAGATCCGCCATCGTAATCCCTCCTAACCTTTATTGCCGCGCCACACGCATCGAGCATCTCTCGCGCCTCACGATGAGGCCCCTGATCAGATATGCGGCCATGCTCGGCCGATGCGAGCCCGAGATGATCCCATCAGCGGTCGCTCATCGCTCTCGTTCCGCGGTGCCGCCATAGACGCAAACTGTCTTGATATTGACAAATTCCTTGATGCCGTACGCCGAAAGCTCTCGACCGAAGCCGCTCTGCTTGACGCCACCGAACGGCAGACGCGGGTTCGAGCGCACAGGCTCGTTGACGAATACGCAACCGCTGTCGATCATCTCGGCCGCGATACGCTCACCTCGCGCAAGGTCGCGTGTGATGACGCAGCCGCCAAGCCCCAACTCCGAGTCGTTGGCGGCCAAGATCGCCTCCGCTTCGTTCTTTACTGGAATGATTGCGGCTACGGGACCAAAGGTCTCCTCGTCGAAGGCGGGCATCCCCTTGCGCACGTCAGTCAGGATGGTGGGCGGATAGTAAGCGCCGGGTCCGTCGGGGATTGAGCCACCCAGCAAGCGGCGCGCGCCCCTGGCGAGGCTAGTCTCGACTTGTCGGTGAAGGATGTCGCGCAAATCGTGGCGCGCCAGTGGTCCAAGCTCCGTATCTTCGCTGAGTGGATCGCCCATTTTCACCGCTTTCATGCGCTGCATGAAAAGACGCTCAAATTCATCGCGCACCTTGTCGGCGACGATGAAGCGCTTAGCGGCGACGCAGCTCTGGCCGGAATTCGTCAACCGTCCCTTGACGCTCACTTCGACTGCGAGTTCGATGTCCGCGTCTTCGAGCACGAGATAGGGATCGCTTCCTCCGAGTTCGAGGACAGATTTTTTCAGCATTGCGCCGGCCTTGCTCGCAACGGCCCGGCCCGCAGGGCCGCTGCCGGTCAGAGTCACTGCGCGAATCAACGGATTCTCGATGACGGCGTCGACCCGCACGCTTCCGATCATGAGCGTGCGGAACAAGTGTTCCGGAAAGCCGGCGCGGCGAAACACATCCTCGATAGCCAGAGCGCAGGCCGGAACATTGGACGCATGTTTCAGAACGGTCGCATTGCCGGCCATCAGGCAAGGCGCGGCGAAACGAAAGACCTGCCAGAAAGGAAAATTCCATGGCATGATCGCTAGCACGACGCCCAAAGGGTTGAAGGTGACGAAACTCTTAACGCCGTCCGCCACGATCTGCTCCTGTGCCAGAAAGCTTTCGGCGTTTTCCGCGTAAAAGTCGCAGTTGAGCGCGCATTTTTGGATTTCGGAGACGCCATCCTTTATGGGCTTGCCCATTTCCTGCGCCATCAATCGCGCATAGCCTGGCGCGCCGGCGCGAAGAACATCGGCGGCTCGGCGCATCAGAATCGCGCGCTCGGAGAAAGAGATCCGACGCCAGTCGAGGAACGTTTCGTGCGCTCTTGTGATGGCGTCTTCGACTGCAGCCGGCGTCATTTCCTCATAGGATTGCAACTCTTCGCCGGTAGCGGGATTGATGGATTGCATCGCCATTTGTTCGCCGTCCAGACTGCTTTCACAGGGCCCGCGCGATTTCTTTGAAATGGTTCCACTCGGTCGCCGGCCAAACCTCGGTCTGGGCGTGGCCAAAGGTCCGGATCAACATCGAAACTTTACTTGCCGTGTCGATGTCCTTCGCGTGGAAGACGTCCAGGTAATCATAAGGCCCAAGAATGGCGTAGTTGCCGACCCATTCGACATCGGGGCATTCTTTGCGCACACGCTCCATCGCCTTACGCTCCAATTGCTCGAGCGCCTGTGGCGACCGCACCGCCTCGGGGCTAAGGCGCGTCAACATGACAAAAGTCGACATAGCGATATTCCCTCTTAAGTTGGCCCATTCAGTATCATCGGGATCGCTCTTCCCCGCCAATTTCGACGAGCGCCACCATGTTGACGCCGCTACAGGCCAGCGCCAGTCCGCCATCGGGCGTCGGTGTCATATTGCGGATGACGCCGCCGCCCGAAGGGACGGGCCACCTCTTGAACGTTTCGGTTTTCGGATCGAATCGCACCAGCATGTTCGGCGTAGCCGCCGACTCGGCGTACCAGATGATATCGTCGACCGCCGTAATCGCGTAAGGTCCGGATTCCCCGCCGCCAGGCGACGGCCATTCGGCGACCTTGCCGGTCGCGGGGTCCAATCTGCCGATATAGCCCCTAGGGTAATCCGAATACCAAATGAGATCGTCGCTGGTCACCGCGATCCGCCGAGGCCTCGCCTGCGAATTTGGCAAGACAAATTCCGTGATCCGCATCGTCTCGGGATCGACACGTCCGATCTTGTTCGAGCCGAATTCGGCGAAGAACGGCGCGCCCTTGGAATTCACCGCCAAGCCATAGGGAAGCGAATCTGCGGTCGGTGACGATACAAGCTTGATCTCGCCCGACACCGGAGCGAGACGCCCGATCATATTTCCGCCGATGACGGAGAACCACAACGTTCCCTTCTGATCGAAGACCGGCGTGTGCGGGGCGCGGGCCTTTGGATCGGGAAGCGGAAATTCTCGGATGTCGCCGGTTACGGGATCTAGCTTGCCGATGTAACCTTTGAAACTCGCCGTGAACCAAATATTGCCGCTCGGGTCGGAGACGAGCCCGTGCGGACCCGAGTTCGTGGTTTTCAGACGGAATTCGCGAAACTGCCCGGTCTTAGGATCAAGACGGCCGAGCAGGTTGGCCATCTGTCCGGTGTACCAGATCGCTCCATCGCTAGTTGCGAGAGGATCGTGGGGGTGCGAGCCGGGCGTCGGCACGCGCCATTCCTTGAAGGCTACATGGATGTCTCGAACAACGACGCCTGCGATCGAAGCGTCGCTTTGGAAGCTATTTCCAATCGGCGAAACAACGCTCATTGCGACCGCGAGGGTTAGCAAAACTCGCTCTTTGCGGAACATCAGCGTCTTCTTCTTCTCGAGGCCTGTCGAGAATTAGAGCCGAATGTTCCCCTTTCAATCTTGCTGGACTACGACAGCGCCTACGTCGAATTCGTTTGACTTTGCGGTTTCTTCTTTCTTCGAGTCAGCTTTCCCGGCCGATTATTGGTTATGGTGACCTTGCTCATTCTCGGAGGATTTTCTGATCTCGGCCTCCATCGCCTTGAATTGCTCGGCGGAGAGTCGAGGCAGGCGCCGAACGAAGGCCACAATATTCCATATTTGCTCGTCCTGATGCGTGGGCCCGAATGCGGGCATTCCGGTCATTTTGACGCCATTCTTGATGATCCAAAACAGCTCCGCGCTGCTCCATCGCTCTGAAGTTTCGGCGAGATTTGGAGGCTCCGGTCGCAGGCCTTTGCTAATGTAACTGCGCTCTTTCCCCGGTGCGCTATGGCAAATGACGCACATGGCGTCATAGTCTTTAAATCCCTTTCTCGCCTGATCCTCGCTCCATGTTTCCGGCGACTCGTTTCCCGCATGGGCAAGCACCGAACTACGCATGGTCCAATTCAAGATGACGCGCACCAAATCCGTGTGAGGCGCGGTTGCGGCGACGTTGTAAACGCCGCTGACGATGCCGAGAAAAGCGCCGAGTGCGCTGACGATGAACGCTATCACGAAACCAGCGAGAAACTTCATGGCGCACCTTCCCCGTCAGTCATTCTTGAAAGGCATATCCCACAAATCTAGTGCACTAACGCCGACATAGGATTCACAAGGGCTGCGCCGCCTGCGAGTCTGGGTTTCTTGGCCCAGACCGTCAGTTCTGAGCGGAAAGCGGCTGTCTTGGAATGCCGTTAAAGCAGCGCAAATAGCGTTTTGCTGTATCAGAGGTTTTCACTTCCATTGATGTGTTTCGCGCGTCAACGAACGTCACGTGATAATTGATACGCTCATGGCGAAGCTCTGAAACATCGAGCACCTCATAGCTCGAAAAGGCGTCGGTGCAGACGATTTCTGTCGGATGCGATTTTTCGCCTACGAGTGAGTCGGGGAACGCGGCCTGAAGAGCCGCATTCATCTCAGAGCCTATCGCAATCGCCAACTCAGCGAGGCGCAAAAGGCCGCCAACGTAGTGCGCTCCAAGGTGCGCGCCCGCGTCGGGCATGTGTTCGGCGACCAGAAAAACGGCATGAGAGCGGAGATCGTGCGCGTAATCGGCATCGTTCGCGCGAGGTACAAGATCGGAATGACGAGCCTCGTCTACAACATGCGCCGTTTCGTCTGTCTCGAAAGGATGGCGAGCGAGTGAACCGGCGCGTCGTTAGTCTCGGTAGGGTGAGTGAGTGCATTTCTAGACCCCCTCCCGACAAGTCGGCGGCGACTTCAGGCTCACGGAGAAGCAGAGTCGAACAGCCCGGCTGCGCCGGGAACCTGAACGCCGCTCATCACGCCCCAAGCAGATATTTTTCGAGGTGCCCAATCGTAACAATGACGTCGGATTTCCGCGGGCGGCGTCCATTCCTTGCCGCTTTGCGTGCCTCTTTTTCCTTCGACGCTAGGCGCGCCAGCGGACGTTCCGCTCGGACCCGCAACATTGCCGGGGTGAACTGGATTCTTGGGATTTTCCTTTTGCACCGCTCCAGACGGTTCGACCGGCTTGCCGGCAGCCGGTCCTGAAGTCACTCCCTGATCCTCCGCAAAGGCGGGTGGGGCGACAGCGGCGAGGGCAAGGCTTACGATGACGACGAAAGGCTTTTTCACGATCAACTCCTAAGGCGGCGCTGCGCTGCGAGAGATCCAGCCCAACGGTTAGATGGAGGAAGTGTCAAAATAGGCAATGCTGGCCATTTGGCCCGCGCTCGTACCTTGATGGAGTCGGCATTCCGCTCAGGGCAAGGTGAACGATTGATGTCATCGATAGCGAGCATATGTCGACCCAGATCGTCATCATGGGTGCAACCTGAGGTCGGGCTGCGGCGGTCAAATGGTTCCCCATGAGCGCGAAGCCGCTGCGCTCAGCGTGATCCGAGAGGACCGCGCCCACACCAAATCCTCTCTCGCGATGGTGAAGCAAAAAAGCCCCGAAGGCCCCTTTCCAGCTGGCTTGCCCTTTAATTCATACAAGCGGTCAGCGACGGAAATGTCCCTCGGTACGCAAATGGAGCCTCCTACCTGGAAGCCGCGGGGTCAGCCCAATCGGGCACCCCCGGAGCCGATCGATACCCTTCGCAATCGCAATCATAGACGAAATAGTCATCGGAATCGCCGTTCGCGTCGAACGTCGAAAAATCGTAAGTGCGGTGCGTCTCGACCATTCGACGCTCGCCGATTGGGTTGGCCGCGCCACCTGGCATTTACGGCCGGTGCATGAGCGGCTTCTGGAACACATCAGGGCGTCGACGAACATCTTCGCCGACGAAACGAGGGCACCGGTGCTCGATCCCGGGCGCGGACGTAACAAGACCGGCCAGCTCTGGGCCTATGCGCGCGCGCTCATCAGCCAGAAGACCAAGCTGGCCGAGGCGATCCGCTATACGCTGTCACGCTGGGACGGCCTGACGCGCTTCCTCGACGACGGACGCGTCGGAATCGACTCCAACGTCGTCGAGCGCGCGATCCGCCCCATTGCGACGCATGAGTCATTGTGCATTCCCTCATCAAGTATCTGTAAACATTGGAAGCGTGTGTTCGTCGACGACGCGACACGGGCGACCTTTTCGGGCAACCGCCGCTTTTACCGGCTCCAGCGCCAGGTCTTCGGCGCGGATTTGATGCGGCGCGCCCGGAACCACCTGTATTGCTGGAAGCGCGCCGGATTTGATCAGGCGTCGTATCGCGTGGTGTGTGACGCCTAAAGTCTTCGCCGCCTCTGCCATGGTGAGCCATTCGCCATCCTTTTCCGCGGATCGATACGCGTGGATGCCACGGACGCGTCGAACGGAAGCAACGCGATGCGCCGTCCACGTCTTGCCCTGGCCAGTGGGCAGGCCCATTCGATTCAGCGACGCGGCAATGTGTTCGTCAGACCAGCGACCGGCCATGCTTCTCATGACCGCCAACGCATCTTCGGTTGTCGCGCAACCATGTTCTCCTGTTCGAGGTTTGCGCACGCGCAATTCGGAGTGCTGACCTCCACGCCAATGGATCGTGAGCACGA
>NZ_JADNQY010000006.1:0-21574 GCF_015709545.1 Methylocystis sp. H4A | reverse complement strand
ACGCGATGTCGTGCTCACGATCCATTGGCGTGGAGGTCAGCACTCCGAATTGCGCGTGCGCAAACCTCGAACAGGAGAACATGGTTGCGCGACAACCGAAGATGCGTTGGCGGTCATGAGAAGCATGGCCGGTCGCTGGTCTGACGAACACATTGCCGCGTCGCTGAATCGAATGGGCCTGCCCACTGGCCAGGGCAAGACGTGGACGGCGCATCGCGTTGCTTCCGTTCGACGCGTCCGTGGCATCCACGCGTATCGATCCGCGGAAAAGGATGGCGAATGGCTCACCATGGCAGAGGCGGCGAAGACTTTAGGCGTCACACACCACGCGATACGACGCCTGATCAAATCCGGCGCGCTTCCAGCAATACAGGTGGTTCCGGGCGCGCCGCATCAAATCCGCGCCGAAGACCTGGCGCTGGAGCCGGTAAAAGCGGCGGTTGCCCGAAAAGGTCGCCCGTGTCGCGTCGTCGACGAACACACGCTTCCAATGTTTACAGATACTTGATGAGGGAATGCACAATGACTCATGCGTCGCAATGGGGCGGATGGCGCGCTCGACGGTGTTGGAGTCGATCTCGATGCGCCCGTCGTCGACGAAGCGCGTCAGGCCGTCCCAGCGCGAGAGCGCGTAGCGGATCGCCTCGGCGAGCTTGGTCTTCTGGCTGATCAGCGCGAGCTTTTCACGCAGCCATGCCTCGAGGGCGTCGAGGATGGGGCGGGATTTTTTCAGTCGCGCCGCGCGCCGGTCATCCGGGTTCTGACCTTCTGTCATTGGGCGATTCAGTCAAGGGCGTTTTTGGTCTCGCGAGGGGCATGCTTCTGTTCGTGATCGGCGCGTGGTCGTCACATGATGCAATTGGCTGAGGCGAAGAGGACCGATCTCCAAAGCGGAGTTGCGTTTCGCACTCCCAGGTGTCCGGCGGTCTCTCTGCGCCATCGTCCTCACGAGGCGCGTCCCTTGCGAGGACGATTCCTATTTCACCACTCGGCTTTGCTTCTTCCTATTCATGCCGCGGCGGTCGCGACGTTTGGCGCTGCGGTGAATCGAAAATCTGTCTGATCCCGCCACATGCGATGAAGGATGACGGCGAGTTTGCGAGCGAGGGCGACCTTGGCGCGCTTCAGGCCTCGACGTTGAGCGAGTTTGAAGGCCCAGGCTTTCAGCCTCGACCATTTCGCGGATCGCGTCAACATGACATGGGCGGCTTCGAACAGAGCGACCCGCACTGAAGCGTCGCCCGCGCGACTGATAGCGCCGACACGGTCGGTTTCCCCGGATTGATATCGGCGCGGCGTCAGCCCGAAAGAGGCGCCGACCGATTTCGACGATACGAACCGCTCTGGCTGGTCGACCGCCGCTCGATAGGTGAGCGCGACGATTGGGCCGACGCCGGGGGTGGTCATCAAACGCCGGCAAACCTGGTCCTGGCGAACGGCGTCGCGAACGCGCTTGTCGATTATGGCGACCTGATCGCGTAAAGCGGAACGGGCGACAAGAAGCGGCTCCAAGATATCCGGCAGGGTTGGGTGGCCAGAGATGGCTTCTCGGACCTTGGCGTCCCATCGGCCGCGCAGCTGGACCCGAGCCGAATGCCGAAGCCGCGCAGCAAGCCTCGCACGCTGTTTTCGACGTCCTTGAGACGACGAACGAGCGTGGAGCGCGCGGTAAGCAAGGCTCGCTGTTCACGCGCGTCCATGCTTTTGACATGCACTGGCCGGAACCAGCCCATGCGCAGGAGGTCTGCCATACCCCGGGCGTCATTGCGGTCTGTTTTGGCGACACGGGCCGAAGGCGCCGCGCGAACATGGCGCGTCTCCATCAGCAGGGCCTCGAAGCCCTGGCGCTGCATGCCGCGGACGAGCCATTCCGACAGCGGCCCCGCTTCGAGCCCGAGCCGAACAAGTTCGAGCCGAAAGGGCGCAAGCCGATTCGCGAGTGCATCACGATCGCTGGCGACATTGGCTTCGAGAACCACGGCGCCATCACGGTCGACAATGCATAATGCAGTCTTTTCAAGCGCGACATCCAAGGCGGCATAAAGTTCCATGGTGGTCATCTCCTTTGGCAAGCCTGGGCAGTATGGCCCGAGGCGGGACCAATGACCGCATCTCCAAAAAGAATTAGGGTTCAGACTCATAACCAATAGCTGACGGTCGCTGCGATGCAGACGGCTGCGAGGAAGTTCGCGGCGTTTCGGTCGTAGCGGGTTGCAATGGCCTGAAGTCCTTTAATCGGCAGAACATACGCTCGATGGTGTTGCGATTGCGATAGAGGAAGGGCGAGAAGCAGTTCTTCCACCTGCGATTGGCCTTGGGCGGAATGTTCGGCATTGCGCCGCCGTCCTCGACCCGACGGCGGATGGCGTCGCTGTCGTATCCCTTGTCGCCATGCAGGATGTCGCACGCGGGAAGCCGCGCGAGAAGCTCCATCCCCGCCGCGCAATCGGCGACGTTCACCGCCGGTGAGCATGAAGGCGATTGGCCGGCATTGAGCGTCTGTCAGCGCATGGATTTTGGTCGTGCGTCCACCGCGCGATCGGCCGATCGCCTGGGCACACTCCCCCCTTTACCCCTACTTGCGGAGCGGTGCGCCTTGACCGCCGAGGAGTCGATGAGAACCTGCGCCGGCGGGGCCGCCAGCTTGCGCGAGCGCGTGAAAGAGATCGACCCAGACGCCTTTGGCGGCCCAACGGACATAGCGATTATAAAGGGTCTTCGTCGGCCCGTATTCCGGCGGCGCGTCGACCCAGCGTCCACCAGATTTGAGCACTTGGATGATGCCGCTGATCACGCGACGGTCATCGACCCGCGCCTTGCCCCGAGTATCGGTCGGAAGATGGGGCGCAATCTTCGAAAACTGCGCATCCGTCGCCCAGAATTGATCGAGAAGCATCGGCACTTCCTTTCGGAAAGCCGTGAAACACAACTGCACGCTCATGCCAACGGGTTTATAGGTCCGGACCCTAGGCATCCGGCTAACGAATCACAATCTACTCCCCAGACTCAACTTCTTCTCAGATCGGCTCCATGACAGACTCAACAGTCATAATAATGGACAACTTCGCGGCGCTGCCACTCCCTCCAAGCGTCTATGGCCTCCGCCGGAAGACGTCGTCCCATAAGCCTAACGATCGTCTGCTCGGGGAAATCAAATGGATATCCCTCCGTCACATCGATCTCACCGGCAAACCATGCGTCATTAAGGACGTCCATGTAAGCATGCTGAATGAGCCCTTTATCATAATATTCTGAGGTCGATCGTGCCGGAATTATCCAACCTTGATAAACTGCGCGCTTTTGAGATTTGGCGAACCGGGCGGAACTACTCGATTGGGCGAATTCACATGCGGCTATAACCTGGGATCGTTCGTCTCCAAGACGCTTTGCGCGCGAGACGCATCGTAGCCAATAATCTCTTCGAAAAATGGCGAAGGCCACTATCCATATTGACCGCGCATTTTCAAAATCATCACAATCTGCTCCATAATACTCGATAACGGGCCCGGTTGGGCACGAGGATCTGGCGATGATTTTATGTGCTTGAGACCCCCACCAAAGTTTGCAGATAAGGGCCTCCTGATGTTTGAGTTCATGTACCAGGGCAGGGAGGTCAAGGCGTCGCACTATCCACGCGTCATCTTCCATAACGAGGCAATATTCCTTATCGTCGGCCGCTACTTCCCGAACCCAGAACGCCGGAGCCGAGGGATAGCGATGGGCGATTTCGTCGAACCTACCCTGTCTCAGTAACTCGAATTTACCATCATCAGCTCCGGATGATCTGATCTCCACGTCGGGATGCAACTGACGGATTCGTTCAAGGTGAACTGATTGGCTTCCGTCATCCAGAATCACAATCTTATCGTATTTATTAATATTGAACTTGACGCTACGTATGCAGCGATCAAGATAAAATGGTCTGGCAAAGGACTTGATGTAGACGTTCAGCATCGGTTCGTCATGTGGTTAGCGCCAGCCGCGGTCCGGCAACAAAATTTGTTGTAAGGTACTGCTCGTAGAATTCGCGGTAGCGATCGAGAACAATAATACGACCGCGTGGCTGGACAAGGCCCATAACCAATCCACGATCTTTGAAGAAATAGAAAAAATCCTGCAAATTAGTGTGAGTATCGAGGTTACACCCACCGAATTCTATTTGTATTAACTTGATGATTCCTGTCTCAATTGCCTTAGCCGCCCCTTGAAGGACAGATAGTTCGTGACCTTCCACGTCAACTTTCAGCAGATCAATGACTGAAACGTCGAGTTCAGCGATCATGTCGTCGAGTTTCCGAATCTCGACCGTTTCACTCTGATCCATCACAATGCCATGATGGTCAAGACGCCGACGGCTCAACGAAGCAAGCCCTGTTACATCACGATTTTTGTAAAGCGGCAGCCTCGCGTCTTCCGCACCCAAACCGTTCGGGAATAGCCGGATGGAAGAATTACCAGAGAAACGGGATTCCAACAGCGAATAATGAGACGCTGCCGGCTCGAACACAAACGCTCGGCCATCCGGAAATTTTCGGAGCCAGAGGGCTGTATAGTCGCCAACATGGCCGCCGCAGTCAAACAGTAACGGGCTCGGCGCTTTCACGAGATTGAATATACCGACTTCTCCGCTGGTAGTGATATCCGCGCCACAGCCAAACCCTTGAGCTGCGAGCAATTCCCGGGAAATCAGCAAAGCCGTTTCGAACGGAATCGAAGCAAGAAGATTTCTGGCCGCACGAACTGCGGTTCGACGCACAAACTTGAAGGGGGTTTCCAAGGCTTTATCGTCCCTCGTCTGTAAAATATACAAGATCAAGCCGAATGTAACGTGGACGTGACTTCAACTCTGTTCGAACAGCCATCACAGTCGATTTTCTTATGCAAGAGAAAGCAGCCGCAGCCATAGGCTTGAGAGTCGAATTCTTCGGGTACCGGATTGAGGTGGAACTCACCATTATCCGTCACCAGCGCGGTATCGATGATTGAAAAACGTTCGAACATTTTCGTGATTTGCGCGAAATTATAAACACGATGGGCGTTGAAGCAGATGCGCGGGTTACCGACGGGCACGACCATAACGAGGTGGCCTCCGGGCTTGACCACGCGCGTGAGTTCGGCCGCTGCGTTCAGATCTCCAATTGGATCGATGGCGTCGCCATATCGACCGAGCCCGACATGTTCAATCGTATGCATGCAAGAAAGCGACTCGATGCTCGAATCCGCAAATGGAAGTTGTGTCAGGTCCGCGCGCCCGCAAGACAGGCCGTCGAGAGAAATCGGCGCCGGGCGGTAGTCGTAAAAATTAACCGGGACGCTTGCGGATATCGTAGTACAAAAATACAGCGTAGAGGAGATGTCGACATGGCGGGCTGGTTTTAATTTCAGCACTGTCCGGGTCGCCCAGGCGGTATGGTAGATGTAATGCGCGTCGAACACGGTTGTCGCGGAATTCTCCCAAAGAGCCGGCATGCGGTCCCGCCAGCTCAACTGGAACCGATCGTCTTGCTCCAGACGAGATTGTTGCGCGAAGCGACGCCAGCCCCGAACAAATTGCCAATAGCGGTTTGGCAGGGAAAGGGCTTTGACCGCGCGCGACATCATCGAATTGCCCTCTTCTGCCGTGAGAAACCTTGCGCGAACCAGATCATCGCGCTTACGCAGCCGATTAAATTGATAGTGACCATCGAGAAAGCGGCTCCCGGCAAGCCAAAGGCTCGGATGCAAAACGGCGTTACAATAAGTGCAATTACGAACGACGCGCTGTTTATGATCGCGATCCAGCGCGTCTCTCCCAGGCTGACCCAGTTGATATAGCCAACATTATAAACCACATTCATCGCGCTCGACAGCATCAACCAGTTGAGGACAACCGACACGTTGACGGCAAGCGCTGGATCGCCCAACCACAATTCCAGGATCAGACGTCCGCAAAGGATGTAGCCGACGCCGATTACGAGAACGATGGCCCCAATCAATTTCATGAGTTGAAGCGTCATCCTGCGGCGTATGGAATGATCGGCACCGATTTCGACAAGACGTGGGAGCGTAGCTGTTAGGACCGGGTAGGAGAACTGCAATAGCCCGATGGCAACACTATAGGCGATGCTGTAAACTCCGAATTCCTCGATAGGAAGCTTCAGGCTCACGTAAAATTTGTCAATCTGCGTCGTGAGTGCCCCGAGCATCACCAGAGCGCTCATCCGCACTGAAAAAGGGAGGACGTCACGGATCTCGCCTGCATCCCACAAAAGGTGGGAACGGGATCGAGGCATCGAACGCCAGGCGATCCAGGCCACGGTAAGCGTTTCGAGCATAAAAGCCGATATCAGGAATGTGAGATAAGCCAACGCCGAATGGGTTGTGATCGCCACAACGACGCCGCCAACGCCCTTGAAAAGAGCATAGGAGCCGCGGATGGTGTTTTGGGAGACCTGCTCCTGCAACGCGGTCAGGACAGCGCCATAGAGAGCAGCGGGAAGCTGTATGAGAAAAAGCGCTATGGCGCAATAGATTGCTCCGATCGCAACGTCATGAGGAATCTCCTTAACATTGAGCCAACGGGAGACGATAAAGTCTGAAAACGGCGCTACAGCCACGGCAATGATCAATGCGCCGCACCAATAATATCGCTCGAGGCTGTAAAGCAGCCGGGCGGCCGCCATGCGCCCTTCCACTCCTTCCGCCCAACGTGAGCCAAATGCCTTGACGAGCGACTGCGTGACTCCCGCATTGAAAACGCTCATGAGCGTGATCATGAATGTCGCGAAGGAGATCAGTCCCCAGTAAGTGCGGCCAAGCGCTTCGACCAGGAACGGCAACGCCAGAATCGGCACGCTCGCGCTGATGGAAGACCCGAGATAATTCGCGGCTACGTTCCGTGCGAGCCGTTGCCGGCCAACGGAGCGGATGCGATCACCCAAAACGGCAGCAAATGTCGACGTTTGAATTGCGGCGCGTTTCGCCATTAACTCAGCTTTCGCGAACGTCATGAAACGGGCTTTGGCAGTATTCGGATCGCGTCGTGCCGGACATCGATCTTTACATCTTCTCGCCTTTTGCTCACCATATCGGCGACAGCTTCCACCGACGGATAGGCCGGGTCTCGCCCGAAGAGCCGCGCATCGTCAATCAAGATAACATGTCCGAGATCCGGTGCAGAAAGTATATGGTCAAGTTCGGCTATGACAGGAGTGTCTTCACGGCCCCGGGCGGTGTCGCCCCCAGAGAAATGTCCATCCAGCCAAAATAATGTTGGTCCTTTCAGGCGAGGGAGGATTTCCGCAAGCTTCTGGCCGCTGTCGCCGTGCAGGATTTCGACGTTCTCGTCGTCGGCGAATCGCCTTTGCGCCGCGTGGCAAAATTCCGCGTTCAGTTCGATCGAATAGAGCTTGTCGAAATACGCGGCCATAGCGGCGATCATGTCGCCGCGAAACGTTCCCGTCTCGACAAAGGTCCGCGCTCCAAATTGCTCGGCAAGTTCGAGGATTACGGCCTGCTTGACGGCGTGCTTTTCGGGCTGGGGCGTCAGGCGCAACAGTACAGCAATTCGCTGGACGGTCGGAGACCGAAGGAAGAGTTTCTTGAGTTGGTCAATCATCGAACGTTCCTGTTTATCGCGGGTGTGTGACAAGCCGCGTAAACTGGCGCGACGCTTAAAAAACGCGCCCGGGCCCTCAGCAAGCCCTTTGCGCGGCGGAAGGGGCGAATGAGGACACTGCCGCCGAGACCGCTTCGATTTGCCGCTCGGCCAATTCGGCAAACATTGGTAGTGAAAGGCAGCGACGTTGCAGGGCGTCAGCCCCCGGAAAGTCCTCGACCTGCGCCTCAAGTCGCCGATAGCAGGGGAGAAACGGCAGCGCCCGTGGATAATTGAGCTGTGTTTGAATGCCTTGCTCTTTCAAGTGCGCAGCGAGCGCATCGCGCTGATCGTGGCAAATAACGTACAGGTGCCAGACGTGTTTCCGCTCCTCGGCGACACGAGGGACAACGATTCCGGAGATATTCGCAAGCCTCTCGCTGTAACGCCTGGCGATTTCGTCGCGCCTCTTCGTCCAGGCGGGCAAGTACCTCAGCTTCACCGAGAGAATCGCCGCCTGCAAGCCATCGAGGCGGCTATTGACTCCCTCGATGCGGTGCTCGCCTTTCACGAGGCCTCCATGACGAGCGAACATTGCCATACGCTCCGCAAGAGCCCGGTCGGCCGTGATGATCGCTCCGGCGTCGCCCATCGCTCCAAGATTCTTGCCGGGATAGAACGAGAACGTGGCGGCGACGCCAAACCCGCCAACCTGACGGCCGCGAAATTCGGCCAGATGCGCCTGTGCGCAGTCCTCGATCACCCAAAGGGCATGTCGTTCCGCCACATCGATCACAGCCCCCATGTCAGCAGGCTGCCCATAGAGGTGAACAGGAATTATTCCGACTGTGCGGCTGGTGATCACGCTCTCGAGCTTCGTCGCATCGATTGTGTAAGTCAGCGGATCGATGTCGCAGAAGACCACGGTCGCTCCTGACTGTGTGACCGTCTCGCTCGTCGAAATCCATGACATTGCCGGTACGATCACTTCATCACCCGCTCTCACCCGCAAAGCTTTCATTGCGATATAAAGGGCGTCGGTTCCGTTGGCGCAGGAAACGCAGTGCGGCGCGCCGACAGCCTTGGCAAAGTCCTGTTCGAATTCTTCGACAAAAGGGCCACGAATGAAAGAGGAAGAGGTAATCACGGCGGCGATTGCCGCGTCGATTTCGCCCTTGATCGAAAGGTATTGAGCATAAAGATCGACGAATGGGATCGACACCCCAGATGAAGTATTGTTCATGAGCTAATCACCGAAAGTCTGACGCTTCGAGAACGCTGTGATCGCGTTCGCTATCCCAAGTCTCGCAGCAGTCTTGCTGGGTTGCCGGCGTACACGCCCGGAACCGAAATGTCGTGAGTTACAACCGTGCCGGCACCAATCACCGTGCCGTCGCATATAGTGACAGGCATTACCGTCGCGTTCGAACCAATTGACACATGATTGCCGATACGCGTCGGACGCCAAAGCTCTTTGCGCCCGCGGGCCGGTCCATCCTTCGTGAACGTATCATTGATGAAAACGACACCATGCCCGACGAAGCAATCATTGCCGATCTCTACCATTTCGCAAATGAAGCTGTGCGACTGTATCCGGGTGCGATGCCCAATAGTAACGCTCTTCTGTATTTCGACGAAAGGGCCAATGAAGCAGTCATCTCCAATGACACATTCGTAAATATTGACAGGATTAACAACTTTGACACGCTCGCCAAAGCGAACATCTTTGATGTCAACGTGAGATAAAATGGGATTATCTTTTCGCGTCATTTCGAAGCGCCCAGCCGGCTAAGCTTGGGGGCAAAGCGGACGTTCACGGGCATTCCGGTCTCGATCGACTCGTAGAGTGCAGTTATGAGCTCTAGACTTTTTCGACCCTCCAAACCGTCGACCAAGGCCGCCCCGCGTCCGTTCAGGCAATCGACAACGTGTTCGTAATATGCTTGGTGGCCGAATCCATAGATATTGGGGGGATTGACCGAAAAATTCTCTGTTACTTCGTGATCGCTCGGGCGCGCGTCGGCAAAATGCCAATGCTTGATCTCGTTCATCGCGAAACCGCCAATTTCGATCACGCCCGTCTCGCCGATGATCGAAATGGAGCCCTCGATGTCCCTGGGCCGCGTCGCCGTTGTAGCTTCAATGACGCCAAGAGCGCCGTTACGGAACCGGAGCGTGGCAACAGCGGTATCCTCTGCCTCAATATTGACGAGAGCAGTCGTAGCACGGGCATGGACGCTTTCAACATCGCCCATGAACCACTCGAGCATGTCGATGTGATGGCTGGCTTGGTTCGATAAGACACCGCCGTCAAGTCTCCATGTTCCCCGCCAGGGCGCTTGATCATAGTACGACTGCGGTCTGCACCATCTCACGCGAACCGTACCAAGAACAAGGCGACCCAAGCGGCCTTCACGAAGAGCCTCGCGCGCCTTTATGATCGGCAAGTTAAAGCGGTTCTGTTTGACAACGAACAACTTCACATCGGCTTGATCGCAAGCCTTTATCATCGCCTCCGCGTCCTCAAGACGCAGCGCCATAGGCTTTTCGACTACGATGTGTTTACCCGTCCTTGCGACTTCGATCGTATGCTCTGCATGAAGTCCGCTCGGAGTAAGGATGGACACCGCATCGACGTCATTCATCATCGCCAATGCCGCGCTACTTGAGGCTGCGGGAACAGCATAGGTGGAGGAAAACCTTGCCGCCACGTCTGGGTCGCAGTCGTAGACGGCGGCAAGCCGCGCCCCAGGGATACTCCCGCTGGACAGAATATCTGCATGCCGCTTGGCAATGCGGCCGCAGCCTAGAAGGCCGAAGCCTATCACGACCTGATCGTCACCCTTTTCTTTGGCTGTTTGTCTATCCATAAGAGCCGATCCTGAAAGGAGTTGTGTCGTGAGAATCGCTTATGACTCCCTCGCGAGACAGATGATCTAGTGGGGGAGGGGTGCCGAGTAGAAGCCAGAGCATCGCTTTGCATAACTTTCGCCCCCCCCCCGGAGTGGGACACGACTCTAGAGGTCTCTCTCCCTCAACTTCGATCTCATGGGCTCACGCTACTGATGCGACGAGTCGATCGAATACCGAGGCAAGTGGAACACGCAGGTCCTTCGATGTCAGGGCATTCGCGTTGTCGCGTGTATCAATCATGTAGCCGACGCCATTATGCTTGCCGTTCTTTATGGCGACAAAGGATACATCGTTTTGAAAATCTCCATGCTTATCATGGCCGGCAAAGTAGACGAAGCCTCTGGAAACGTCGTCCGGATAAGTAAGCGTCACAAAAACGTCCCTGCCGCTATGGTCAACATAGAACAACTCTTGGCCGTCCTCGGCGCGCATTGACGCCAAAATGCGCGTCGCCTCTTCGGCGTCACTCGCCGTGGAGCACGTGACCAGGAAGTCACGCGACATTCTCGGCTCGATGACAGTGAACGGAACGCCGTGTTTACGCAAAAAGGCGGCGTGATCGCGCAGTCGCCAATAATACTCTGCTCTATAGTTCGGATCCTGGTGAAGGCCAGTCATTACAATAAATCGCGCGTCTGGAAAGGCGGACATGATTTGATCTAATATTATGTCATACATGAGATAAACGTCCTTCAACGGATCGAGTCCAGGGCGAACGTACCAGGCGGGATTCTTGTTCTCGCCCTTGTAGCTTTCGGCCGAGAACATGTAGTGGTGCTGTATGTGTGCGCCAGCATTGAGGAAAATCGTGGCAAAGTCGACATTGGTTTGCTTGACCGACGTTATCGCCGTATCGGACAACAGCAAATCGAGGAACAGCGCCTTGTTCCAAGGCCGAATTCGCGCGCCAAGCGCGAGCGAGACGTAGCGGGCGTAATTCTCGGGCCGCGCGTTTACGGCAGCGCCAACTAATAGCCCGATCAATGATTTGAGTGAGATTCTCGCTTGCGCATTGTCATTCACAGCTTGGCGGATGCCGTCGTACATCCCCCGCAACAAAGCACCGCCCGTAAATTGAGTCGCCGTCCATGGATCGGGCACGAAGAACGCTGCGTTCGACGTCCGATTTTTGGCGTTCATCGGGCTGATCGCTCCAACTGCGTAACCTTTTTTCTCGATCACCTCCCAAATTTGCTCAATCTCTTCTTTGGCGATGTCTCCAAGGCGAAAAATCTTATGCTCGGCGAACGTCTTTCCCGTATGCACGGTGACCCATTGAATCCATGGCTCCAGATGCTCGTATTCTGTTTCGGATATTGTTTCAATTAGTCCGTGATGATCGATCAGTCTCTTGAAAGTCGGTAAATATCCTCTCTCGATATAGTGCCTGACCGAATCAAAATTAACCTCGTTAAGTTCGATGCAGAGGGTCTTGCGCACTGCGGGTTCTCCATCTGGGATCATTTATTCGTCATTCGCCACAGGCGTTGCGGCGACTCTGAATTGCTTCGCTTTTTTGAAAGCGCGCAAATAAACCCGCATGACCGGCACAGCGGGCGTTTGTTTCCGCAAAGCGCGAATCATATCCTGCGAAATATTCAGATAAGAACGAAGCCCCGAACTGCTAGCGCCGCCTCTGCGCATGCTGACGAGAATTTGATCGATTGTAGCGAGACTGAATTGCGAATCGCGACGAAGACGAAGGAAATAGTCAAAGTCAGATGCGGTTGGTATTGTCTCATCAAATTCCCCAACTTTGCGGGCGAGACTGGCCTTCACATAAGTGGCCGGATGCGGAGGAAACCCTCCATACCAAAGATCATCCGGCTTGAATTCCGCGCCGCGGATTACGCGGACCTCGCGCCCATTCGCATTGACCTGCGACACGGACCCTGCAATGACGGCCGCGCCAGTGGTCTGCGCCGCTTGCGCAACCGCGCTCAAACAATTGGGAGACGCGAAAACGTCATCAGCATTTAAAAAGCCGATAAAATCTCCTGTCGCGGCGGCGAGCCCCTTGTTCATAGCACTGTAAATTCCGCGATCCGCCTCGCTAACGAAATGCGCCAGTTGCGATCTGTAGCCTTCGATGATTTCCTGAGTTCCGTCTTTCGAGCCGCCATCGATAACGATTGCTTCGACATCCACGCCACGTTGCCCAACAACTGACTCGAGCGCCTCGCCAATCGTGGCGGCCGCGTTGTAACAGACGGTCACGACCGAAATTTTCATTTGCATCCCCTGGCGGCTAAACCACCGCGGCTATCTTCCAAGTAATAAGGCTTATCAACGACCGGCGGCAAGCTGCTGACGCGCATCATTTCGCAACGCGCTTGTGTCGACGAGACATAAAGCCGCGCGGCAGTAAGAAAGCGCTATCGCGCCGGCGACCCGCACAAGGCCAATAAAAAGAACAAGCAGGCTTTCCTCGTCAGGCCGCCTACAAGGCGCGCTCGCTCATCGAACACTTCGGCCAGCTCAAGCGTTTCAATGGCGTCAACGGCCGGTTACGCCGCCGCACTCTGTGAGCAGAAAACATCCGACAACGACAGCGGCCTATTGATCACTCTCTCCAATCTAACGGATTGGTGTGCGCCGCGGAAATCGCCAGCGTCAAAAAAAAGGGAACAATGCAAGGAGCGTCAAGAACAAGGCTAGACATTGTCGCACTTGAGCCCAGTCGCCGCGAGAGCTCTTTATTAACAGCGCTCCTCTCTTTGCATCAGCGCCATGGAAGTTGCGCCCAAGAACGACATTCACTGTGGTCGACGCTGCATCTGCTCTTGAGCTTGTCAACGCGCGATAACGCCCATTTATAGCGCCCATCGCTACGATCGATAAGGGACAAAGGCAAGAGATCGAAATCTAGTTCGATCCACGCTACCGCCCTTCGGGTGAAGCGCTCGCTTCATCCGTTGCGCTTAAATATTAGCGTCGCACCCCTGCTGCGCGACGCTGAACATCAAAAAGATATCGCGGAGAAGATCAGACTACGACCCAAAATGTCGCTTGCGACCCTCGTCGCTCAGCTTCCGCAGATGGTTATCTGGCCCTCGCCATGCGCTTCACGCCGCTTCCAACGCGGCGCGGTCCAGATATGTGGGCACTTTGCCTTTCATAATGTCGAGCAGCACGCGCACGCGCCCATTGGGGTCAATCCGGTCCAGTGTGCCGATTGCGTTAGCGAAAGGACCCGTAACCACTCGCACGGGCTGGCCTTGCCGCAAATTGCGATCGAAACAAACGAGACCCTCTTCGTCGGTAAGATCGAGCAGATTTTCCACGACGCCGCCAGGGACCGGTTGCGGCGTTTCTCCCTGCATAATCAAGCTGGAGACGCCACTGGTACCATTCACTGATCGCCATTGATCCCGATCGATGTCGAGAACAACGAACATGTAGCTGGGGAAGATAGGGCTTTTCACCGTCCGCAATTTTCGTGCATGCCGAACCGTTTTCGTGGCGCGCGGAAGAAATACGGGAAAACCCTGACGAAGAAGGTGAAATTCGGCTCGCGCCTCTTGTCGAGGGAGAGAACGCGCCACATACCATCGCTCTCCCTCCTTAAACGACCAATTTCCATCCCGACTTTTCCAAAAGACGAACTCTGTTGGTTTGGCTACGAAATGCACGCGCGCCCCCTATCAAATTGATTTTTCCCTTTGCGCTTTCCATCTCATTCGAGAGCCTTTTTGGTTTTACTCGCGCGGGAAAACCAATTCTAACTCGCCTAGTGTGACTGCGGAATGACCAGGTCACGAGAATATCCTCTATCGCTAGGTATTTAGCGAGTTGCTCGAGCGCAACATATGGTCTCGAAAAAGGGGCGAAAGTGTGAAAATGGCAGGAAATTCGGATGTCACCACGCTACCCCCATTCGCCTCCATCCGCTATCGTGCCGACGACGCCCCGCCTATCGCGCGACGCTTATCCTTGACGAGCTTATGGCGAAGGCGGACCAAATCGCTCCATAGCGCCGCCGCCCGCGAACATTCGAGCCCGCTTGCTCGCCTGCTCGCTTAAGCCGCTTCCAGGGCGGAGCGGTCCAAATGGGCCGATACTTTACCGTTCATGATGTCCAATAGCACACGCACACGTCCATTGGCATCCAATCGTTCCAACACGCCTACGGCATGGGTGAAAGGACCCGCCAAGACGCGCACCGATTGACCTTCGCACAGATCGCGGTCGAAACGGATCAGCCCATCTTCATCCACGAGGTCGAGCAGGCTTTCAACGACGCCCACCGGAACTGGCACAGGCGCTTCTCCTTGCATGATCAAGCTGGCGACGCCGATGGTGCCATTGATGCTTCGCCAACGGTCTCGCCCAATGTCGAGCGCGACGAACATGTAGGAGGGGAAGACCGGAGTAGGCGCGGTGCGCAGTTTTCGCGCGTGGCGAATCGCATTCATGACTCGGGGCAGAAAAACTGAAAAGCCTTGCTGAAGGAGCTGAAATTCCGCTCTCGACTCCTGTCGCGGCAGTGAGCGAGCCACATACCACTTCTTGCTGCTTTCAAAAGGCATTCGCTCGCTCCAATTTGGTCGAGGGAGAACGGATCATCAGCATTGTCGTACATGTCCGCCAAATCGCAATATTTTTTGATTTACTGCCATGACTGAAACGGCAAGTCAGCAAAAATTTTCTGCGTTTAGCTCGCCTCGCTCCCAGGCGCCTGGCCCTGGCAACGATAGTTTAATCTCCGGTTAAAGGCTTTTTTTGATTGCGCCTTTTTATGTCTGATTGGCCGATCAATTTCATTGCCAGCCTCCGTCCCCGCCAGTGGACCTCCAAGCGACCTGAAATCAGATTTGCGCGCGAAAAAAAATAGCAACTCTGTCGTTCTTAGACGACGCTCATCGATGGCTGCCGATGAACGCGCGCCCTCCGCGAACTCGTGACTGGCGGGTCGATCAACAGGCCGCAAGCGAAGGCAAATAGCGCCGTCATGGCGCTCGTGCGAAGCGGATAATCAAGGAGCGAGTGAGCGAGAAGGAGAAGGATAATGAGAATCGATGCGCGGACCAACGCTCGGTCGACAGGCAGCAGATCGGAGTTAGGCTTCGCAAAGACGGCGATTCCTTTACGTGTCAGCCAAAAAAGAAAGAGGATGAGCAAAGTTGGACCCACCAATCCTGTTTCGAGCCACATTTCGAGCAAATCATTGTGCGCATGATTGGCGTATCGTCCGGCTAGGAGATCCGCCGGCTTTTCGACAGTCGTATAGACGGACGGAAAGCTTCCTATGCCTGACCCGGTCGGCATAACGCTCGTCGCGGCTGCGACGGTGTTGTGAGCAAAAATCAAGCGGGCGTCGGCCAGGGCGTCAACGTCAAATCGATCGAGCAGGCGAAACAAGGCTGATTGGCCAAGAAGCAAGATCGCAAGCGCGATGATGGCCGCCAATCCACGAAAAACGTTCACATTAGCGCGGGCGCGATGACGCTCGACTCCGGCGACGACGCTCGCGAGCAAGGCGACGATCATCAAAAGGATGCCAGCGCGAGAGCGCGCCATGGCTTCGCCGACGATGAGCGCGGCGAGCGCGACGCCCGCGGCAAGGGCGCCTAAGGCGTATGTCGTCTCGGCGCCTTTCCTTTGCTTGAACGACAGCCCCATCAGCTGAGCCACAAGCACCGTTGTGCTCAGTGCAATCGCGCAGTAAAGCAGCGCCGCGAAGTGATTGCGGTTCGCGAAAAACCCCACAGCATCGTCCTGATTGGTATATTGGAAAAATCTCAATGGGCTCGTCGGTCCCTGCGCCAGTTGGAGCAGTCCCAAGAAAACGCTGACGACGGCAAAAGCAACGAGCGCGAGGCTCATCACTCTGCGTTCCCGCCGGTCGAGCGTGAGAGTGGCAAGAAATATCGCCACAGGCGGCAATAGCGAGAGGGCGGCGAGCAAGGTCGCTTCGGGCGTCATGCTTATGGGAGCCCATGATGGCGAGCGTCCGAGAAGCTCAAAGGATTCGACGACGATTTCCCGATGCCTCAGATGCGTCCAGATCCAAGGCGGCAATGGGATAAGCTGAACTAGGGGAACGGCGACGATCGCAGCACAAAACCCAAGCGCTAAAGATTTTTCGCGGCTTAGTGGCGCATCCAACACTCGCCAAAGAGCGGCCAACAAAACTGGGATTGAAAGCAGCTGAAGAATGGCGTCGGAAAGAAAACCGTCTCTTGTCCCGCCTCCCAAGAGGAGGCAGAACAAGAGTTCGGTGATAGAGAGCGAAAGGAACAATTCGACCTATCCGGGCGAGGCCGAAATCAATCCTTAGGGACTGACTGGGACTGGGATGGGAACGAACTGGGCGTTAGAATTGTTGCCGCCAGCAAGAATCCCCGCGCCGGCGAGGGCGCCGCCTACCAGCGCCGTCCCTCCAAGGCCAAGCATCATATTTCCGCCCAATTCGCCATCGGCTCCGCCGGCTTGGGCGCTGAACGAACACGGAGAATGTTTAGCAACTGTGGCCAGGGAGTTCGCTTTAACAGTGACGCTGCATCCATCAGGATAGACGACGCGCGCAACACTCTTGCTGCCAACTTTCACCTTGTCTCCCGGGGAGAGCTCGGCGGCCCCCTGGACCAGGTCGAATCCCTTTTCGCGACCAACCCAAACCTGCCCTTTAGCGTCCACGAGTGAGGCCGCCTGAGCGGAGCCGCTAGCGACCATTGCCGCTAGAATGAAGATTTTGCCAACTTTCATGATCGCAACCCTCCTTCATTAAGCCTTTAGTGCCCTTATGACGCCTGTTGAATGCCTTAGATGTTTGTCGAAGTAAAGGCGTCGAGCACCCAATATGTACCGAATTTCCTTTCATTTTTTGCAAATCGAGCGGGGGGAGATCAATTAAATTCCAACTGTTGCGCCCGTGCAACACAGGAGGCGATCAGATCGAGCCCATGTGAGCCCATGTGAGGCGCTCGGTGCCCACTTAAGGAATTTCTGGCGGCAGATTGTGAATGTGTGGATCGGCCGCTGCCAACTGATGGCGCATGAGCCGAGACGTCAAAATTCTCAGTAGAAGCCTGGCACCAGCCGCGCTGTCCGCTCCGCATATTCGCGATAGCCGGGAAATGTCTCTAAGAGAATCTTTTCCTCGAAGCGCATACGCAAAAGCTGCACTCCGAGAGTCACTGCCAATATGATGAGCGGCCAAGGCTGCTCGAACCTCCACATGACGCCAATGGTGACGACGAGCTCTGCAAGATAGAGCGGGTGTCGGACGATACGATAGGGTCCTTCTGTCACTACCTTCCGCGCCTGTGGCATTACGCTAAAGGAACGCCCCAGAAATTGGATGGTAACAATTGATGCGACCAACCCCAGCAGGGCGAGTCCCGATGAAAGGCCGGCCGTCAGCGGAGACATATCGGCCCGCGGCAACAAGGCCAGCAAGGACGGCAAGGCCAGAGCGGCGACGGCCGCCAAACGCGGCGAGACGCCCTTAACCTTTTTGACGACGGGATGTCTGATAATCAGAAACCGGATGACGAGGGCCAGGAGCGTGATTGTCGCGATACGCGTGCACATTCCCAGGACTGGCGTCGCTTCGTCATCAACTTCCCACAATTTTACGGCGGAGCCTATGATGCCCAACGTAAACCACAAAATGAGCGGGCAAGCGGCCGCGAGTTCCCAAAGCTTAACCTTCGTCTTTTCGTTCAGCATGGTTCCGTTTCTGCGAGCTAGAAACATCCGACGTATCACTTCTTGGCCTCGCATAAGCGATATCCTTGCACGATCGGCAGGCCGGACTTGATGAATGTGCATGCTGCGCCCTCCCCTAAAATCTGACCACCAGATCGCAAAAAGTAAAGCATTAGCCCTCCTTTGCCACCGACCTTAGTTAGGCTGGACCGACGCGTCGTTGCCTCGAATGTCGACCTCGATCACGTAGAGCGCCGCGACGCGCGCGAGGATCGCGTCGGCAAAGGGCGAGCCCGCCTTCGGCGTTGCGCGGATGATCCGCGCGAGCCGCCTGGGCCACGCCCGCGCAGCCATTCGGACAGGCGTAGCGCGGCCGCACGGTCTCGATGACGCGATATTGCGCGGGCGTCGCGTCGAGACGGCTCGAGCGGTCTTCGCGGATCCGAACCAACTGGCCGCAGCCGCAGGTCAGGTCAGGCGCGCGGGGTCGATCACGCGCTCTACGCACGGCAGATGGTCGCGCGCGTTTCCCGGTAGCACTCGGAGGCGTATTGCGAGCCGCGATCCGAGTGGGGGACGCCGCCTGGCGGCGGTTTTCGTCGTTCAATTGCGGCCTTTGGGGCGGCGATCGTCAGCCTTGCGTCGATCGAGTGACTGATCGCATGGCCGACGACGCGGTACGCCGTGGTCGGGAGACGGGACAGGGTCTCTCCGGTTGGCTATGACGATGTTTATGGACGCGTCCATGATGATTGTTAGTTTGAGGCGCTTTCCGTCCGCGAAATCGACACGTCGTCGAACCAAAGCACGCCGAAAACAAGTTTCTCGGAAGACGATCTTGCGGCGAGCTTGAGTTCGAACATCTGAGCGGGGCAGTCCTTCACGGGAATGACCACGGGAAATTCAAAGGTGCGCCACTCTTGGTGTGATCCGAGAATCATTTGGCTCTGGCCAAGTGGCGTTCCTCCGATACATCTTGCGGTCCACTGCACGCCTCTCGGTCCCCGGATACCGCCCATGTACGTGCCTTTAAATGTATATGGGCCAGCGGCCAGCATAGTAGTTTGGGAAACTCCTCGAAATTCGACGCGTCCTGGCCCAAAATTTATGACGAGCGCGCGATTGGCGGCGTTATCAGGCCGCGACGCAAAATCAACGAACACATTGGCGCCGGGAGGGGCCTGCCAATCGAAGCGGGAGCCTATCGGCTTCTTTGCGAAATCGCCGTTGAATAAAAAGCCGGCGGATTGAAGCCGTTCCGGCGGTAAAAATTGCAGCCAGACATAATAGGCTAGATCATAAAATCCATGTTTGAAGAGAAAGGTTTCATAGGCGCTCAGCTCGTCCTTTGTTGGCGGCGCCGCTGTTTCCTGGAGGCTCATGAGTAAGTTATATGGCGTACGCGCGTCTGAGACCGAGAGGCCAAGCAGACTAAAAAAGACGCGGCGCCAGTTCGGATTTGTCGCGAGAAGTTTTGCGAGAATAGGCCGGGCGTCCGAGTCCTCTGCCATCCGCGCCAGAAACGGCGTCGTGAAGACGATCGTTCCTGGGTTCGATCGCATCAATATATCTGCATAATAAGCCGCTGATTCATGATTCTTTCTCTCGACGCTTTTGCGCATCATCCAGTGGATCGCGAAGCTTTCCTTGAGTGAACGCCGTGCGGCCGCCTGCATGAATGTTTCTGCCGTTGCGACAGATCCTTCTAATTCCGCGATCTGCCCCAAGAGCCGATAGGCGCGCGCCGAAAGAGGATCGGCTATAAGACCTCTTTCGGCCTTTTCTTTTAATTCGGTGAGATGAGTTTTCGAGAGTGGGGGCTGTTTAGGCGTCCTTCGTTCAAGCTCATTTGCGGCGAGGAGCAATAGCGCCTGCGAATGATCGGGGCGGATGCTTAGAGTCAGTTCCGGCGGCGAATGGGTCGAAAGATATGCGACGAGACTGTGAGAAATGACGAGCCCACCCAAGGTCAAGCCGCCGACGCAGAATATCGCCAGGCGCAGCGGGCTGGAAGCTTCCCGTTTCAAGAGTTCCCGTGTGAGGCCAGGCTTGAAAGAAAGCGCCATCCAGCTCCTCCGATCGCAGTCAGCGCGTGCGCCAGCTTCGCCCAAAAATAAGGAACCGCCACAATCCCTTGGGGCGGTTCTGTCCAAGACCGGTCGTCCGCTTCCTTTGGACTCTTTTGCTAAAATTGGTGCCCTGGTTTGTCCTGTTTTCGCTGCTGCGTTTTGCGCCGTTGCCTTTCTCAAGGGGCGCGCCGTTTTTTGGCGCAGCGCTACGAGCCAGAGCAGCGTCATAGGCGGCGCGCCGTTCGGGCGTCTTGAGATCATTCCATGCTTGCGTGACGCGAGGGAACAACAGCGAGCGCGTCAGGTCTTCACAAACGTCAGGATGCAACCAGCGGCAAAGGAGCGAGAGATTTCGTCGTAGCTCCGTGGCTGGCGTATCTCTTGTTGCGCCCAATACGCGATAGCTGTCGGCTTCCGGCGCCAAAATGATCTGTTCGAGATAGAACGCCGCCACTTCCCGCAGTTCTGAAGGAGATTTTTCCGTCTGCGCTGCGCAGAATTGTTGAGCCTCGTCATCCCTGGCGACAAGGCGAAGCAGCAAATCAACCCCGTCGGGAAGCGGGATTTCGCGCAATCGCGCGAAACTTGACGGTATCGCGGACAAATACACGGCCGCCCGCAATGCGGCGACGTTTTGATCAACCGGCGGCAGCGTCATCGCTCAATTTCTGCAATGTCTCACGTGGCGAGTTGACTCCGCTCTGGATAGGCGATTTTTTTTCGGTGCCATGTTCATCACCGTCGTCTTTTCCATAGTCATACTCATAGCCATAGCCATAGCCGCCATAGCCATAGCTCGCGGTTCGTAAGCATCCGGTGAGGCACGTGGGCTGATCATTTTCAGCCAAGGACGGCTGCGCGTAGATCAGGCGGCGAGCTTTTTGGCTTGTAGGTCGGCGGCCCAGCGCCACGGTAGCAAGGCGGCGAGATCGGTTATCTTGTGATCGTTGATGCGGGCCAGCACATCGGCGAGCCAAGCCTGTGGGTCGACGCCGTTGAGCTTGGCGGAGGCGATCAGCGTGTAGATCACAGCGGCGCGCTCACCGCCGCGATCCGAGCCGGCGAACAACCACGATTTTCTTCCCAGCGCGACGCCGCGAAGGTTGCGCTCGGCGCAATTATTGGTCAGGCAGATGCGGCCGTCGTCGAGAAAGCGCGCGAATGCGCTCCAGCGTCTGAGCATGTAGTCCATCGCCTTGGCAACCTCGGCGTGACGCGACAGCCGCGCCCTCTCGCCGCGCATCCATGCCTCGAGCTCGGCGACGAGCGGCGCGACACGCTCACGGCGAATGGCCAGACGCTCCTCGGTGGGGCGGCCATTGATCTCGCGCTCGATGTCGAAGATCGCGTCGATGCGTTTGAC
>NZ_JADNQY010000005.1:0-18941 GCF_015709545.1 Methylocystis sp. H4A | reverse complement strand
CTTCAAGCTCCTCGACGCTGAGGCCCGCGGCCTGCATGAGGATTTGAGCGAGTGTCGTGACGATTTTGTCCCGCTCGGGGGACTGCAGGCCATCCAACTTGTTGTCTTCGAACGACAAACTCATCTGTCGGCCCGTCGCCGCCGACGGCGTCTCGAGAGACTGCATTGTTTTCCTCCGGAACGATTGCGACATCGCTCCGGGAGTCTGCGGCCTTGACCGCGCCTTTCAACTGGCGTTGCAGCTCAACGAGCGCGGCCACGTCAACGCGCGGCACGCCGATCACCATGCCGGCGCAAACCACGGGATCAAGCATCCAGCCGGCAATAGAAATCACGACGCCGGTCGGCCCTTGTACTTGAAGGAATGAGCCAGTTGCACGCTGCTCAACCCGACGAACCAGAACCTTGCTGCCGCAATATGGATGCCATCGGTAGTGGACTTCCAATTCCTGACCGACATGGGCAGAATGAACGGGTGATGGCCCTCAATAGGAAGAACGCTCTCTTCGCGGGTTCCGATGGCGGGGCTGAGAACTGGGCGATCGTTGCCTCGCTTATCGAGACCTGCAAGCTCAATGGCGTCGATCCGCAGCCCTATATGGCCGACGTCCTGATGAAGATCGTCGACGGCCATCTCGCCAGCAAACTCGACGACCTCATGCCCTGGGCCTACGCGCAGCCGGTCGCACTCAAAGACGTGGCCCGAAAACAGCGGTTACCATAGAGCCTGATTGAAAATTGGTTGAGCTGTTTCTTGTAGATCACTTTCCTGAGTTTGCTATGATACGGTCTGAATTTCGAACCGGGCTCCAAGAGCCGCACCAGAAATTCCAAGAGAGGCTTGAACCCATCGCATGCTAAGTGTCATCTGTTTTTCGAAGGATCGGCCGCTGCAACTTGAAGCTTATTTGGAAAGCTTAATATATTATAGTGGAGTCAAGCCGCAGTTTATTACATGCCTGACCGCAACTTCTCTAGGCATCAGTTATGATCGAATAATTGCCCAACATCCCGGCATCAATTGGGTGCACGAAACGCAGTTTGGAGACGATCTGCTGCGGGCAGTTCGCATGTCCGAGAACTTTATTCTCTTTGGCTGTGATGATGTCGTATTCAAGGAATATTTTGATCTCAATGATTGTATAAGCATCCTACAAAGAAACCCGGATGTTTTCGGGTTCAGCCTCCGCCTCGGCGGGAACATAAACTTTCTGCCACGCGTGGATGAGAGCGACGGAGTCCTCACCTGGCACTGGCGGGAAGCGCGCGGCGAATATTGGCGCTATCCTTGGGAGGTGAGCGCGTCGATCTATCGAAAAAATGTCGCTTTAAATCTGCTAGAATCACGCACTGACATCACAAATCCCAATCGTTTCGAGGCGTTTCTCGCCAGCGACATTGCCAGTGGCAAGTTTGAGGCGGCACCGAGGCTGGCTTGCTTCGCTACAAGCACATGCGCAACAGTCACCGTTAATCGTGTTCAGGATGAATATCAAAATGTTTTCGACGCAAGCAAGAGTACGAGCCCTGAGGAGTTGTACTGCTGTCATGTGGATGGATTAAAGCAAGACTGGGTTAAGCTCGCCCATTGGCGCAATGGTTCAGTTCACGTTGGTGCCGAGGCTTTCGCCTTGGTTCGGATAGTCAATGCACCTCCTCTAAATTATATCATGGCGTCTACAGGGGTCGGAATACTAGCGAAGCGCAATGGAAACCTCGCGCTGAAAATCTTTTGCTGGCGCATCATGACCAATTTGTGGGAGGCCGCACGTAAGAGGCTGCCAAGACCAATTTTAAATCTGGTGCGGGTGGCCGCGCGCAAGGCCGCATCCCTAAGAAGATGATCCAGAATGTTGTTCAACTGATCTTAGGGCCCAGCCCCATAAATCGCGCGCGTCAATTGCTAGATATCTGGCCTTCTACAATCGGGCACCCACATTCGAGCCTTGACGGACGCACGCTTGACGAGAGGCTTAATTCGGCAAACAAGCGATTGCGGTCTCGCCGCATGATCATTCTTCGATTTTGTTGCAGTTCTGGTTGGGCTCGTATGGGGCTTTGAAAGTCAAAGCAAGATTCTGGATGCGTCGTCTTTCCTCTGCGATGGGGCAGGATGTGCTGCGTGCGTTTGCTCCGACGATAATCCGAGGCTGGTTTGGCTGGTTCTCCTCTGTTCAGACCAAACTCGACCTGCAAGCTCGTATCCGGGAAGTATGGACTTCCATCAACATGTCCTTTTTGTCTGGGCTTCGGGCAACCAAAGAGGGCGCACTTCTTCCGGGATCTCGTCCGTCTCGACGAAGTGCCAAAGGGCAACGAGCAGCTTGCGGGCGAGCGACACGATCATGACATTCTTGATCTGCCCCTTGGCGCCGTTGACGCGTTGGTGAAACCATATGGAACGCTTTGCGGCTGGAGGTTGAGCCAGCGCCACGACAGCTGGCCGAGAAGCCGTCTCACGCGCGGATTGCCGTTCTTGCTAATTCCCTGTTCGCGCCTTGAGCTGCCGCTGTCATAGGGCATGCCAGAAAGACCGATGAAAGCGGTCAGCGCCCGGCGATCCTTGAAGCGGCGCGCGAACACTTTGCATCATGCTCAAGAACGCCGCTAAACTCGCCGTAAGTTCCTAACATCCTCTAGGAGTGGAGCGCCGGACGTCAATGTCGCGTTTGAAACGACTTGGTATCGTACTTCGGGTCCTTATGCTGGTCGGGTATCCTATCGTTGCCTTGATCGCGATGTATGCGGGCCAGGACTCGACAATGTTAAGTTATCCTTATCGCGCATTCGTTCTCGTTCTTGCTCTCGTGATTATTGTGATGAGTATCCGAGCCCGGGGGGCAGGGCAGATTGATAGTTTGGCGTTGGCATTCTTTTTCGTCTATGGCTGCCGTCTTGTATACGATTGGCAATTTGCTGAGATCGTTGGTGCCGAAAAGGCCTTTCTGTTCTTTGTCGTCGTAGTAGTGACGCCGACACTGGCATCAATGCGCGCGGGTTTGACGGGAGTTGATGACTCTACTTTCGGACTGTGGACGATCATAGGTGGAACGATCGCAGTGGTTTTGGCTCTCGCGGGTTATTATCTTGGCTTGGCATACAATCCATGGGCTAACAGTGAGTATGACTCGAACCGCCTAATGTTCGAAGGGCTCAATCCGATCTCGCTCGGCCACACCGCCGGCATGGTGGCCATTTGCTCCGTCTTTCTATTGATAGAAACTCGTCGTAGATTATTGACGACCCTCATCTACGGGAATGCCGTTGTGTTGGCGACTGTAACGGTGCTCCTAGCCAACTCACGGGGGCCAATTCTAGCCTTGGGTATAAGCTTAGGGTGGTTCTTTTTAGCTCGCGTAAGACGGCTATTGTACATTGCGCCAGTCATTCTCCTTTTGCCATTCTTCATGTCCGAGGATAATCGATTGATTGCGAATGTCGTCGAACGCTTTAGCGCAGGCTTCGAGACGAGCGGAAGCAGCGGGGTGCGACTTGTCGCTCAGAGGCTCGCTATCGACGCGTTCCTCGAAGAACCAATTCTGGGTGCGCATTATCGCGATCCGTCCCTTGGTGTTGGCGATTATCCCCATAACCTTTTTATCGAGGTCGCGATGGCGCTTGGTCTGGCAGGCATTGGCATGTTGGGCACCATGGTCATTCAATCTGGGAAGAAGATGCTCGTCTTTTACAATGAGGAGCATCCGCTCCTGGCAACGCTCCTTATTCAGCAATTCGTAGCTGTGTCGTTATCTGGAACTATATGGGGCGCCGAAGCATTCTTTATGCTCTTGACACTATGTCTCACCGCGCAGCCTAGCGTTCAGCCACCGAGACGCTTAGGAAACTCGCGCAATCGTTCACAAGAGATGGTTGGTGCGGCGCACGAGGGCTGTAGACCTGTTCGCACTGTGTTAAAGTGCCCTATCGACTTGGATAGATTCAAAAAAAGATCTATCAGCTAAACGGGTAGGCGGCAGTTCAATGCGCCTTTTTCAAAATTCTGGCCTCATGCCGGCCTATGTGCGTCGTTTGCGTAAGTTAGCCCGCCCAGCATTAAGCTTCGCAGACCAACGCCGAATCGTCTTGGCGGATCGCTATGGCGCCTCGCACCTTCTCAAGCCCGTGCTTGATGAAGATTCTCAGTCTTTTTTTACCAACGGCGACGACCAGAACCTGCAGCGGGCGTGGGCGCGCGAGCAGGGAATGAGGTCAGACGCTTCGATTGAAGAGGTTCTCTTAAGCCAGATTGAAGCGCATCGGACGGAGGTCTTTTACAATCTTGACCCTGTTCGCTATCCGTCGAGTTTCATCCAAAAGCTACCTGGCTGTGTGAAACACGCGATTGCGTGGCGTGCGGCCCCTTCGGGCAGTGCTGACTTTAGCGCCTATGACCTCATCGTCTCAAACTTTCCTTCAATTAACGAGAGCTATCGCAAAATTGGTTGGAGGACCGCCTATTTTGCTCCGGCTCATGATCCTGAGATGGATGCTTATGCGCGATCTATAGAGCGCCCAGTTGATGTCGTTTTCATTGGTTCCTATTCGCGGAACCATCGACAACGCGCGGGCGTTCTCGAAGCTGTTGCGAAACTCAGGGACAGATATGATATTGTATATCACATCGATAGCTCATCAAAATTTCTGCGGTTGGCCGAGTCGCCAATGGGCGCAATAGGCCCATTGAGGAAATACCGACGGCCATCAGACATTCGTGCTGTGGAAGCCCCCCCAGTATTTGGCCGCGATCTTTATGCCTGCCTGTCACGAGCTAAGATTGTTATAAATGGAGCCATAGACATGGCAGGAGCAGATCGAGGCAATATGCGTTGTTGGGAGGCAATGGGTTGTGGCGTACTGTTGCTGTCTGATGCGGGCAACTACCCTGAAGGCATGTCTCAGGGTAAGACGATGGCGACGTATAGTTCGATTGACGAGGCGGTTGCCGCTGTCAAAAAATTCCTAGCCGTACCTTCCGCTGCGGCCGATTTAGCTGCAGCCGGCTACGCCATGATTCGAGAGCATTATTCTAAAGAGCGCCAATGGCAAGCCTTCCAAGCATTGATCTAAACGACGATAGGAGCCGCGCTGCCCGGCGCAATCTCGGGGGATTCAAGAAAATGCGAACATCTAAATTCTTACGCATTATAATATCTTCGCTCAGCGCGTTCGTTGTCTGTTATATTGCTTTATATGCATTTGTATGGGGGCAGGGATTCGTTGAGCCGGGTTCCGAGCAATATCCAACGTGGAGCAATGTACCGGGTGTACATATGCGAGGCGATTTGCGTTTGTTTTGGAGTGTTGGCGACGGAACCGGCGAAGTTAACAAACAACAAGCATATGCTCGCGGGTTCGAGCCGGTGACAATAATCAATTCTTACGCTGACTACCCAAACAATCAGAAGGAGAATATGTATCCGTTGATTTCGAATCGCCCTCATAATCCATGGGCAAAGCCACCACAATTCGAGCGCATTGTTCGGCGCAATATTGATATTGCTGATAAAAACAGAATATTCATTCACGATATCGAGCTTGGATACGAGGAGGACGCGACGAAGGCTTGGGCAGATCCGGTTACTCGCGCCATGTCGAATACGGGGTCGTTTGACGAGTTTCAACAAGCCTATTATAGCGAATGGGCGAGTTGGTTTGCATTGCCGTTGAAATGGGCGAAAGAGCAACGACCCGACGCCAAAGTTGGTATTTACGGACCACAAGCCTTTCGGCGTGATTATTGGGGTATCGCGGGGAAAACAGCGAAGCAGATCGACGGCTCACACAGCTCTGATGAGCGTATCTGGCAATATATTGATAATTATGTAGATTTTTATATTTCTAGTATTTATATTTTTTATAATAAACCGGATTCTGTCTATTATATGGCTGCAAATGTGGAAGAAAATTACTTGCGCTCGCGCGGTAATCGGCCTGTTTATCCTTATGTTTGGCTGCGGTATCATGGTTCAAGCCTCCTTGAAGGCAGCCGCGAGGTCGACCCTTACCTTGTCGAGGCAATGGCCATTGTCCCTTTTTTTAGCGGCGCAAGAGGTCTGGCGCTTTTTGGCTATGAGCCGCAGTTCAAATCTATTGATAGCGCGCCTTATCGACGGTTGCCGTTATTCATGAGTTCGCTCGCTCGGGTCGCTTCTCTTTCTGAACAAATTAGCCGCGGAAAGCTGGTCCTGGACGAGCCGGCACATGTTCTTTGGAATTCTAGGCGCCCACTTATTCGCCGCGTCGAAACATCGGCCAATGAGTGTGTCGTCATGATTGTAGATCCCTGGCAAGAAGATGCGGCAACGTCTAATGCCGACGTAAGGTGTGGCGACAAGAATTTCACACTCCAAATGAAAGGTCGACACATCACACTTGCGTTAATTTCCGGCAATGAGACGGTCCTTTATTGACCAAGGGCTTGCACATCCTGGTAACCGGAGCGCGCGGTGCGATCGGTCGTCATGTCGTGCGCATAGCGCGTGGGCGCGGCAACGTCGTCAGCGGGCTCGGCCATGGTGCTTGGTCGGGCGATGCGGAGCTGCCCGCCATCGATGCCTGGCTCAACGGCGACATCTCACCCGACAATATATCTGCCCTCGTGCAGCAACACGGTGCACCGGACGCGATCATTCACCTCGCCGGCGGCTCACATGTTGGTAACTCGATTGAACAGCCAGCCGAGGACTTCCAGCGCACTGTCGTCGCCACCCAGCGCGTCCTTGAATGGATCCGGGCCAACGCGCCTGCGACGAAGCTCATAATCGCATCCAGTGCGGCTGTCTATGGCGCTGGTCACATTGGCCCCATCCGCGAAGATTCCCTTTACGCGCCGGTCTCGCCCTACGGTACGCACAAGGCCATGATCGAGATGATGGCGTGCGGCTATGCCCGCCAGTTCGGCCTCCGGGCGGCGACGCTGCGGCTCTTCTCCATCTACGGCCCCGGCCTGCGCAAGCAACTCATCTGGGAGGTGGTTAATCGTCTAATGCGCGGCGAGCGGCAGATTACGCTAGGTGGCACTGGCAACGAGCAGCGCGATTTCGTCGAGATCGCCGATGCTGCCACGATGCTGCTCGATGCCATGACTCTTGCCTCTTCCTCGGTGCCGGCCATCAATTGCAGCTCCGGCAAGCCGACCACAGTGCGCGAACTCAGCGCCCATCTGTCGATGCACTTTCCCGGCGTGCGGTTTGCCTTCTCCGGAAAGAGTCGTCCCGGCGATCCCGTCTACCTCGTCGGAGATGATAGTCTTGCCCGCGTCTCGGGCTTTCGCACCACGGTCCCTCTCGATGCCGGACTTGGCGCGACGGTCGCGTGGATCAAGGCATCGCACCACAATCCGGGAAGGAGCTGAGCTTTGCTGCGTGTAGCGTTTCCGCTCATCGGCCGGGGAGGGTGGACGGGAGGGCATGTGTACCTCAAGAATACGTTGCGCCTCATCGGCAGCCGCATGAATAACGAGCTGCAGGCCAGCGTCTTTCTTTCTCCCGACGAAAACGAGAAATTCGGCGCGGAACTCCTGGCGCTCGTAGACGGCGGCATCATCGTCGACTCTGCGATCGCCGAATCGGGCCGCGGACGAAGCCTCGTCGGTGCGCTTCTTAAAGGACAAGACACTCCGCTGTCCAAGATCCTGCGTGCGAACGGCATCGACGTCGTCTTTGAGACGGCGGCATTCTATGGAGCGCGCTTCCCGATCCCTGTCATCTCCTGGATGCCGGACTTCCAGCATGCCCACATGCCGGAGATGTTCACGCACGCCAATCGTTGGCGGCGTAATCTGGGTTTCCGCGCGCAGATCGCGGCGGGGCGCACGATAATGCTCTCAAGCGAGACCGCGCGCGACGATCTCGAACGCTTTTATCCGAGTGCGCGGGGGCGCGGTCATGTCGTCCGTTTCGCCATTCCGCTCGACATCGCCCGCTACCTCGGACGTGGGGACGAAATGCGCGCCGCATACGAATTGCCGGAACGTTTCTGCTACTTACCGAACCAGTTTTGGCGCCACAAGAACCACGGCGTCGTCATCGACTCGCTGGCGAAGTTGAGAGCCGCCGGCGTGTTCGACGAAATTCCGCCGATCATTCTTTCCGGCAGGCCGGAGGACCCGCGCCATCCCCGTCATTTCGAGGAGCTCATGAGCAAAGCGAGCAAGGCGGGAGTCGCCGGCCATTTCCGCTATCTTGGGCTGATCCCCTATGATCACGTGCTGAGCCTCACCGGCTGCTGCGAGCGCCTGATCAATCCGTCGCGTTTCGAGGGCTGGTCGACGCCAATCGAGGAGGCCAAGGCGTTCGGAACGCCGCTCGTACTGTCGGATATCCCCATCCATCGAGAGCAGGCGCCTCACGCTCGCTTTTTCGATCCGCTGTCGGTCGATGACGCCGCGCAGGCGCTACTCGATTGCGCGCGTACGCCGCCGCCGCCACGCCCAGCGCTTGCGGAACTCATCCGCAATCAGAACGAGCGTATCGACGCACACGCCACAGCTCTTCTCGCCGTCACGCGCGCAGCCATAGACGGTCAAGCGATGTGATTAAAGAAGGTCGTGAATGAAAATACTATTGGAAAATGATTTAAAAGCGCCGTCCCCGGTGAGGATGACGGGGCGCTCGTCGTTCGCGGAGGTTCATACGATCGACACGTCCTGTTGGATCTCGACCGCACCCGTCGCAAAATTTACGATCCCGGGAAAACCGGCGATAATCGAATGGTGGAAAGTATGGGCGAAACGCGCCAAATGACATGGGAAGACGCCGTGCGGTCGCTGATCGACGATCCCGCGCAAAAGGACCTTGTCGACGCCTGTTACTACGACCCGCCGCTTTCCGCTGCGGCGGCGCGCTACGCCGCAAGTCCGGAATGGACCGAAGTGCGACGGCTTTGCGGGCCAGCGAGAGGGATCGCGGTCGACATCGGCGCTGGCAATGGCATTGTGTCCTATGCCCTGGCGCGCGACGGCTGGACTGTCGTCGCGGTCGAGCCCGACCCTTCCGCCCTTGTGGGCGCAGGCGCCATCCGGCGTCTCGCCGGCGAGACCGGCCTTTCGATCGATGTGCGCGCGGGCGCCGGCGAGTCATTGCCGCTTGGCGACGATGAAGTGGCTGTCATCGTCGCGCGGCAGGTTCTGCACCACGCCCGCGACCTTGCCGGCTTCGCTCGCGAAATCGCTCGCGTGTTGGCGCCGGGCGGCGTCCTTGTCACCTTGCGGGATCACGTTGTCGATGGCCAGGAGCAGTTGCAGGAATTTTTCGCAACGCATCCGCTGCATCGCGTCTATGGTGGCGAGAACGCTTTCTCGCGAGCCGAATACCGGACCGCTTTGACGAGCGCAGGTCTTACGATCGAGCGGGAGTTCCGGTCTTTCGACTCAGTGGTAAATTACGCTCCCTATACGCGCGAGAGCCTGCGCGCGGAAATTTCTCGACGCCTGGGGCCGCTTTCCGGCGTCGCCGGCGCAGCGCTAAGCGTTCCGCCGATCTTCGATGCGGCGCTTCGCGTTCTGTCGATCGTCGATCATCGCCCGGGCCGGTTGATCAGCTTTCTTTGCAGAAAGGTGTAGACGCGATGCTCATGGCACTCAGAATCGCGCTCGGCAAGAGATACGCCAGCTTCCGATTCCACTGGACAAATAGCGAAATTGATATCGGCGACGGCGCCCAGATTCGATCCTTCTCGCTCTTTCCCGCGAAACAGAGCGCCTTCCGGCTGGGAAAAAATTCGATCTTCTCCGGATACCTGTCATTGGAGCGGGAGGCCGCTCGCGTTTCGATAGGCGAGCGAACCTATGTCGGGAAAAGCCTCCTTGCAGCCTCACGTCTGATTGAAATCGGCTCGGATGTTCTGATCTCGTGGAATGTGACGATCGTCGATCATCACTCGCACGCCCTCGACTTCTCCCAAAGGAGCGTTGATGTCCTGCACTGGTTGTCGGGGAAAAAGGACTGGACGCATGTCTCTGTCGCGCCCGTGGAGATTTGCGACAAGGTTTGGATTGGATTTGGCGCCGCAATTTTGCCGGGCGTAAGGATTGGAGAGGGAGCCATTGTCGGCGCTTGCTCGGTGGTCACACATGATGTGCCTCCCTGGACCGTCGTCGCGGGGAATCCGGCCCGACCCATCAAAGAACTGCCCAGGGCGGAGCGCCAGTAGACCCGACATATCGGCTGCTTTTTTTTGCGGGGCGGCGAATGAAAAAATCGGCAATGCTAGGCGATCATTACAAAGCTCTTCGGGCTCTCGAGCAAAATGGCCTCCGCCAAACCGGGAGCGCTTCGGGAATGACGACATATTTGAAATCGCTCGGCAACATTTCCGATCGGCCATATCCTTCGAATGTAGAATAGGAGGGCGGCGCATGCTAAGCTCACATTACAAGGAACTCTACGAGAACTACTACACCGACGCGCCGGACAAGAAACGGGAATTGACGGCGATTGGCACGCTCGATCATATTCGGTCACTGGTGGGCGATAAAAAGTTTGATTCGGTTGTCGATGTCGGAGCCGGTCGGGGGGCGGTGATCGGCTTGTTGCAGAAAGAAAATTTCGCCAGGTCGATTACCGGCCTCGAAATATTGTCTTCCGGGCTTGAGCGAATTTTGGCGCGTGCGTTGCCAAATGTGACTGCCGTTCAGTTCGATGGATACAAGTCGGAGTTTCCCGACAAAACCTTCGATCTGGCGTTGTCGATCCATGTCCTCGAACACGTCGAGCACGAGCGTCTGTATCTGAAGGAGCTGGCGCGGATTTCCAGGCAGGCTGTAATCGAGGTTCCCTTGGAGCTTACAGCAAACTGCAGGAAGGTGATGGCTGTAACCGGACGTTGCGGTCATATAAATTTCTATCAACGCGAAACGTTTGAAAATATTTTGCGGACAAGCGGACTCAATATCAGATCTGTCGTAGTCAATACGGTCAGGCGGGATCTCGACATACATATGAGCGGGAGGGCGCGAGGCGTGTTGAAGAATGTGATTCGGAGCACGGCTTTGCGTCTCAACGAGCGTTTGGCGCGTTTCCAATTTGTGTATCTCTGCACGGCGTATGTGGACTGCCCGTGACAATGGCGGCGCAGGGTGCGCGCGCGACAGACCTTCCTGGCGTAGCCTCAACTACTTTCCGGCCAGACAGAGACAGAGGTCCGCTCGATGATCGCGAGTGAAGGCGGCGCGCTCGAAAGTTCTGCTTTCTCCCGGATCGGCTCCGAAGTGGGCTCAAGGGGAAGCGAGGACTCGAACCCCCTGAATTACAGAGCCGATATCGATGGATTGCGGGGCATCGCTGTTCTGTCGGTGATCCTGTTCCATCTCTCCAGAACGGCGCTTCCCGGCGGATATCTCGGCGTCGATATTTTTTTCGTTCTGTCCGGTTTTCTCATCACATCGATCGTTCATCACGAGGTCCAATCAGGAGATTTTTCAATACTTTATTTCTATGAGCGGCGTATTCGGCGAATTCTTCCCGCCTTGCTGCTCGTTCTCGGAGCAACGACAATTATCGGGGCATTGATACTTTTACCAGCGGATTTGATTGGCTACGGCAAAAGCTTGCTGGCTACCCTGACGTTTACAGCAAACATATATTTTTGGAGAGACACGAATTACTTCGCTCGCGCGGCCGAACAAAAGCCATTGCTGCATATGTGGTCGCTTGGAGTCGAGGAACAGTTCTATATATTTTTTCCGTTGGTCATTGTATTGCTTGTACGCTACTTGCCTCGAGCCATGTTGCTCGCGGTCTCGGTGCTAACGATATTGTCTTTTGGCTTGAATGTCCTCGCATTGCGGGTCGGCGGCGCGTCGCCCGCGTTTTTTTTGCTGCCGACGCGCGTTTGGGAACTCGGCCTCGGCGCGATCGTTGCGCTTTTGCCGGAACAGTATTGGTTTCGTCCGGCGCAGGCCGGCGTAGCGGCGTTTATCGGCCTGATCCTCGTATTCACAGGGATCGTCTATCCTTTTTCTCCAATATCGAATATACCCGAAGTCGCGCCGGCGGTCGTCGGCGCGGCGCTCTTGGCGCTTTCCGGACGAGGCGGCTTTCCACGCGCCAATCGATGGCTCGGATCGCGTCCGCTGGTTTCAGTCGGATTGATCTCGTACTCGCTGTATTTGTGGCATTGGCCGATATTTGTGCTCTTGCGATACTATTTCGTCACGGATCTGTCAGCGACTGAAACGGCGGCGGCTTTGGCGTTGACGACGGCATGCGCGGTCGGCTCGTGGCGTTACGTGGAGACGCCGTTTCGAAGGAAGCGAGTTTCGTTGAACGCCGTGCTGAAAATCACGGGAGGCGGGGTTTGCCTTCTCGCCGGATGCGCGGGCGCTCTCATCGTCCTCGACGGGTTGCCGGCCCGGCTCGATCGTGAAGCCGGAGCAATCAACGAGGCTGTCGATACGAATTACCGTTGTCCAACTTTCCAATATGTCCCGTTCGGGCTGTCGCGCGCCTGCCTCATGAATTTGCCGTCGCGAAATCCGGAGGACGCCGACGCCGTTCTCCTCGGGAATTCGCATGCGCAGATGTATGCGCCATTGGTGACGTCGATTCTTGCCGATCATGGCTGGCGCGGGCTACTGGTGCCCGCGAATGGCTGCCTTCCGACCCCGCTCTCCAATATCAGTCAGGCTTGCGCGGCGATCGCCAGGCAAAATCTGGATGGCGTTCTCGCATTGCCGCGTCTGAATACGGTGATCATCGGGCTCAACTGGCGGCATGACGCAAATGCTCTTGTTTCCGCGGATGGCAAGCCGCTCGATAACAATGGCTCCGCCGCTTTGATTTTCGCGCTGGACGATCTCATCGACGAAGTCAGGCATTCGGGCAAGAACGTCGTGCTGATCGGGCCGATCGCTCTTCCCGGCTGGGACGTGGCGTCTATCCTAAGTCGTCAGCTCGCATTCGGTCGTCGTGACGGTCGCCAGGCGTTCTTCGATCAGGCGGACTTCGAACGGTTCTTCGGCCCGGCAATCGCGCATTTCAGGGCGCGAGGCGATATCCGCTTTATAACGCCACATGAGGTGCAATGCCGACAGGGACGCTGCGAATTTCTGCTCGACGGACGATCCCTCTACTCGGATAGCAACCATCTTGCGGCTGGAGAGCTCTGGCGCTTCCGTCACATGTTTAACGCTGCGTTTGAATTCTGAAAGGCGTCATTGGGAACATTCGTACCATCCGGCTTTTTGTTGCGTGGAAATGGCGACGATGTTCGCCATCAGCTCAATATGTTATGCTCGTCATAGCCATCCGGCGTAGGCCGCTGGGATGAAGGGTTTGGCTCTCTCAACGCTTCACAAGCGTGGGGTCGTCTTTGTGGATTTTGATCAGGTCGACGAGCGTCTCGATGCCGAAGTCCGTGAACGCCATGAGCTGTTCTTCGCCAAGTCCGTAGACCCAGATCACGCCGTCCTCGGCATCCATTTCAATAGCGACGTCGTACAGCCAGTCGACGCTCTCGCCGAGACCGGCGGCGACGCGATCGATGGTTGTCACACGGTGAACTTTGTTGACGTGCATGGTCAGGCCGCGATGTAAGCGCTTAGCTGATCCCCTTCTGCCGAAAATTTTCTGATCATGCGAAGAAGCCCCTGCTTTTTAGGGTGGCTGTATGACCAGGGACGTCAAAATGGACGCCCAAATGGGCGTCTCGAAGGAAGGCTACGCGGGACGGATTGAGGTGCTTGCCGGCCCGACGGGCCGTCGGCGACGCTCTGAGGCGGAGAAGGCACGGATCGCCGCCGAGAGTCTGACGCCGAATGCCATCGTGGCCGATATCGCTCGCCAATACGGAGCGACGCGCTGGCAGATCTACGATGGGCGCCGGCACTTTCGGCGTGGTCTTTTGGCCGCGCCGAAGGATGATGTCGCGTCGCCTGCGTTCGTTCCGCTGAGTGTCGACGATGATCCACATCGGACGCCGCACGACGGTATCGTCGAGGTCGCGATTGGCGACATCTTGATTCGTGTAGGACGAGACGTGGGTGAGGCGCATCTGGCGCGGATTTTCCGCGCGGCGCGCGCCGCGTCATGATCGGGCTCGGCGGGCAGCCGCTGACGATCTACCTGGCCACGCGGCCGGTGGACTTTCGCAAGGGACACGATGGCCTCTCGTCTCTTGTGTAGGAAAACGTTCGGGCGCGATCCGTTCAGCGGCGCCGTGTACGTGTTCAGATCGAAACGCGCGGACAGAATCAAGTTCTTGGTCTTCGATCGAACCGGGCTGGTGTTTGCGCACAAGCGGCTCGAAGGCGGCAAGTTCGTTTGGCCCGGCTTACGCGATGGCGTCATGCGATTGTCGCCCGCGCAGTTCGCGGCGCTGTTTGAAGGGCTCGATTGGCGACTTGTTCGGCCTGAGCGCGCGCGTCGTCCAGAGCTTGCTGGATGACCGCGACGAATTGACTCGGGCATCTGTTTCGACGTGGCGAAAACGTCACGAATATGATTGCCTGCGGGCATGGACGCCGCTTCTCTTGCAGAAGAAAACGCACGCCGCCCTGAAAGCGCTACTCGCGCGGTCGCAATCGGATCTGCCGGAACATCAGGCGGCGCTCGCCGGCTAGCGTATGATCAACTCTGGACACAAGCCTTACCCCTTATCAGGAGATCAGACTCGCCGGTGTCATCATCGCTTTGAAGGCGGAGCAGAACACGCTTACCTTTATATAAGGGGTTGGTCAGCGCGCGCCAGATGGCGTGGATATCGCCGTATTTTCCACTGGCGGACGGCAAGCCTCGGGTCGACGACCGCCGGGTGGCGGCGGATTGGTCTATGTGATCAAGCATGGCCCGCAATGGAAGGCCGTACCCAAAGACTACGGTCCATACAAGACGCTCTGCAATCGCTTCATCCGCTGGAGCCGGCTTGCAGTTTCGACGAATCCCTTCGACGAAGTCGGAGGCTTACGTTTCGACCCCATCCTCGCAGCGCTCTCCCGCGACGCCCAAAGCCCGCACGCATCATAATCGACTCGACGCGCCGGCTCACTACTTGTGATGAAACATTGAAGCTACCACCGCTTCGCCAGCCCGGCTGTCGCGAAAGGAGATCTCCTTGAACATTACGATGATTGGTTCGGGCTATGTGGGTCTGGTCTCGGGCGCCTGTTTTGCCGACTTCGGCCATAACGTCATTTGCGTCGACGCCGACGCGAATAAGATCGAGCGCCTGAAGCGCGGCGAGATTCCGATCTTTGAGCCCGGCCTCGACGAACTCGTCGCCAATAACGTCGAACAGAACCGCCTTTCCTTCACCACCGAACTCGAACCGGCGGTCAAAGGCGCCGACGCGGTGTTCATCGCGGTCGGCACGCCATCGCGGCGCGGCGACGGCCATGCGGATTTGTCCTTCGTCTACGCCGCCGCACAGACCATCGCCAAGGCGCTCGAGGGATTCACGGTCATCGTCAACAAATCGACCGTTCCCGTCGGCACCGGCGACGAGGTCGAGCGCATCATGCGCGAAGTCAATCCGGACGCCGATTTCACCGTCGTCTCCAATCCTGAATTCTTGCGCGAAGGCGCCGCGATCGAGGATTTCAAACGCCCCGACCGCGTCGTCATCGGCGTCGAAGATCCGCGCGCGCGAGAAGTGATGGAGGAAATCTATCGTCCGCTGTCGCTCAACGCGCCGCCGCTGGTCTTCGTCGGGCGCCGCACGTCGGAGCTCACCAAATACGCGGCGAACGCTTTTCTGGCGACGAAGATCACCTTCATCAACGAGATCGCCGATCTGTGCGAAAAGGTCGGCGCCGACGTGCAGGAGGTCGCGCGCGGCATCGGCCTCGACAAGCGCATCGGCGGGAAATTCCTGCATGCCGGGCCGGGCTATGGCGGCTCCTGCTTTCCCAAGGATACGCTGGCGCTGATCAAGACCGGACAGGACGAAGGCGCGGCGCTGCGCATCGTCGAAACGGTCGTTGCGGTGAATGACGCGCGCAAGCGGGCGATGGCGCGCAAGGTGATCAACGCGCTCGGCGGCTCGGTGCGCGGCAAGAAGATCGCGCTCCTCGGATTGGCCTTCAAGCCCAACACCGACGACATGCGCGACGCGCCTTCGCTCGCCATCGTCGCTTCGCTCGCCGGCGACGGCGCGCAGGTGCACGCCTATGACCCCGAGAGCATGGCGCAGGCGCGTCCGCTGATGCCGGAGGTCACCTTCCACGACAACGCCTATTCGGCGCTGGAAGGCGCTGACGCGCTCGCCATCGTCACCGAATGGGACGCCTTCCGCGCGCTCGATCTCGATCGGGTCAGGAGTCTCTTGAAGCAGCCGATCATCGTCGATCTGCGCAACGTGTATCGCCCGGGCGACGTGCGCAAGCGCGGCTTCACCTATGTGAGCGTCGGGAGAGAATAAGCCCAAGGCGAAAGCTATTGGCGCAACTCTGACAAAATGACGCCTACGGCATGCCTTCGATTTCTGTTTCCGCCGGCGGGCCCACATGGCAGTTGCGCGCCCAAATGTTTCCACTATTCTGGCCTAGCCCTTCTTGCTGAAAACCCTGTTGGCTTAGCGGATTAGACGAAAGCGAAGATGAAGACTCGCCGGACGAATTGATCACGCCTCTGCCGAGAGCAGGTAATCCACTGCGCGCGACCTCGGGGCTTGAGGACAAGTTCGTTATTGGCTATTCGGGAAATTTGGGAAGGGCGCATGAATATGCAACCCTTCTCGACGCAGCGGAACTGTTACGCGACCAGCCCGAGATCGGCTTTCTCTTTATCGGCGTATCGTCGGCGGCCATTTGACTCAGTCCTTGCAATCTGAAGTTGAGCGAAGAAAGCTTGCCGAAATGTTCCAATTTCGGCCTTACCAAACGGCGAATAAATTGGCGAATTCATTGGCTGTTCCCGATGTGCATTGGATCTCGCTTCTACCTGCAATGGAAGGGCTCATCGTACCGAGCAAATTTTACGGAATCGCCGCGGCCGGACGTCCCACCATAGCAGTGACCGATCCTGCCGGAGAAATCGCCGAACTCGTGAGCCGCAATCAGTGCGGTGCGGTCGTCACCCCCGGCGACGGATGCGCTCTGGCTCAGGCGATCCGCGACTTCAAGGCTGACCGGCCCCGTCTTGAACAGATGGGCCGGAACGCACGTGCGCTGCTTGATCGATCGCTCCGCAAGAAAATCGCCTTGGACCATTGGGAGCAACTGTTGCAGAGAGCCTGCACCATGGAAGTAAAGGCCTGGGCCGACAAAATAGTTCATCACCTATAACTAAAACGGGAGTTTGGATCGATGGAAGAACGCATCTGGGTCGCTGGACATCGCGGCATGGTCGGTTCGGCCATTACACGCTTACTAGAATCGCAGGGCCGCGTAGTTCTCAAGGTCGATCGCTCGATTCTCGACTTGCGGCGTCAACCCGAGGTCGAATTCTGGCTTCGAGCGAACCAGCCCACGGCTATCATATTCGCGGCGGCGAAAGTCGGTGGCATTCTCTCAAACAGCACTTATCCCGCGGACTTCATTTACGACAACTTGACGATCCAAACGAATGTTATTCATGGCGCGCATAAGGCCGGCGTCGATCGTATGGTATTTCTTGGCTCTTCATGCATCTACCCCAAATTTGCGCCGCAGCCGATCGTTGAGTCATCACTAATGACCGGCCCCTTGGAGCCAACGAACGAATGGTATGCGATCGCCAAGATCGCGGGAATCATGACCTGCCAAGCGTATCGGCGGCAACATGGCCGTCGCTATATTTCGGTGATGCCTTGCAATCTTTATGGGCCAAACGATAATTTTAATTTGCAGACCAGTCATGTATTGCCAGCGCTCATTCGTAAATTTCACGAAGCAAAACTCAGCGGCGCGCCCGAGGTGGTTGTGTGGGGTACCGGAACTCCGCTGCGCGAATTCCTCCATGTAGACGACCTCGCCAAAGGCGTCGTCTTTTGCCTCGACCATTACGACGAATATGAACACATCAATTGCGGCGCCGGTTTCGACGTTACAATCCGCGAGATCGCCGAAACTATCGCCCGAGTTGTCGGATTTGATGGAAACCTCGTCTTCGATACGACTAAGCCAGACGGGACGCCGCGCAAGATCATGGATTCAAGCCGTATCCGCGCGCTCGGTTGGAAGCCGGAGATTTCCCTGGAAGAGGGTCTCGCGTCATCTTACCATTGGTTTATTGAACATGTCGCGGACTGCATGGAAGAGCGAATGCAAGAGGCTTAATCGGAAATCTCGGGCCACCTATCTCGCTCAGCCAGTGGTTCGTAAGGCAGTCTTCGAAGCAGCGCTAAGCGCACCGTCGACAATGCAGATTTACCGCGTTGTTCGTCTGGGGCGACGTAACCGAGGTCGCAATCGAACGCTCCATTTGTCAACGGATAGCAACATGAACATATTGCCTGTTATTATGTGCGGCGGATCGGGGACGCGGGTGTGGCCCGAGTCGCGCGAGACGCTTCCCAAGCAGTTTATTCCGCTCATTGGCGAGCGCTCCACCTTCCAGACGACGATGGCGATGCTGGCCGACCCGGCGTTCGAGCGGCCGATCGTCGTCTCTAATTTCGACTACCGCTTCCTCATCGCCGACCAGCTGCGCGAGATCGGCGCGCAAGCCGACGTCGTGCTGGAGCCGTCGCGCCGCGACTCGGGTCCGGCGGTCGCCGTCGCGGCGGGCCTCGCCGCGCGCCGCGCGCCCGACACAGTCGTCGTCGTGCTCGCCGCCGACCATGTCGTTCGCGACACGGCGGGCCTCGTCGATCTGTGCAAGCGCGCGAGCGCCGCGGCGGCGCAAGGCTATATCGTCACGCTCGGCGTCAAGCCCGACGGCCCCGCGACGGGATACGGCTATCTGCGCCCCGGCGCGCCGCTTGAGTCGTGTTGCGAGGTCTACAAGCTCGACGCTTTCGTCGAAAAGCCGGACCGCGCAACGGCGCAGGACTATGTCGACGCCGGCTATTTCTGGAACAGCGGC
>NZ_JADNQY010000004.1:0-13986 GCF_015709545.1 Methylocystis sp. H4A | reverse complement strand
CGCTCCATCGTCGCTCTTTTCTTCCTCTCGACCGTTGCGATCGGCCTGTTCTACGGCGCGGGGCTGATGTGGAACGAGCATACGCATCTGTCGATGGTCGAGTATTGGCGGTGGTGGCTAGTTCACTTGTGGGTCGAAGGGTTTTTCGAGGTGTTCGCCACCGCCGTCGTCGCCTTCCTGTTCACCCGCCTTGGCCTGATCGCAGTCCAGCCGGCAACTTCGGCGGTGCTGTTCGCGACGATCGTCTTTATGGCCGGCGGCGTGATCGGCACGCTCCATCATCTCTATTTCGCCGGAACTCCGACGTCGGTGCTGGCGCTTGGCGCCAGTTTCTCCGCGCTAGAGGTCGTGCCGCTCGCCTATATCGGCTTCGAGGCCTATGAGCATTGGCGGTTCTGCGGCGCCACGCCCTGGATGCAACGCTATAAATGGCCCGTGCTGTTCTTCATGGCTGTCTCCTTCTGGAATCTGGTGGGAGCCGGTCTGTTCGGTTTCCTGATCAACCCGCCGCTCTCGCTCTATTATATGCAGGGGCTGAACCTGACCCCGCTGCACGGCCACACGGCGCTGTTCGGCGTCTATGGAATGCTCGGCATCGGCCTCGTGTTGTTCTGCCTGCGCGGCATGATGCCCGAACTCGTCTGGAACGAGAAGATCCTCAGCATCAGCTTCTGGTGCTTCAACGTCGGGCTGGCGATGATGGCGTTGTTCACGCTCCTGCCGCTCGGCACGCTGCAACTCCTTGCCGCGATCAATGAAGGTTATTGGTACGCCCGCTCTGAGCAGTTCATGCAGCAGCCGATCGTCGATCTTCTGGTATGGATGCGCGTGCCAGGCGACACCGTCTTCTCAATAGGCGCATTGGCCTTCGCCTGGTTCGTCGTCAGCCTGTGGCTCCGGCCGCGCCGCCAGCCTCATGAAGTGGAGAAGGAGGACAGGGAACTGGAGGCGGGGCCGGTGAGGCGCGTGGCGTGATCCGCCACTCGCATGGAAGCCTATTACCTCGAGATCCGCGCTGTCCACATCGCGGCGGCGCTCGTGAGCGGCGGCTTCTACCTTATGCGCGCGCTCGCTTTGAACTTGCTCGCGGCGTCATGGCCACTGTCGCTGCTCGCGCGGCTTGCCTCCTACGCGATCGACGCCGTGCTCTTCACGGCTGCCCTCATGCTGACGGCCGTCACGCGTCAATACCCGTTTGTTGACGCGTGGCTGACCATGAAGGTGGCGGTCATGCTGCCGCTCTACATTTTTCTGGGTTACTGGGCGCTTCGAGCCAAGGCGTTCAAGTTGCGGTTGGCGGCGATGGCCGGCGCGATCGCGGCTTTTCTTTTCATTTATAGCATCGCACGCACGCACAGCCCGCTTGGCGTGTTCGCGCTTGGGTGAGAAACGGCGCCAGCTTGGTCGGCCTTGCCTCGAACTCGCCTTCACGTCGTTGGGTGCAAGCGCTTCGTCGTCAACATTCCGAAATAAAGCACCACGAAGAGGCCGTACGCCAGGCTCCACATCCCGCCGGCGACCGCGAGGGCTGTGAAGTAGTGCTCGCCCGTGAAAGGCGTGCCGATGCGCAGGATGGCCGCCAATGTTATGGCGACGTAGATCGCGGCCGTCCACTGATCTGCGACAAGCGGGCGCCCGGTGTGGCCGCGCGTTGCGCGGGTCATCACCGCGAGCGTCATTGTTCCGATGGCGCCCACGGTGAGCGCATGTAGAGGCGCTGCAGGAGCGGTGACCCCCAATAGTTCGTTGCCGCCCATGAGCAGGAAGCCCAACGGAACCCAGCCATAGCCCAGATGCAGCACGAAAAGCATCGGTTCCGCCCGCGTGCTGACGCCGCGCCAGCGGATAAGACGTAGAAAGAACGCCGCGCCGGCGACAATGAGCGGAACCGCCGTAAGTCCGGCTTCGGGGAACGCGACCCAGGCGATTAGCGCGACGAGCGTCGCCGCCAGCGCGAAACGATCGAGCCCGCCGAAGGACGCTGGCTCGACTCCAGCTGGCGAATTCTTGACCAGCCAGTTGCGGGTGAAGCTCGGCGTGATGCGCCCGCCGATGAGGGCGATGAGCATAACGAGGGTGGCGACGCCGACGCGAGCCCCGATGGCGCCCGTTGCGGCAAGGTCCATCGCTTGGAGATGCGTAAGCAGATTCCCGGTGAAGAGAAGCGCGAGAGCCGCAACCATGGGCAAGTTGCGCCAGTTCCGCCCAGTGGCGATCTCGCGCGCGACAACGAAAATAAAGACCGCCGGAAAAGCGAGGTCGAGCGCCGCGGAGACAAGCGCAGGCGCGCTATTCGAAGCCAGCACGGCGATGCGGCCGAGGAGCCAGAGGGCGGCGAGGCCGGCGAGCGGGACGCCTTGCAGGGGCATCCGACCAGTCCAGTTTGGAATCGCCGTCAGCAGAAAGCCCGCGACGACTGCGCCGCCAAAACCGAAGGCCATTTCATGCGCGTGCCAGATAGAAGGCGGGAAGCGTGTTGGCAGTTCGGCCGCCGCCTCCAGATAGGCGATGGAAAGCGGCATTCGTCGCCGAGCCGCTCGCCCTTCACCGCTGGTTCATCAACGGGCTAAGTCCGATCCTGAAGGAACCTTTATTTTGATCGAACGGATGCATCGCATCCTGCTTGTCGGGAGCCTGATCACAATTCTCGGCGCCGTCGCGGGAAGTCATGGGGGATTGCAGCCTTGATCAGTGCGAGGTGCTTCGAGCGTTCCGTGACTCTTTTTTTAAGTGTCTTACTGGTCCCGCCGAAAGCGTCGAGCGCCTCGCAGAAATCTGACTGAGCCTGCGTCGAGAGGACGTTTTTCCGGTTACATGGCGGCGCCATGCATTCGTTTCTGTTGCGGTGCGATTTTTTTGTGCCGGCTGATGGCGTGCGATGGCTCGTCGACGCCTATCTTGTTGCAACTTGGAAGACACCAAGCCCCATCCGCGTGGTTGCAACGTATTTCTTGTCTGGCGCGCCCGTGGTGTTGTCCAAGGAGTCTGCGGCGTAAGCAATTGTGGCGCCGACCGCCGTCCCTGCCGCTTTCCAGCCTATGAAGATGAAGCGTCGCTACCTCGCCCCCCGACGGCGCGATCACCTGCGCCACGCCGATCATGGTGGCCGTCGAGCTAGGCGCACGTCGACTTGTCGTGCTGCCGACCAGTCACGCCTGCATGCAGGTTTGTGAGCTCGTGCTGGATCACTTGGGGAAAATCCGTCGCAAGATTGCGGATTTAAAGCGGTTCAAGCGGGCGATGGAGGAAACCGCGGCGCAGTGTAGCGGAGAGCGAACGCCCGATCAGGAAGAGGCAAGCCTTTTTGCGCGCACCGCGCCCGCACTTGCTCGATCAGATATGTCATGGTCGCGCGCTCGGGCTTCAGATAAATTTTGTGGATCGTCGCAGCGATGAGCTTCTCTCGCTTGGCGTCCAACACGAGCGTATCTTTTCGTCGCCCAAGCGCGCGCGGTTCGACCGACGATACCGTGCCCTTGGCTCGATAGGCCGTCATCAAACGGTACATCGTTGATCGGCTGACACCCAATTCCTACGCGATTTCATCGACGGCGCCGATCGAGAGTCGCTTGTCATTGTGCCGCTTCAACAGGCTCCGGATAGCTTCCTCGCGCCGACAGCCTTCTTCCCGGCGCCGAGAAGCCTCGTCATCTTCGGGAAAGTCGTCTTCGCCGCATGATGGCTTCGACTAAATTATTGATTTTCCTGAAAGCGCATTGTCAGGCCAAGATGGCTCCCGACAGTCATGGATGAGACCGAGATCGGCCTCGGACGTCAGTTCAGGCCGCTCGACATACGCGACTGTGGTTGAGTGCAAATTCCCAGCTTCGTCAATGCGCTCGAGCTTCAACGTCCATTTCATCGAGAACCCCTCCGGCAGGAATTCTTTGAATAATATTCATCTTCTCTTGATCGACCCCCAACTTCTTTCCGGTCTCAGCCAAGATGGCTCTCGACACTTGGACCCTGCATCAACTCGCCTACTGTCATTGGACCCTAGTTTTATTCGTTCCGCGGCACTCCCAATCGTTGGCCGAACCGGTTTAATGACGCCGCTGGCTGCTGGTCGGTCGCCCGCTTCTTCTCGGCCTCCGAAGGTGGACCACACCAAGGCCCCAAGCGGAAACTTGCCCCTTCACGAGCCAAAACAGAAGGCTGGGTGCTTCACTGGCGATTTGGCCGTGCGCGCGAATGAGCGAAATGCGAAACTTCGATCTCAATCTGTTGATCGCCTTCAAACATCTCCTGGAAGAACGGAGCGTGTCCCGCTCCGCCGAGAAAATGTTCATTAGTCAATCAGCGATGAGCCATGTTCTACAAAGGCTGAGGCAGCAGCTCGACGACCCCGTGCTCATCAAGACGCCGAGAGGAATGCGCCCGACGCAACGGGCCCTGGCCTTGTTCGATCCAATCTGCGCGGTGCTGAAGAGCGTTGAGAATATCGTTCAGCCGCCGGAAGAATTCTCTCCTGACTCGAGCGAGCGCCGGTTTGTAATCGCTACGAGCGACTATTTCGAATTCACGTTGCTGCACCGCCTTTGTGAGACGCTCAACAAAAACGCGGGCAATGTTGAGCTTCACATCAAACAGCTTGGTGGCGCCTCGGCGGAGGCATGCATCGAGGAAGAAGAAATCGATCTCATCATCGCCTTGAATGTCGTAAGCGATTCAACTTCCTATCTGCGGCGCGAAACACTTTTTCATGAACGATTAACGACGATGGTGAGGCGGGACCATCCGGATTTTTCGCAAACCGACATAACCCTAGATCAATTTCTATCAAGCCGCCACCTCTTGATTTCTCATCGAGAGGATGGAACCGGGCTCGTCGACGACTGGCTTGAGCAGCATGGCAAGAAGCGAAAAATATCTGTCATTCTTCCCAACTTCCTGTCCGCCCCCTCAATTATCGCTCGTACGGATCTCGTTCTAACGGCGCCACGACGCGTCGGAGAACATTTCGCGCGGCTTGCGCCGGTGAAGATGATGCCGCCCCCAATCGAATTTTCCGAGTGTGCCGCGACGATGGCTTGGCACCCGTTGAAAGATAAAGACCCAGCCCATAGTTGGCTGAGACAGCAGATCCTCGACGCGGTTAGCATGTTGGAGAATTAGAACCTCGATGATTCTGCTGATTAGCGCACACGCGTGCAGGGCTTGTTACAAGAACATTGGTCCAGCTACCGCCGAATTAAGAGTCACAAGGACCTCGTTGGTTCAGCACTGGCGCCTTTCTGCTGAAAATTGCGCCTCCCGCCAATGAAGACGGAAGGCGCCAAGTGAAGCTCAACGATTGTAGGGAGTTATTCTGCGGCGCTGCGGGCTCCTGGGAAAAAGCCCGCGCTCCGTTTGTTCAAGCGCTCAGTCTCCGACGAGGAGATCGACGCCTTCCTTGCCGATCAGGCGCTGAATGTTGATCAGCAGCTGAAGCACGACGCCGAACACGCCAAGCGCCATCCAGCCGAAGAACACGAAGCCCCAATGCAGCGGTGCAACGAACAGCTCTTCCATGAACCAGAACGTGTGGCCCCACTCATTCAGGCCGACGTTCGGGATGATCATGAACGGGCCAACCGCCACGATCAGATACGCAAGGGAGTAGCCCTTCGCAAAATACGGAAGACGCGTCCTCGCATAGAAGAACGCTCCGACCGCGATCACCGAGTAAATCGGGTAGCTCATGTAGAACTCGATGATGTGCGACGGCGTGAAGTCCGTGTCGCGAATCACCGTCATGTGCCAAGTGCCGTCCTGCTCGGTGAAGAACGACGCACCCCAGTAAATGGCGGCCGCGTAAACCACCAGCCACTGAATGTCCACCACGATCCGACGCAGCTCTTCCCGTGGGGTCACCTTCGAAAAGTCGCGCGTGCGCGTCTTCCAAAGAAAACCCGCAAGGCCAATGCCGGAGATCAGCTCAAGCGGAATCTCTGTCCAAAGGATCGACATCCAATATGTCTGGAACTCCGGAGCGAACGAATCAAGGCCAGCGCGCCAGCCATAAACCTGCTCGTAAATACGAACGACCAGATAGAACCCGTTCAGAACAGCCAAGCCGATCCACATGCCCTTGAGATCGACGATACTCTCCTCCGCGGCGACGCCGGCGCTACCGGCTCTTTCTGTTGTTATGCTCATGCGTAACCCTCCGATTTCCGGCAATCGCGCCGAATCCGCGAAAGTTTGTCACGATGCCGTCAGAAACTCGTATGACGTGTTGTACGACTGGTAAAATGAAACTTTTTCATTGCGCTATTCAAAAGATTCAATGGAGAGGCCAATTGTCGTTTCGCGTTTGGATCCAGTCGACATTTTGCTGGCCTTTGAAACTGGCCCTTCCCAGTAAACCTTATGCAGTTCCCGTCTCGGGGCAGCGGGGATGAATTCGTTGGGGTGCGAACCCGCGAATTGGTTCGCTTGGAGGGCCGACGGCTGACGCAAGGGTAAGGTTCGAAGGATAGCGACCAGCAGACGTTACAACTCTTCGTCCGCTTTCAAGCGAGTCAGCGCCTTTGATCAAGCCGTCTCGCGAGTCGCGTATCGCCGGCCATCGCTTCAGTTTGCGCGAGCTAGTGGATAAAATCTGACGATTGAGTCCTTGAGGGATTCCTCTCGGTTTCTGCGCGTGCGAGTCTGCGCGATGTGCACGGGAATCTCCATCACGTTGTCGTCGGTCGATCGGAAGCGGCTTCAGACCATCATTAAGGACCGGAACGCGGCTCAAAAGCATGTCTGGCGGGCCGGGATCGTTCTGCTTTCCGCCGACGGCGTCGGCACGAACGAGATCATGCGCCAGACTGGCACGTCGAAGACCTGCGTCTGGCGCTGGCAGGAGCGGTTCATGGAGGAAGGCGTTGACGGCCTTCTTCGCGACAAGACCCGCCCGTCTCGCGTTCGACCGCTCGGGCAGGACGTCGCCGAACGGATCGTCGCCTTGACGCAGCAAGAGCCGCCTTGCGAAGCGACGCATTGGATCGGCGCGATGATGGCGAAAGCCGTCGGCGTTTCCGTCAGCTCGGTTCAGCGCATCTGGCGCGCGCACGGGCTTCAGCCACACCGCCTGCGCCTGTTCAAGCTCTCCAACGATCCGGACTTCGTCGCCAAATTGCGCGATGTCGTCGGGCTCTATGTCGATCCGCCGGCGCACGCCATCGTGCTCAGCGTCGACGAGAAGAGCCAGATACAAGCGCTTGATCGCACCCAGCCCGGTCTGCCGATGAAGAAGGGCCGCGCCGGAACCCTGACGCATGACTACAAAAGGAACGGAACGACCACGCTGTTCGCCGCGCTCAACGTGCTCGACGGCAAAGTGATTGGCCGCAACATGCAGCGTCACCGCCATCAGGAATTTATCCGCTTCCTCAACGCCATCGAGGCGGAGGTTCCCGCCGGCAAGCTCGTGCATGTGATCCTCGACAATTACGCCGCTCACAAGCACCCCAAGGTGCGCCAATGGCTCCAGCGCCACGAACGCTTCACCTTCCACTTCACGCCGACATGTGCTCCTGGCTCAACGCTGTCGAAGGCTTTTTCGCCATCCTCAAGCCCCAGACGATCCGGGGAGCTGCCAAAATAGCGGCTGAACTTCGAAACGGCGTTGAGGTAGGATCGCTGGGTCGCCGGCGAGAGATTGCGGACGGTCATGTCCTCGAGCATGCGACGGCGCAGAGGGCTCATCTCGGCCATCTGGAAACCTCCTGTTTGAGAGTGGGCTGCAACACCCAAATCCTCTCAGACAGGAGGCCAATCACCAGACATCGCCGCACCCGCCGCGATCAGCGGCTTCGTTCAATCCCCTCCGAGTCAGCGTAATTGCAAAACGCTCTAGCGGTTGGGACGAGGTCCAACTGCATCGTGGATGAGGGGCCGAACGGCTACGGCCGACGGGCCGCTTTGCGCAGATCGTCCCTTACTACCGGCTCGAGGGAACGCCATTCGCAGCCGCGTAGCGCTGCCTCCATTGCATAGAGCGCCATGAGCGTGACATGCCGCCCGAAGCGGAATTTGAGCCGATGATAAGCCTCGACCGCGCTCGGCCGCAGCAGCACATCTTCGCTGCCGATACTGCCGGCGACGCAGAGGCCGGTTGTGTAACGCGGATGATTCAGCAGCGAGGCTGCACGCAACGGCAGGAGCGCCATAGGTGACCCTATTCGCGTAGTCCCCCTTGAAAAAAATCGCACCGCTGATAGATAGTAATTGATCACTATCTTTTGGAGGTGCCCATGATCTCGCGATCGGCCTACCTTTCCGCAGAGGAGCGACGTGAGGTGACGGTTGAGACCGTCATCGACTTGGCGGCGGAGCAAAATCCTACAGACATCACGACTGGCGCGATCGCCAAGCGAATGGGTGTGACCCAAGGCGCCTTGTTCAGGCACTTCCCTTCCAAGGACGCTATTCTTCAGGCCGTCATGGAATGGGTATCAGAGCGCTTGCTCGCACGGATCGACAAGGCGACTTCCGCTGCGGTCTCTCCGCTTGACGCGCTGGAGGCTGCGTTCACTGCGCATATCGAGTTCATCTCGGAGCATCCCGGCGTGCCCCGGATGCTGTTTGGAGAGCTGCAACGCGCCGAGCAGACTGTAGCCAAGCGCATGGCGCACACCTTGATCCAGCGTTATGGCGAGCGCCTCGGACGGCTCGTTGCGGAGGGCAAGGAGCGTGGCGAGTTGGCTGCCACACTGGATGACAAGGCCGCCGTCACACTCTTCATCGGTACGATCCAGGGCCTTGTCATGCAATCCCTCATCGCCGGTGACGTCAAGCGCATCCGCGCCAGCGCGCCAGGAGCGTTCGCGCTGTATCGACGCGCTGTCGAGGCGGCGAGATGACTCATCCGCATTTCTCGGCCGTCACATCTCCGCTTCGATCCCTCGAAGCTATGTTTGTGGCTGATATTGCCTATCTCGCGGATCATCCGAACATTCAACGCATGTTGCTGGGTGCGCTCGGCAGGACGAACAGTTCCGCACTCAGACTGATGATCGAGGCAGTTATCCAACGGTACGAACAGCGGCTCTCCAGCATAATCGAAGAGGCGCAGCAGTGCGGCGAAATACGAACCACGATCGACAAAAGGATCGCTGCCCGTCTGTTCATAGCGGCTATCCAACATCTGGTGTTTAGAGCGCTGATCGTCGGGGATGTCGACAGCATCCGCGAGGCGGCTCCGGATGCCTTCAAATCATATCGTGCATGCATGGAGGCAAACCAGTGAAACTGCCTTCATTGCAGCGTCGCACATTGATGCTCATAGGCGTTGGAGCCGTGACTGCCGCCTTGTTTGGCTACGTGGTGCTGCGCTCCGGGCCGCTGGCGCCGGTCGCTGTCACGACCGCCGTCGTCGAGGCCCGCTCAATCTCGCCCGCACTATTTGGCATCGGCACGGTTGAAGCTCGTTTCTCTTACAAGATCGGCCCCACCTTCGCAGGCCGCGTCGCCACGATACATGTTGATGTGGGCGATAAGGTACGAGCCGGTCAGGTTCTGGCGGAAATGGACCCAGTGGACCTTAATGCTCGCATCGCAGCGCTCGATGCGGCGATTGGCCGGGCAGAAGCATCTATAAGTACCGCGCAAGCGCAGGTGGACGATGCGCTGGCACGCAAGGATTTCGCGCTTGCTCAGGCGAAACGCTATGAAAAGCTCTGGAAGACCCGCGCCGCCAGCCAGGTCGCGGTGGAAACCAAGCGACAGGACAGCCAAGTGGCTGAGGCTGCTCTCTCGGCCGCTCGGTCGAATTTCCTTGCGTCGCAACAGGATCTCCAACGCAATCGCGCCGACCGCGACGGCCTGATCAAGCAGCGGGAAAATCTGGTTCTGTGTGCGCCGGTCGACGGGGTGATTGCAGCACGCAAGGCCGAACCGGGAACGACCATAGTTGGCGGTCAGGCAGTCATAGAAATGATCGACCCAAAGAATCTCTGGATCAATGCTCGGTTCGATCAAATTGCGGCAACAGGCCTCCGGCAGGACCTGCCTGCCTCGATTGCATTGCGTTCACGCGCCGGCAAAGGCGTACCGGGACGAATCGCGCGCGTGGAAGTCCTCGCTGACGCAGTGACGGAAGAAAATCTGGCCAAGGTGGAGTTCGACACGCTTCCCGAGCCGCGGCCTCCGATCGGAGAGTTGGCCGAAGTATCGGTCGCCCTGCCTGAGCTTGCCGTGTCGCCGGCAATCCCGAACGCTGCGATCCAGAATGTCGGCGGCAAATTGGGCGTCTGGAAAATCGAAGAGGGGAAAATCCGCTTTACGGTCGTCCAACTCGGCGCTGCAGACCTGGAAGGGGTCGTGCAGATCACAAAAGGCCTGACGGTCGGCGATCGGATTGTTGTTTACAGCGCATCCAGATTGGCCAGTACGAGCCGCATTCGTGTAGCCGACAATCCTGCGGAGCTACTCAAATGATCAGCCTCGCTGGACGCGACATTCTGCATTCATGGGGCAAGTTCGTCTTCACGGGGGTCGGGCTTGGTCTGCTCATCGGTGTAACCTTCACCATGGCTGGCGTCTATCGAGGGATGGTCGACGACGGCAAGGTGCTGCTCGACAACAGCGGCGCCGATATGTGGGTCGTCCAGCAGAACACACTCGGCCCATACGCGGAATCCTCAAGCATCAATGATGACATCTATCGCGTGATCCTCGCGATCCCCGGTGTCGAGCGGGTTGCCAACGTCACCTATCTGACGATGCAGGTTCAAAAAGGAAACTCGGACGTCCGGGCGATGGTGGTGGGCATCGCGCCGGGAGATATGGCGACACCCGGCCGGCCGCCGTTTCTTGTCGCGGGGCGGCAGATCACGCGCAGCCACTATGAGGCGGTGGCCGATGTCGCTACGGCGTTTTCCCTTGGGGACACGATCGTTATCCGACGAAACCATTATACAATTGTGGGCCTCACTCGGCGGACGGTATCGTCGGGGGGCGATCCGATGGTCTTCATCCCGCTGAAGGACGCGCAGGAAGCGCAATTCCTCAAGGACAACGACTCCATTGTCCGTCAGCGCCGGCGCACCAGCGAAAATCCGGAGTTTAACCGGCCTTGGGTGCCTGGCTTGCTGGATGCAGTGATCGCCTCGCAAAACAGCAACCCTTACGTGAACGCAGTCCTGGTCCGCGTCAAACCTGGCTATGACCCTGAGCGCATTGCAACTGACATAGCAAGGTGGAAGCGGCTGACGGTTTATACGCGACCCCAGATGGAAGAGATTCTGATTGGAAAACTCATAGCGACATCCGCCAAACAGATCGGCATGTTCCTCGCCATCCTGGCCATCGTCAGCGCCGCCATCGTCGCCTTCATCATCTACACGCTCACGATGGACAAGATACGCGAGATCGCCGTGCTGAAGCTGATCGGCACGCGCAATCGTACCATCGCGTCCATGATCCTGCAGCAGGCGGTCGTGCTCGGGCTGATCGGCTTCGTCGTCGGCAAGATCACGGCGACCTTCGCGGCACCTCTTTTCCCGAAATTCGTCCTTCTTCTTTCCGTCGACACGATGATCGGGCTCATCGCCGTCATCGTCATATGTGCGCTTGCTAGCGTAGTCGCCATCCGCATGGCGCTCAAGGTCGATCCCGCCGAGGCGATCGGAGGCTGAGATGGGCAGCGGAGGAATCCTCATCGAAAAACTCAGGAAGCGGTATGGCAGTGGCGACACCGCCGTCGATGCCTTGAAAGACGTCAATATGCAGGTTGCACCCGGCGAGGTAGTCGGCCTGATCGGCCCGTCGGGATCGGGCAAGAGTACGTTGCTCAAAGCCTTGGGAGCGGTCATCGACCCGAGCGGCGGGCGCATGACCCTCGGCGACGAGGTGATCTATGACAACGGTTGGAAAATTGCCGATCTTCGCGCGTTGCGGCGCGACAAGATCGGCTTCGTCTTTCAGGCGCCTTACCTCATCCCCTTTCTGGACGTCACCGACAATGTTGCTTTGCTGCCGATGCTGGCCGGTGTTCCCAATAATGAATCGCGCCAGCGCGCGCGTGAACTCCTGAAGGCTCTCGACGTCGAGCATCGCGCCGCCGCCATGCCATCGCAACTATCCGGCGGAGAACAACAGCGTGTCGCGATTGCGCGCGGACTGGTAAACCGGCCGCCGGTCATTCTTGCCGACGAGCCGACTGCGCCGCTTGACAGCGTGCGTGCTCTGACCGTGATCCGCATCCTCAACGACATGGCAGTCAAATTTGGAACGGCCATCATCGTCGTCACTCACGACGAGAAGATCATCCCGACCTTCAAGCGCATCTATCACATCAGGGACGGCGTGACGCATGAAGAAGCAGGCGAGGGACGCGGCTTTGACTGACAGCACGACCGAATATGATCACCGCCATCCACCTCTTGCGGCAACTGGAAATCGGAAATCCAGCCGAGCACAACAATGTGCTTGCGAGCTACGCAATCCTGCAAGCAACGGGCCGCCTGTCGGTAAAGCAGCTCGGTCTTCAGGTGGCCAAATACGAGCCGGAAGAACACTACAACGCGGTCAAGGCAACTGAAACGGTCTGCGCTCATCGGAGCGGTAGTGCGCACGGGTTCCTACACATTCTCAGCCTTAGGAGCAGATAAATGGAGAAGCCAGAACGAAATCATCGTGGAAGCATGCAAGAAAGGCGCTTCTTATTACCGATATCATTGCTCGCACTCGTCATGGCAACAGTCGCTTTGATTAACGCGAGCAAGGCGGAAGAGCCGTCCCCAGCCCATAAGATTACAGATGGACGCCCATGGAAGATGACGACAGACGGATGGGCGCGTCGGAACCCTTGTGCTTTTCCAGAACGGCACGGGCAAAATGACGGGCGGACTCATGGACCTGTCCCCGAACTGGCGGCCGACCCCGGATGGACTATGCCTTAAACCCGGGGCACTGCTTCCCGAACGATGCGTGAAACTGGTTCGATCCGGAAACGGGTATGTCGGCCTGAAAGGCGGCAGACAAGCCTTCAAATTGGAACGGTAGTGCACACCTTCCGAAATGAAAAAGGAGGAGAGGTCATGGTGTCTGTCTGGACATCAAATCTAGTAATTAAAGTACTTGCTGGAATAGCGGTCCTGTTCGGAATAGCCACGCTCGTTTCCGGAGGAAGTGCTCTTTTTGAGCTCCATGGAACAGAAAATTCGACGGCACAAATTGTGCCCTTCGTATTGTATTTCAATTTTGCCGCCGGTTTTGCGTATATCGTCACCGGCGCTGGATTGATCCTGAAACGTAGGTGGGCGCCCGTATCTGCGGTGGCAATTGCTGTCGCGACCATCATAGTCTTTCTGGGTCTAGTTTTACTGTGTCATAAAGTTTGCCGCTGGATTTTTCGTTGGCAACACGGACATCGGAACAGCCGTCGCACCAAGGCGCGCGCCAACCTCGTGCGGATGCACGCGATAGATGAGACGACGTGGCGTTCGGGTCTGATCGGCGGATCCGCGGGGTCGATAACTGTCGGATAGGCGAGGCGCTTCGAGGATTGTGGTTTTGACGCCTGAGGGGGGAATCAGACTCCTCTCGGAGACCAGGAATCCATAGGCTGCGACGCAGAGAGCCATGTGGTGGTGAAAGCCGCGCCACCCTCGTCCTTCGTAATGATCGAGGCCGAGTTCTTGTTTGAGTTCCTGATAATCCCGCTCGATCCGCCAGCGCAATTTGGCGTGTTCGACGAGCGCCGAGATGGTCGTGTCCGGCGGCAAGGTCGAAAGCCAATATTTGGTCGGCTGGCTTTCAGCTTCGGGCCATTCGACGAGAAGCCATTCTTCGGCATGAGGCGTCGAACGCCAATAGTCGCGATGGGCAGGTCGAACTCGAACAGCAGCGAAACGGGAGGCGAGATTTTCGTTCGTGCCTTCGCGCCATGCGATCTCATGCCAAGCATCTTCCGGGAGCGACATCGCCAGTTGTTTGGTCGACATGGGTTTGTTTTGCGCATCGCGTCGCAGGAGCGTCGGAGGGCGTCCTTGGCCCGTCCATGTCTTCGGC
>NZ_JADNQY010000003.1:0-1988 GCF_015709545.1 Methylocystis sp. H4A | reverse complement strand
ATAGCCCTTGGAGAAATACGGAAGACGCGTCTTCGCATAGAAGAAGCCGCCAACCGCGATCACCGAGTAAATCGGGTAGCTCATGTAGAACTCGATGATGTGCGACGGCGTGAAGTCCGTGTCGCGAATCACCGTCATGTGCCAGGTGCCGTCCTGCTCCGTGAAGAACGACGCGCCCCAGTAAATGGCCGCGGCGTAAACCACCAGCCACTGCACCTCGACCACCAGGCGGCGCATTTCTTCGCGCGGCGCCAGGTTCGAGAAGTCGCGCGTGCGCGTCTTCCAAAGAAAGCCCGCAAGGCCAATGCCAGAGATCAGCTCAAGCGGGATCTCGGTCCATAGGATCGACATCCAATATGTCTGGAACTCCGGCGCAAACGAGTCCAGGCCAGCGCGCCAGCCATAAATCTGCTCGTAAATGCGAACGACCAGATAGAACCCGTTCAGAACGGCCAAGCCGATCCACATGCCCTTCAGGTCTACTACAGCTTCCGTGCCAGCAGCAGCGCGGGCTGCTGTGTCAGTCGTTGAGCTCATCGTGACTCCTCCATGGAATTTGGCTCGAAGAGACGCTCTTCGAGGCTGACGCATTTTGCGTGTTATGGCGCGTCGAAACAGTGACTTTGTCGCCAAAAACGGCGCAGAACCCGCCACGCGCAGGAGCTCAAACCGCGGATTGAAATCCTCTCGCGCCGCAAAAAAAAGCCCGGCGCTGACGCCGGGCTTCGTTTTCGATCAACACCAGTCTAGACCGGCTGGGGCTCCAAGCCGCCGACATCGGGCTCGGGTTTCTGTCCCGTCGTCGGCACGGAGGAGCCGCGCGGCGGCTGCGTTGGCGACGATTCTTCGCGCACCGGCCGCTTGCCGACGAGCAGGCCCTTCATCTCGTCGCCGGACAGCGTCTCGAATTCGAGAAGCGCATTGGCGAGCGTGTCGAGTTGGCTGCGCTTTTCCGACAGGATGCGCATCGCCTCGTCATAGGCTTCCTGCACCAATCGGCGCACCTCGGCGTCGATCGTCTGCTGCGTCGCCTCGGAAATCGTCTGCTGCCGCCCGAGGGAATATCCGAGGAACTGCTCTTGCTCGGGATTGGCGTAGGCGACGGTGCCGAGCTTGTTCGAGAAGCCGAGCTGGGTGACCATCGCGCGCGCCACACGGGTGCATTGCTGGATGTCCGAGGCCGCGCCCGACGTCACTTTGTCATGGCCAAAGATCATTTCCTCGGCGACGCGGCCGCCCATGGCGATGGCGAGCATCGCGGTCAGTTGCTCGTATGTCTGCGAGATCTGATCGCGCTCGGGGAGGCCCTGCACCATGCCGAGCGCTCTGCCGCGCGGAATGATCGTCGCCTTGTGGATCGGCATCGCGCCGGGAACCGAAAGCTGCACCAGCGCATGGCCGCCTTCGTGATAGGCGGTGAGCTTCTTCTCCTCATCCGTCATCACCAGCGTGCGGCGCTCGGCGCCCATCATGATCTTGTCGCGGGCGTCCTCGAACTCCTGTTTCGTGACGATCCGCTTCGAGCGCCGCGCCGCGAGCAGCGCCGCCTCGTTGACAAGATTCATCAGATCGGCGCCCGAGAAGCCCGGCGTGCCGCGCGCGACGATCTTCAGATCCACGTCCGGCGCCAGAGGCACCTTGCGGGCGTGAACCTTGAGGATCTTCTCGCGGCCGATGAAGTCCGGGTTCGGCACCTGGATCTGCCGGTCGAAACGGCCCGGACGCATCAGCGCCGGATCGAGCACGTCCGGACGGTTGGTCGCGGCGATCAGGATGATGCCCTCATTCGCCTCGAAGCCGTCCATCTCGACGAGCAGCTGGTTCAGCGTCTGCTCGCGCTCATCGTTGCCGCCGCCAAGGCCGGCGCCGCGATGGCGGCCGACCGCGTCGATCTCGTCGACGAAGATGATGCAGGGCGCATTCTTCTTCGCCTGTTCGAACATGTCGCGCACGCGCGAGGCGCCGACGCCGACGAACATTTCGACGAA
>NZ_JADNQY010000002.1:0-420 GCF_015709545.1 Methylocystis sp. H4A | reverse complement strand
TTCGGATCGAACGTGTTTCGCCTCATCATCGGGCGCAGCCGTCCGCGAAGCGAACTCTGCTGCTCCTCGTTGAGATCAGCGTATCGGCCGGCGCCGAACTCGCGGCGCGCCCACGCATCCAGGATGGCGACGAGTTCTCGGTGCTGCCAGTCGGCGGTCCAGTCCGGCGCGACGTAGCCGCCATGTCCCCAGACGGAACCGAGTTGCATGCCGCCGATCGACTGCCATACCTGCCGGCCCCGCTGGATGTCGGCGAGGGTGTAGACCGTGCGGCCGGTTTCCGTAACGACGCGCTTGGGTAATGGCGGTGCCTTGACACTTATCTCTCGACCGATGAGCAGAAGCACGGCAAAGGACAGCGCCAATAAGGTGATGAGCGAGATCCAAAGTTTACGCGCGCTTTCCACGACGCCCTCCTAG
>NZ_JADNQY010000001.1:0-240 GCF_015709545.1 Methylocystis sp. H4A | reverse complement strand
CTGTCGCTGCAGAAGCATTTCCACCGCGCCGAACATTGGATCGTCGTGCGCGGCACGGCGGAGGTCGGCCGCGATGAGGAAATCCATCTCGTCCATGAGAATGAGTCGATCTATCTGCCGATCGGCAGCAAGCACCGCCTGACCAATCCCGGCAAGATCGATCTGGAGCTGATCGAAGTGCAGACCGGCTCCTATCTCGGCGAGGACGACATCGTCCGCTTCGAGGACGCGTATAATCGG
>NZ_JADNQY010000028.1:381599-988601 GCF_015709545.1 Methylocystis sp. H4A | reverse complement strand
CTGACGCCCGTCGTATCCTTCGCGGTCAAGGCGTGCGACGATATCGCCGACCCTTCTGCAATCTCCGGAGCGAGCAAGTTCGAACGCTCGCTCAATTGTTGTCTTGTCGGCATCCATGGCAGTTATGGCTACCTAGCGCCGTTGTATGGGCGTCGATCGGTCATGGCATGCTCGCCCTTTGTTGCGGTTGGGCTATCCTGCACCCCGTAGCTGCTACTGCCGCACGACGAGCACGGAGCACTTTGCGTGGTGTACGATGGCGCCGGCGTTGGAGCCAATGAGAAACCGATCCATTCCTGGCCGGTGGGAGCCTACGACGACGACTTCGGCGCCCCACTCCTCGGCCTCCGCCAGAACCTTTTGATAGACGGGACCGAACAGCACAACGGTCGAGATTCGGCCTGTCGGATGATCGATGCTAGCCGCTAGGGCCGCGATCTCCTTCTCAAGGCCTTGCCGAATATCCTTTTCGAAATTTCCCTTGACGTAGTCGAGGAAGGCGATGGGAATCAGCGTCTGCACATTGACCAGCCTGAGTTCGCTATTGAAAGCCTTGGCGAGCGCCCCAGCCTTGTCGATTGCTTGCATGGTCATCTGAGATTCGGTGAGATCGATCGCAGCAAGAATCTTTTTGAACATCTTCGCCTCCTTGGCTCACCCTTTTAGGAAGTAAGATGCGGAGCTTTAGTGCCGAGGCAACGGTCTCTTACGCACATCTTTGCAAGCATCGTGCTCTCGGCCGTTCGAAGGCGGTCCAGGAACATTGCACAGGGTCATGCGTTTACGGTGTGAATGGCGCCGCTGGCCTTTGCCTTTGATGCGAGGCGTCCGATCCGTCTCAAAGAGCGTGAGAAGGAGCGTTGCTGGAAGGTGGCGGGCGGCGTCCTACGCATAGGAGAGCGCAATGGCGACTGCAGCCTCAAATCCGAAAATCAACCTGATATCGAGCCAGCACATCGATGGCGCGGCCGTTTACGATAAGAGTGGCAAGGAAATCGGCAAGATCGACCATTTCATGATTGATATGGAATCGGGCCGCGTTCTTTACGCGGTCGTCGAATTTTGCGGCTACATGTGCCTGCATCCCGGCCATCATCCATTGCCTTGGACATCGCTGAAATACGACAGAGACTGTCGTGGATACTTCGCGGATGTCACCCAGGACTTGGTCGAGCGCGCGCCGGACTACACGGACGAAAGCTGGATGGATCGTGAGTGGGAGACGCGCGTGCATCAGCATTATAGCGCTCGGCCTTATTGGCAAGAAATCGGCGGGCAGCAATAATTGGCGGGACGGCGCCTCTCACAGAGACCATCGTTAGCCACCTTGCGCACGGCCGTGAGAGCCGCGGGCTTTTTTCAGCCTCACGCCAGGCGCATCGCCATTCGTGAATTTGACGCCGGCGGCCTCAAGCGCGGCGCGGATGGCGGCCAGCTCCGGTGCGAGGACCGCTCGGCGATTTGTGCTGAAGACATCGACCATCTCACGAAAAAGCCCGGCCATCGCTGACCGGGCTCGGAGGCGTCTTATGCTGCGCAATTTGATCAGCGAACGATAAAATGGTCCTTGACCTCACTGAAGACATCCACGGAAAGAATCTTCTTCGTTGCGAGGTCGTCCACGCTCTTGAAGGGACGCCCCTTCACGATCGCCTCGGCGAGGTGCTTGTTGAGACCGTTAACCATCGTAAGCTGGTCGAGAGTGGCGGAATTGAGGTCGAGCCGCTGCGACTCGGTTGCCGTTTTCGCGATAGGCGCCTGGGCAACGCTCGGCGCGACAGGCTTCATTGCGGACGTCGTCTCGGCCAGAGCGGCCGCGGAAACGATCAAAGCAGCGGCAAGAAGAGCAATGCGGGTCATGGATGAACTCCTGGGCTTGGCCCGTGTCGAGACCTCGTCTCGATCCACGCCCGCAATGTCACCCAGAGCGGCTGAACCGTTGCTGAGGGCGCCGTTCATTGCTCATTTAACGAAAGTAGAATTTGGGAAGCGCCCAGCAAAAGTTGCGAAGCCCGTGAATTTGACCGCACGGTCCACAGGGGAGCGCCCGCGGGCTTCGTCTTTATCGACCTGCCGAAGACCCGGCGTTTCGTTTGCCGGAATGCGGCGCTAGGGAGGTTCAGGTCCTGCCGGATTGACCGTAGTATCGGACAAGCGATTGTTAGCGCGACGCTTGGGTGCGCAGGCTGCGCATGTGAATAACAAGGCTCTCCAATGCAATGCAGTAGACGGTCATTGTTTAGTGTTCTCGCCTGTCTGCTGTTCGCTGATTTTTTAGCGGGCGCCGCGCTAGCGCAGCAGCTCGAAACATCAAAAATCGGCGCTTGGGAAACGCAGTGCTCACCGTCGACGAATAACGTCAAGGTATGCGCGTTGGTCCAAAAAGCGGTGTCCGAGGAACAGCCGAATGTCGGATTGATGGTTGCTGTCCGAAAAGCGGCTGGCATGCCCAATGGAGTGATTCAAGTTTTCGCGCCGCTGGGAACTTTCTTGTTGGAAGGCGTGGGAATCAAAGTCGACGAGACTGAATTCCCGAAGCTACCATTCTTCAGATGCACTCAGATTACCTGTGCTACTGAAGGCGCTATCGGCAACGACCTGATGAGCAAGATGCTCAGCGGCAAAAACTTGCTAATAACGATCTACTTTAACCCCGGTGAGGGGCTTCGCCACATATTCGCTCTTGATGGCTTCAAAGACGGCTACAATGCGCTGCGAGAGTGAAAGTCGAAGGCATGTGCGGTCGCTTCACTCAGCATCTGTGCCGCCGTATCGGGCGCACCGCAAGCGTCAACCCGACGTCGACCGGACGCCCCGCATTCGGTCCGGGGGCAGTAGACGCAGCACCGCGGCGATCTACCTTTTCAGCGTAGACTTGAAATTACGGGAGGAAAAAATGAGCAGGAGTTTGAAGACCGCTTTGTTCGTGGCTCTTTGCGGAGCGTTTTTCGTTGCAGCGACTACGTCAGTTTCGGCGGGACCAATGCGTCCCTCGCTCCCGCCGGAAGATTTTGGGTCGACGTCTTTCGTCCAGAAGGCCGGCAGAATTAGGCCAGGCGCAGCAGTCCACCCACCTGAGGGCAAGCGGTGCATAAAATGGACTCGGCGTTTTAGCTCGACCCACGGCTTGGGCCAGCGCCGCTGCGTGCACTGGAAATAGCGATAGTCGACTCGGGGACGACCATCGCCGGTCGCGCCAGCGATTGGATGCCGCGCTTTCGCTCGAATGCCGGTGATCCTAGATTGGCGCGACGCTGGCGCTTGGATGGCGGGCAACAATCCGCATTTTTCATTGCTGCGCGCGCCGCCCGAGGACGCCTTGCAGGAATGGATTGTCTCGCCGCAGGTAAACCGCTCTGGCGTCTGCGACGCCGATCCGGCGTTGGTTGCGCCGGGGTAAAGCGCGAGACCGATTTTTCAATGAAATTGTGGAACGAAACCGCCGCGCATCGGTTAGCGCTTTTGGCGGGCTGCGAAAAACACGAGGGGCGGGACGTGATGAAAGAACTACGGCCAGATGAATGGCGAGGCGTGCTTGCGCGTGAGTTTCAGGAGCAATCCGCTAACGCCACGCTCCAGATCGGCAAGCAGCTTCAATTTAAGCTCGCCAAGATTACGGTCGAGCCGTTGCCCGGTGAGCTTCAGCTGTTGTTGGGCGAATTAGAAGCTAAGACTTCACGCAGTCAGCTAGACTGAGGCCTGATCGTCAATGGTCGCGTCGAACGTAGCCGACATAAAAGCAGCTCGTCATAATGGCGTAGATTGCTTCGTCCGTATCTACCTGATCGGACATGATCGAAGCCGACCCATCCTCGCAACCGCTGCAGTCAAAAATCAGATAGCCGTCTGAGTCTCGATCTGCGGCGAATGGCGTGAAGATGTAGTCGCGAGCCGTCTTGCCCAAGCTCTGGTCCAGAAAGCGCGCCGCGCAGGCGGCCAGGCCCGCGGTATCATCGTCAAACTGGTCGACGATCGCGGCCCAATTTCGCGCATGCGGCCCGAGAGCCGACGTGTCGCCGGAAACTCGATTGCTCGTTCGGTCGACGAGAACAAGGCGCTTCATCGCGCGCGTCTCCAGAAATCCCCGCCGGCAGAAAGTTAGCCTTTAGGGCGGCCGGGCGCCAGCTCAAATTATCGCGGGCTCAGTGGCTACGCTTGTGTCATAATCGTCGCCGCCCGATACGTTACGATTAGCAGGATAATCAGGCGGACGACATGGCGAAAAAGCACCTAGCCGACTACATGCAAGAACAACTTGCAGGCGCTCGCCGGAATCTGGCGTTGTCCGCAATCGACTTCTCGATCCCCGACGAAAAAATCCTCGAACTCCGAGAGTCGGTTCGCCGTGAAGCCGCAGACGTTCAACGCCTCAAAAAGAAAAAGGGCTTTCTGGGGTTCTTGGGGCTCTGATAGTAGCAGCGACGAGCGCCGCGGGCCGCCGCTATCTTCCCCGGATGCAGGCAACCCGCCCCTCTAACGATCGCCGATCTTCGCGCTGAGCACGTCGCTGGGGCTTGGAGTTTCCAATACGCCACGGCTCCGTTACGGCTTGGCCTTGTCGAAAGCTTCAAGCGGGGGCATGCTGATATTTGATACAACGGCCACACGGCGAATGCCCGCTTAGATGGGGCAAGGGCGCACACAGAGGCCGGCTTCGATTCAAGAGTACGAGCTTCGGGAGGAACTCCATGGAATCGAATGAAACGGCTGCGCTCGAACAGCACCGCGAATTTACCGAAGTCGTAGGCCTGTTCGATTCGCTTGATAAGCTGCAGTCCGCCATTGACTATTTGATGATTCACGGGTTCGACAGATCCGAAATCAGCCTGCTCACCGAAGACGCGAGGACGCGCGAAAAGATTGGATCGAAACGCTCGGTCGAAATCGAGGACAGCGATGAAGCTCCTCGCATCTCCTACATCGAAGCCGAGTCGCTTAATGAAGGCAAAGCTGCGCTCATCGGCCTGCTCTTCTATGTCGGCGCCACTGCTGGCGCGATCGCCGTTTGGACCATCTACGGCAGTTTCGCCGAGGCGATCTTTGCGGGCATTGGCGCTGGCATGGCCGCCAGCGTGATTGGCCTGGGCGTCGGCGCATTCATTCGACGTCGTCAGCGCAATTGGGTGCAGGCGCAATTAGCGCGCGGCGGTCTGTTGCTGTGGGCGCGAACCCGGACCGAAGAACACGAACGCGCCGCCATGTCTGCCATGCAGAACAATGGAGGCCACGACGTGCATGTTCATAGGCTGGCGGCATAGGCCTGACGATCCAGACTGAACGCTGTCAGATAATGTTCTGAGCAAAGATCGGCCGGCGCAGAGCCAAACCTACCCTGCGTCGACCTAATTGCTGATTAGAAGAAAAGCCCTAGGCAACCGCCCGCCAAACCGCCCACCACCGCAGCAGCGATTGTGTTCGAAAGACCGCCGAGAGCTGCATAGGCCAGACCGCCGATGATTACGGCGCCGATTCCAGCGAATAAATACGTGCTAGAGGTGACTTCGAGTTCTCTTGCCATGGGCGTTCCTCCTGCTCCGTCCCAGGAGCCGCACTTTGTTTCTATGCGCTTTTGCGGGACGTGCGTCATTTAGACGCAGTCGGATGCTAGCATTGCCACTCGCAGGAGTCCAACGTAACCGAGAGCGACCTGCTTGCTACGGCGACGAAACAAAAAAACGCCCCGCCGTTACATCCACGGTCGGGGCGTCCTGGCGCCGGCAAAGAGGAGATCAAAACCGGCGAAGTGTAGAAAGCTTAATCCGTCACACCTTACGCCGCAAATCCTCGAGCATGATCCTTGCGCCGATCCTTCGCCGCAGCCCAGCCCGTTTTCAGGCATTGCCCGAATGTCCAGCCGAGCCCGAGGCGCTTGCCGTCTCGGGCTCGCTTGTGAGCGTCCCTCAGGATCGCGGCGCGGTCAAAGGTCACGGTTTCAGCCTTCGCCGCAGATAGTCCGACTTGCAGGCGCAACGCTCGGCGCTCTCGACGATGCGGCGAGACATTCGCGTCGCCACGCCCTCGTATGTGTCCGTGACGCGCGCGAGCCTAAGGAAGAGCCGGGCGAGCTTGATCCGCCACGTTATCGCAATGATGGTGCGAAGCGGCAGACGGTGAAGCCGCGCCTTGACGTTGCTGAGGTCAGTCATCGACGCGCATCCAGACAGGCCAGCGTCGTCGCCGCGACCATCGCATGCTCGTTAACGCAACGGAGGAAGCCAATTTCCAGCCCGCCAATTTGGCGTCGCCCCGCCATGTCGCGCACGATGCTATTTAGGAGAGTGGCGTTGCCGTTCGTGGGATATCGACCGATGAAGGATAGATACTCGCCCGCGAGCGCGCGGCCGGTTTCGCAGTCTCGAGAGTAGCTCCCCGAGGGCTTCACGGCCCAATAGTTTATGCCTGTTCCCCTTGGTTTCCGCCGCTTCATAAAGGACAGCACGTCAGCATGGCGGGGGACCTTGCCGCGCCGACGATCGCGCGCGTCCGAAAACTTGATTATGTTGCTCATGACCGCGCCTCCTGGTCCAGCACCGCGATTGCATTGCGGATGGCGTCGCCCACTACGTCACCGAGGTAAAGGTCATTGACCACGTCATCTTCGTCGAGAAAGTCAGCGAGGTGACGGAGCAGCCGCAAGGCGCCCGCGTGCGTCGTCGGGGCTGTCTCGTAGAATGCGCGCTCAGTTGCGCCGGCTACTTGGCTCGCTTCCATGTCTGCGTCTTCCGCCTCTTCGAGGCGCATCCACATTTTTTGATATTCGCTTGGTGGGCCTTCGAGCTCGGCCAGACCCGCCTCATAGTCCTCATCGGAGCAAAGCCCCATCTCACGCCAAGTTTCCAATCGTCGAGCGGTGAGAATTTCCCTCGGGTCTAGGCCGGCCGCTTTAATCGCTGCCGCGGTATCGCCCCGCAAATCATCAGCAGCTTCCATGATCAAGTCTTTGGCCACCTTCGCGCGTTCGTATTCGGTGAAGGCCGCAAAGATCGGGTCGGCTTCCGCGACGACGCCAGCAATGGCAGGAAGCCCGGCGACGGGCGCAGCGGCAAGGCCGGCGAGCATGGCCCGCCGCGATGGTATAAGAGATTGTTTAGCCATGATGCGAAACCTCTATCCTTCGCGTTGTGGTAGGCCGGGGGAGGCGAGATCAGCACCTCACCCGGCCGCTTTATCAGGCGGGGGACCGCCCGATTTCTGAAACTTGAGAACATTGTCGGCGGAGCGTGGCTCGCAATGCGCAGCCCATTGCTCCATTAATAGGCGCCGTTGCTCCAGAACGTCCGTCCGGCGATAGGCGCGCTCGACGCTTGTGCCGACGACATGGCCCATCGCCTCTTCAACGACGGCGTGAGGAAAGCGCGCAACCTCTTCGCACCACGTCCGAAAGGCTGCCCGGAAACCGTGCGGAACGATCGCCTTGCCGTCGCTCGCGGGATCAATCCATTTTGTCTCGCCGCTATTCATCCGCTTGAGCAGGACCAGCATCGCCATATTGCTCAACGGCTTGCCGGTCGCGCTCGGGAACACGAAGCGCGACACCCGAACGGCCTCAAGGTCCTTCAGTATCTCGACTGCGCGAGGCGCAAGCGGAATGCGGAACGGCTCTTTGCGGTGTTTCTTGTCCTTCAGCTTCGAGGGCGGAATCGTCCAGACGCGCGCGTCCAAATCGAACTCGCGCCATTCGGCACTGAGCGCCGTCCCTGTCCGCACATTCGTCAGGATCAGAAATTCGAGCAGCCGAGAGGCGATGGCGTCTCGTTGACGAAGCGCCGCGGTGAAGGCCGCCATTTGCTCATAAGGCAAGGACGGATGACGGCCGCGCGATAACTGCGTCGGAGCGCTGAACCCGAGCGCTTTAAGATCGTCCCACCGGGCCGGATTGTCGATCGAAAGGCCGTGCTGGTCACGAAGCACGATGCGGGCGCTTTCGAAAACGCGCCGGATGGCGGGATAGAGCTTGCGGGCGACCTCCGGCTTGTTGCGCCAGACCGGCTTGAGGACCGCCGCCACGTCACTCGTCGTAATCTCATTGACCGGCCTTGCCAGCAGCGGCCCGCAATAGGCCGGCCCGAGGTGGCGTTCCCACTGATAGGCGACCTTGGCGTTGCTCGTCCTGGCCTGTGCCTCTGCGATCACATCTTTAGCAATATCGGCAAAGGTAGGGATCGGCCGCGACGCCTTCCGGGCTTCTTCCCGCGCCATCAGAGGGTCAACGCCCTGCGCGATTTTGGTCCGGGCGGAGAGCGCCGCCATCCGCGCCGCGGCAAGCGATGTTTCGGGATAGGGACCGAGGCCCATATCCCGACGCCTTCCGTCCATCTGATAGCGCAGAACCCATTTCCGGCCGCCGGCAGGCGAGACGACGAGATAGAGGCCGTCGCCGTCGGCATGCTTGCCCGGCCCTACGCTCCGCGCCGTCCTGTCCGAGAGATTTCCCACCTTGCCGGTCCCACGTTTGGTCCCACAAATCGACGTGGATTGTGACATACAGTGACGGACAAGGGAAGACGCTATGTGTTCAGAAGCCGCAGATTTATTGGGTTTCGGCAAACAGCCTGAAACAGCCTCGGACAGTAGTTAGGTGCCGGCCAGGGGCACCAAGGATTCATCGAACGGGGGGATGGGACGTCCGTGGCGGCGGCTTGCGCCATGGCAGCGGTTGGGACCGGCGGTCGCCACTGGGGCGGCGGCTGGCCCCGCACCGGCGGCGACGCTCCCAGCGTCAACCGGCCCGGCGCCGCGGCTCAAATTTCTTCTTCGCCTAACGTCGCGGCGCGCTCGTCGAGGTCGATCCGCGCCGAAGCCGCCGTTCCCGGTCGAAGTGCGAGGTCGGAATTCTCGAACTCAACCACCACGTCGACCCTCGCGCCCGCTTGCGGCTCCGCGGGGCGGCGCACCTCGGTCACCTTTCCTGAAAATGTCCGGCCAGGGACGGACTCGCTCGTCAGCAGCGCCTTGGCGCCCGGCCCGATCGTCAGGGCGCCCTCCCCCTCCACCCTCGCATGAAGGCGAACGGTCTTGGCGTCGCCGATCATGAACAGCGGCGCGCCCGTTTCAACGCGCGCGCCGACAGCAGCCGCTCGCTCTATGACGAAACCTGCGACCGGCGCGACAATCGCGGCGCCGGCGCGACCTGCCTCCGCCTTCGTCACCGCCGCCCGGCGCAGAGCGACTTCCGCTTCGGCGCGTTCGATTTGCGCCTGCGCCCGCGCCAGGGCGCCTCGGGCCGCGGCAAGCGCCTTGCGGCTGGCGGACCGACGCGCTGAACGCGCCTCCCGTCTGTCGAGATTCGCCTGCGCCCTCGCCTGCGCGCGCTCGCGCTGCGCCAATTGCGACTCCGCCGCCGCCAGAGCGCTTTTCTCGCGCGCCAGAGCCTCGTCGGAGGAAGACGGCGCGAGCGCCGCGCAGGCTTCGCCCTTCTCCACTTGCGCGCCGACGTCACAAGAGAGCGTCACGACGACGCCCGCCGCAGGCGCATTGATCGGCGTCTGCGTGACCGGGGCGATCACGCCGCTGACGATGACCGTTCGACCAGCAGACGCTTCTTCGCGCGTGAGACTGACCCGCGTGTGAAGATAGAACGCGCCGCTCGCGACAATGATGAGCAGCCCCAATAGACCGGCGACGACAGGTCGGACCCAATCGCCAGGCGCGACGACAGCGGCCGCGCCAGCCGCCGGCGCCGCAGGAACGCCACGAAGCGCAGGAGCCGCCGCGGGCGAACGGAAAATGGCCTTCTCGACCTCGACGAGGAGGAACAGCACGACGCTCGCGCCCGCGATATGCCACCATATCTCCGGGTCGAGCGGCGTGGTGTTGAACAGCGCCTGCATAAAGGGCGCGTAAGTGAACAGCGCCTGCAGCACCACGACGATGGCGACGGAAATCAGCACCGCGCGGCTGCCGAACAGGCTCTTCAACGAGAGCGACGACTCGGAAAGGAAACGCGCGTTGAAGAGATAAGCGACTTCGCAGGCGACGAGCGTGTTGACCGCGACCGTTCGCGCGCTGTCGAGCCCCATGCCCCGCGCCTTCTCCAATTCATAGAGACCGAAGGTCGCGATCAGCATCAGCAAAGAAACGAAGACGATACGCCAGACGAAATAGCGGGAGAGGATCGGTTCGCCCGACGGGCGCGGCGGACGCAGCATGACGCCCTTGGTCGGCGGCTCAAACGCGAGCGCGAGGCCGAGCGTGACGGCGGTGATCAAATTGATCCACAGGATCTGCACCGGCGTCACCGGCAGGGTCTCGCCCATGGCGATCGCCGCGATCACCGTGAGGCCCTCGCCGCCATTGGTCGGCAAGATATAGAGGATCGTCTTCTTCAAATTTTCGTAGACGACGCGGCCTTCATGCACCGCATGTACGATCGATGCGAAATTGTCGTCGGCAAGCACCATCTCCGCGGCCTCTTTTGCCGCCTCGGTGCCTTTGACGCCCATCGCGATGCCGATGTCGGCGCGCTTTAAGGCAGGCGCGTCATTGACGCCGTCGCCGGTCATCGCGACGACTTCGCCGCGCTTCTGCAACGCCTGAACGAGTCGCAGCTTATGTTCGGGACTGGTGCGCGCGAACACCGTCGTGGCGCTTGCCGCCTCGCCGAGCGCCTCGTCGCCTATCGCATCGAGATCGCGCCCGGTGAGCACCGAATCCGGACGGTTGAGTCCGAGTTCGCGGGCGATGGCGATCGCCGTCGCAGCGTGGTCGCCGGTGATCATTTTGACGGACATGCCGGCGGTCGCGCATGCGCGGATCGCCTCGACGGCCTCGGGGCGCGGCGGATCAATCAGGCCGATGAGACCGACAAAGACGAGCCCGCTTTCAACGTCGCCGAATGCGAGTTGCTGCTGACCCTCTTCGGCTTTCTTGGAGGCGACCGCCAAAACCCGCTGCCCGCGCGTGGCCAACTCAATGATGCGGTCGAGCCAGCAGGCGCAGTCGAGCGGACGCTGCTCTCCTCGCACGCCCTGCTCCCAGAAGCACATTTCGAGCAACCGCTCAGGCGCGCCCTTGACGAAAATGTAGCCAACGCCGTCATGGTCGTGATGCAGCGTCGCCATGAAACGGTGCTGCGACTCGAAGGGGATCTCGTCCGTGCGCGGCAACTCCAGCGCCAGTTCTTGCAGATTGACGCCGCCTTTGACGGCGGCGGCGAGCAAGGCGCCTTCGGTCGGATCGCCCTCGACGCTCCAGGCCCCGTCCGTCTCGCGCAGCACGGCGTCGTTGCAGAGCGCAAGAGGGCGCAAAGCCGCGGTCAGGTGAATGTCCTCGCGCACCACCACGTCTTTGCCATTGCGCAGGAAGCCGCCATGCGGATCGTATCCCGATCCGGTCGTGTCGTAGGTCCCGCCGGAGATGACGATCGAGCGCACGATCAACTCGTTGAGCGTCAGCGTGCCGGTCTTGTCCGAGCAGATCGTGCTCACGGCGCCGAGCGTCTCGACCGCCGGCAGTTGGCGGATGATCGCCTTGCGCCGCGCCATACGCTCCACGCCGATCGCCAGCGTAATGGTGATGATCGCCGGCAATCCTTCCGGGATCGCCGAAACCGCGAGCCCGACCGCCGCCATGAACATCTCGCCGACGTCGAATCCCCAGACCAGCGCGCCAAAAGCGAAAACGGCGGCGCACACGACCAGAATGACGACGGTGAGCCAGCGCGCGAATTCGTCCATGCGCTGCAACAAGGGCGTGGTGAGCGTCTCCACCTCGGACAGCATGGCGTTGATGCGCCCGATCTCGGTCGCGGCCCCCGTGGCGACAACGACGCCCGTCGCCTGACCATAGGTCACGACGGTCCCCGAATAGGCCATCGGCGCCCGATCTCCGAGCGGCACATCCGCCATGACCGGCGCCGGGTCCTTGTCGACCGGCAGCGACTCGCCGGTGAGCGCCGACTCCTGCACTTTCAGAGATTTGACCCGGATGAGACGGATGTCCGCCGGAATCTTGTCGCCTGATTGGACATAGACGATGTCGCCAGGCGCGACGTCGGTCGCGTCGACGACGACGCGCTGCCCGTCGCGAATGACCGTCGCATGCAGCGACAGCATGTTGCGGACGGCCTCCATGGCCTCTTCGGCCTTGCCCTCCTGAATGAACCCGATGATGGCGTTGATGACGACGACCGCGACGATGACCGCGGTGTCGATCCAGTGTTGCATGAGCGCCGTGACGAAGGCGGCGGCGAGCAGCACGTAAATCAATACGTTGTGGAACTGCAGCGCGAAGCGCATGAGCGCGCTGCGCCGCCGGCCGGCCGGAAGGCGATTGAGGCCATGGACGGCGAGTCGCCTTTCGGCTTCAGCCTCGCTCAAGCCCAAACGCGTCGCGCCCAGGCGCTCAAGCGCCGCATCGGCTGCGATCGCCCAATATTCCTTTCCTTCCGCCGAAGGCTGCATGCTTAGGGCTCCTCCTCCGCAGCTTCCTCCACACTCACCGCCGGCCACGCCGATTAGATGGCTGCCGAACGGCCGAACCGGCGTCCTTTTTACATTATGGCTTATCTGGAGAGGTTTAGCAGCGCCGCGCGCGCGGCGGCGAGTCGCCTTTGAGCCGGCTAGAAGGAATCGTTGGCGATGGAGCGCACGCACACGTCGCTGACCGTTTCATCGGTCCGCTTCAACCCGATCCACGCGTCGACCGCTGCCGAGTCGAAACCCGCCTCGCAATGATCGCCGATGCGCATCAGCGGGCGACGGATGAGCACCGGATCGAGCATCATCATCACCAATGCTTCCTGCGGCGTGACTTTCTCTATGTCGATTTCGCCGGATTTGACGCGCGGCGAGGCGGCGTTAAACCATTCCGGCAACGGCTTGGAGCCGAAATAGGGACGCAGGCTCGACGGGCTCCAGGATTCGGTCAGAAGGTCCCGAACCTCGACCTCATGTCCAGAGGCGACGAGCAGCGCCTTCTGCCGCGCATTGCCGGCGCAGCCCGGCTTTTCGTAAAAGATGACATGCGCCATCCGCGACCCCTCACATTGCGGCCCACCAGTCGCTGACCAGAGCTTAGCGTGAAATTGTGCAGCGCGATACGGCTTCAAGCGAACAAATTGCGAGCAGCGGCGCGGGCTTTCGCCGCTTCGACGGGCAGACGCAAACTAGCGCGAGAGTCCCCAGACCATGTTCACGCGCGCCGAGAGACGCTGCAGCCCGGGACGCAAGGGAATCTCGGCGGCTCCGGGAGCCCCGGCGGCCTTCGCCGCATAGGCGCGCGGGCGCGCGTCGATCTCCTCGAGCGGACGAATTTCAATCACGCGAGACAGCCGAAGGCCGGCTGCCTCCGCATAGATCTTCGCCTGCCGCTCGGCATCCTTGACCGCTTCGCGCCGCAATGCGTCAAGCCGCTGCTTCGGATGCGCGATTTCGAAATCAATGCCTTCGAAGCTGTTAACGCCCTTGTCGATCAGACCGCCGGCGATCTCGCCGGCCTTTTCCATCGGCGTCACCCGCACGCTCAGATCGTTTCGTGCGCGAAAAAACTTTTGTGATGTCTTGGGTTTGCCCGCCTTGGGGTCTCGCTCTTCGACGGTGACGGGCGCGAGCGTTACGCCTTGCGTCTGCACTTCAGCGTCGGGAACGCCTAATTTTTTGAGCTCGGTGAGAATAGCTTCGACCGCGCGCGCATTTTCCGCCGCGGCGTCGGCGGCCAGCGGCCGCTCGGTGACGACGCCGAACCGCATCACCGCCACGTCGGGCGCAACATCCTCGTAAGCCTCGCCAATGACGGAGAGATTTGGAACGCCGTCCTTCAGCGTATCGGCATTCCCCGCAGCGGCGAACAGCGTCAGGCCGAGCGAAAGTGCGAAGAGTAAACGAATCATGGCATATCCTAGCAAAAGCTGCGCGCTAAAAAGCTCATCAAAGCCGTAAAACCGCCGGCTAGCGGCGCTAACCCAAACCAGCATACAGAAGGCGGCGCCCCGATCGTCGCTTCGCGTCCGCTCGAAAAGGCCTCATGCCCACGCTTTATCATCACCCGCTCTGCCCCCATTCGCGATTTGTCCGGCTCGTCCTCTCCGAATATGGAATAGACGCAACGCTCATCGAGGAGCGCGTGAGCGACCGCCGCCCTGAATTCCTCGCGCTTGATCCCGCCGGCCGCACGCCGGTCTTCGTTGACGATAACGGCCTTGTCGCGCCCGGCGCCAATCTCATCGCCGAATATATCGACGAGACCTATGGCGCCGAACGCGGCACGCAACGGCTCCTGCCGCAGGAAATGGCGGCGCGCATTGAAACGCGTCGACTGGTCGACTGGTTCAACGTCAAGTTTTTCGACGAGGTCACCAACTGGCTGATCACGGAGAAGGTTTACAAGCGCTTTGCGCCTCCGGGCGGCGCGCCCGATATGGACGTGGTGCGTGTGGCGCGCGCCAACATCCGGCACCATATGCGCTACATTGGCTATCTCACCAATGCGCGCAACTGGCTCGCGGGCGATCGTTTGACGTATGCCGACTTCGCAGCGGCCGCGCATATCTCCTGCGCCGATTATCTTGGCGATGCGCCGTGGGACGAGGATGAGGCGGCGAAGCATTGGTATCAACGCATCAAGTCCCGCCCCGCGTTTCGTCCGCTGCTGTCGTATCGGGCCCCAGGACTTACGCCGGGCCGATACTATGCGGAACTGGATTTCTAACGTCGCTGAGCGGTCGGCGGCGCCAGATCCGAAGGCTCAGGCGCCGCTGGCGCAAGGTCGCACTGCTGCCGCGCTTGACAGCTATCGGGTGGAGTGAGGCAAGTAGCCGCAATCCGGGGCCATCATATGAGCGCACCCAACGAGCGCGAGAGTGAAAAAGTTGAGGCCGGCGATGCGTCGCGCGGACTGCGGCAGCGCATTCGGCAGCAGGAGATATTGGCGGAGCTCGGCGTTTCCGCCCTCCAAGGCGCTTCGCTCGATCAGCTGCTGACGGACACCGTGCGACTGACGGCGCAAGGACTGGACGCGGACTTCTGCAAGGTGCTGGAGCTGCTTCCGTCCGAGAACCAGTTTCTGGTGCGCGCCGGCGTCGGCTGGAGTCGCGGCGTGGTGGGCGTCGCGAAAGTCGGCGCGGATCTCGACTCGCCTGCTGGATATGCGTTACGCAGCGGGCAACCGGTCATCTCCAATCACCTCGAAAAGGAGACGCGGTTCAGGACTCCCGAATTGCTGCGTCAGCACGGCGTTCGCCGGGCAATGAACGTGATCCTGCAGGGTGACGGAAAGCCCTATGGCGTCCTCGAAGTCGACAGCCGCTCGCCGGCCGAGTTCGTTGAGCAGGACATCGCTTTTCTACAGGGCGCCGCGAATCTTCTTGGCATGGCGATCGAACGCGAGCGGGAAGAGCGCAAGCTAAGAGCGGCGCTCGCGCGCAACGAAGCGCTGCTCAAAGAAATGAATCATCGCGTGAAGAACAGCCTTTCCATCGTCGGCAGCATGCTCCGCCTGCAAGCCAACGACGCCGGCGACGAACAGGTGTCCGAACTTCTCAACGAAGCCTCTCACCGCGTCGAAGCGATCGCAAAGGCGCATGACCAGCTGTCTCGTGGCTCGGACATCGAGTGCATGGACGTTGGCCAATACATCGAAGGGCTGTGTCACGATTTGGATGAAAGCGTCGCGCAGTGCGACGTGCGCACCGAAGTCGAAGAAGGCATCGTCATCGCAACCGACCGGGCGGTTTCGACCGCGCTGATCGTCAACGAGTTTATCGCCAATGCGGCGAAATACGCTTACGAAAGCCAGTCGGGAATCATTTCGGTGAAGGTCGCGCGCCAGGGCAGCGAGAATTTCATCGTTTCCGTGCGCGACGAAGGCGCGGGAATGCCCGATGACGTCGACCCTCGCAATCGAAAAGGGCTCGGCATGCGGATCATTGCGTCATTTACGCGCCAACTCAGTGCGACGATCGAAATGAAAAAGCACGATCCAGGGACCGAGTTCATCGTCTCGATCCCTCTACGAGCGCCCTGCTGACATGCAGGCGCTTGTCCCGAATGCATCGATGGCTTCGCCGGCAGGTTATGATGTTCGACGGTCTGCGGCTCCGGCGCTGGAGGAGGACATTCGCGCCCGTGCGTTCGAGCTTGGCTTTGACGTCTGCCGCTTCGCGCGCGCGGATGTTGCGCCGGAGCAGGGCGATCGGCTGCGCGAATGGCTGCGGGACGGCGCGCATGGCGACATGGCCTGGATGCGCGAGACGGCGGAGCGGCGAGCCGCGCCGCGCGCGCTCTGGCCCGAGGCGGCAAGTCTCGTCATGCTCGGCCTGAACTATGGGCCGGACGGAGATCCGCTCGCGTCGCTGACGAAACCGGACTGCGCGACGATCTCCGTCTATGCGCGCAACCGCGACTATCACGACGTCATCAAGGGCCGGCTGAAACAGCTCGCCGGATTCATCCTCGGCCGCACTGGCGCCGGCGCCGGCGACGCCAAGGTCTTCGTCGACACCGCGCCGGTCATGGAAAAGCCGCTCGCGCAGATGGCCGGCGTCGGCTGGCAGGGCAAACACACGAATCTCGTGTCACGCGAATTCGGATCGTGGCTCTTTCTGGGCGCAATCTTTACGACTCTCCGCCTTGATCCCGACGCGCCCGAGCGCGATCATTGCGGCTCGTGCAGCAAATGTCTTGACGTTTGTCCCACGGCGGCCTTCCCAGCTCCTTACCGACTCGATGCGCGGCGCTGCATTTCCTATCTGACGATCGAGCACAAGGGCCCTATACCCCTCGAATTTCGCGCCAAGATCGGCAATCGCGTCTATGGCTGTGACGACTGTCTGGCGGTCTGCCCCTGGAACAAATACGCGAGCGCCGGGCGCGAGGCGAAGCTCGCCGCGCGCCCCGAATTCGGCTCCCCGCCGCTGGCGGAATTGGCGCGCCTCGACGACGCGGCGTTCCGAGCGCTTTTTTCGGGTTCCCCAATCAAACGCGTCGGACGGGACCGCTTCTTGCGCAATGTTCTGATCGCCATCGGCAATTCGGCCCGGCCCGAGCTTGCCGCCGAGGCCGAGCGGCTGATCGAAGACGCCGCCGCCATTGTTCGCGGCGCCGCCGTCTGGGCGCTCGGCAGACTGGCGCCGACGCGAGCGGCGGAGCTGCGCCCCCATCAATTGGCGGTCGACCCCGACGCGGCGGTCCGCCAAGAATGGCGCCAAACGGCCTGAAACAGGCAAAAGCGCCACAGTCGCCCAAAAATCGGGGGCTTTCCCAGATTTACTGCATTGCGGCAGGCTACTCGCCGGCGATTTCGTTCTAATCTCTATCAAAGATCCCCTACTCAAGCGCACCTTCGCCATGTCTGTCCTTTCGCGCCGCAACGCCGACGAACCCGCAGAGGAGGCTTCTCGCCTTCTGCTGCGGATTGGCGTGTTTTTGCTGTTCGTGATCTCGCTCATCGCGCCAATTCTGGCGCGGCAGACGGTTTATGTGCTGCTGCCGATCGGGGCGGCGCTGCTGCTCGCCGCCGCGACACTGACGCCGGCGGAAGGGTCGGGGCGCTCCCTGCGCGCGATCCTGCGCTCGCCGCCGTTTCTCGCCGCGCTGTTGCTCGCCGCCTGGACGGCGCTTTCGCTGCTCTGGACGCCGTTCGAGGGACCGGCGGAACGCTTCGCCAAAATTACGGCGACGCTCGCCCTGGTTGCGCTCGCCACCGGATTTCTGCCGCTGCGCACCAAAACCTCGAATCTCAACCTGCTGCCGATCGGCGTCGCCGCGGCGACGCTCGCGCTCGCCGCCGTCACTTTGCTGCTGAAGCCGCAATATACGCTCGACGACATTCTCGATGTCGGACCGCTTGGCCGCGCCGGACTCGGACTGGCCCTGCTCGTCTGGCCGGCCATGGGCGCCCTCGCCGTCCGCGGCCGCTGGTATTCGGCGGCCGCCCTCGCGGTGGCGACGGTGATCGCCTGCTATCTTTCCGGCGCCCCGAACGGCGTCCCGGCGCTGGCCGTCGGAGCGGCTGTTTTCGCCGCCGCCTTCGGCCGCGCTCGAATGATGTCCATGATCCTTGCAGCGCTCATGACGGCGATCGTGCTGCTCGCGCCGCTGACCGCCTATGCGGCGCATCTGATCTGGCCCGAACATCCGCCCGGCTTCTTCAGACATCTCGCCTTTTGGGGTCAGATGATCGAGGCGGATGGCTGGCGCACCTTGATCGGACACGGATTTGGCGCGGCCACCTGGGGCGTGCTCGGCGGCTATCTGACGCCGGCGACGCCGCGCAGTCTGATCTTCAAGATCTGGTTCGATCTCGGCGTGCTCGGCGCGGCCGCGGCGGCGCTCGTCGCCGCCCGCACCAGCCTGTTCGTCGGCCAATCGCGTCCAGCGCTCGCGCCCTTCCTGCTGGGGGGCCTCGGCGCGGGATTCGCCATTTGCCTGTTCGGTCCCGCGGCCGAGCAGCTGTGGTGGCTGACCCTCGCGGGGCTCGACGCCATCGCCTTTGCGCTCGTGATGCGCGGGCAATTCCGGAAACGTCGCCCGCGCCTGCCGATCGGCTGGAGCGCGCCTGCCGAGGACCAAGCCTAGCCGTGACGCTGTCTCCCACGCTCGTCGACAAAGTCGAATCCCTCGGGCTTCGTGAGCCTGTCGCAGCCGCGGCGTTCCTCGGCGGCGCGCCGGTTTTCGCGCTCGCCGACGGGACGCTGCATTTCGGCGACGGCGCCGAGGGACGCCGCATTCCGGCCCATCAAGACGCGGCCATCCTCGTCGTCGCTCATGACCGCGACCGGCTTATCACCGGCGGAGACGACGGGCGCGTCGTGGCGACCGACGCGAAGGGCGGCGTCGAAGTCATCGGCGACGAAAAGGGCAAATGGATCGACGCCGTCGCCGCGCGAGGCGGCGCGGTGGCGTGGACAGCAGGAAAGGTGGCGCGAGCACGCTCGGCCAAGGGCGACGCGAAGTCGTTGGATCTGCCGTCGACCTCGCGCGGCCTCGCCTTCTTCCCCAAAGGCTATCGGCTGGCGATCGCCCATTACGGCGGCGCGACGCTGTGGTTTCCGAACGCCGGCAAGCCGGAAGCGCTCGACTGGGCCGGCTCGCACCTTGACGCGACGATCTCTCCCGACGGGCGCTTTCTCGTTACCTCGATGCAGGAGAATATGCTGCACGGCTGGCGCCTCGCCGACGGCAAGCACATGCGGATGGCCGGATATCCCGGAAAGACTCGCAGCTTCTCCTGGTCGCATGACGGGAAATGGCTGGCCACCTCAGGCGCCGACGCCTGCATCGTCTGGCCCTTTTCGGGCAAGGACGGTCCGATGGGCCAGGCGCCGCGCGAATGCGGCGTGCGTTCGGCGATCGTGACGCGCGTCGCCTTCCATCCCGCCGCTTTGGTCTTGGCGATCGGCTACGACGACGGCCTGATCATGCTGGCGCGGCTTTCGGACGGATCAGAGATTCTGGTTCGCCGTCCGGCGCAGGATGATGACCGCGCGCGGATCAGCGCGCTGGCCTGGGACGAGAAGGGCGCGCGTCTCGCCTTCGGCGCGGAGAACGGCGACGCCGGCGTGCTGAGCCTGCCGAAACCCTGAGTCTGCTGGAGGCGCAGCCCACGGAAAAGCTTGCGCGCGGTCTAAACCCAGGCCGAACGAAACTGGCAAAACGCCGGAACTCCAGTCCGCATAGCAGGTTGAAGCCCTGACTCCCCTTTGGAACGAGACGCATGGCCAGGAGACGGCGATGACCCTGCATAGCGACAGCGATCCGCACCAGCACGTTCAGAGAATTCAAAATCGCCTCCAGGAGACGATCAACCATTTGCGCGAGGATATCGAGAAGGTCGAGGAGCCGCAGCTCAAGGCCATGTTCGAGACCTCCGCCGAGGTTCTGACAGGATTGAAAAAGGCCTACAGCGACTACGAAGAAAAGAAGGAGCCGGCTTGGCCCGGCGGACGCGAATTGCACAGCTAATCAGCGCCATTTGCGTTGGGGGCGCGAAGCGCGGACATTCCTGTCATGACCGCGCCCGTTCCTAAGCTTCTCTCCATCGCCGGCTCCGACCCGTCGGGCGGCGCGGGCGTGCAGGCTGATCTCAAAACCTTTTCCGCCTTCGGCTGTTACGGCATGGCGGCGATTACGGCGCTCACCGCGCAGAACACGCAGGGCGTGACCGCTTCCTATCCTGTCGCGCCGGAGATCGTCGCCGCGCAGATCGAGGCGGTGCTGTCCGACATTTCTCCCGACGCGATCAAGATCGGCATGCTGGCGACGCCGGAGATCGCGCACGCGGTCGCCAAGACGCTGGCGCGCTACGGCGCGCGCAACGTCGTGCTCGACCCAGTCTTGGTTCCGACGCAGGGCGTCAGCCTCGCCTCGGCCGGGCTGGAGGCTGCGCTGGTCTCGAGCCTCCCGCCCTTGGCGCGACTCGTGACGCCCAACCTCCATGAGGCGAGCGCGCTGACGCAAACGCCCCTCGCCACCAGCGCCGAGGAGATGGCGGCGCAGGGGCGGCTCCTCTGCGCAGCCGGCGCCCACGCGGTGCTGGTCAAGGGCGGCGATCTCGAGGGCGAACCTGTCGACGTTCTTTTCGAAAGGGGAGAGAGGCGCATCTTCCGTGGAAGACGCGTCCCGACGCGCAACACGCATGGAACCGGCTGCGCGCTTTCCTCGGCCATCGCTTGCGAACTCGCCAAGGGCGCGTCGCTGATCGACGCCATCGCCGCAGCAAAGGTCTGGCTGGAGGGCGCGCTGGAAGCGGCGGACCAGCTGCGATTGAGCGAGGGACGCGGCCCGCCGCACCATTTCTATGCGCTCTGGCGCTGAGCGCCCCCTCCCCAGCCCTCCCCCGCTTCGCGGGAGAGGGGGCAGATTGCGCCGTCATTAACGCTGGAGAATTCTTGCAGCCTCGCGAATTCTTGTTGCAAGGCATGAATCGCGCCGTTCTCCCTTCTCCCACGTTAGCGGGGGAAGGCGACGCGAAGCGCCGGAAGGGGGGCCCGCCGGTGGCCTCTAGCCCGACAGCGCCGCCTTCACCGCAGCGCTGGCTTTGCCGAAATCCATGCGGCCCGTATATTTCGCCTTGAGCGCGGCGACGACCTTGCCCATGTCCTTGATCGAGGCCGCGCCGGTCTCGGCGATCGCCGCCTTCACGGCCTCGGCCGCTTCCGCCTCCGAGAGCTGCTGCGGCAGATAAGCGGAAATCACCGCGATTTCGCCGCGCTCCTTCCCCGCGAGGTCTTCGCGCCCGGCTTTTTCATAGATTTCCAGCGACTCCTGCCGGCTTTTGATCATTTTCTGGAGCAGCGCGAGCTCGTCGTCGCCGCTGAGCGTCTTGCCTGCCCCGCGCGCCTCGATGTCCTTGTCCTTCAGCGCCGCGTTGATGAGCCGCAGCGCGTCGACCTTGGCGCGCTCGCCCGCCTTCATCGCCGTCTTGAGGTCCGCCGCTATCTTCTCGCGCATGTTATGTCCTTGGGGTTTCCAATTCCGGGGCGGATGCATTACATCACAGCCAATCGCGTCATGTCCGCGCTTGTCGCGGGCGTCCAGTTGGCGCCGCAGCCGTGGATGGTCGGATCAAGTCCGGCCATGACGCGCGGCGAGAGCGCTGTCAAGCCAGCGACGCGCCGGAGAGCTGAGACCTATATGACCCTCGATCAAAATAACGGCTGGAAGAAACCCCTCCACACCGGCGTTCTGGTTCTCGCCAGCGGAGAAGTGATCGAAGGATATGGGCTCGGTGCCGTTGGCGAAGCGGTGGGCGAAGTCTGCTTCAACACCGCCATGACCGGCTATCAGGAAATCCTCACGGACCCGTCCTACGCCGCGCAGATCGTCACCTTCACCTTCCCCCACATCGGCAATGTCGGGACCAACGATGAAGACGTCGAAACCGTCGATCTCGACAAGAGCGCCGGCGCGGTCGGCGCCATATTCGGCGCGCCCTGCACCGACCCCTCGAATTTCCGCGCCCAGAAGCCGCTCGCCGACTGGCTCGCCTCGCGCGGCGTTGTCGGCATGTGCGGCATCGATACGCGCGCGCTGACGACGCTCATTCGCGAACGCGGCATGCAGAACGCCGTCATCGCCCATGCGCCGGACGGCCGCTTCGATATTGCGGCGATGAAAGCCAGGGCCGCCGCATGGCCGGGGATCGACGGCATGGACCTGGTGCCGAGCGTCGGTTCAAAGGAGCGCTACGACTGGCGCGAGACGACATGGCGACTCGGCGGCGGCTATGGCGCGCGCAACGGCGCGCCGAGGTATCGCGTGGTCGCGATCGACTATGGCGTGAAGCGCAACATCCTGCGGCTTCTCGCCGAACAGGAATGCGAAGTGGTGGTCGCGCCGGCTACCGCGACGAGCGGCGAAATTCTGGCGCTCAAACCCGACGGCGTCTTTCTCTCGAACGGTCCCGGCGATCCGGCCGAAACCGGCAAATACGCCGCGCCGGTGATCCGCGACCTGCTCGCGGCGAAGGTGCCGACCTTCGGGATTTGTCTCGGCCATCAGATGATGGCGCTCGCCGTCGGGGCCAAGACGAAGAAAATGCCGCAAGGGCATCACGGCGCCAATCATCCGGTCAAGGACTTCACCACCGGCAAGGTCGAGATCGTCTCGATGAATCACGGCTTCGCGGTCGATCGCGACAGCCTGCCGGCAAACGCCGTCGAGACGCATCGTTCGCTCTTCGACGGCTCGAACTGCGGCATTGCGCTCACCGACCGCCCGGCCTTCTCGGTGCAGCATCATCCCGAAGCCTCGCCCGGCCCGCAGGACAGCCATTATCTTTTCCGCCGCTTCGTCGAGATGATGGAGAAGGCGCGGGCGGCCTAACGGTTTACGACCATCAGCGTCTCGGCGCGGTTAGCGAATTTCTCGCAAGGCGGCACGAGCTGATCGAGCGGCTTTTCCTTCGTCGCCGCTTCGCGCATGTCGAGATTCTTGAGCACCGTGAGATAGGGGCCCGAAGGCTGCGTGCGCAAATAAGTCGTCGTCAGCAGCGGACCTTCCGGGAAGTCGCCGCGCCGGCAGGCGTCGGCGCCAACGCCGAAGGAACCATGCGTCTTGCCGGGATCGCGCGCCTTCTCTTCCAGAAATTCCTTCTGCCGGGCGCGGATCGCCGCATAATCGGCCGGGTCGACGCGATAGGCATAGAGGCGCGTTCCGGCCTTCCGCTCGCCGGAAAGCGGCGCGACGTCTTCCGGCGCGGTCGTTTCCCTAAGCGCGAAAATCATCTCATGCTTCGCGTTTTCTTCGCCGTCGCGCCACCAGCCGATTTTCAGAGTCACGCCGCCCTTCTGCGGCTCGAAACTTTCAGGCAGTCGCACCGCCGCGCGCAGCACGGCCGGATCGACGGAAGCGGCGTCGAAATTGCGCAGCGCCCACATGGTTGAGACCGGCACATGGCTGCAGGCGGCAAGCAAGGCGGCGGCGAGCGCCAGGCCAGACAGGCGACGAACAATGCACGACATAGAATGCCTCATGTTTTTCGATTAGTTTTTAATGTTTGACATTAAAATTTTCTTGTGTCAACGTAAGCGACATAAGGAGACCGCTATGACCGACTTCCCTGCCCTTTCTTCCTTTGATGACCGTCGCCTCGACTCGCTGCGCCGCCGCATCGGCTGGCTCTGCCAAACGCTGCGCGTTGCGCTCGTCGCCTATTGCCTCTGGATTCTCTTCACGATCGCGACGTTCTGGAGCGACGAGTCGCTGGTCGTTTCGCGATTTGCGTCGCTGAAGGTTGATGTCGAAGGCCTGTCCGCCGATCAGCGGCTTGCGGCCTTCGGCGTCAGCTTCGTGATCTGGACGCTGCTCGTTGTCGCTTGCTACGCCGGCTGGAGACTGTTCTCGGGCTATCTCGAAGGGCGCATCTTCACGCCCGATGCCGCCGGATGGCTGCGCTGCCTTGCGCTGGCAGGCCTCATCGCGGCGCTCGTCGATATCGCCGCGCGACCGCTAACATCGCTCATCCTCACGGCGCATAAGGCGGCGGGCGCGCATATGGTGTCGGTCTATCTGCGACCTGAGGATCTTTCGACCGTCATGCTGCTCGCGACGCTCCTCGCGCTCGCCCATATCCAGAAGACAGCGGCCGACATCGCCGATGAAAACGCGCAGATCGTCTGATGCCGATCATCGTCAATCTCGACGTGATGCTGGCGAAGCGCAAAATGCGCTCGCGCGATCTCGCGCAGCACATCGGCATCGCCGAACAGAATGTGAGCCTGCTGAAGTCGGGCAAGGTGAAGGGCGTGCGCTTCGACACGCTCGAAAAAATCTGCGAAATTCTGCAATGTCAACCGGGCGACATTCTCGAATATCGGCCGGACGACAAACCCGCCTAACAGTCGCGAGACAGGCATGCCGCGTATCATGGCGAAGGCTTGGGGGTTCGGATTGGCGTTCATCGCAGCGGCCATGCTGGCGCTGGCGCTGCGACCGGACCTTCGCCTCGCCGCGCGCGTCGCCTGGAACGATCCTCGCCTACTGCCCGCTTTCGCGGACGATGCGCGCGTTCACTATGAGCCTGAGGCGCGAGCCTGCGCCGAAGTCGTGGCGGAAATCGCCCCGCGCGCCATCGCGCAAATCGAGTCCGCGCACGGACGCCCCTTTGCACAGCCGCCGATCGTCGGCGTTTACGCATCTTTTGAGAATTACGCGAGCGCCAACGCCATGGATGATCCAGGCATCGCCGCCGTGACGCGGGCCGGCGTGGCGCTTCTGTCGCCGACGCTCTGCGGCGCCGAGCGCGGTCGACTGGAAGGCGTTCTCACGCATGAGCTGTCGCATGTGCATCTTTCGGGCTGGCGGCCGCTTGGCGCGCCGCGTCCGCCGCAATGGTTCACGGAAGGACTCGCGGTGATGGCGTCGCATGGCGGCGGCGCCGAGGGGGTAAGCGAAGCCGAAGCCGCGCAGGCGATCCGCGACGGCTATCGCGTCGTGCTCGACGAGCGTCGATGGATCGACTTCGCCGGGCTCGCCTTTGAGCGCGAACCGCCGCGCGATCCGAAGCTCGATGCGCTCACCCAGCGCCAGCGGCTCGCCTATCGGCAGGCGGGCATGTTCGTCGGCTGGCTGCGCATGCGCGACGAGACGGCGTTCCTGCAGCTCCTTCGCGCGCTCGAAGCGGGCGAAGCGTTCGAACCGTCATTCGAGATCGCTTTCAGCGAAAATCCTTCGGAACTCTGGCGCCGTTTAATTTCCGACCTTTCGGACCGCTCCGGCGTAAAGGAGCAAAGTCCATGATTGGCTCGCCGCGCTTTCCGCCGTCGCGATTCTGGCACCACGGTGACCGCGGAACTCTCAGCTGTCCTTGACCTCGGCATCTAAATGCTGAGTATCTTCGAAGCGGCGAGTGGTCGCGTCGGCTTGAGCAAATACATCTCGACAGGAAAAAATGGCGCAGAACCAGCGGATCCAGCAAGCACTCGAAGCGATCAGGACATTCCCTGACAAACACCCTTCGCTAATGAAATCTCATCACTTCCTATTTGATCTTCCGATCGACAACAATGTCACAGGTTGCGAATACATATTGATGGGAATCAATCCCGGCGAGACAGATGCGGACTGGACGCGCGCACCCCGGGGCGCGGGAGAAATTTACCCGACGGAGGCGAGCTCCTCATACGATTTCCGGGTTGCCAGGAAAATTGAGAAGAACAGGAGCGCGAAAAATTGGGACACGCGCTCAAGGAAAGTCCTTGGAACATCCGATATTTTCTACACGGAATTATTTTTCTGGAGTTCGCCGAACAGAGGCAAGCTGGAAGCACAGTTCGGCAGGCTGAAGGACCTCAAAAAGAATGTGCTCTTGTTTTGCAAAGAGCAAAACGAAGTGATGTTCAAAGAGCGACACCCGAAGGCCATTGTCGTCTCGGGATTAAGAGATTTGGGTCTTGTCTCTGATCTATACGGTTTGTCTCCTCTGGACGACGGCAGGTTAGACCTTAATAGCGGCGACGCACGACTGTTGATCGCCAAGACCGATGGAACGCGTCCCTGGTTTTTTCTGCCTCACCTTAGTGGATCATTCGGCTTTAGTGGAGAACGAATGAGTATGATCCGAGAGCATATGCAAGGCATCTAAACGTAACTCTTCGCAATGGACGGTGCAGTCGCTGGAATGCCGACCGTGGATGTAACGGCGCGGGTTTCTAGAGCTACGAAGCGTTCATGGTCGCACGCTTCGTCGCTCTTGGTGTTAACTTGCTTAAATATTGAAATTCTTTGAAGCTAACGGCTAATCTTCAAAGACCTCTCGAAGGCCAACGAGAACCGCCGCGAGCGTAGATTCGGACGCTTTGCCCAGGCGCTTCACGAGCCGCTGCTTGTCGATTGCGCGAATTTGATCAAGCAGCACGAGCCCGCGCTTGCCCTTGAACGTCAGCGCGACGCGAAAGCCGGCGGGGCGGCTTCCCGTTGTCAGCGGCGCGACGATCGCGGTGCGCAAATGGTCATGCATTTCCGGCGGCGAAACAATTAAGCATGGCCGCGTCTTCTGAATCTCGCTCCCGACCGTCGGATCGAGCGCAGCGAGCCAGATTTCGCCGCGCTTCACCACGTCAGTTTTTCGTCGCCTTCATTGCCAAACTCCGGCCATAGAAGCGCGTCGTCGCCATGCTCTGCGATACGGCGGGCGTCATCGCTCCAACCCTCGCGAACGCGCGTCTTGAGCGGCGTGACGACAAGACGGCCTTTCTCGACAGTCAATTCGACGTCGTCACCGACATCCGCCCCAATTTCGGCAAGGAACGGCTTGGGGATGATCAAACCGGTAGAGTTTCCCATTTTTCGAAACGCGCTACGCATGGCACATCCATCGATGTTATAATTTAGTTATAACATCGATGGATGGATTCGCAACCGCTCACTTCAAAAACACATAAATATCGACGTCGACATTCGCGTCGTCGCCCTTAAAGTCGGTGAGATATTCCTCGAGAATGAGATCCTTCGTATCGAGCCCCTTCTCATCGAGATAGGCGGCGATCGCCTCATAGGTGGCTTCGATCTCGTCATAGGCGCCGCGATGCTGGAATTTGAGCGCCTTTCCGGCTGGCGAAGCGCCGATGCCGACGCCCTCGGGCAGCTTGGGCTTGCCTTCCGGCGCCGCCGCAAGCGGAACCATCGCCTCGAAGGCGAAGCCCGTGTCGTCGGTTTTGGTGAAAACGGCGAACGGCCGGCCGTTGACCGCAAGGCCCGCCGTTCCGACGGCGTCGTTGAGCTTGCCGAGCGCCTCGCTGATCGTCTTCGCCGCGTCCTCCCACTTGCCCTGTCCTTTGATGACGGCGGCGGGGCGGGCGTCGACCGTCACGGTCTGGCTCATCATGGCCTGCGCCGCTTCGTCGTGGGCAGTGGGCGGCGCCGCGTCGCCTGGCTTTGCCTCTTCCGGTTTCACATCGCCAGGCTTGGCGTCGCTCGTTTCGCCGGGTTTCGTGTCTGGCGCCGCATTTGGCGGGGCAGGCTTTTGCGGCGTGGCGGATGTGTCCGCGTCCTCAACGCCGGCGACCGGAACCAGCGCGCGTTCGGAGTAGATCGCGGCGCCCGCGACCAGAATGATGAAGACCGCCAGCGCGCGCCAATGGCGTCGCAGGCTATCCAGCAAGCCCGGTTCTTCTTCCATCGTCGAGCTTTCCTAAACGGCCAGCATGGCCTTTTCGCGCGCACATGTGACGCGCGTGCGGCGGGAGCCCGCAGTGGCGCTTTGGCGCAGCCTTCTCTATATACGAGCGCGTCTTCCGGAGAATAGGCGAAAAGCTGCCCCATGGCGCATCCGCTCGACCATCTTCCGATTCTGCGCATGAATGGCGCCGGAAACGAAATTCTCGTTCTCGATTTGCGCGGGAGCGACCACGAGCTTGCGCCGCAGGAAGCGCGCGCCATCGCCAACGCGCCGGGCCTGCGCTTCGATCAGCTGATGGCGCTCCATACGCCGCGCCGGCTGGGCGACGACGCGTATATGCGCATCTACAATATCGACGGCTCTCTCTCCGCCGCCTGCGGCAATGGCACGCGCTGCGTCGCCTATGCGCTGGCGCGCGAAGGCAAGGACACGCTGCGTCTGGAGACGGACGCCGGCCTCATCGAAACGCGCCGTCAAGCCGATACGGTTTTCACTGTCGACATGGGTCGTCCGCGGTTGGGCTGGCGCGAGATTCCGCTCGCCCGCGCCGTGGAGGATACGCGCGAGGTCGCGCTCGATCCGCCCATCGCCGGCGCGCCGGCGCGCTTCTCCGCGGTGAGCATGGGCAATCCTCATGCCGTGTTCTTTGTCGACGACGCGACGCAGCTTGATCTCGAGACGCTTGGCCCGCGCATCGAACGCCATCCGCTCTTTCCCGAACGCGTCAATGTCTCCTTCGCGCAGATGCTTTCGCGCGACGATATTTTGCTGCGCGTCTGGGAGCGCGGAACCGGCGCGACCAAGGCCTGCGGCTCGGCCGCCTGCGCGACGCTCGTCGCCGCCGCGCGCGCAGGGCTCGGCGAGCGCACGGCGCGTCTGCGCCTGCCGGGCGGCGATCTCACGATCGAATGGCGGACGGACGATCATGTGCTGATGACGGGGCCGGTCGAATTCGAATTTGAAACCAGGCTCGATCCCCAGATCTTTCAGGGCGCCCTAGCGTGAACGCGCCGCTTCGCAACGCCGAGGTGGTCACCTTCGGGTGCCGGCTTAACGCCGTCGAGTCGCAGGAGCTCGCCAAAGCGCACGCCAGTGCGCGCGAGACGGTGATCGTCAACACCTGTGCCGTCACTGGCGAGGCCACGCGGCAAGCGCGTCAGGCGATCCGCCGCTTGCATCGTGAGCGGCCAGAGGCCGAGATCGTCGTCGCGGGCTGCGCAGCGCGGCTCGATCCTCCAGGCTTCGCCCAGATTGAAGGGGTGACGCGGGTTCTCGCCGAACATGCGCCAAATCGCGCGCTTGCGAGCGTTGAAGGCACGCGCGGTCTGCTTGCCGTGCAGAACGGCTGCGATCATCGCTGCACCTTCTGCATCATTCCCTTCGGACGCGGCGCGGCGCGCTCGGCGCCGCCGGGTGAGGTCGTCGCGCAGGCCGGCGCGCTTGTCGCGAGCGGCAAGAAGGAGATCGTGCTGACGGGCGTCGATCTCACGAGCTACGGCGTCGACCTTGGCGGAGATTGGACGCTCGGGCGCCTCGTGCGTCTGCTGCTGCGCCGCCTTCCGGAGCTTGAACGGCTACGTCTCTCGTCGGTCGATTGCATTGAAGTCGACGAAGATCTCGTCGAAACTTTCGCGGAAGATTCGCGGCTTTGCCCGCATCTTCATCTGTCGCTGCAGTCCGGCGACGATCTGATCTTGAAACGCATGAAGCGCCGCCACTCGCGACAGAGCGCCATTGAGGTCTGCCGCACGCTACGCAAGCGGCGGCCCGACATCATCTTTGGCGCCGACTTCATCGTCGGCTTTCCGACCGAGACGGAAGAGATGTTCGACGCAACGCTCGACATCGTCGATGCCTGCGATCTCACGCATCTCCATGTCTTTCCCTTCTCGCCACGTCCGGGAACGCCGGCGGCGCGCATGCCGCAAGTCGCGCCGCAGATCGCCAAAGAGCGCGCGGCGCGATTGCGGGAAAAGGGCGACGCCGCGCTGCGCCGCCATCTCGATGCGCAGATCGGCAGGACCTTGCAGCTCTTGAGCGAGCGCGGCGGAATGGGCCGCGCCGCCGATTTCACCCTCGCGCACACGCCTGACGTTGACGCGAGTCGAATGATTGAGGCGCTCTGCACGGGTCATGACGGGCGCGCGCTGACGACGCGCCTCACGGCGCTTGGTAGGTGATCCGGTAGATCGCGCCGTTCTGGTCGTCGGTGACGAGAAGCGAGCCGTCCGCAAGTTCCGCAACGTCGACCGGCCTGCCGAGATAGTATCCGGAGCCGGTGTTCCAGCCTTCCGCGAATGGCGTGCTCGCGGTCGTCCCGGCGCGCGTGACCATCACGCGCGCGCCGATCGGGACGCTCCGGTCCCACGATCCGTGCTGCGCGTAAAACATCGCGCCTCGATATTCCTTCGGGAACATGTCGCCGCGGTAAAACATCATGCCAAGATCGGCCGCATGCGGCGCGGTCTCCACGACAGGGAAGACGACGTCCTTCGGCGGCTCAGCGCGCGCATATTCATTGGTGCGCACATGTCCGCCGCCATACCAGGGGAAGCCGAAGTTCAGTCCTGGTCTGTCGGCCCGATTGATTTCGCCAGGCGGCCGATCGTCGCCCATCGAGTCGACCTGATTGTCGGTGAACCAGAGCGATCCGTCCGCGTCGAACGCCATGCCGACGGAATTGCGAATGCCGGTCGCGAAGACTTCGCGCTGCGATCCGTCGAGATTCATCCGAATGATGCCGCCGATTCCCGTCTTCTCGTAAAGCGCGAGCTTGTCTCGCGGCGTGACATTGTGCGGCTGGCCAAGGGAAATGTAGAGCTTGTCGTCAGGTCCGACGCGGCACACGCGGGAGGCATGGCCGCGGCTCTCTTCGTTCCTTGGAATGAGATCGCCTGATTTTACGACGATCTTGGCGTTCGCCGCCGCGTCGCGCCATGTGCTTTCCGCATCGTCGAACCGTGTGACGCGGTTACGCTCAACGAGAAAAAGCGCGCCCCCGTTTGAGAAGCAAACGCCATGCGGCATCGTGAATGGCATGGACGGCGCGAAGCGTTCGACCGCAGCGGCCGTCTTCTCGCCGGGCGTGATCGCATAGACGTCCTTCTCCTCGGCGCCGACAAAAATCGTCTTTCCTTCTGGCCCGATGGCGAGCGTGCGCGCCCGCGGCGCTAGAGCATAGAGCGAAATCGAGAAGCCTGGAGGAAGTTTGATGCGCTTGAGAGTTGATTCTATCTCTGCGCTACGACGGTCTTGCTCTGCGCTACGACGGTCTTCCGCCCTCGCGACGGCGACGCCACAGCCCAAAGCGCAGAAAAGCAAAAATGCGGCAGCTCCGACGCGCATTTCAAAGACCTTTCGGATAATCCTTTCGACGCCATATAGGCGGCAAAAAGGGCGGAGCCAGTTACGGCTCCGCCCTACCGCGGGTTCCCACTTCGGTCAAAGTCACTTAGACGTCACCGGTCTCTCGACATCGTCGACGTCGTCGTGTCTTCCCAATAGGGGGAGGACCCGTAGTTTCTGTGCAGCCGGCTTTCCCAATCGCGATCGCTCCAGCTTTCTTCGCCAGCGAATTCGGGAGCGTTCTGCAGCTGCTCTTCCGTCACATCCGCGATGTATCCGCCAAGATTGGTGTCGTAACGGAACGCCTTCCAGGGCAAGGGATGCTCGCCTTCGCCGATGCCGAGAAAGCCGCCGAAGGTCATAATCGCGTATCGAACCGAACCAGAAACGCGATCGATCATCAGGTGGTCGATTTCGCCAATCTTGTTGCCGGCCGCGTCATACACATCCGTGCCTTCGACCTTATCGCTGGAGATAAGGTTGGCGTTTGGCTGTGCCATGCCCATAGTAACCTCCTGCAGCGCGCACTTAACCGACGCCATTGTCGAACTTGCCGCGCCTTTCCCGAAAGAACACAGGGTGAAGCCCCTTGTTCCTCGCGAAAACCAAAAATCGGCGGCTACATAAGCTTAGCGACGTCTTCCTTCTTCGGTAAAATGCCGCTAATGCAAGAGCGTGATGCGCGGCGCCTCCAGATGAAAAGCTTCAGTCATCGGGTGACCGCAGTCGCCCATCGCCAATGCATCAGGCGGATTGCGCCGAGGCGGGTTCGTCCTAGCGACTCCGTTCGTTGGCAATCGCAGCAATGGGCCTCGCCCGGCAGGTAAGAAGCGCGCATGTCTCCGGAATTCAGCCTTGGCTGGGAAGTCTTCGAGATCATCTGGATCAACCTGCTGCTCTCGGGCGACAATGCGATTTTGATCGCGCTTGCGTGCCGACAACTGCCGGTGCGTCAGCGGCGCTGGGGCGTATTTCTGGGCGCGCTTGGCGGCGTCATACTGCGCATCGCTTTCACGCTCGTCGTCGTCGAGCTTATGGCGGTACCCTATCTGAAAATTGTCGGGGCCATTCTGCTGCTCATCGTCGCTGTGAAACTGCTGATCGACGAAGCCGAGCATTCCGACGTCAAGGCCAAACCCAACCTCTGGAGCGCGGTCGGCGCCATCATTATGGCGGACGCCGTGATGTCGCTCGACAATGTGATCGCCATCGCGGCGGCGGCGCATGGCTCGACCAATCTCATCGTCTTCGGGCTTCTCGTTTCGGTGCCGATCGTGATGTTCGGCGCGGGCGCGCTGCTGAAGGTGCTGGAGAGATTTCCGGCGCTGGTCTGGGCCGGCGCAGGCCTTCTCGGCTGGGTCGCGGGCGACATGGCGGGCGCCGACCCGGCCCTGCCCACATTCGTGCATGTCACGAACCACGGCGCGCTCGAACTTGGGCTTTCGATTGCCGGCTGCGTGCTGGTGCTGGCCGTCGCCTTCGCGATTGCGATTTACCGGCAATGGCGCGAGGACCAGCGCGTCTCGCGAGACTAGAGCGCTTCCCGATCACATGGAATCATGTGATCGATAAGGAATCGCTCAAAATCAAAATGGTGGAGCAGGTTCCATCGAAAAAGTCCGTCAACTTTTCGGAACCTGCGCTAGCCGCGTCCCATGCCCTGTCTGGCGAGGGGCTGCTGCGGATCGAGCGTGAGCGCGCGCTGAAAGGATTCCCGCGCCTTGGAGCGGTCGCCGCTCTTGTCGTAAGCGACGCCGAGCCAGGCCCACGCGAGCGCGCTCTTGCTGTCGACGTTGAGCGCGGCGTTGAAATCCTCGACCGCCTTGTCGTATTTGCCGAGCGTGACCAGGCTTTCGCCGCGCGCCAGGTAGGGCGCCGCCGCAAAGGGATCGCGGTCGATGGCGTTGTCGAAATCGGTCACGGCGCGCGCATCATCGCCGCGTTTCTGATGGATCAGCCCGCGTGCATGAAACGCCTGCGCGCTTTCGGGATTGAGGCGAATGGCCTGGTCGAGATCGGCAAGCGCCTGATCAAGGTTGCCCTGGGCGCGCAGCAGGTTGGCGCGACCGACGTAAGCCGGCGCATGTTTGGGATTGACTTCGATCGCTCGGTCGAAGTCGGCGCGGGCGGCGTCGCTCTGGCCCATTTGGCGGAGCGCGAGCGCGCGATTGGTGTAGGCCGCCGAATTATTTGGCTCGAGCTTGATGGCCTGCGTGAAGTCGGCGACCGCCTCCTGGAACCGCCCGACCCGAGCGTAAGCGACGCCGCGGGTGTCGTACGCCTCAGCGCTCGACGGATTGCGCCGAATCACTTCGGTGAGCGAATTAATGTTGACGGAGGCGGAGTTCGGGTCGGTGTCGGCGATCTCGGCGATGCCGCGTCCCGGCGGCCGGATGCCGCTCGCGGTTTCGCAGCCCGCCAGAGCGATGATGGCGAGCGCCGCCGCGCCGCGCGTTAGGGCCTGACCAGATAGGAGCGAAGCTTGGCGACGCGACGTCGCCGCACGGCAAAAGCCCATGCCTTCAGATCCTCCCAGCCGCAATGCGTCTTCCCCGTGTCTCAATCTATGCGCAATTTTTAAAAGGCGCGTGCAATCCGGCGAGAATTCGACAGCTCTAGCCAGATCAGCGGGCGCCGACCGGCTTCGCCTTCACCGGCAGCAGGCCTTCGCGCTGGAGCTTCTTGCGGGCCAGCTTGCGGGCGCGACGGACCGCTTCGGCCTTCTCGCGTGCGCGCTTCTCGGACGGCTTTTCATAATGACCGCGCAGTTTCATTTCGCGGAAGATGCCCTCGCGTTGCATCTTCTTTTTCAGAGCCTTGAGCGCCTGATCGACATTGTTGTCGCGAACGAGAACTTGCACGTATCCATCCTGTGTTTGGGATCCGCCGCGACGGCTCCGTCGTTGAGCGGCTTTAATAGATAATAGGTCTCCGGGCGCTGACGGAGCGCCTGACCCGTGCGGCACGGGATAACAGAATCGCCTTCCCCTGTCCACGGCCGATTGGCGCGAACGCGCCTCAACCTATACTTAGCGCGGCGCTCCCCGGCGCCTTATCCGCGCTGGCGAGGCGCATGACGCCTTGTTCAATCCCGGCGTTATAATATAACATTGGTTATGTTCGACATGACGACGCAAGAACGCGCCGTGCCCCAGCATGTGCGCGCCGGCGCAGCCGCTGGCGCTCGAGAGGCGCGGCTCACAGCTCTCGGAGCTTCCGCCGGCGCCCGCGTTATCGTCGCCGCGCTGCTTCTTGCGGCCTTGTGGGCCAGCGCCTACTGGGCGCTGCATTGAGCGCGGCCGCCAATGCGCCGGCGATCCGGCTCGTCAATCTCACCCTCGGCTATGATCGTCGCCCCGCGGTTCATCACCTTGAGGGCGAAATCGCCCCCGGAGAAGGACTCGCCGTCTGCGGCCCGAACGGCGCCGGCAAGTCGACGCTGCTCAAAGCGCTCGCCGGGCTGCTGACGCCGCTCGGCGGAGATATCCATTTCGGCGACCTGTCGCCGCGCGCCGTCGCCTATCTGCCGCAGGTCGTCGACATTGACCGCGCTTTCCCGATCAACGTGCGCGATTTCGTGGCCATGGGCGCTCTGGCGCGCGTCGGTCTTTTCGGGGCGCTGAACGCGGGCGAGCAGGTTCGGGTGGGCGCGGCGATCGAGACGGTCGGACTCGTCGGCTTCGAATCGCGGACGCTCGAAACCCTGTCCGGCGGACAGATGCAACGGGCGCTGTTCGCGCGTCTGATCGTCCAGGATCAGCCGGTCATTCTTCTCGACGAGCCTTTCGGCGCGATCGACGCAGCGACGATCGACGATCTTTTGGCCTTGATCGCGCGATGGCGCGCCGAAGGGCGCACCGTCGTCGCCGTTCTGCACGAATTGGACATCGTCCGCCGCGCTTTCCCGCGCACGCTGCTGCTTGCCCGCGAGTGCATCTTCTGGGGCGACACGCGCGACGCCCTTTGCGAAAAGAATCTCATCCGCGCGCGCGCCATGTCGGAAGCCTTCGACGAGCGCGCGCGCGAATGTCTTCGCGATGAGTTTGAAACCGAAGATCGTCTGCATGTTCACTGAGGTCTTCGTCACGCCATTCGCCGATTATGAATTCATGCGACGGGCGCTTGTCGGCTCCCTGGCGCTCGCGCTTTCAGGCGCGCCGCTCGGCGTCTTCTTGATCCTTCGGCGCATGTCGCTTGCCGGCGACGCGTTGTCCCATGCGATCCTGCCTGGGGCCGCCGTCGGCTATCTCGTCGCCGGGCTGTCTTTGCCCGCGATGACCTTCGGCGGCCTCTTCGCCGGACTCGTCGTCGCGCTCGCCGCCGGCGCGGCCTCGCGATTTACGACGCTGCGCGAGGACGCGTCGCTCGCGGCCTTCTATCTCGTCTCGCTGGCGCTGGGCGTGACGCTCGTATCGCTGCGCGGCTCAAACGTCGATCTGCTCCACGTGCTCTTCGGCTCGGTCGTCGGACTGGACGACGCAGCGCTGCTGCTGCTCGTCGGCGTCTCGACCGTCACGCTCATTCTGCTGGCGGTTTTCTACCGAGCGCTGGTGTTGGATACGCTCGATCCTCTGTTCTTACGGCAGACGAGCACATTCGGCGAATTCACGCCGTTCCTGTTCCTCGCCTTGGTGGTGCTCAATCTCGTCGCCGGCTTTCATGCGCTCGGCACGCTGATGGCCGTCGGCGTGATGATGCTTCCCGCCGCTGCGGCGCGGTTGTGGACGCGCGATCTCGCCATCGCCCTGCCCCTCGCCGCGGCGATCGGCGCCCTCTGCTGTTACGGCGGTCTCGTCTTCTCCAACGAGACCAGCGCGCCGACGGGACCCGCCATCATTCTCGCCGCGGGCGTCGTCTATTTTTTCTCGATGATTTTTGGCCGCGCCGGCGGCGTGCTGCGGTTGAAACGGCCGCGCCGGCATCTCGAAGGATGAAAGCGATGCTTACACGCCGCAGCGCGCTAGCGTTTTCACTCGCCGCATTCGTCGCGCCAGCGATGGCGCAGGCGCAGAAAATTCCCGTCGTCGCCAGCTTTTCGATTATCGGCGATCTTGTGCGGCAGGTCGGCGGCGACCGGGTTTCCGTCACCACCATCGTCGGGCCCGACGGCGACGCCCATGTCTACCAGCCCAGTCCGGCCGACGGCCGCAGCATCGCGCAAGCCTGGCTGATTTTCGTCAACGGGCTCGGATTTGAAGGCTGGCTCGACCGTCTCGTCACTGCCGCCAAAAGCAAGGGCGAGGTGTTCACTTTGGGCAAAGGCGTCACTGCGCGAAAGGACGAAGAGGGACAAGATCCGCACGCCTGGCAGGACGTCGCCAACGGAAAAGTTTATGTCGAGGCCATCCGGGAAGCGCTGACGGCCGTCGATCCTGAGGGCGCCCAGACCTATAAGGCCAACGCCGACGCCTATCTCGCCAGGCTCGACGCGCTCGACGCGGAAATCCAGCAGGCGATCGCCGCCATTCCCCAGGAGCGTCGCCGCGTCGTCTCGACTCATGACGCCTTCGGCTATTTCGCCGCGCGCTACGGCGTCGAGTTCATCGCGCCGCAGGGCGTGTCGACGGAGGCTGACGTCAGCGCCCGCGACGTGGCGAAGATCATCGACGCGGTCAGGGCGCATAAGGTTCGGGCGGTCTTCATCGAAAACATCGCCGATCCGCGCCTCGCCAAAAGGATCGCCAGCGAGACCGGCGCCCGGATGGGCGGCGTGCTCTATTCCGATGCGCTGTCCGACGCCAAGGGCGATGGCGCGACCTATATCGACATGATGCGCCACAATGTAAGACAATTGGCGAAAGCCTTGGCGCAGTAGCCCCCTCCCCACCCCTCCCCCACTTCGTGGGAGAGGGAGCAGGCCGGCCCTCTTAGAGAGTTTCGCGCAAGGCCGATCATTAGGGTCCCCTCTCCCGCTTGCGGGGGAGGGACAGGGTGGGGGCGAACGAAACTGGAGTAAGCGGAATTGACCGAGAAAATCCCCGTTACCGTCATCACCGGCTATCTCGGCGCCGGCAAGACGACGCTTCTCAATCGCATTCTCACCGAGCAGCATGGCCGGCGCTACGCCGTCATCGTCAATGAATTCGGCGAGATCGGCATCGACAATGACCTTGTCGTCGGCGCCGACGAAGAAGTCTTCGAGATGAACAACGGCTGCATCTGCTGCACCGTGCGCGGCGATCTCATTCGCATCATCGAAGGTCTGATGCGCCGACGCGGCAAGTTCGACGCGATCGTCGTCGAGACGACGGGACTCGCCAATCCGGCGCCCGTCGCGCAGACTTTCTTCATGGATGCTGACGTCAAGGAGGCGGCGCGGCTCGATGCGGTGGTGACGGTCGCCGACGCCAAATGGCTTGGCGAGCGGCTGAAGGACGCGCCGGAAGCGAAGAGTCAGATCGCCTTCGCTGATGTGATCGTCCTGAACAAAACAGATCTCGTTTCAGCCGATGAGCTCGCGGAAGTCGAAGGCCGCATCCGCGCGATCAATCCCTACGCCGCTTTGCATCGCGCGGTGAGGTCGGACGTTCCCCTGCAGGCGGTTTTGGAGCGCAACGCCTTCGACCTCGACCGGATTCTGGAGATCGAGCCGGCGTTCCTCGAAGCCGAGGAGTCGACGAGTCACGATCATGATGATGCGCATCACGGCCATGATCATGAGTGCAGTCCAGATTGCGGCCATGATCATCACGACCACGATCATCAGCACGGTCATGGCCATGAGCATGAGCATGAGCATGAAAATCATCACGCGCCTCACGCCGGGCTGAAGCATTTCCATGACGACGAGATGCATTCCGTCTCGATCCGCCACGAGGGCCCGGTCGATCCTGAACGATTCGTTCCCTGGCTGAACGATCTGATTCAGCGCGACGGACCTGACATTCTGCGCAGCAAGGGAATCATCGCCTTCAAGGACGAGCCGCGGCGGTTCGTGTTCCAAGGCGTCCATCAGATCCTCGATGGCGATTTGCAGCGAGAATGGAAGGAAGGCGAGAAGCGCGAATCGCGCCTCGTCTTCATCGGCAGGAAGCTCAAGGAGCAGGAAATCCGCGAAGGCTTCGAGAAGATCGTCCTTGGCGCGTCGGCCGCGCAGGAGACGCTTCATTCATAAGAAATGATCTCGCGCTCGTCGCCATGCACGACCTTGGCGCGGCGCGAGTCGCCAGCCTTGCGGCGCATGAGAAATCGCGGACGACGCTTGCCCAAACTGGTCTCGCAGCGCCGGCGCACGAAGGCGGCGGCGATCTCTTCGTCAACGCTCTCGCGCGAACGCAGCGCGCCATCTTCCTCGGTGACCCGCGGCAGCCCAAGCCAGGCCGCCCAATGACGCCAGTCGGATGCGGCGGCGCCGCAGTCTTGAGTCTCGCCGAGAAGAATGTCGAGGTCCGGGTCGCGGTGCGCCAGCGAAAGAACGTAGCGCGGCGATCCGTCGTCCGCGGGCTGCACCTCGAGGGCGACGCCGCAATAGGCGGTGACGGGCACCGAGATGACCATGGAGACGCCGCTAAATCGACGGGAGATCAAGACGTCCTCCCGGGTCACGCGGATGCGCCGCGCCCCGCCGTCGGCGCGGCGGTCACGCTGAACGAAGACCCTTTCGTCGATCCTGCGCGCAGTATTGGCCTCAACCATCGATCGCTCCTTGCAGCTTGAATTCCGTTTCGGCGCTTATATTGCCGCAGCCTGCCCGCGAAGGCCCTAAAAAGCCTGGTGAACAGCACGTAAATCATTGCTTCTACGCATGGTTTAGGCGATGAGAGTGAAGTCCATGAAAACGAATTCGTTCAAATTGCTCCTATTCTGCGCAACGCGCCCGCTTGCGGCCCGCCGGCGCCTCACCTACTCCTCCTCATGATGGGCTCCAGCCAAGCAGAACTCGCCGCTTTTCTTCCAGAACTCGAGAGCGTCACGCGCAGGGCCGGCGACATCGCCATGGCTTATTTCCGCCTGGGCGAAACCACGACCGCCGCAGTGTCCTACAAGGGCGGCGGCTCGCCGGTCACCGAGGCCGATTTCGCCGTCGATCGGTTCCTGTTCCATGAGATGGCGCGCATTGCGCCCGAGGCGGCGTGGCTTTCCGAAGAGAGCGTCGACACCGCCGAGCGGCTGGCGCGCGACGCCTTGATGGTGGTCGATCCGATCGATGGAACGCTGGCGTTCTCGCGCGGCGACGCGCGTTGGTCGGTTTCCATCGCTCTGGTGGTTGGCGGCCGGCCGGTCGCCGGGATCATCCACGCGCCGGCGCTGGGCGAGACTTACATCGGCGCGCTCGGTCTCGGCGCCTTCCTCAACGGCTCCCCCCTCATCGCGCCGCAGCGCGCCGAAATCGCCGGCGCGGCGCTCGTCGCGCCTCGTACGATGCAGGACCGGCTGGCCGCGTCGCCACGGGGATTCGTGATGGCGCCGCGAACGCCCTCGCTCGCGCTGCGGCTTGCCGATATCGCCTCCGGCCGGCATGATATCGTGGTCGCCGCGCCCAATGCGCGCGACTGGGACATCGCCGCCGCGGATATTCTCCTCGCAGAAGCGGGCGCCATGTTGAGCGAGCCGGAGGGCGTCGCGCTCACCTATAATCGCCCGTCGCTCGCCCGCGACATGCTCATCGCGGCTCCGAAATCGCTGTTCGACGATAGCCTCGCGCTGGCGCGGGAGGTCTTGGAAGGAAAATTATGAACAAGACGACGCAAGCAACCTCGGCGAAGAAAGAAAAACAGCTGTTGCATCTTGTATTTGGCGGCGAGCTGGAAACGCTCGACGGCGTCGCGTTCCGCGACCCGAGCAAGCTCGACGTCGTCGGCATCTATCCGGACAATGATAGCGCGCTCGCCGCATGGAAAGCTAAAGCGCAATCCACGGTGGACAATGCGCATATGCGTTATTTCGTGGTGCACCTTTATCGGCTGCTCGATCCGGATGTGGAGAAGCTATAGGCGGCCTTCCAAAATTCGCCGGTATTGCCAGGCATAGAAGTGTCATTCCGGTTGGCCCGACGCGCGGAGAAGACGCCGTCAGATGGCGCATGTGGACCGGATTTTAATAGATTGGAAACATGTCGCTTCTGACAGTGTACCGGCTGGCGACGATCGCGGCGACGCCCTTCGCCAGCGCCGCGCTCAATTGGCGCGCCAACCATGGCAAGGAAGATCCCGCGCGGTTGGCCGAACGCATGGGCGAGTCGAATCGCCCCCGACCGCGCGGACGACTCGTCTGGCTGCACGGCGCGAGCCTCGGCGAAAGCCTGTCGCTGCTGCCGCTCATCGACCGTTTCATTCAGCGCGGACTCGACGTGCTCGTGACAAGCGGCACCGTCTCGTCTGCGCGCGTTCTCAGCGCGCGCTTGCCCGCGGGCGCCTTTCATCAATACGCGCCGGTCGACGCCCCGAAATTCGTCGAACGCTTCCTCGATCACTGGCGACCCGACATCGCGGTCTTCGCCGAATCAGAGCTTTGGCCCAATATCGTCGCGGCCGTGCGCGCGCGCGGCGCGCCGCTGGTTCTCGCCAACGCCCGCATCTCCCGCAAATCCGCCGAGCGCTGGCGGGCGGTTCCCGGAGCGGCGAAATCCGTCTTCGGCGCCGTCGATCTTTGCCTCGCGCAGGATTCCGATAATGCGGCCCGCTTTCTGGCGCTCGGCGCGCGCTGCGTGCGCATCGCCGGCAATCTCAAATTCGACGTGCCGCCGCCGCCGGCCGACTCTTCAAAGCTTGCCGAGTTCAATGGCGCGATCGGCGGGCGGCCGGCGTGGGCGGCGGTCTCCACCCATCCGGGCGAAGAGGACCTCGTGCTCGACGCGCATGTCGACATGGCCGCGCAAACCCCGTCGCTGCTGACGATCATCGCGCCGCGTCATCGGGAGCGCGGCGCCGAGATCGTCGAAGCCGCCCGCGCCAGAGGATTGACTGCGGCCTTGCGTTCGCAGGAAGGCGAGCCGCGGCGCGACGTCGACGTCTACGTTGTCGACAGCGTCGGCGAGCTTGGCCTCGTTTTTCGAAGCGTCGGGGTCGTCCTGATGGGCAAGTCGCTGCTGCCCGGCGGCGGACAAAATCCAATCGAGCCGGCGAAGCTCGGCTGCGCCATTTTGCATGGCCCCTATGTCGAAAACTTCACGGAAGTCTACGGCGAACTCGCAGCCGCAAAAGCCGCTGCGCGCGTTACAGACGCCGCATCGCTGGCGCGGGCCGCGCACTATCTCCTCTCCGAACCATCGCGCATGCGCAAAATGGGGCGCGCCGCCGGCGAAACTGTCGAGAGACTGGGCGGCGCCTCGCGCGGCATCATGACCGCCGTCGAACCCTATCTCGCGCAAATGGCGGTGGCCCAGCAATGAGCGTCGCGCGCGGCGCCGCTTTTTGAGATGCGCGCGCCCGCCTTCTGGCGTGAAGACGGCGCGGCGGCGCGGCTGCTGTCTCCGCTCGGCGCGCTCTATGGCGGCATCGCACGCAAGCGGCTCGCGCGCGAGGCGCCGCGCGCCAATTTACCGACGATTGTCATTGGGGGACTGACCGCAGGCGGCGACGGCAAGACGCCGCTCGCCATCGCCATCGCTCAGCGTCTCAACGCGGCGGGAGAGCGCCCTGCCCTTCTCACCCGGGGTTATCGCCGAAGGCGCGGCGGAACGTCCTCCTTCTTGGTGGACCTGACGCGTCACGGCGCCGACGACGTCGGTGACGAAGCGCTGCTGCTTGCGCGCGCCGCGCCGACGATCGTCGGCTCTGACCGACTTGCGAGCGCAGACTTGGCGCAGCGCCAAGGCGCCACCGTCGTCATTCTCGACGACGGCTTCCACAGCCGTCGCATCGCGCCCGACCTGACGCTCATCGCGATCGACTCGGACTATGGCGCCGGCAACAGCCGCTGCATCCCGGCCGGACCGTTGCGCGCGCCGCTCGATGCGCAGCTTGCGGCGGCGGATATTCTGGTCGTGATCGGCGACGGCGAACGCGGGCGCGACATCGCTGCGCGCGCGAACAAACCAATTATCGCCGCGCGTTTGGCGCCCGACAGCGGAGCCGCCGAAGCGATGCAAGGCGCGCGCGTCGTCGCTTTCGCCGGCATCGCGCGGCCAGAGAAATTCTTCTGCTTGCTGGAAGGATGCGGCGCCGAAGTCGCGGCGCAGGTTTCATTCGGCGATCACCGCCGCTTCACTCGCGACGATTACGCGATGCTATCGAAGTTGCGGCACGAGCATGGCGCGCGGCTCGTCACGACGGAAAAGGATGCGGCGCGGATGGGCCGCCAGCTTGCGACGCTCGGCGTCGATACGCTACCCGTCACTCTCGTTTTCGATGACGCCGACGTTCTAGACGAGGCGCTTCGCGGGCTGTGCAAGGCGCGCCGCTCTGAGCCTTAATCGGGCTTCTTCACGCCAAGACGCATCAGCTTAGCGTGCGGCCCGCTGTAAGGCTCCTGCAGATCGACGTTCCAATAGCGCAGATCCTCGAGCGGGATCGGCTCGCCGGTCACCGCGCAGCGCACATAGGCGCCGGGCTTGCGCACGCGATATTCGCCGTCAAGGTATTCGACGACAGCCTCTTCAGCGGGCTGAGGCTGGCGGTCATAGCGGTTCATGCGCGTTCTCAACCCGTAGCGCCGGGGAAATGGACGCCCCACGAGGCGCCTGAGCGTCGTCACAAGCGACCTCATCGGCGAAGCCGAACGCTCCCTTTCGGCGGATTAGATTCCACGAGATATAGCATCGCAGGGCGTATAAGGAAACGCCCGCCGGCGGTCGTTTGCCTGAAGGTGGCGCCGCTTACCAATAAATCTTGGCGCGAACCTCGAACAAATTGGGATGCGCGCCGGTATAGTTGGCGCCGAGAAGCATGGGGAGCGGACCGCCGTTGTAAAGGTTCAATGGCGCGACGATGTTCATCACGCGCGTCCAGTTCGCCTGGAATGCGATGCCCACGTCCGGGTACCAGTTCACGCCGATCGTAAGATTCTGCTGACGGCCGCCGTTGATCCCGGCGTTGGCGATGTAGGTCCGGGCGAATGGATTTGGCGTGACGAAGGTCGTCAGCGCCAGCAGGTTATAGAGGGTATTCCCGTTGTAGGGCCCGTTGTTGAGGTCAACGGAGCTGAAGCGCGCAGCCAAGCCCCAGGCTCCGTAACCGCCTGCGCTGAGGGGATTTTTGATCTTGAGCTGATTAAAGGTTGCGCCGTTCTTATCGCGGATATCATAGGACTGCGCGCGCTCCTCGCCGGTGATCCAATATGTGCCCTGGATGTAATAGCCGTCGAAATAGGCCGACCGTCCTCCCGGATTGAACGGAACCAGAGAGCCGTTAACGGGAATGACGCCGGTCGCCGCCGAAGCCGCCGTTAGATAGGTCGCACGGTTGATCGCGTTTTGATCGCGGTTGTAAAAGGCGCCGAAATATTCCGCCTGGATGCCGAACGGCCCATGCGACGCCGCCAATTCAACGCCGAAGGATTCGACGCTCTTGGTGCATTTTCCGGCGAAGGCGGAGCTGTTGAAGAGGTTTTGGGGGATTGGTCCCACGATCGTTCCGCAGGAAAGATCCGGCGTGCCAATGAGGCCCTGCCCGAGGATATTGGCTTCCGATCTGACGCGGTTGCCCAGCGCAAGGACCCGGTCGTTGTTCACCGCCGTGGAGTCGTTTGGCTGATGGTACCGGCCGGAGGCCCCGACGTGGAGGAGATCATGCTCGGTGTGGATCGGCGCATAGGTCAAGCGGCCGCTCACGTCGAAATACTGCCCGCCGCCTGTGGCTTGGAACCAAGTCGTGTTGGACGGGAATGGCGCGCCGCCGCCCGCGTTGGGTATGTAAAGTCGCGGAATGCCCCAGGTCGCCGGATAACCACGCGCGGGGTTCAGGCTCGCATCGCCAAAGCTGGTGCTGAATATGCCGCCCTTGAAGGTCCAGTCGTCGCCGTAGGCGCCCATTGCAAGGCCGATATGACGATCCGGCTGGAAGGTGTCGACCGCAAGCGAGCGTTCGATGAAATCGCGGTATTTTGAGGAATTGATCGCCTCGACGCTGAAGGGCTCGAACATGCTGCCGACCATGACGTAGGCCGGCTCCTTGGCGAAAGGCAGCGTGAACAGCGGGCTTTGGATGCCAAAATAGGCGTCGCGAATGCCGCCGTACACGTGATTGACGCCGGTGATCTGACTTGTTCCGGTGAAGTCGTATTGCAGCTTGTAGAAGTAGATCTGCGCGGCCTTGCCTTCGACCTCGAGCCGAAGCTGGCGCCCGCCGACCTGATTGTCGAAACCGTTGAGCGGCAGAGCGATGCCGCCGCCGTCGATGATGATGCGGCCGCCGACCTTGAAGCTATACGCCTTGTCTTCGGTCTCGACGAAGAGGCCGTTCTTGAAGCTGACGAACACTGGCGGCCGTGGGGGCGTATCGGACGCCCCCTTGGACGCCGCGGCGTTGGCGATATTCGATGCGCTTTGCTGTGAATGATCCTTCGCTGTCGCGCTTTGCGATTTTGCTTTGCGTGCGTCCTGACGAAGCTTGGCGACCTCGGCTTCCAGTGGACGAAGCCTGGCGATCTCCGCTTCCAGCATGCGCAATCGCGCCTCGATGGCGCTGTCGGATGCGCGAGCGCCTGTCGAGAGCAACGCCCCTATCGCCGCCAGGACGGATGCTTGCTTCGCCCGCCGAATCGCCAAATCCAGCCCCGCACGTCCCCTTTATGTTCGGCCACAGGGTGCGGCGTTAACCTTAACGAATGGTTAGCGACATTCTTGCCTCCTCGGCGCTGGTCCTCCAACAACGCCTGCTCGCGCTTGCGTTAGGCGAACTCCGCCATCGCGAGGACCGAGTCCTGCTCCTCCAGACAGCCAGACTTGCTGCGCCCGCGATCTTTAGGCATTTTGCCGTGCACTCCAGTATGCAGCCGATGCAAGATCGGAAGCTCATAGGCCGATCACAACGCACTCCGCTCGGCTTTATCGTAACGGCATGTTCTCGTAGAGCGTGGCGAGGGACGGATGCGACATATTCCTGTAGAAAGCGACGAACGTGCTGCTCATCGATGATTTCCTCGACGAAGACCAATGCGCGCGGTTCCGCCAGCGCATTCTCAACGCGCCCTTCGTTTCGGGGGCGTCCACGGCCGGCGGAATGGCGGCGAACGTCAAGAAAAATCTTCAGCTTGACGAGCGGAAGGCAGGCAAAGTCGTCGACGAGATCAAGTCACTGATTCTTGCGCACCCGGGCGTCGATCTTTTCGCGATGCCGGAGAAGCTCGTCGGCGTGATCATCAATCGCTACGACGAGGGAATGGAATACGGCAATCATTCGGATTCGCCGATCATGGAAGGCGTGCGCTGCGATTTGTCCTTCACTTTGTTTCTGGAGGATCACAGCAACTACGATGGCGGCGAACTTGTGCTCGAGCAGGAGCACGGGCTCATCAAGGTCAAACCGAAAATCGGCAGCATCTTCGTCTATTCGACCGGCCTGACGCATCGCGTCGCCAAGGTGACGCGCGGCAGCCGTCTCGCCTGCGTCGGCTGGATCAAGAGTCGCATCCGCGACGAAGGCCGCCGCAAAGTTCTACGCGATCTTAATGCCGTCCTTGGCGCCTATATGGAAAAGAACGGACATGACGCGATCGCCGATCTGCAGCTCAAAATCATCGGCGATCTGATCCGCATGTGGCACGAGTGATATGGATTCCGGCTAATTCGTTCGCTTGGACGGCGTCATTCCCGGCAGGCCAAAGGCCTGACCGGGAATCCAGAGCCAATTCAAGAAAGCTGGTTTTGCTCTGGATTCCCGATCGCGCATGGCGCGCGTCGGGAATGACAATCCGAGCCGTTCGAACGGATTTCGTGTGAAGCCCTGCCCCTGCGCGGTTCCCGCAAACGTAGATCAAAACAAAAATCCCGCCGGGAGAACCCAGCGGGATTGCTTGAGAGTCAGATGGGAGAGACTGTTACCACCAGACTTCCGCGCGGGTGAGGAAGGAGTTGGTGTCGTTCGCGCTGAGCCAGGGCTGGTTGAATGGCGCGACATTGGCAAGGACGCGGCCGTAATTGAACAGGAAGCGGTAGCCCTTTTCCGGATACCAGTTCAGACCCAGCGTGATCTTGTTGACGCGACCGCCGGTGAGCCCGACCGAATTCGCGGCGAGAACAGCCGGGAATAGACCACCGGGGGTGGCGACGCCGGGAACGAGGCCAAGCGCGCCATAGGCCGGGAGATAGCTCCAGGCGCCTTGCGAGCCGTTGTCGAGGTTGATCGAGCTCCAGCGCGCCGCGACTTCCCAAGCTCCATAGCCGCCCTTGCTGATCGGATTGAGGATCTTGGGCGCCGTCGAGAAGGTATAGGGCGTGTTGATGTTGTGCTCGATGTCCGTGTAGGCGGTGATGCGCGTTTCGCCGGTCAAGAACAGCTGAGCCTGCGCATAAAAGCCGTCAAATGCTGCGGAACTTTGGAGACCCTGTCCCGCAGCGAGCCGCGACGCCTGAAGCGCGGGAACGCCCGTAAGCGCACCGGGGGTAATCAGCAGAGCAGCCGAGTTGTAGGAGTTGCGGTTGTAGTAGGCCTGAGAGTATTCGGCCTGAATGCTGAAGGGCCCGTGAATGGCCACGAATTCGACGTTGAACTGGGTGGAGTTTTTTAGACAGTTGGTCTGAACGAGCGAGCCGCCGAACGCCGGGTTAGACGCCCACACTGAACCAGCGAGATTGAACGGACCGCCCGGATTGCACGCCATATCCGGCGTGCCGAGCAGCCGCGTGTTGAGCGCATTGGCTTCGTTGCGCACGCCGCGTCCGACGAGCAGTTCGTCGTTCGAAGTGCCGCTCGCGCCATTGTTTTGGTAATAGCGGCCCGTGGCGCCGATATGGATCAGATCTTCTTCGGTGCGGATCGGCAGGAAGACCGCGCGGCCGTCAACTTCCCAATACTGACCCAGTTTATTGTTGGTTGGACGGATGGCCGCGTCTTGCGGACTGGTGCTGTAGATGCCGGCCTTGACGCCCCAATTGTGACCGCCGCTGGAGATCGACGCGCCGAGATGTCGTCTTGGCGTGTTGAAGGCGTCCGACATCATCGAACGCTCGATGAAGGTGATGCCGGAGTTCGAGGTGCTCATCGCCTCGAGACCAAGAGGCCGAAGCTGGTTGGCCAACTGAATGACGACGGGCCACTGGTAGGGAAGTCCAACGGTGGTCAAAAGCGGGTATTTGAACGCCAACCAAGCGTCGCGGACGTTGGCTGAGCTTACGGAGCCGCTGCTTCCGCCGAATTCAAACTGCGTCCGGTAATACCAATATTTGAACGCCTTGCCGGCGATGTCGAGACGGGCGCGGCGCAGCAGCACATTGCTCGCGTCGCCATTGGCCGGATCGCTCTGCCAGCCGCCGTCCGCGTGGACACGGCCGCCGATATGGATCGAGAAGGCCTTGTCCTCGGTCTCGACGAACAGGCCGTTCTTGAAGCTGACGAAGACCGGCGGCGGCGGCGGATGGCCATGACCGTCCTTACTGACATGCGCCTGAGCGGCGTTCGCGATATTGGTCGCGTGCTTGACCTCGGCGCGCTGCTTGGCGACCTGCGCTTCAAGCTGCTGCAGCCGCGCCTTCAACTCGCGAAGTTCGGACGCGGTGTCGGCCGCGGCCGGAGTGGCCGAAGCCGTCGCAATTAAGCCGAACGCAGCGATGGCGAGCGCGCGTTGTCCAACTCCAAGTTTCATAAGTTTGATCCCCCGGTTAACTTTCGGGCGACAGTGAAGCCGACGCTGGATGACAGAGCCGTGACAATCTTTGCCCTAGCTGTAATGTGACGCTGCAAGGGACAGCAGGTGTGGCGCCAGCGCCACAGTCCTGGCGGCTGATCATTGTTTTTTGTGGCTTTGCCGCCACAGCAGCCGTTTTTTTTGGATTCGTCGCCGCAAATTTGGGGCTGTTTCGGCGCGACTCATCCCCTGGGGAAGAATCGATCGGCTACTTCTTTCGGGGTTGGCGTGGCATCACGGGTCACGCGTAATTCGGCGCGCGCAGCCGTACCACGCTGACTCCGCCGCCTCGTCGCTCGACGCAGATTTTCGTGGCGATGCGCTGCTGGAGCGAATCGACATGGCTGATCACCCCCACCCGCCTGCCCTGCCCCTGCAGCGTCTCCAACGCGTCTATGACGACGTCGAGGGTCGCGGAATCGAGCGCGCCGAATCCTTCATCGATGAACAGCGTGTCGACGAATGAATCGCGCCCCTCGAGTCCGGCAAGCGCTAAGGCAAGCGCCAGCGACGCGAGGAAGCGCTCCCCGCCGGAGAGCGAACGCGTCGAACGGCGCTCGTCGCCAAGATCGCGGTCGATGATCTGGAGGCCCAGCGATCCGGCGTCGCCCGAGCGCTCCAGGGCATAGCGCGGCGCAAGCAGCGCCAGGCGCTGATTGGCGAGCGCGACGAGATGCTGCAGCGTCGCGGCCTGCGCGAAACGGCGGAACTTGTCGCCGCTCGCCGATCCGATGGCTTCATTGATCTCGCCCCAGAGTTTGGCGCTTACGCGCGCCCGTTCGAGCTCGTCGGCGAGCGCTGTCGCGCGTTCCCGCGCCTCATCGTCCTTCGCGCCACGCTCGCGCAGCGCGCCGAGCCGCGCCGACAATTCGTCGAGGCGACCAGCGATACTCTTCTCCTCCGCGGCGAGCTGCTCACGCGAAACTTCCGCCGGGGCGACGGCCTTGGCTTCATCGTAATCAACCTGCCGCGCCCTGACGGCGGCCTCGGCCGCCGCGCGCTCGGCTTCCGCCGCTTCGACGGCGCGACGCAGCTCCGTCTGCTCTTCCCGCGACATTGCAAGAAGAGGCGCCGCAGTCGCCTCGTCGACGCCAGCGCCCGCGAGCGCCATTGCAAAGACCGCGCGCGCTTGCACGGCGCGCGCCGCCGCGCTTTCCGCCGCGCTTGCACAATGGGCGTGACGCGTCTCGCAGGCGGTTTTCGACTGCTGGGCTTCAGCGAGCCGCTGGCGCGCCTCGTCGCGCGCCGCAATAGCCGCCCGGTGGAGATTCTCAATACGCGACCGATGCGCGGCCGTCGCTTCTCCCCCCAGAAGCAGCGCGCGCGCATCGCGCGCCTCAACGAGACTCCTTGCGCGCGCCTCGTGATCGCCTTTGGCTTCGGCCTCGCGGGCGCATGCGCTGTCTGCTTCCGCCGCAACGCGCTCCGCCTTCAGTCCGATCGCGGCGAGGTTTGCGCCGACCTCATCTGACCGCCCCAGCGCCTCCCGATAATGCGCACCCGCCGTCTCGAGCCGGCGGCGCGCAGAAGCGGCGTCGCGACCGAGATCCGCGGCCGAGAGGTCGCAAAGCTGCAGATAAGGCGCGAGCGACCGATCGAGTGATTCGAGACGCTCGACGAGTCCGGCGCCTTCCGCTTCGGCGCGGGCGCGCGTCTCGCGCGCCGACTGGAGCGTCTGGGCGAGCCCCGCGCGCTCCTCCTGGCGTGCGTCCAGAGCCTGGCGGGTCTCCTCGCGCGCGCCGCGCAGTCGATCGCGCTCCTCGCGCAGCCGGCGCGCGACGAGAAGCTTTTGCGCGACGCCGTCGCGCGCCGCCGCCGCCTCCCTCGCCAGTTCGTCCAGCCGCGGCGAGGCTGACAGGATCGACGGCGGCGGCGCAAATTGGCGCGCAATGTTTCGCGCGCCATCGTCGCCGAGCGTCGACGCATATTCGGCTTCGGCGCGCGCGCGCGCCGACAGCGCTTCCGCCGCGCGACGCGACGCGTCCTTATGAAGCGCTTGGGCTTCGGCGGCGCGCGCGCGCAGCGCGAAAATCTCTTCGTCCATTTTGATGACCGTCCGCCGCGACTCATCGCGTCGTGCGCGCAGCTCTTCGATCAGTGCATTCGCTGCGTCATGGCGGTCGGCGAACGGGTGCTCCAGCGCGCCGCAGACCGGGCATGGCGCGTCGTCGCTGAGCGCCGCGCGCAGTCGCAGCGCATCGGGATCGGCCGCCGCGTCCGCCAGTTCGCCCAGGCGCTCGGCGTCGGCGCTCTGCGCCACATGTTGCGCGCGGCGCGTCCGCAATTCCTCCAGCGTCCGCCGAAGCGCGGCTTCGTCCTCGGCGCTGCGCGCAATCTCCTGATGCGCCGACGCCGCCGCCGCGCCGGCTTCGTCAAAGGCGCGCGCCCAGCGGCGCAAGCCGTCGACCAGCTGGATCGACGCCGAAAGGGCGTCGTCACGCGTGAGCAAACCCGGCTCATCGAGCGCCAGTAGCGCGCGATCGCGCTCGTCGATCTGCGTCGTCAGTCTCTCGCTGGCCGCTCGATCCTGCATATCGCGAGAATAGAAATCGGCGAGCGTCGCTTCGCTGCGGCCGAGTTCGGCGGTCGCCGCCGCCAGCGCGCCGTCACATATGCGCTTGGCCTCCAGAAGCTCGCCCCGCTTCGTCAGCCATTCGTCGATTTCCGGCCAGCGCTCGCTGAGCGGGCGCGCCGGCGCGAGGCGCTGAAGTTCGACGTTCGCCGCCACCTTCTCAGTTTGAACGTCGGCCAGCCGTGCGACCGCATCGGCGCGTTCGGCGCGCTTCTCCGCAGCGCGCAATGCGGCGCCCTCGGCGACGCCGCGCGCCTTCCCTTCCTCCTGCGCCAGATTGGCGATGCGCGCGTCGAGCGCCGCCGCTTCGCTCCATATCGGCGCGAACCGGGCCATCTCCGCTTCCGAGGCGGCGACCTCCTCTGAAGCCGAGCGCGCGCGCGTCTCCTCAGCGGCGAACGCTTCTTGAGCGGCGCCCGCTTTCGCTTTGGCGTCGGCGGACTCTTCGATCGCCGCGTTTTGCGTTTCCTCGGCGCGCCGCATCTCGTCCCGCGGGGCGCGCAGCGGCTCGACCTGCGCCAACGCCGCGAGCGTTTCGCGCCGCGGCGCCATCTCGTCAAACGCCCGTAATGCGCCCTCGCGCGCCGACATCGCCTGAGCAAGCTTTGCGTGCGCCTGAGCCAAGGCGTCGAACCGGCGCAGCGCATCGGCCATCGCGCTGCGCCTTTCGGCGACTTGCGCGCGTTCGGCTTCGGTCGCTGCGACGTCTGCGTCGATCGCGGCGCGCTCATCTTCCGACATCACGCCGATCTGGGCGCAACTGCTTTCGATAAGAGCTGTCGCCTGCTGCGCCTCGCGGGCGCGTTCAAAGGCCCGCTGCGACAGAACGCCATAAATTTCGGCGCCGGTGATTTTTTCGAGAAGTTCGGCGCGCTCCTTCGCGTCGGCGCGCAGAAACGCGTCGAATTCGCCCTGCGCCAAAAGCGCCGTGCGACGAAACTGGTCGAAGGTGAGATCGGTCAATTCGACGACGCGGGCGTTGACCGGCTCTATGCCGCTCTCGACCGGCGCGACGATTTCGCCGGCCTCGTCGATTCGCCACAGCGACCTGACGCGCTTTTGCAAGGCGCCCGACGCTCGACCGCGGGCGCGCTGCAGGTCGCAGCGCGCGCGATAGCGCAGCCCGTCCTTGCCAATAAAATCCACCTCCGCGAAACCGCGTCCGGCGCCGCGGCGAAGAATTGTGCGCGGGTCGCCAGAGCCGAGCGTCTCTCCAGACGGATCTGGCGCGCCTTCGCTCGCGCCGGCCGCGACGACGCGCGGGAATTTGTCGTAAAGCGCGAGACAGATCGCGTCGAGAATCGTCGACTTGCCCGCCCCGGTTTCTCCGGTGATGGCGAAGAGGCCCGCCGAGCGCAGCGGCTCGCTGTCGAAGTCGATGGCGAAGCCTTCGGCGAGACTGGCGAGATTAGCGCCTCTGATCGCCAGAATGCGCAATGTCACGCCTCCTGCAGAAGACGCTCGAAACAGTCGAAATGATTGTCGGTCGGGGCGACGCCGTGCGCCTGCTCAAAGGCTTCGCGAAATAAATCCATCGGTTTGCGCTCGGCGAGGCGCAGCGGCGTCGGGGCCGCCGCAGGGGCTTCCGGCCGCTCGACGCTGGTCGAAACGACGCGCAGCGGGAATTTCTCGCAAATGGCGTCGAGCTCGGCTTTCAATCCGACAGCGGGGCCGTCCACCCTGATCGCGAGATGCGCGAAGGGCCAGGCGTCGATCGGCGCCGAGGCGTCCAAATCGAGCGCCGCAAGCGCGGACTCAAGTTCAGCAAGGCGCAGAGCGCCGCTCGCCGGCGCCCGCAAATGACGGACGGGGCGGATGATCGGCGCATGTTGGACGACAACGGCGCCGCTGGCGTCGACATCGACGATGCTGACGCCATGCGCATAGCCGATTTCGGTCTTCGACATGGGAATAAGCGAGCCGGAGTAGCGGATCGTCTCGCGGCCGACGGATTGCGGACGATGCAGATGGCCAAGCGCAACATAAGCGATATCGGGCGAAAACATGTCGGACGGAAGCGCGTGTTCGCCGCCGATAAGAATCCGTCGTTCGGACCCTTCCGATTCGAGCGCGCCTGCGACATGAAGATGGCCGGTGACGATGAGCGGCGCCGCGCCGATTTCGCGCCGCGCGCTTTCGACCGCCTCTCGATAGGCCTCGCGCACGGCGCTGGCGGCCCCGCCTCCGCTCGTTACGGGCAGATCCACCGCGCGCGGATAAGGCAGCGCGAGCAAATATGCGCCAATTCTGCCGCTGGCGTCGCGGATTGGCGAAAGATGCGCGCGGGCGTCGAAGGCGCCGTCGCGACGCGCAAAGGCGCCGATCGAAACGACGTCCGCCATCTCGAACAATGCGCGCGGCGCTTCGAGTCGCGCCGCCGGGTCATGATTGCCGGCGACGAGCGCGATGCGCGCATGCGGACAGGCGACGCGCAAGTCGCGCAATGTGTCGTAGAGCAGTCGCTGGGCGTCGGCGGAAGGATTGAGGCTGTCAAAAACGTCGCCCGCCACGATGACGGCGTCGACCGCCCGGTCCCGGGCGATGGCGACAAGCTGCGCCAGCGCGTCGCGGTGCTCGGCGTCGCGCGACCAGCCCTGCAGCGTCGCGCCAAGATGCCAGTCGGCCGTGTGAAGGAGGCGAATCACTCCAGCAGTAGGCGCCAGGCCGTCGGCCGTGGGCAAGGGCCACGCTTGGGCGCGCTGGCCTGCGGACGAATAATTCGCGGTTTTTCGCCCCGATCCGACAGCCAAGGACGAGCGGCGAATAGGCGAGCGGCGATAGGTCAGCATAGAAGTCGTCGAAACAAAGACATACCGATTACTTTTTAGATCCAAGCCGCTTCTTGCAGCTTACTGTTTCGCCAGCATTTATCTCTTTCTAGAGACGTGGCGCTCCTCAGCGGCGGAAGTCGCGGCGCGGGCCTTCACAACCCTGTCGTCGTGCCTGTAAAATATGCTCCATCGCAAAGGGCTGGACCTTGGCGCGGTCCGTCAGGCCCCTCCATCCGAGAGGAAGCAGGGTGACTGCACATTTTCGTCAACAGACCGTGTCGCCGCAGGCGTGCCCCGCGCTCGTGCTCAACGCCGACTACAGGCCGCTGAGCTACTATCCGCTCTCGCTGTGGGGGTGGCAGGACGCAATCAAGGCGGTGTTTCTTGACCGCGTGAACATCGTCTCGGAATACGACAAGACCGTCAAAAGCCCGAGCTTCGAGATGCGTCTGCCCTCGGTCGTGTCGCTCAAGGAATATGTGCGGCCGACCCGTCAGCCGGCGTTCACACGGTTCAACGTGTTCCTGCGCGATCGCTTCACCTGCCAATATTGCGGAGAACATGACGAACTGACGTTCGATCACGTCATTCCTCGATCGAAGGGGGGCGCGACGACGTGGGAAAACGTCGTCGCGGCGTGTTCGCCGTGCAATCTGCGCAAGGGCGACCGCCTGCCGAAGGAGGCGCATATGTCGCCGGCGCAGGCGCCCTTTCAGCCGAGCGTCGCGGACCTGCATCGCAACGGGCGGCTGTTTCCGCCCAATTACCTGCACGAAAGCTGGATGGACTATCTCTATTGGGATTCGGTGCTCGAACCATAGCTTGGCGCGCCAGGAAAGACGGCATCCAATGATGCGCCGAATCGTGGTCATGGCTTTCGGCTTCGTCCTCGCTGTGGGCGTCGCCGCCATTTTTCTGATCGTCTCGGCGCTCCTTGATCCGGCGACGCGGGAAGCGGGATTTGCCGCCGCGACGTCCGGCCTGTTCGCCTTTGTCGACGAAGATGTGCGCGCCGGCGGATGGAGCGATCCTCTGGCGACATTCGGATTCATCGTTTGGTCGATGATCATCGCCACCTGCGTCGCGCCCCTCGCGGTCGCGGCGTTGATCGGCGAGATCGCCGGCGCACGCTCGCTCCTCTGGTATTCAGGCGCGAGCGCGACGCTCGCCGGCGCGTCGCCGTGGATCGCCCGCGCTGCAATGGGACTTGATCGCGCCCGCGAAGCGAGCCCGCTCGAATTAAGAATCGCGCTGCTGTTTTTTCTGACCGGCGCTCTGGCGGGGGCGATTTACTGGTTGATCGCCGCGCGTCCGCCCGCTCGTCAGATGGCGCGTCCCAAACCGCCGCTTGGCGAAGTTTAGCGCGCAGCCTTCCCGTGGCTGCGGCGCCAATAGACGCGAGCGGGTCGCAATAATTTTCGCGCGAGACGTCCGGCAAATCGCCGGCCATCTGAACGAGCGTCGAGTCGCAAGAATCCTTCATGCTCGAGGTCTTATCCATGCACAGCGTGCGCTGGCGCGCGAACGAAGTAAGCGAACGAAGCAAGAATGAGCGCTGAAGCGATCATTGCGCCAGGGAGTGCCTGATCTCCATTTGTCGATACGTTGAGTGAACTGAGGCGCATATGCGATCAAGACGCGCGGACGCCGGGAAATCCCCGGGTTTTCTTGGACTCCGGCGGCGTCAGGATTGACGCCAAAAGCCGGAAGTGCTCTTAACCGAACATGGCAGACTACCATTCTCTGATCGCGAGAGCGGTCGCCGCTCTGCCGCAGTCCACGCCGGACACGCGCCAAGCGGTCTATGAACGCGCCCGCAAAGCGTTGTTCAATCAGTTGCGCGGCATTCAGCCGCCGGTCGCAGAAGCCGACATCGCCGCCGAAGGCCGCGCGCTCGAAGACGCGATCCAGCAAGTCGAAACGGAGCGCGCCGCAAACGACGCGCAAGCGACACGGCCTCGCGATGGGATGTCTGCGCCGCAGCGCAAACCACATCCGATCAGCACGGCCAAGCCCGTCGAGCGCGCGCCGAGTGATGGCGCAGAATCGACTAGGCGCGACGCGCCTCACTCCTCCATCGCGGGCGACGACGATGTCCCGCTGCGTGAACCACAGAGGCCGCCAGCGCCGCTGCCGCCGGCGCCGAGGCCGCAGCGCTCGATGCGTCTCATTCTGTCCGTCGCCGGCGTCGTCGTCGCGCTCGTGGCGGTCGTCGGAACGCTCGCCTGGCAGCTTCGCGAGCAGCCCGAGGATTTGGCTAAGCTGAAACCGGAGCAGTCGCCCTCCAACGGACCAGAAAGCGGCAAGATCAACGATCGCGTCGGACGCGAAAGGGAGCCGGCCAAAGCGACCACGCCGCGCAGCCCCGCCGTGCCGGTGGCGCAAAAGGCGGAGATGTGGGTGGGCTCGCTCGCCGAGCCCACAAAAGTCGACAAGATCTACAATGGCTCCGCCGTCTGGCGCCTTGAGAACGTCGGCGGGCCCGGCGAACCCGTCGGATCGGCCATCCGCGGCGACATCGACGTCCCCGACGCGAAGCTGAAGATGACTCTGCTGTTTCGCAAGAACACCGACGCCACCCTTTCGGCCTCGCACACCATCAATGTGTCGTTCACGGTGGCGCCCGGCAGTCCCATCGGCGGCGTCAAGGCCATCGGCCCCATCCAGATGCGCCGCTCCGATGCACAGTCGGGAGAAAAAGTCGCCGGCATTCCCGTGCCGATCACCGAGAACAATTTCCTCATCGGCCTGATGCGCGGCGACCACGAGGCGCGCAATATTCTCCTGTTGCGGTCGCTCGCGGCGATCGACCTGCCAATGCAGCTCGCCGACGGCCGCGCGGCGACGATCAACATGGAAAAAGGCTCCTCTGGCGAGCGCGTCTTCGCTGACGCCATCGACGCCTGGGGAAAATAAATCCCGGCTTCGCTGCAACGGACGCGACGACAGCGGGCTTCGTTCTTGAGCGCTTCCCGATCACATGGAATCATGTGATCGATAAGGAATCGCTCGAAATCAAAATGGTGGAGCAGGTTCTCATCGAAAAAGTCTGTCAACTTTTTCGGAACCTGCTCTAAGCGTCACATGACGAGCGTCAGTCTCTTCGCGGCGCGCGTCACGCCCGTGTAGAGCCACCGCGCCCGATGTTCGCGGAAGGCGAAGGACTCATCGAAAAGCGTCACGTCGTCCCATTGCGACCCCTGCGCCTTGTGGACGGTGAGCGCATAACCGAAATCGAACTCGTCCGAGTCCTTGCGAAGCGCATAAGGAATGTCGCTTTCCGCGCCGAACAGTTGCGGCACGACCGCCACGCGCTGAAATTTAGCGGCTTCGCCATCTTCCGGCATCACCAGCATTCTCACCTTGCCGCGGCGCAGGGCCCCGGCGCTCTTTACCGTAAACAGCGCGCCGTTCAGAAGTCCCTTCTTGCGATTGTTGCGCAAGCAGACGAGCTTCTCGCCGGACTGCGGCAACTCGCCCGAAAAGCCGCGCAGCTGGCGCAGGCGTCCGTTATAGGCGCGCCGCGTTTTGTTCAGGCCGACGAGCACCTGATCGGCGCCGGTCACGAGCGCGGGATCGAGCGAGTCACGGCTGATGACGCGCGTATCGCCGAAGACGCCGCGCTCGACGCTCTCGCCCGCGCGGATCGCCATTGACAGGCGGATGATCGGATTGTCCGCCGCCTGCCGATGCACTTCTGTCAGCATCACGTCAGGCTCGGCGTCGGTGAAGAAGCCGCCGCCTTTCACCGGCGGCAATTGCGCCGGATCGCCGAGCACCAGCACCTTCTTGCCGAAGGACAGAAGATCGCGGCCGAGCTCCTCGTCGACCATCGAGCATTCATCGACCACGATGAGTTTCGCATGCGCCGCGGCGCTGTCGTCGTTGAGAACGAAGGACGGCTCTTCGGTCTCAGTGTCGGTCGCGCGATAGATGAGGCTATGAATCGTGCGCGCGTCCTTGCAGCCCTTGGAGCGCATGACGAGTGCCGCCTTGCCGGTGAAGGCCGCGAAGGCGACATCGCCGTCGACATGTTCGGCGAGATGACGCGCGAGCGTCGATTTGCCCGTTCCGGCGTATCCGAACAGCCGAAACACCTGCCGCGCGCCGGGCGTTTCAAGCCAGCGCGCGACGGCGGTCAGCGCTTGATCCTGTTCGGGCGTCCAGATGGGCATAGCTACGGCGTCGAATCCAGGCGTCACGATGGCGGAGGCGACGCCGGCGAACAAGCGCCATTATCACTCTTGTCAGGCGCTGAAGCCCGCGATCAACAGCGCGCCGCCGAGCGCGAAGGACACGAGCGCAAACACGGGATAGCGCTTTTCATATGCCATTCGGGCGAAAATGTCGCGCACCGTCTGCGGCGGCAGAAAGAGCGTCAGGAAACCGCTGATCAGCGTAATCCAGCCGACAAGCGAGACGAGCGCCGCGGCCGTGTCGCTCCAGATGTCGTGGCCGATCACGATGGCGAGACCGATCGCGAGGCGAATCATGCCGACGAAGGCGATGGCGACGGGCTCGCGCGAAACGCTCTCGATCATCTGGAGCGCCACGTCCCTGCGCACCAGCATCCAGGCGGACATGATCAGAGCGTAAGCGCCGATCAGCTTTGCGAGAAAAAGCGTAAGCGGCGGCATGAACGCCTCCTTGCCGAATCGCCTTCACACCACCGAGGAATGGCGGGCTGGCGCTGACTGCAGGTAGGCGTCAAAGGCGGCTGCGACAAGGCGAACGAAGGGCTTTCCACGTTCGGTGACGACGAGTCGTCGGTCCTGTACGTCGATGACGCCGTCGTCCGCAAGAGCGTCGAGAGAGGCCTGCGCAGCGTCGAAGGCGTCTTCCGCATAGCCATGACGCGCAGCCACCGCGCCGTAGTCGACGTCGAAATCGCACATGAGGCGTTCGATCAGATCCGCGCGGGCGATATCCTCGCGCGTGAACGCGACGCCGCGCGTCGTTGCAAAACGTCCTGACTCGATCGCGCGTCGCCATCCCGCAAGATCGGTGGCGTTTCCGACATAGCCCTCCGGAAGACGCCCGATGGACGAAACGCCAAACGGCAGCAGCGCGTCGGCGGCGTCAATCGTGTAGCCTTGAAAATTGCGGCGCATGCGTCTTCCCCGCGCGGCGATCGCCAGCGGGTCCTCTGGACGCGCAAAATGATCGAGTCCGATCGCCTCGAATCCCGCGCCTTCAAGGGTCGCCCGCACGGCCGCCGCCTGCGCCAAACGCTCGCCGGCGCCCGGCAGCGCCGCGGCGTCGATCAGCTTCTGGTGCGACTTGAACCAGGGCACATGCGCATAGCCGAAGACCGCGAGCCTCTGCGGTGCGAGCGACGCCGCGAGCGAGGCGGTGCGCTGGGCGTCTTCGACGCTCTGCTTGGGCAGGCCATACATCAGATCCAGATTGATCGCGGCAATCCCGGCCTCGCGCAGCAATTTCACGGCGCGCGCCACCGTTTCATAGGGCTGTATGCGGCCGGACGCCTCCTGCACATGCGCGTTGAGGTCCTGCACGCCGAGCGAGGCCCGCGTAACTCCGGCGCCGGCAAGCGCCTCGACGAGTTCGGCGTCAAGAATGCGCGGATCGAGTTCGATCGCGTGTTCCGTTTCAGCGGAAAGATCGAAATGATCGCGCAGAACTGCAACGATCGCACTGAAACGCGCAGGGCCGAGAATGCTCGGGGTGCCGCCGCCCCAATGGATGCTGGCGACGCGACGCGCGCGCGTCGCTTCCGCGGTCAGCACGATTTCGCGCTTGAGCGTCCGCGTATAAGCCTCAAGCGGGGCGTCCTGGCGCACCGCCTTCGTGTGACAGCCGCAATAGGCGCAGATTGCGGTGCAAAACGGAACGTGGAAATAGAGCGAGAGCGACGAGGAAGGATCGAGGTTCGCGAGCCACGCACGCGCGTCGTCGTCGCCGATCGACTTGGAGAAATGCGGCGCCGTGGGATAGCTCGTGTAGCGCGGCGCGGATCTTTCGGCCAAGGCCAGGGACGCTGGGTCCATCCTACTGACTCCCTCGCCGCCGCGCGGCGCCGCTCAAATTGATAGCGCGCCTCGGTCTGGCGCGCAAAAGCCCCGCCTGCCGCACTTTGACGCGGGCGCGCGCGAATCGGCTGGACGCAGGCCGGGAAAAAGGCAAAGTGAGGCAATTTCACGAGGGTGGGAGCATAGCGCAAATGGCGATATTTTCTGAGCGACGACTGCAACGGCTGGTGTTCTGCCTTGTCGCCGCCGCGAGCGCGTCGGCGCCGCTCGCGTATGCCGCCGGTTCGACGGATGCCTCTGGCCGCTACTCGATTCTTCGCGAGGGAGACAAGGATACGGGCTGCATGCTGACGCTCGACGCGCGCACGCGCGGCCGCGCCGGCCTGAAGGCGCAGCTTGCGCCGGCCTGCAGGGACAATGGCGTGGTGATTTTTGATCCGGTCGGCTGGGGGCTCGACCGGGGGCGTCTCGTGCTCACCGCCCGCAAGGGCCACAAGGCGCATTTTGACAAGGGCGCCGACGGCGTTTGGCGGCGCGACGACAAGGAAGGCAAGGCGCTCGGCCTTCGCCCCCTTTAGCAACCCTTAGCTCTTCATCAGTGAGAGACTTCTGCGAAAGAAGCCTCCCGGATTTCTCCGGGAGGCTCTCCGCCGTCGCCGCGCGAGAGGGGCGGGGTGCCGGCGACGGATCGTGTGGCGCGGTCGTCGGCTAATCGCAAACTCGTACCCGGCGATAGTCGACGATCTCGCCCCACTGCCCAAGAACCGGCTCCTGGAGGAAATGGCATTCTCCATAGCCGTAATAGGCGTCGGCGTGATCTGACCAGGAGCCGCGATAAGGCTCCGGAGCAAACCAGGCTTCGCGACCGTCATCATATGGATCGTAGCCATGACCAAAGCTTTCGCTTTGGTGGCGGCCATGACCAAAGCTCTCGCTTTGACCCCGGACATGACCAAAGCCTCCGCCTTGATAGGGAGCATGGCTTTCAGAGGAGTCGTCGCCCAGATCCTGCGCGACGACCGGGGAAGCCGCGAGCGCCAGGATGACAGCGAGGACGAAAGGCTGGCGCGACATGCTTGGCTCCGATCACTGGGGGAGAGCAGGCGTCGGGGAGGACAGTCATGCTCGCCCGCCCAATACGCACAATCTGACGCACGTTAGCTGAACCGGACATGGCCGCGTCGTTCATCCGACAGTCAGCTTTGCAGTGGGCTGCTGAGTTCTGCTGACGTCTGAGGCCACGGCGCCAAGGCGTATCATTTTGGTCCAGGCAGATCATTTCTTGCCTGCGCTGTCTCAAGATGGAACGCCTTTCTGCGTCTCGGCGCCGGCGTCAACAACCACTCGTCCACGAAATCGCTGTGCATGCAGCGTCCCGCGAAGGTGCGGCTCAAGCGCCGCGCGTTAGCACGCAATCTGCAGAATAACGAAGATATTGCGCCCAGTTGCGTCAAATTGGAACGTGCGGCGGCTTCTTGTCGATGCCTGAGATGCGCATTGAGAAGAGAGCCATTCGGAAATGCGACCTGCCGCACTTCTGAGCAATCAGGTTCCGACGCAAGTTGAGCGCAATCCCTCGGCCAAGCGGAAAGGCAAACCCCGCTTCCGGCCCAAAACTGGGGATTAGTGCGCTGATGTCGATCGCGAATCCAAAAGAGATGCTGAAGCCCTTCGTCGCGCGCGCCAATGGCGACGAAGTCGAACATAAATCGGCATCGCATGAAGACGGCGCGCGCGGCACGCTCACGCGCGAAGACATTGCGCTGGCGATCCATCGCCGGCTTGAAGGCATGTCCCGCCGCGAAGCCAAGCGCCTGACCGACCTGGTGATCGAGGAAATGGCGGCGACTCTGGCGTCCGGCGAGTCGCTCAAGCTGCACGACTTCGGCTCGTTCATCGTGCGCACGAAACGCGAGCGCGCGGGCCGCAATCCGCGCACCGGCGCGCCGGTGCCGATCGAAGCGCGGCGAGTCATTACGTTCAAGGCGTCTCCCAATATGAAGGCGGTCATTAATGGCGAAGTTGCCTTGACGAAGGTCAAGAAGCGCGCCCGTGGCCGCCTCGCGCCGCAGAACGGCGGCGCCGAAGTCGTGAGAATCTTCGCCCCTTGAATTTCCGGTAGTCCGCGCTCCTCCCTGTGAGCGGACGTGGGGCCCGATCGTTCGCCGCTCGCCCCGGCGAATCTTCGGGCCCTCTCTCTTTACGGCAAGGCCGCGCGATTGAGCTTGCCATTGGCGTTGCGTGGCAACGCATCGAGGAACATGACCGCGCGCGGACATTTGTAGGCGGCAAGATGCGCGCGGCAGTAGTCGAGAATGGCCGTCTCTTCCCGCGCCGCGCCGTCGCGCATCACCACATAGGCCTTGATGATCGTCGCGGTTGCGTCGCGGCCTGGCCGTTCCGCCGCCGCCGCTTCGACGACGCCGTTGATCTCGAGCAGCCTTTTCTCGACTTCCGCCGGCGAGACCCGGTAGCCTCCCGCATTCATGACCTCATCGACGCGGCCGTGGCGCCACATGTAGCCGTCGGCGTCGAATTCGACGATATCGCCCGAGACGAACCACTCGCCGCGAAACGCCTCGCGCTCCTCTTCTTCACGGTTCCAATAGCCGAGCATCATTCCCGGATCGTCGCGGCGCACGGCGAGGAGGCCGGTTTCGCCTGGCCGAAGGGGAGTCTCGCCGCCCTCTTGCGGCAGCGCCGCCACCGCCCTGCCCGGCTGCGGCCTGCCGGGCGAGTCGGGACGCACCGGCGCCGTCGGCCCACTGGAGACGAAGGTCGAAATCTCGCTCATGCCGAAGGCTTCGAAGATGTCTTTGCCCGTACGGCCGCGCCAATCGGCGAGCAGGCTCGACGGCAGCGCCGCGCCGGCCGAGAGCGCATGGCGCAGGCTCGATAGATTGGCGGTCTCCGGCGCGCCATATTTGAGGATCTGCCGAAAGACGCCTGGCACGGCGGCGAAGATCGTCGCGCGATACGTTTCGATGAGACGCGGCCATGCGGCAGGATCTGGATGCCCGTTGTAGAGCACCGCGCTGGCCCCGGCCGACAGCGGATCGACGACGCCGACGCCAAGCGTATAGGTCCAGTTGATGGCGCCGGCGTGCAACATCACGTCGCCGGGGCCAAGCCCCGTCCAATGCTCCCGCATCGGCCTCCGGCCCCAAGCGGCGCGATGCGCATGCAATACGCCTTTCGGCCGGCTCGTCGTGCCGGAGGTGTAAACGAGATAAGCGGGATCGTCGGCGGCGGTGTCGACATAGTCCGGGATGGGCGCGCTCTCGGCGAGCCGCGCCAGATCGGCGCCGCGCAAGACGTGGAAGTCTCCGCTATGCGGCTCGTTCTCGAAGGATGCGCCCAACGCCAGCGCGGACGCGCCGCAGTCGCGCGCCATGAACTCGGCTTCCTCGAAAGTGAGCTGAGAGGACGCGAGCAGCGCCACATAGCCGGCGGCGATTGACGCGAAATAGGCAAGCGCCGCATTTGCTTCGTTGCCCATGCGGATCATCACGCGCGCGCCCGCCGGAAGGCCGAGCGACTGCAAACCGGCGGCGAGACGCCGCACTTTCAGATCGAGTTCAGCGTGGGTCCAGCGCTGCGCGCCGGCGTCGCCGACGACGGTGAGCGCAGTGGCGTCGGGCCGCAGCCGCGCATTTTCGGCGAGGCAATAGCGCGCGAGATTGAAGCGCGGCGGAACGGGTTCGCGAGCGGAACAAATATTCGAAGGCACGCCGTCTTCTCGCATTTGCGGACATTCCGGCGCAAGGCCGACGCGCGCATACGCAGCGCGTCCCGACAAAACGGTTCGCAACACATCCGTTCGGAAAGTCCAGCTAGGCGCTGTGGACTCATTAGCGAAATTACGCTATACAACCCTGGGTTGTGATTTGAAGTTTATGAACGCGAGCTATTTCAATGAAAGTCGTATTGTTCGCACCGCCAATTATGGATGATTTCTTTTGGGGTGAACCCCAACCCATCGCCATGGATGCGGTCCGGGAATGCCCGCCATATGGCGTTTATCTTCTGCAGGCGGTTCTACGGCGCGCAGGATTTGACGCGATTGTCGCGGACCTGATCGCGGCCGGCACCGCGCGCATTGATCAATTCGCTCCCGAGATCGATGACTGCGGATTGGTTGGCATTGCCGCAACGTCGATGTCCTGGCCGACCGCCGTGAAGGTCATCGAACAAGTCAGATCGTTACGTCCCGACGTGCCGATTGTGCTCGGCGGAATCCATCCGACGATGTTCGATCATTACATCATGAATGCCTTCCCGGTCGATTTTATCATTCGAGGAGAGGGAGAGATCGCAATCGAAGCGCTCTGCGTCGCTTTGGACAGAGAAATTGGTTTTGAGGACGTGCCAAATCTAACTTGGCGACACAAAGATGGGAACATTTGTCGTAATCCGATTGGACCGAAAATCGCTAAAACGCAGTTGGCTGACTTTCCGTTGCCGGATTTCAGCGAAATCCCTTTGAACGTCTACAAGTCGCTCTCAATTGAATCGTCGCGCGGATGCGCCTTTGATTGTTCCTTTTGTAGCACGTCTTACCGTCAAACCTGGAGAGGCATGCCAGCAGACGCCTTTCTTGATCGGCTTGAGACGTTGATGAGTTACACGTACAGGACCCAGCACGACTTTATACATATTATCGACGACGAATTTTCGATGAATCCAAAGCGTGTTCTGCAGATGATCGAACTCTTTCGTGAACGAGATCTGCGCCCCGAACTGGTCTATGACTCAAGAGCCACCGACCTGCTCTACGACGGATTCGTGTCTCAAGTCGCCGAATACACCAGTCAATTTCTGGTCGGCGCGGAGGCTGGTTACGACGCTGGCCTAGACCTGATCGGCAAGGGCACAACGACCCAGATTCTCGAAGACGCAGCGCGTCTTCTCTACCGGCATAATCTTTCGGAAAGAGCCGATTTTTCATTTGTGCTGGGATTTCCCTGGGAGACGAAGGCCGAGGTTCTCAAAACGTGTCAATTCGCCTCTCACCTATTTTCTACTTACGGCGTAAGAATTTTATTGCAGTGGTATTGTCAAATTCCCGGATCTCGGCTTTGGGAAGAGGACCGAGGAAAGGGGCTGGTGAACGAGTCCATGTACAATAGCTTCGGATTTTTCCGGGATTTATATTTGTTTCGATCCGGCGTTAAACTAAGTCCGTCGGAAATACGTGACATCTCCACTGCCGTCATCGGATTGAAGACAGTCTCAAAACTCAAATATGGCGAGAGGCCGATGGTGGAATACGGCCATCCGGAACCGATCGCCCTCTATTTTCCCCAAGAGATACATGACGGGCAAGGCGGCCTTCAAAATCTTCGGGAAGTTTCTCACGGCGGCGAAAAGCGACCGATGCGCGAAGTGCTGGAATCGCGACCGCCGAAACAGGCCTCCATGGAGCGACCCCTTCGCCACATCGGAGTGTAGAGCCGCCTCAACAGCTGCAAGCCAGCTTTGGGCGAAATCACGGAGGCAAACATGACGCAAGCACAAAATGAAGAACATTTGAGAGCATTGGTTGGTCGTATCTTCACTGATCAAAAGTTCGCGCACCAACTGGAGTCTGATCCGGAAAACGCTCTGAAACAGGCTGGAATTAGCCTCTCGGAGCCTCAAAGAGAGGCTATCCAGGCCGGCGCTCGTCAACAACTGGCGGTCCCTGGCGCGGGAGAAGCTGTCGCGGCCTTCGTGTCGCCGGTCGTACGCGTCGTGACCCAGGGGACGAGACCGGTCGTCAACGTAGTGGTGTCATCGGCGGTCGTCGCCGAGAAAAAGTGATCTCCACACAGCCAACGCACAATTAATCACATGAGCTCTCCAGGCGCTGCTGGCCGATGGAGCATTCAATCCTGGGCGGCGGTCGCGGCGATTTGCGTCGCGCCGCCGTTGGCTTGCGTAGTTCTGTGGCGCGATTGGAAATCGGTCGCAGCAGGAGCCGCCGTTTGGGCGCTCTCCGTGACGGTGAAATACGCCATCGCGATCTTCCTAACGCCTCGGCTCCGAACGAGGCTCTCAACTAAAACCATCGCCGTGTTTCACGGGGCGCTCTCGGCCGTCACCGAGCTTGGGGCAGCTTTACTTTTTTTCTACTACGCCTGGCCAATAACCCTTACGCAGGCAATGGCTTTTGGCGTCGGCGCTGGCTCTGTTGAAGCAGCGTATGTATTCATCGTTGGGGTGTTCCTGAGCAAAGACGATCCGCAAGAATCCTCCGAGTGGGCGGCTGGAGCCGCAGACTCCTACTGCGTCAGATATATGGTGCCAATCGAGCGAGGGTCCGCGCTGTTAGGCCATATCAGCTCGCGCGGACTGGTCTACGTCGGGCTTGCGGCCCCAACTTACGCCGCTCAAGCGAGCCTCATAGCCATTGCGTTCCTGTTATTCTCTTGTGTGGACGGCGTTGCCGCCTACGGAATTCTGAAGCGCTGGAATTGGTATGATCCCAAGATATGCTTTCGCGCGCACCTGTTCTTTTTCTCAGTTAGCGTCATCGAGGGCATGTTATTTCTGGGCTCGTCATATATTTTGCTTAGCTGAGAATGAGACAACAGACTGAGTATAGAGCGCGGCCCGGCTATTCAGCCTGCATCCGCATCTCGCGCGCGGATTGTCCAAACCGCCGGCGAAACGCCCGGCTGAAGTGGGAAAAATCGCTGAAGCCCCAGCGAAAGGCGATCTCGCCAATCGGGGCGTGCGCTCGGGCGTTGAGGTCGGCGCGACAATGATCGAGACGCCTCGACCAAACATAGCGCATCAGCGATACGCCCTCAGCTTCGAAGAGCGCGTTGAGATAGCGGATTGAAAGCCCCAGCGCCTGGGCCGTCATGGTCGGATCAAGCTGGGGATCGCCCAAGCGGCCTTCGATGAAGCGCTTCACCCGTCGCAGCGTGGCGTCGCGACTGCGGGCGGTCGCGGGAATTTGTTGCGAATCGGCAACGGAAAGGGCGATGAGGTCGGCGCAATGGTCCGTCGCCGCCGCGAAGGACTCATCCGTGAGTACGGCGGCATGCGCGGCGATAGAACGGATATGCGCGGCGGCGATCGCGCCAAGTCCGCGCGCGCCGGCGATCGGTGTGGCCAAGCGACGGTCCATATCGGGCAAACGCATTCGCATGGCGGCGCGCGGCAGAGATACGATCAGTTTCGAGAATGAGCCAGGACAATAGATTTTGTGCGGCCGGGTGGCGTCGTAGATCGTCATGTCGCCAGGACGCAACGCCGCTCGCCGCTCGCCTTGCTCAAGAAAATATTCGCCCGAGAGCAGCACAACGGCGAGATACACGTCCTGACTGTCGGGCAGCGAAGGCCGCTTCGGTCGTTCGATGAGGATGGCGTTTGAGCGGATCGCCGAGAGTCGCACGTCAATTTCGCCATATATCGTCATTTCATTGAACAGCGGCTGCGTCGGCAGGGCGCAAGCGTCTGCGCGGGCGTATTCACGTCCGATCACCTCACAGAGCCACTCACGGCGCCGGGCATGCGGCACGCCTTCGGTCGAAAGGAATTGCGCTTTCGTCATCGACTCCCTTCCTCGCGCCCGGCAGATCCATTTCAGACAAGTTTTTCAGCCGCCTCGGTCAAGCATTGATTCGATCAATGTTGCTTATCCGCCCTACGGCGAACCGCCGAAATCGGCAGGAATGTCAAAATGAGTCAAAACGCGCGATCGGTCCAAGAAAACAACATTATTTTGCTAAGAGGCGCCGCCCTTTGGGTGCTCGTTGCGCTCGTTCTGGCCTGGTGTCTGGTGGCGCTCAAGATGGAAGCGCCGCTCATCTCGGCGATCTTTCCCGGGAAATTCTCGCGCGTCTTGCAGGCCCATATCGACTTCCTGCTGATGAGCGCGCTCCTGCTCGGCTTCTACGGAACGCGAATTCCTTTCGCCTGGCCCGTGCGCTGGGCAATGGTCGTGGGCGCATTCACCAATTCGAGCCTGTTCATCTTGCAGGCGGCGTTTCCAATCCTCGACGGCCCGCCGGCGGAAGGCTGGGGTCCGAACGTGTTCAGGCTCTATCTCATGGCGAGCATCGTAACGACCAGCTTCGGTTTCGCCGGCGCCTGCCTCACCGTCCTGCGTGCGAGCTTCCGCTCGGAGTCTTATTGACTCGATTGGCCGAGAAAGCCGCCTTGTGGCATATCCTCACGGAAGGCCTAATCGAACAGACTTGAGACGCTCTCCTCCCGCGCCGTGCGGGCGATCGCCTCGCCGATCAGATGGCCGATCGGAATGACGCGAATGTTGGGGGCGGCTTCGACCGCGGCCGTCGCGCGGATCGTGTCGGTGACGACAAGCTGCTTCAGCTTCGAGTTGGTGATGCGCTCCGCCGCCGCGCCCGACAGCACGCCATGGGTGATGAAGGCGTAGACGGAGCCGGCGCCCGCCGCGAGCAGGGCTTCGGCGGCGTTGCACAACGTTCCGCCCGAATCGACGATGTCGTCGATGAGGATGCAGTTGTGGCCGCTCACGTCGCCGATGATGTTCATGACCTCGGAGTCGCCGGCGCGCTCGCGGCGCTTGTCGACGATGGCCAGCGGCGCGTCGATGCGCTTCGCCAGCGCCCGCGCGCGCACCACGCCGCCGACGTCCGGCGACACAACCATGACATTCTTGAGCTCGAGGTGCGACTTAATGTCCGCCACGATGACCGGCGCGGCGAAGAGATTATCCGTTGGAATGTCAAAGAAGCCCTGAACCTGGCCGGCGTGCAGATCCACGGTCAGAACGCGATCCGCGCCCGCCCGCGTGATCAGATTGCTGACAAGCTTGGCCGAGATCGGCGTGCGCGGTCCCTGTTTGCGGTCCTGCCGGGCGTAGCCGAAATAGGGAATGACCGCCGTGATGCGACGCGCTGAGGCGCGGCGCAGCGCGTCGATCATGATCAGGAGCTCCATCAGATGGTCGTTGGCCGGCGCGGATGTGGACTGGATCACGAACGTGTCCTGCCCGCGCACATTCTCCAGGATTTCGACCCAGATTTCCTGGTCGGCGAAGCGGCGAACCTGGGCGCGACAGAGCGGAACGCCGAGGTGAGCGGCGATCGCCTCCGCGAGCGGCCTGTTGGAGTTGCCCGCCAGGAGTTTCATCGCCGCCATTTAGATCCATCCCCGCGCCCTAAACGCCGCGGCGTCATAGCAGCGATGGCGGCTGCGAACAATATGACGCCGGGATGGCGGCTTTCTCTGTCGAAAAATATCGACAGGATTGCCTCTTGGACGGGTAATGCTCTAAATGGTGACAGCGGCCTCACCGATGCGCGGCGGCCGGGCGCTTGATTTTCGCGCCTCCACCCATCTCGCCCACTTTCCGTGCTAGACAGGCGTCGCTTCCGTAAATGACGAATAGCGTATCGGATCATGCGTCGCAGCCCTCCTCGCCGCGCGAGACGCGCGTCGTCGTCGCCATGTCGGGCGGCGTCGACTCGAGCGTCGTCGCCGCGCTGCTGCAGGAGCAGGGCTACGACGTCGTGGGCGTCACGATGCAGCTTTATGATCACGGCGAAGCCACGCACCGCAAGGGGGCCTGCTGCGCCGGGCGCGACATTCACGATGCGCGAAATGTCGCGGCGCGACTCGGCATTCCGCACTTCGTTCTCGATTACGAGAGCAAGTTTCGCGAGAAGGTGATTGACGAATTCGCCGCGAGCTACGCCAGCGGCGAGACTCCCGTGCCTTGCATCGCCTGCAACCAGTTCATCAAATTCGCCGATCTCATGGAGACGGCGAAGGACCTCGGCGCGCACGCGCTCGCGACGGGCCATTACATTTCCGCCCGCGACGACGGACGCGGCGGCCGCGCGCTCTACCGCGCCAAGGATGCGGCGCGCGACCAGAGCTATTTCCTGTTCGCGACGACGCGCGAGCAGCTGCGGATGCTGCGCTTTCCGCTCGGCGACTATACCAAGGCCGAAGTTCGCGACATGGCGCGTCGCTTCGGGCTCGAGGTCGCCGACAAGCCGGACAGCCAGGACATCTGCTTCGTGCCGACCGGGCGCTACACCGACATCGTCGAAAAGCTTGCGCCCACGTCGGTGGTGCCCGGCGAGATCGTGCATCTCGACGGCCGCGTGCTGGGGCGCCACGCAGGCGTCATCCACTACACCATCGGGCAGCGCCGTGGCCTAGGGCTGGGCGCAAAAGTCGCCGGCCGCGACGCGGAGCCGCTTTACGTTTTGCGCCTTGACGCCGCGAAGGCTCAGGTCGTGGTCGGCCCGCGCGAGGCGCTGGAGACTCGCGCCGTGAAGCTGCGCGACGTGAATTGGATTGGCGAGGGCGCACTCTCTTCTCTGCCGTCCGAGGGCATCGACATTATGGCGCGGGTGCGCTCGACGCGGCCGCCAGTTCCGGCGCGGATGATCGCGGACGGCGACGGCAGCGCGCTGGTGGTCTTCGCGGCAAGCGAATTCGGCGTCTCGCCGGGGCAGGCATGCGTGTTCTACGACGCCGACGAAAACGAAGCGCGCGTGCTCGGCGGCGGATTCATCGCCGCAATCGAGCCTGCAACGATAACGATGACATCACATGCGCCGCCGCTGCGCGCCGCAGAAGCGCGAAGGTCGCCTCGATGAGCGAAGCAAGAAATTTTCTGCGCGAAGTGGAAACGCTGGACAACGGCAATGTCGAGGCCGCCTATGCGCGCTGGGCGCCGATATATGATCTGACGTTCGATATCTTGTTGAAGCCCGGCCGCCGCGCCGCCGCCGCCGCGGCCTCGAAGGCGCACGGACCGATCCTCGACGTCGGCGTCGGCACGGGACTCGAACTGCCGATGTTTGCGGCCAATACGCAGGTCATTGGCGTCGATCTGTCGGAGCCGATGCTGCGCCGCGCCGCGCAGCGCGTGCGCCGCGAGCGCCTCTCCCATGTCGCCGGCCTCGTGAAGATGGACGCGACGCGAATGGCGTTCTCGGACGCGAGTTTCGCTTGCGTCGTCGCGCCTTACGTCCTGACGGTCGTGCCGGAGCCGGAAGCCATGCTTGACGAACTCGCGCGCGTGCTTCGGCCAGGCGGCGAGATCGTGCTCGTCAATCATGTGAGCGGCAAGGACGACGCCATCGCGCTGTTTGAGGCGTGGCTCGACCGCCATATGGCGCCCAAGCTCGGCTGGCGTCCGCAATTTCCGTGGTCGATCATCGGCGACTGGATCGATCAAAATCCGCAAATGAAGCTCGTCGAGCGTCGCCCGCTCGCGCCCTTCGGTCTGTTTACGCTGACGCGGATCGAGCGTCTCCCAGTGGAGAGAAAAGAACGCGAAAAATCCGCGCCATTGGAATTGGCGCTCGCCTAGCGAATCTCTCAGACGCCACTGGCGCCCGGCCGCGCGCGGCGCTACATTCATCTGGCGGCGCTGCGGGGTGCGTGCAGGACTATTATTCCCCGGGGCCTTATCGATCCTTATGGGAGCTGTCCCTGGCCTCGCCCGTGGGCTTGGTCATATGGCGCCCACCTACGTTGTAGGTTCCCGGGATCGATGTCCCACGGCTCTTGTGGCCCGCACTCTCCTTCCCTGTTATTGCTCTCGCATGAGCGATTTGAAAGCCGAGCTGCGGCGCCGTTCGCTGGCGCGCCGCGATCTCATCGCGCCGCATGAAGCGCATGAGGCGGCCGCGTCCGTCGCGCGCCGGGGCGTCGCGCTGGTCGCCGACTTTGCGCGCGATGCGAAACTGAGCGCGCCGCCTGTCGTTTCCGTCTATTGGCCGATCCGCAGCGAGTTGAACACGCGTGCGCTCATCGATGCGCTTGCCGCCGAAGGCTATCGCGTGACGTTGCCGGTGATGCACAAGGTGCGTCAACCCTTGGTCTTTCGCGCCTTCGCGCCTGGCGACGACCTCGTCAAAGGGCCGTTCGGCCTGTCGGAGCCTTCGGACGACAAGCCTGCATACGACCCCGATATTGTGTTTTCGCCGCTCGCCGCCTTCGATCGGCGTGGTTTTCGGCTCGGCTATGGCGGCGGCATCTATGACGCCACCCTCTCCACCCTTCGCGCCAAAAAGCCGGTCGTCGCCGTCGGCGTCGCCTATTCCTGCCAGGAAGCCGACCATGTGCCGATCGAACCGCATGACCAGCGGCTCGACGCCGTCATGACCGAGCAGGAGACGCTGCGGTTCGCAACCGCGGTCGCCTAGAGCGCGCTGCGAAAAAGTGGGAACCGATTTTCCGCGTAGAGCGCGCTCTAAACTTTGGGAGTCGATCAATTTATCTGCATTTGGGCGATTCCGCCCAAATGCAGCGTGATCTAGGACGCGGAACCAATCAGAACGCGGCACGTTAACGGGGAGATGCGGACTATTTAAATTTCTTTTTCGGAGAGTTTGAGATGAAGGCTTGCTATACAGCGGCCGCCGTCACGGCGGCCCTCTTGTTTTTTCCGGCCAGCGCGCAAGCGACCTGCCGGATTTTTCAGCATCGAGACTATGGCGGCTCTGGCTACACGCTCCACAATTTCGAGCGGATGAAGATGGTGCGCGGCGAAAGCCTCGGATGCACGACGAACGGCCACGGCGGCGGGTGCGAAAGCACGATTTACAATCCGTCTTGGAACGATCACGTCTCGTCGTTCCGCGTGAAGAATGGATGTACGCTCACGTTGTGGCAGCATGTCAATCAGGGCGGCGCGAGATTTCGCTCCAACAGGAGCTACCGTTACGTCGGCGACCGCTGGAACGATAAGGCCTCCGAAGCGCTCTGCATGTGCTGATTTGGCGCGGAGCCGATCGGCAAGCGCAAATCGGAGACGTCTCGGCGGTTCGACAGGAGCCGCCGAGAATTGACCGTTCGCACATCACCGCGCCGGCGCCAGCGGCAGGTTGACGAGTTGACCGGCGCGCAGCCTTTTCGACTTCAGGTCGGGATTGAGTTCGGCGATCGCGCGCCATTTGCTTGTTGCGCCATAGAGACGCTTGGCGATGGATTTAAACGTATCGCCTGCGCGCGCCGTATAGATTCCCGGGTCCTTCGCCACGGTCGGCGGGGACTCGACAGGCGTATGGCCCGCGGCTTGCGGGGCGTCCGCCGGTGCGCTTTCCCGGCTCTCTGTCTTCGGCGCTTCGTTGGTCGCAGACGGATTCGCCTCCGAAGCGGGTTCCTCGCTGGTTGTCGTCTCGCCGCTCGCAGCGGTCTCTTCGGTCTGCGCCTCCTGCTGCGACGCCGAATCCGCTTCCGGATCGATATGCGCCGCTTGCGGCCCAGCGATGAGCAGAAAGGCGATGGCGATCGCCGCGGCCGCCAGTGAGGCTTCTGCGAAACCACGACGGCGCAGGGGCGGGAACAGCGGCGGCCGCGCGCGATCGCTCGCTCCCGGGGACTCTGCCGGCTCCTGCGCCTCGCGGCCGCGCAGCCAGACGAGCGCCTCGAACAGAAAATACAGGAACAGCGCCGCCGTCACCGGCGGCTTTCGAAACGAATCCGGCGCAAACATGTAAGCGACGACGCCGAGCTGGATCAGCGCCGAAAGCCAGGGCAGCCCAATCGCGCCGAGCGTCATACGGCGACGCGCCGCAATCCCCGCCGCGAGAAGGAAAAGCGCGAGGTAGACCCAAAGCAACGCGCCTTGTCGGTCGAACGTCCAGCCGAAGGCGGTCGCGCCCAGGAGATAAAACAGCCCCAGTGCGGCGGCGGCATAGGCCGCGTGAAGCAGCCGCTGCGGACCCAGTATCCGATTGAGATGAAAGGGCAGCGCCGCCGCAAGCGCCGCCATCAAGATCACGGCAGCGTAGGCGGATGTAAGATTGGAGTTCATGCAACCGCGCTCCTCAGGGGTCGGTTTTGACATTCAATGCGCTGCGGATGTGACAGTTTCTTGAGAGCAAGCCGCTGGCCATCCATGAATCATTCCGATTTTTCCGATACGCCCGCGCTCTCAAAAGTCGCCATATCCCTATGACACGCGAGCGCGGCTTTGATCAGGCCAATGGCGAGCGCCGCGCCCGAGCCTTCGCCAAGCCGCATGTCGAGATCGAGCAGCGGGCGCTTGCCAAGCCGCGTCAGAACGTCGCGATGCGCCCCCTCCGCCGAGACGTGGCCCGCTATGCAATGCGCGATCGACTCGGGCGCGATCGCATGGAGCAGCGCGGCGGCGGCGCAGGCGACATAGCCGTCAAGCACCACGGGAATGCGGTTGAGACGCGCGGCGGCGATCGCGCCCATCATGGCCGCGATTTCCCGCCCGCCGAGCCGGCGCAGGATTTCTAAAGGATCGGCGAGATGCGGCGCATTCAGCGTCAGCGCGGCGTCGATCGCGGCGTTCTTGCGCGAAAGCCCGGCGTCGTCGACGCCCGTGCCGCGTCCGGTCCAGCGTGACGCCGGCCCGCCGTAAAGCGCCGTATAGATCGCCGCCGCGCTCGTCGTATTGCCGATGCCCATCTCGCCAGGGGCGAGGAGATCAATATCGCCCTGGATCGCCTCCATCCCATAGGCGAAGGTCGCCGCCGCTTCGCGCTCGTCCATGGCCGGCGCCACAGTAAAGTCGGCCGTCGGCCGTTCGAGCGCCAGCTCATAGACCTTCAGGCCGACGCCATAGGACTTGCAGATCTGATTGATCGCCGCGCCGCCAGCGAGAAAATTCGCCACCATCTGCTGCGTGACGCTCGCCGGGAAAGCCGAAACGCCCTGCGCCACGACGCCGTGATTGGCGGCGAAAACCGCGACGAGCGGGCGCTCGATCGCGGGCTCCGCCCTGCCCTGCCAGGCTGCGAGCCATTCGACGATTTCTTCGAGACGACCGAGCGCGCCGGGCGGCTTGGTGAGCCGGCCGTCGCGCGAGCGGACCGCCGCCGCGGCTTGCGGATCGGGGCCGGGCAGAGCCGCCAGCAGGATACGGATTTCTTCGAAGGGATGAATGGCGTGAGACATGCCGCCGGCTTTACCGGGTCGCAGCGACATTGGCGAGCGCTCGCGGCATTCCGGCGCAGCGAAGCCATTTAGCCGTCATCGCGAGCGAAGCGAAGCAATCCAGATCTCGCGTCTCCTGGATTGCTTCGTCGGCTTCGCCTCCTCGCGTTGCCGCTATGCAGGTCGCAACGCCGCCTGGCTCCGCACGGTCTCGAAAGCGGCGAGCGCGCGCTCGCGGGCTTCGGCGTGATCGACGATCGGATGGGGATAGGTGACGCCAAGCACTACGCCGGCGGCGCGCAACACGTCCTCTGGCGCCGTCCACGGACGATGGATGTAGCGGACGTCAAGCGCCGCGAGCTCCGGCACGTAACGGCGCACATAAGCGCCATCCGGATCAAATTTTTCGCCCTGAAGCGCCGGATTGAAGATGCGGAAGTAAGGCGCGGCGTCGGCCCCGCAGCCCGCCACCCACTGCCAATTGGCGCTGTTGTTGGCGAGATCGGCGTCGACCAGCGTGTCCCAGAACCAGCGCTCTCCCTTCCGCCAGTCAATGAGCAGGTGCTTGATCAGGAAGCTCGCCGAAACCAGACGCGCGCGATTGTGCATCCAGCCCGTGATCCATAATTCGCGCATCGCCGCGTCGACGAGCGGATAGCCGGTCTGACCATTCCGCCAGGCGTCGAGCGAGGTCTCGTCGTCGCGATAGGGAAAGCGCTCGAAGGTCGTATCCAAAGGGCGGTCCGGCAGGTCCCAGTTGGAGATCAGCAAGTGATGGCAGAACTCCCGCCAACCAAGTTCCCTCAGATAGGCTTCGCCGCCGATGCTCTGAGGCTCGCTGATCGCGTGCCAGACTTCGCGCGGCGACAATTCGCCAAAGTGCAGATGCGGGGAAAGCCTGGAGACGCCGACGCGGCCCATGAAGTCGCGTTCAACCTTGTAGTCGACGACATGGTGGCGCGCGAAGTCTGCAAGTTCGGCGCGCGCGGCCGTCTCGCCGACGAGCCAGACCTTGCGCATGCCGATCGCCCAATCGGGGTTTTGGGGCAGCAGCCGCCACGCGTCGAGATCGTCGCTGTCAGGCGGAAGCGGCGCGGCGTGCAGGATTTCGGGCGCCGGAAGGGGCCGCTCCGGCGGCGGCGAGGCGAGGCAGGCCCGCCAAAAAGGCGTGAACAACCGGAAATTCTCGCCCTGTTTGGTGCGAAGCTTCTCCGGCTCGAAGAGTACAGAATCATGGAAACAATGAGTTTCTACGGCATCATCGCGCAGCTGCGCCTCGAGTTCAGCATCTCGCCGGATCGCCCAAGGCTCGTAAAGCTTGTTCCAAAAGACGGCGTCGGCGCCGGTTTCGGCGACAATCTGCTCGAAGACGTAATGAGCGCGCCCGCGGCGCAGGGTCAGCGACACGCCCCTGCCGTCGAGGCTCTGGGACAGCGCCCTCAGAGAATGGTGCAGCCACCAACGCGCCGCGGCGCCGGTGCGCCATTCTCCGGGACTCTCATCGTCCAGGATGTAAAGGGCGACGAGCGGCGCTCCCGTTCGGGCAGCCGCCAAAAGCGCCGGATTGTCAGAGATGCGCAAGTCATTGCGAAACCAGACGATCGCCGGCGCATTCATATCGCGAGAACCCCGATTGACGTTCCGAAAGGTCACGCCCGATCGCTCCGCTGCGACGAAGGATCGGGACTAAGTCGTAACCTCGCCGGCGGCCAAGGGTTCCCCCATCCGCGCTTTCATACCGTCAATACAGTCGCGCCAGCCGCCTAATGGAGGCGTTTGGCGTGCTTGAGGCCATAAAAGAGGTAGATCGCGACCCCGATGACGGTCCAGATCAGCAGCCGCAGCCAAGTATCGAGCGGAAGCGCGACCATCAGCGCGAAACAGGACAAAATGCCGGCGACCGGCAACCATGGGATCCCCGGCGCGCGGAACGGGCGGCGGAGTTCCGGGTGCATTCGACGCAGGCGCAGCACCGCCAAGCAAACGAGCGCGAAAGCCGCCAGCGTCCCGATGCTCACCATTTCGCCGAGAATATCGAGCGGCAACAGACCCGCCGCGAGCGCTACGACCACGCCGACGAGGATCTGGCTTACGGCGGGCGTGCGCCATGCCGGGTGAAGCCTCGCAAAGATCGGGGGCAGCAGGCCATCATGCGCCATGGCGAAGAAAATGCGCGTCTGTCCGTAGAGCAGCACCAGAATCGCGGTCGTCAGTCCGGCCAGTGCGCCGAGCTTCACCGCCCAGGCGAGCCACGAGACGCCGGTGCGATCCATGACCAGCGCCATCGGGTCCGGAACGCCCAGCTCCTTGTAGTTGACGACGCCGGTCGCCACCGCCGCCACGGCGATGTAGAGAATCGTGCAGATGATGAGCGAGCCGATGATGCCGATCGGCACGTCCCGCTGTGGATTATGCGCTTCCTGCGCCGCGGTCGAGACGGAGTCGAATCCGATGTAGGCGAAGAACACCACCGAAGCGCCGCGCACGACGCCGCTCCAGCCGTAAGTTCCGAACTCGCCCGCGTTCTCCGGAATGAGCGGCGACCAATTGGCTTGGTCGATATGCGCGGCGCCAAACACGATCACCATCAGCACGACAGTGACCTTGATAGCGACGATGACGTTATTGAATAGCGTCGACTCGGAGGTGCCGCGCACCAGCAGCGCGGTGAGCAGCAGAACGATTCCGGCGGCGGGAACATTGAACAACCCATGCACGGCGCCGGGCGGCGCCCCATGCGCGGTCGGATCGGCAAAAAAGGCGGTCGTCAATTCGGGCGGCACATGTATGCCGAGCCCTTGCATGACCCGATTGAAATAGCCGGCCCAACCGACCGCGACCGTGGCCGCGCCGGCGGCATATTCGAGCACCAGATTCCAGCCGATGATCCAGGCGAAAATCTCGCCGAGCGTCACATACGTATAAGTGTAGGTGCTCCCCGAGACGGGAATGAGCGACGCAAGCTCCGCGTAGCAGAGCGCGACGAAGGCGCAGGCGAGCCCCGACAGCATGAAGGAGATCATGACGCCGGGCCCGGCGTAATTCGCCGCCGCCGTGCCGGTCAGCACGAAAATGCCGGCGCCGATGATTCCGCCGACGCCAAGCGACATCAAAGACGCCCAGCCAAGCGCGCGCTTGAGGCCGTCTCCTTCGGCGGCGTCGTGATCGGCGATGATCTTGTTGACGGACTTGCGGCTCAGATAGCTCTTGCTGGCGCCTTGGAACAAGCGTCACCTCTTCGAATTCGCGACGTGGCGAGCGCGCCGCGCCTTCGGCGGCGCCGATTATCATTGCGACGCCAAAACATACAAGCGGAAAGACTGCGGGAAGCGGCGCGCGATCGCTCGCGCGTCAATAAGCGTTCCAGATCCGTGACTTCGCGCTCATCTGCCCACCGCGGCGCGGTCCGTCCGGCTTGCCTTGCAGCAGCCTTTGCTGTAGCACGACGCGAGCGCGGCGTTGGCCGCCTGTTAAGGGGTTGAGCTCGAGAATGACGTCATGAGCCAGAAGCCCATCAATTATCTGCGCCTGTCGACGCTCGTCGCCGTGGCGATCTTGGTCGGCACCGAGCTGGTCGGCGCCTCCTGGGCCGCCGGCTGGGCGTTGGGCGGCCTTTTTCAGCTTGATCCCCTCATCAGCCGCTCGCTCGAAATCATCTTCTCCCTCGCGGGGCTGATCGGACTCTATTTCTTCATGCGGACCGCCATCCGCAATGAGCCGATTCGCGGCTAATTAAGGTCCTGCGCCTTAATGTCTCGCGCCCCCCGACAGGCTCGCGGCGGCAGCAGACCCAAGCGCGCATCTGCCAAACTTCGCAACAAGGACGCCGAGATGGTCGAGAAGCAGGATCGTCGCTCGTTTATCAAAGCGGCGGCGGCGACGAGCGCGTTGGGCGCCGTAAGCGCGCCCCGCAGCGCGGCGGCGACGAGCGTCTCCAATCTTCGGCTCGGCGAAGCGCGGCCATTCTCCTTCGAGACGCTCAAGCAGACGGCGCAGCGCCTTATCAAAGAGCCTTACCGCAAGCCGAATATCCCTGCCCCCGAGATCACCTCGCAGATCGACTACGAGAAATGGGGACAGATCACCTACAACACCGATCACGCGCTTTTCGCCGACACCAAGGACCGCTTCCCCGTCGAGTTCTTCCACCTTGGGATGTTCTTCAAGAAGGCCGTGCGCATGAACGTCGTTGAAAACGGCGAGGCGCGCGAGGTTCTTTACGATACGAGCTACTTCAATATGCCGGCGGATTCGATCGCGCGCCAACTGCCGCCGGGCGCCGGCTTCGCGGGATTTCGCATTCAGGAGGCCAAGGACGGCGCGCTCGACTGGAAGAAGAACGATTGGGTGGCGTTTCTAGGCGCGTCATATTTCCGCGCGATCGGCGAATTGCGCCAGTATGGCATGTCGGCGCGCGGCGTCGCGCTCGACACCTGGCAGGCGGGATCGAATGAAGAATTCCCTGATTTCACTGAAATTTACATCGGCCCGGAAACCGCCGACGGCGTCGTCCTGCATGCGCTGCTCGAAGGGCCGTCGATCGTGGGCGCCTATCGCTTCCTGATGACGCGCGGCAAGGGCGTCGTCATGGACATCGATTGCTCGCTGTATCTGCGCGGCGCCTTCACGCGCTTTGGCGTCGCGCCGCTCACCTCGATGTTCTGGTTCTCGGAGACCGCAAAGCCGACGGCTGTCGATTGGCGGCCGGAAGTGCATGATTCCGACGGGCTGAGCATGTGGACCGGCGCAGGCGAGCGCTTGTGGCGGCCGTTGAACAATCCGAACCGGGTCATGGCGTCGGCGTTTGGCGACACCAATCCCAAGGGCTTCGGCCTGATGCAGCGCGACCGCAATTACGACCATTATCTCGACAATGTCTTCTATGATCGCCGTCCGAGCGTGTGGATCGAACCCAAGGGCGACTGGGGCAAGGGCGCGATTCAACTCATCGAAATCCCGACGGACGATGAGATCCACGACAATATCGTGGTCATCTGGGCGCCCGAGAAGCCCGCCGTTCCCGGCGCCTCCTTCGAATATTCCTATCGGCTGTATTGGCTTGCGGACGAGCCCTATCCGACCAAGCTCGCGCGCTGCGTCGCGACGAGGCTCGGCAACGGCGGCCAGCCCGGCAGGCCGCGGCCCAAGGGCGTCCGGAAGTTTATGGTGGAATTTCTCGGCGAGCCCCTCGCCAAGCTCCCCTTTGGGGTGAAGCCCGAACCCGTGTTATGGGCTTCGCGCGGAACATTCTCCTACGTTTTCACCGAAGCGGTTTTTGACAATGTGCCGGGCCATTGGCGGGCGCAATTCGACCTCACCGTCGAAGGCTCTGAGCCTGTGGAGATGCGCCTGTTCCTCAAGAACGGCGATGACGTGCTTTCGGAAAATTGGCTGTATCAATACCACCCGTTGTAACGTCGAGTTATTTTCTCCGGAGACAATTATGGACAACAATAGCGCCGTAAGCCGCTACTTTTTAGATGTTTTATACAGAGAGTATTTTTATCTGAAGAACGACAAGAAACCAAAGAATAACCGGCTCAGAGATTTTTTTTTGAAGCATATGCTCGAGCTCTATTGGTCGATAACCAGATTTATTGGCCTGGGTTTTTTGCATGATGGCCGACGGCAAGCGACGAACCGCGTCGATCAGCTCCTTGGCCAACGCCCGTCCACCCCACGCAGCTCCTGCATTCAGGCTTCAGAAAATGGGAGGATGTTGATCGATGTAACGTCCACCCATTTGTCGGGAAAAGAAACTGGGATCCAGCGGGTGGTGAAGGAGATTGCTTTCGCTGGCGCTGAAATGGGCGCGGCTCTCCCGGTTCTTCGTATTGAGGACAGGTTTTATCCATATTTCAGGAATGCGATCTCCTCGGATTCTGTTGAATTGGCGCCCGGCGACATCTTGCTACTTTTGGATGCGCCAGCGGCGGATTTGGAGAGCTATTCTGCGGCTATGAAGCAGTCAGAAGCCTAGGCGGCCAAAACGTCGTCTGCATATATGATCTGCTACCGAAAACGATACCATGGTCGTTCAGTCCCGAGCAGCTGCAGCATTATGAAAGTTGGTTCAGCGCAATAGTTTGCGAGTCCGACGCAGCGGTTTGCATCTCCGAATCTGTAGCGCATGAACTGAAGGCGCACTTGGCGGGCTTGCCGCAGCCCGTTCGAATGCCGGTCGGTTGGTTCCAGCTCGGAGGCAATTTCCGCTACAGTAAAACATTGCCCGTAGGCGCTGACGTCGCCGCTATCACGCGAACATCATCTCCGTTTTTTTTAAGCGTCGGAACGCTCGAGCCGCGCAAAGGGTATCATGTTTCACTTGATGCGATGGAGGAGTTGTGGAAACACGGAATCGACGTTCATTTCGTCATCGTTGGCCGTTACGGCTGGATGAGCGATGTTTTGCAACGAAGAATTCTTGAACACGAGGAGCAAGGAAAGCATTTGCACTGGTTGCAGAATGCAAATGACGCAGAATTGCACTGCTTGTACAGTTCCGCGCATGCGCTGGTCTTTGCTTCGATTGCAGAAGGATTCGGTCTTCCCATTATCGAGGCAGCAAATGACGGGCTGCCGGTGATTGCATCCGACATTCCCATTTTTCGAGAAGTGGGCGGCAAAAATATCTCCTATTTCAGAGCTTTAGATAGCTCAGACCTCGCGCGCAAATTGCGGGAGGCCATGACTAAGGAGAGGCAACCCCAAAAAATCGAAGTTCCCGGTTGGAAGCAGTCGACTCAGCAGCTTCTCGATATGGTGCGAACACAATCTTATCAGTTGAAATAGGTTCGTCCGCTTCATTCGGATTCGGCAAGCGCGCCCTTTGCTCCGTCGATAGCCGATATTCAGTGGCGCCATGATGCATTGCTAAGCGGCCATGAAGAGTTGTTGAACCGCCCCGGGTTTTGCCGGGGGCTGTTTCGCTTGGGGCACGCGCACGGGTATTTGAGAAGTTATCCAGACGGTTTGGGCCTGCGCATATTCACGCTAATAATTGCGGACCCTTATGCAATGTGATGAACGTGCCAGCGCCGGACGTCATCGAAGCCGCCTTCGCTCGTCGCAGCCGCTATAAGGCAAAGGACAGCGACGAAATATTCCCACGCTCCTTGATTCGACCAATGACCCACGCTCAGCGGACATCGTCATCGGGGCGTTCCGATTCTAGGAAGCAGCCGAATGGAGATCATTCCGTATCAATCCCAGTAGCGCCTGGGACGATTGCTTCCATGATAACACCGGCAGCGGTCTTCCGCGTCTTCCTGATGCAAGCGATTCGACAATCCGCGTCCCCAATGAATCGGCGTCGAGCATATTAAAATAGGTGATCGACTCGCCTCCCACTTCATGGAAAATTTCAATGTCGCTTGCAATGACGGGCGCGCCGGCGCGCGCCGCCTCTATCAGCGGCAAGCCAAAACCTTCCGCATAGGATGCGCAGATGACGGCATGAGCCTTTCGATAAAGGCAACCCAGTTCCGCGTCGCTCGCATCGCTGAACCAAAACAATCGGCGGCCATGCTCAACATGCTCGCACAAGCGCCGCTCGAGAGCCGCCGTGTTCCATCCACGTCGGCCGACGATCACAAACGCCACGTCGATCCCCCGCGCCCACAGGCGCTCAAATGCCGTAAGCGAAAGAGCCTGACCTTTATTTGGCGCGAGCGTTCCGACGCTTAGGAAAAAAATACGAGAACCGTCACAGATCATTCGAACGCGCGCCGTAGGCTCTATTTTTTCCTCTTCAGTAAAATCCGCGCCAAGCTTCCATACTCCGACCCTTTGTCCCTGCTTTCGCGCTAGAGCGCGTTCCTCGCAATGCTGCTCAAACTCCTGCGCGACGCTGCTCGAAATTGCTGCGACGGAATCGCATGACAGAACGATCTCCTCGAACCATTTGCTGAAGTCACTCCGCAGCCTCGCAGGAAAGCCCGCCGCGTAAAGAATGGGAAAAAGATCGTAGAGACAGACGACGTTGCGACCGCCGTTGGCCCAGACCAAGTCAATGATCGGTCGATATTCTGAGACGTAAATCCAGCCAGCATCGAGTAGAAGAAAAGTATCCCCGCTTCGAATATCGATAGCTACAGGCTCACTGGCGTCCGCGGTATGGCAACAGAGGCGGCCGTCGATAATCGTCACGGGAAAGCCTTGGCCCGACGCGATCGCCGCTTTCGCGACTTCCCGAACGACGCGCTGAATGCCAGTGCCGACGTCGCTACGGTATGTTGGCGTTACGTCGATTAGCAAGCGTCCGCAGTCCGCGTTGCTAACTCTGTTCTGATCGACCAACATCCACGACGGCGGCGCCTTTTGTTTCTCCCCACCCCATCCAATAAATTTCCAGACTCCCCGCAAAAGCCTGGAAATCGTCCAATATAGTTCACGCATCCGATCGTAAATCGCCTTGAAGCGAGCGTCGACGCTTTGGCGATCTCGTTCACAGACCTCCTCATAAAGTTGGCCGAGGAGGTAAGAACGTATGGCTTCTTTCACTGCCCTACCTCCACGGCCGAGTTCTTGGAAGTTAGGAGCCGCACCGCTTCGGCGTCGATTTGATAGGCGTTGTCCCGCAACATCCCAGCCAAGGCGTCAGCCGAAGCCTGCCAACTGACGAAGGAAATCCGGTGAGGCGCCTTCTTTGCGGCCAGTTCCGCTCGCACATGCGTTGCGAGCGAATGGGAATCGAGCAGGTCGAAATAGACATGGCCCTCGCCGCCAATTTCACGCAGCACTGGAATGTCGCTCGCGATGGCGCGCGTCCCATAATATGCAGCTTCCACCAGCGGCATGCCAAACCCCTCGGCAAAAGAAGGAAAAATTAGCGCCCGCGCAAGTGGATAGAGATATACAAGATCGACGTCGCTGGCGTTATCAAGCCAAAAGAGCTTCCGGTTGAATTCCGCGTGTTCAATGATCCGGCGTTGTAACGCGCGTGTGTTCCAGCCACAGCGGCCAGCGATCACATAACGCACATCACACCCTTCCGCCCAAAGCGCTTCGAATGCATCCAGAGCGATGGAATATGCCTTTCGCGGCTCGAGCGTGCCGACGCTCATGAAGAACGGCGTCGGCGCTGAAGCGATGCGCTCAGCGGCTCTTGAGGGCGCTTTCTCAGCGCCCGCGCGAAAATCCGCGCCAAGCGGCCACCAGCCAATTCGCATGTTGGCAGGGGGCGCAAGATGCTCCTCACGTATATATGCCACAAGATCCAGCGCCACGCTGTGCGAGATGCAGACGATCGCATCGCAGCGCATCAGAACATCTTTAAACCAGGGAACAAAGGGAGCGCTATTTTTCGGCGCCGTAGCGGCGGGGTAACGTAAGGGAATAAGATCATAGAGGCAGCCGACGACTTCGGCGCCTGCATCATGCGCTGCGCTCAAGAGCGGCGGATATTCCTCGACGAAGCCCCATCCTGAATCGAGCAGCAACAGCTTATCGCCCGATTGCAGTTCAACCGCGTCGGGCAAATTGTCGTGCTTGAAATGCCCGTAGAGCCGCCCGCCTTCAAGATAGACCGGAAGCGCTTCGCCGCTTTCAACGCAGGCGCGCGCGATTTCGCGCACGACGCGCTGGACGCCCGTATGGCCGCGAAAGCGATGTGTCGCCGTCATATCGATGAGGAGACGATTGCGCGCCGCCGGCGCCGGGATGTCGCCTTCAAGCCGCGTGCGCAGCGCCTGCGCTTTGACCGCATCCGGCTTGCGCCAGCGCCCGTCATGCAGGCGGCCAAGACCAAAGAAGCGCGAGAGCGTCCAATAAAACTCCAGCGCCTTCCCGTAAATGAAACGCGTGCGCGGATCGACGTCATACTGCTCGATATCGCTCAACTCGCGATGCATTTCTTCCAGCAGATAAGCTTCGATCTTTTCCTTCATTCCCGCTCTCCACACGTAGCTCCCGCCGCCAGCCGTTCGTACGGCGGCGCGTCGGCCGTAACAAGGGCTCCGCGCCAATGATGCTGGCTCGCTTCAGAGCGCTGACTGACCTAACGTTCAAGTGGGCTCAGACGCAGGTTCGCCTGATACAGACGGTAGCTCGTGGAAGAATTTTACAGCAGTGGGCGGATTGACTCGAGCTAAAGCGTGCGGCCAACGGCCACTCTGCTGGAAGGCATCGGAAAAATCACGATATTTCCGCCCTGCCCCGATGCGGCGATCACCGCCGCAGCAATCTCCGCCGACGCTTCGCTGACACAGCGCCGGAAAAATGAATGGGCGGCGCCTTCGTAATTCATGCTCAGCAAGTCATGGGCGCATTGTTCCGCGCGCATGAACGAGACTTCCGCCAGTGGCGGCACAGGATCAGCGCCCGACAATTTGGAGAATGCGTTCAACTCGCTTTCAAGCGCTCGGCGCGCAAAATCCGGCAGCGCCGCGAGCACTTGGCGCTCGAAATGGGTGCGAAGCTTATTCGCGGCGTCTTCAAAGAATGCGCACGCTCGGCTGTCCGTCAAAAGCTTAGCATTATTCGCATTCATCCTACACCCTTCCCGAAGCGCAAAGTCTAGGCTTTAAGACGCAAGCAGACGGAAACCTTATTGCTCAGGCATCTACCTCAAATACATAATTACGGCAAACAAAAGGAGACGCTAAAATCATCGATCCAGCCGGCGCTTAGGCGCGGCGCTCAGGGTGTGGGACGCGTGTGGCATACAAGCAACGCCTGCGCCGCTTACGCGAAAACCAATGATGCTGACCGCTCACGAGATTAGATCTTCGGTTGCGCCGATGACGGAAGGGAAAGGCATGATCCAGGTCGAACCCTCCCCTCAAGGGGGGGTATGCTCAATCCTGAAACGGATTGTGTACGAGGATCGTGTCGTCGCGTTCGGGACTCGTCGAGAGCAGAGCGACCGGCGCCTCGATCAGCTCCTCGATGCGACGGACATATTTGATCGCCTGCGCCGGCAGATGCGCCCAGGAGCGCGCGCCGCTCGTCGATTCCTTCCAGCCGGGGAAGCTTTCATAGACCGGCTGCACGCGCGCCTGCGCCGCCTGCGAGGCCGGCAAGCGCTCGATGCGCTTATCGTCGAGCATGTAATGCGTGCAGATTTTGATCTCGTCGAAACCATCGAGAATGTCGAGCTTCGTTAGCGCGACGCCATTGATGCCCGACGTCTTCACCGCCTGACGAGTGAGCACGGCGTCGAACCAGCCGCATCGGCGCCGCCGTCCGGTGTTGGTGCCGAATTCGCGGCCGCGATCGCCGATCAACTGGCCGATCTCGTCATGAAGCTCGGTCGGAAACGGGCCGCCGCCGACGCGCGTCGTATAGGCCTTGGCGATGCCGAGCACATAGCCGATCGCGCCGGGGCCAAGTCCCGAACCGCTCGCCGCCGACGCGGCGACGGTGTTGGACGATGTCACGTAAGGATAGGTGCCGTGGTCGACGTCGAGCAGCACGCCCTGCGCGCCCTCGAAGAGGATGCGCTTTCCGGCACGGCGATTGTCCTCGAGCAGTTCCCACACCGCGTCCATGAACGGCAGGATGCGCGGCGCGACGGAGAGGAGTTCCTCGCGCAGCGCCGCGGGGTCGACCTGGGGCAGGCCCAGGCCGCGCCGCAGCGGATCGTGATGCGCGAGCACGCGCGCGATCTTGTCGTCGAGCAGATCCGGCTCGGCGAGATCCATGAGCCGAATCGAACGGCGCCCGACTTTGTCCTCATAGGCGGGTCCGATGCCGCGCTTCGTCGTGCCGATCTTGGCGCCGCCGCCCGCGTCCTCGCGATGCGCGTCAAGCTCGCGATGCAGCGAGAGGATCAGCGGCGCGTTTTCCGCGATCTTGAGATTCATCGGCGAAATCTCGACGCCCTGCTCGCGCAGCCGGTCGATCTCGCCGACGAGAAAATGCGGGTCGACGACGACGCCATTGCCGATGACGGAAAGCTTGCCGGGCCGCACGATGCCCGAGGGCAGCAGCGCCAGCTTATAGGTCACGCCATCGATGACGAGCGTGTGCCCGGCGTTATGGCCGCCCTGAAAGCGCACGACGACGTCGGCCTCCAGCGACAGCCAGTCGACGATTTTGCCCTTGCCCTCGTCGCCCCACTGGGCGCCGACCACCGCCACATTCGCCATGGCCGTATCTCGATCTCCAAACAGAAAAAGCCCCGCGCGGTAACGCCGGGGCTCGTTACCGCCGGGGTTTAGCGCATGCCGCCGGGTCGGTAAAGGCCCGGCCAACCGGCCCGCAAGCAGGAACTTCGAGCGGTCTTTTCGGTTGGAAACAAATAAGGGGAGGTAGATGCATGCCGACCACGGTCGCTCGCGTTGCACAAAACACCGATGAGGACATCAATCGCGCCATTCGCAACGAAACGCAGGCGCGGCTGTCATACTTCGCCAAACACCCGGAGAAGATCGACGAACGTCTGGAGGAGCTTGATCGGGAGTGGGACATTGAGCGGGCGCTCGAAGCCAACGCCTCCTCTTTGGCGCTCGTTGGGCTTGCGCTCGGCTTAACGTCAGATCGCCGCTGGCTGGCGCTGCCGGTTCTGGTGAGCGGCTTCCTTTTCCAGCACGCGCTGCAGGGCTGGTGCCCGCCTCTGCCTCTCCTGCGTCGAATGTCGTTCCGAACGGCCGAGGAAATCGGTCAGGAGCGCAACGCGCTCAAGGCGCTGCGCGGCGATTTCGACAAGGTCAAAAAGGCCGGCAACAAGGTTCAGGAGGCGGCGCGCGCCGCCGGGCTGGGCTGCGAGATGCACGGGCGTACCGTGCATTAGGAGCGCGAGCCTCTATAAGAATTTTCGCGAAACTCGACGTGAACGAAACAGCGGAGGGAAGCGTCGCGCGTATATCGAAAAAAGCGCGCGCATGTATCGAAAGGTACATTCAATTTAGCGTGCAGCCAGTTTAGCTTGGCGCCGAAGATTGCATTGCTGACAGCTTGGCTGTCGAGGGGCGATCTTTTTTGCCTTGTCGAATTTGCCCGATAAGTTTCAATAAGCAGGGGTTTCAGAATGAAAAAGCCCGTTTCCATTTCCATAAGCAAGTTCACTGAATCCGTTCAGGCCGCCGTGAAGGCCGCGAGCGCGAAACATCCAAAATTCAAATTGGAGGTTCCTGACGCCGTTTCGGTGTCTTATTTAATTCGCGGCATTCCCGTTCCAGAGTTGATCGCTTCACAAGTGACGCTTGGCGAGACGCAGGCGCTTGCCAACGACATCGCAGGCCATCTGGGAGCGTTCGCGGGCGAACAGGGCGGCGCGGTCTATTCCATTGGTCGCCACATCATTGTCGGCATTCCCGTTCCCCCTGAAATTCTTCAGTTTGAACAAAAATAGCTGGATCTAAGCCCATGTCGAAACTTTGTCCGAGCGCGCAGCCCGGCATGGATCGAGCGATGGTCTTGGGCGTCGTTCAGCAGGACGGGCCGAGTCCCGTCGTCCAATATCTGAACGAGCGGCTTCCTGCGACGCCCGAGGTCCTTGCCCTGTCCGCCCCTTTAAAGCCGACCGAAGTATTTCGACTCGCGGCGACATGCGCTGAGCATAAATGTCCGCACTTCGACGGCGCAGATTGCCAGTTGGCGACGCGAGTCGTGAAAATGCTGCCCACTGCAGTCGACAGTTTGCCGCCATGCGCTATCCGAAAGGAATGCCGCTGGCATGCTCAGGAGGGCGAAGCGGCGTGCAAACGATGCCCTGAGGTCACCACTTTGAGCTACGACTTGTCCCAACATGCGCAGGACGTGTCAGGACTGCCGGTTGTCGAGGAGTCGATAGGGTAACCGCTTCGCGGGGGGATACGGCAGCCATCTTATTGCCGATGATACGGGTGCCCCGACAAGATCGTCATCGCCCGGTAAATCTGCTCCGCCGCGAGAATGCGCGCCAGCTGATGCGGCAGCGTCATTGCGCCGAAGGAGAAGACGGCCGTTGCTCGCGCGCGAACGCTCTCGTCGAGCCCTTCGGCGCCGCCAATTGCAAACCACAGCGCCTTGCAGCCCCTGTCGCGTTCTGAGGCGATGAATTGCGCGAAGGCTGCGCTCGTCTCCGCCCTGCCCCGTTCGTCAAACGCCGCAAGCCGCGATTCAGCGGGCAGCGCCGCAAGCAGTTCCATCGCTTCGCGCGACGCCCGCTCGGCTCCGGCGGCCTTGCTCTCGTCGATTTCCTTGAGTTCGAGACCTTCGAGGCCCAGCCGCCGCAAGGCGCGGATGCGCTCGGCATAGCGCGCGAAAAGCTCTCGCTCGGGACCCGCCTTCAGGCGGCCGACGCAGATCAGTCCCAGTTTCATCCGACGCCAGGCGAGACCAGAGGGTACAAGCGATCCCAAGGGGCGCTTGCGTCCGCTCCCGTCAGACCAGGCGAATCTCCACCGGTCGGTCGCCGCCCCACATCTTTTCGAGATTGTAGAACTGGCGCACCTCGGGACGGAAGATGTGGACGATGACGTCGCCGGCGTCGATCAGCACCCAGTCGCACTGGGACAGGCCTTCGACGCGCGGGGCAACGACGCCCGCGGCCTTGAGGGCCTTGATCGCCTTGTCGGCGATGGCGCCGACATGCACGGTCGAACGGCCCGTCGCGATGACCATGTCATCGGCGAGCGCCGTTTTTCCGCGCAGATCGATGGAGACGATGTCCTCGGCCTTGGTTTCGTCCAGGCTGGCGAGAACCTTTTGCACGATTGAGCCGGCCAATTGGGCGCTTGCGCCAATTTCCGGTCGGAGCGGACCACGAGCCGCCCCCGGATGAACACCTGTCGACAGCGTTGCAACCCTCATGCTTCGCGGCCCCACGCCCGTAAGAGAGCCGGCCGCGACACAAGGATGGGGCTCTTGCCGAAAAATTGCAATAGAAACTGGGGGGTTGTCGGGAGGGGCTAAGAAAAAAGCCCGGCTCAAGCGCCGGGCTTTGGAAGGCGGTTCGGGCTAATCGAGAGGCGGGAGGAACCTCAAAGCCGGAACATGGAAAGCATAATCGATTTGCGCCAAAAGCGTAGGAAGAAATTGTCGACTCGCCAGTCGACGGCGCGAAAAGCGGGGAAAAACTGCTGAACGCGTGCCGCGAGAGGCGCGCGGACGGCGCCCGATTCGGCTAAGCTAACAAAGCGTTGCGAAGCGCATCCGTCGGCCCAGTGCTTAAATTGCAACACAAGTCAAGTTTGTCGCCAGAGCCCTGCTTTCGCCGGTCCCTTTATGGCGAAATCATGGAATTAGAACCATGGAGCCGCTGGTGGCGCGTGATTCGAGCGCGGCGTGCACCTTGGCGGCGTCGGCGAGCGGATACCGCGCGGGCTCGGCGAGAGTCACGAAGCCCCGCTTCACCGCATGGACGAAATCATCCATCATCTCCTCATAGTCGCGCCGGCGGGCGATATGGGTGAAGAGCGAGGGACGGGTCGCATAGAGCGATCCTTTCAGCGCCAGAAGGCCGAGGTCGAACGCCGCGATCGGACCGGAGGCTGAGCCAAAACTTACGAACATGCCGAACGGCTTCAGGCAATCTAGCGAAGCCGGGAACGTCGCGCGCCCGACGCCGTCATAGACGACATCGCAGAACTTGCCTTTGGTGATGTCGCGCACGCGCTCGACGAAGTTCTCCTCGCGATAAAGAATCGTATGCTTGGCGCCCGCGTCTTCTGCGATCTTGGCCTTCTCAGGGGAGCCAACCGTCGCGATGACCTTCGCCCCGAGCGCGTTCGCCCATTGGCAAAGGATCTGCCCAACGCCGCCGGCGCCGGCATGGACGAGAACGCGATGATCTTTCTCCACCTTGAACGTCCTGCGCAGCAGATATTGCGCCGTCAGCCCTTTCAGCATCATCACCGCGCCCTGCTCGTAGCTGAAGGATTTCGGCAGATGGACTACTGAGCCGGCGGCGATGTTGCGCGCTTCCGAATAGCCGCCAAGCGCGCCGACATAAGCGACCCGATCCCCGACCTTGAAGTTCTTCACGTTCTCGCCGACGGAGATCACCTTGCCGGCGCCTTCATGTCCCGGGATAAACGGATATTCCGCGGGATAAGCGCCAGTACGGCGGTAGACGTCTATGAAATTGACGCCAATAGCGGCGTGGCGGATTTGCACGTCGTCGGCGGTCGGAGCCGGCAGATCGACGTCTTCCATGACGAGCGCATCCGGCCCGCCGGGTTGATGCACGCGAATCGCCTTAACCATCGTCCTCCCCTTTCGCGATCGCGCCGCCCTCGCGAAAAAGCGGCAAAGCGAGAAAATAGCACCCCGTCACGACCAGAGCCGCCTTTACGAAGAACGAGGCCGCCGCAAGATCCTGTGCGACCGCCGCGATCGCCGCCGCGCCCCAGACGCCGGTGACGAAGAGCGTTACCAGTCGTAGCCGCTTAACGCGCAGCGGATGAACAAAGGCGACCGGAACGAACATGAAGGCCGCCGTCACGAGAACCAGCATGAGACTCGCGGCGGCCGGCGGCCGCAGCACGAGAAGATAGAAGACCACGATGTTCCACAGCGACGGAAATCCGCGAAACCAGTAGTCCGCCGTTTTCATTCGCCGATCCGCGAAATAGAGCGCCGAACAGGCGCAGACCGCGGCGCAAACGGGCGCGGCGACCGCCGGATCCAAGAGGCCGGAGCGCCACAGCGCCACAAGCGGCGTGACCACATAGTTGAGAAAGTCGACGACGAGGTCGAGCGCGACGCCGTCGATGAAGGGCGCCGTTTCAGTCACTCTGAAATGCCGCGCCAGCGTTCCGTCGACGGCGTCGACGACGAGCGCCGCGCCAAGCCAGGCGAACATCGCGGCAAAGTGGCCGTCCGCCGCGAGGAACAGCGCGATCAGGCCGAGCGCCGCGCCGCTCGCCGTGAACAGGTGGACAGAAAGGCCGATGAGGCGAGAAGACGTCACGAGGCGCGGCGACTGGAGAAGCGGGACGTCAGCCTAGCACCGCCCCCGCGCCGAGCCAAAGCCATCCTGCTCGCGCCGGTCCTGCTCGCGCTCCGAAGAGTCTCCCGCTATAACAAGCGAAGGAGACGGATGAGATGACAGCGGCGCACGAAAACATCAGATCGGAAATTCTCGTCGCCGGCGCCGGGGCGACCGGCCTTGCAGCCGCGCTGGCCTTCGCGCGTGCGGGATTGAAAACGACCCTCGCCGGTCGCATTCCGCCGCCGCTGCCGGGACGCACGGTCGCCTTGTTCGAAGCGTCCGTCCGATTTCTCGATGCGCTCGGCGCGCTGGAGCGCGTCAGAGCGCGCGGCTGCGCCGTCGAAGCGATCCACATGATCGACGACACCGATCAGTTTCTGCCGGTGCCGGAACTCAGCCTGCGGGCGCGCGAGATCGGTCTGCCGGCGCTCGGCGTCAATGTGTCGAACGACGACCTCGTCGCGATCCTGCTGGATCTTTGTCGCGGCCGCTCCGAAATCGCGTTCGTCGACGCCGACATCGCGGATTATGAATTCAACAGCGACGGCGCCGTCGCCATTCTCGCAGACGGACGCCGGCTCCAGGCGGACTTCATCGTTGCGGCGGACGGGCGCAACAGCCGCGCCCGCGCGGTCGCCGGCATCGACGTGAAGGAGTGGACCTATCCGCAGATCGCGCTCACGATGATGCTGCGCCACGAGTTCCCGCACGAAAACGTCTCGACGGAATATCACACGCGCTCGGGCCCTTTCACGCTGGTGCCGCTGCCCGCGCGCGAGGATGCGCCGAATCGTTCGAGCCTCGTCTGGCTGATGAGCGTCGCCGACGCGCGGCGGCGCCTCGCGAAGCCGCGCGAAGACCTCGAATATGAAATCGAGGATTTCGCCAAGTCGGAACTGGGCGCGATGCGCATTGAAGGCGACATCGGGCAGTTCCGCATGGGCGGCATGCAGGTGTCGAAGCATGCCACGGGCCGCCTCGCGCTGGTTGGCGAGACATGTCACATTTTTCCGCCGATCGGCGCGCAAGGACTAAACTTAAGTCTGCGCGACGTGGCCGATCTCGAGGATTGTCTCGCCAGCGTCGATCTCAAGAATCCGCGCGAACTGTCGCGGGCGCTGGCGCGCTACGACCGTCACCGGCGCGCCGACATCGGCTTCAGAACGCATGGCGTCGACCTGCTCAACCGGTCGCTTATCATTCCCTATCTGCCGGTGGATTTGCTGCGCGGCGCAAGCTTCATCGCCATGGCGGCGCTCGGGCCGCTGCGGCGGGCTGTCATTCGCGAGGGCGTGTTGCCGCATCTCGTTCTGCCGCGCCTGATGCGACGGCCGGCGCACAAGCCCGAAGTCGCCGGCGCTCCGCACGGACGCGCCGGCCTGCGATCTTAGAGGCTGCGCTTGAGCGCCGCGTCTAACGCGGCGCTACTTGGCGGCAATCTCGATCTTCTTTTCTTCCTGCTTGGATTCCGGCGTTTTCGGCAGCTTGATTTTCAGCACGCCCTTTTCGAAGTCCGCGGTGATTTTCTCCGCGTCGACTCCTTCGGGAACCCTGAAGGCGCGGCGGAAGGAGCCGTATCGGCGCTCCGAACAGTAATAGCCCTCCTTCTTTTCTTCCTTCTCTTCGCTCTTCTCGCCGGAAATCGACAAGACGCCGTTCGAAAGCTTCACATCGACGCTCTTTTCATCGAGCCCCGGCAGTTCGGCGGTGATCTCGTATCCACCGTCCTTCTCGACGAAATCGACCGGCGGCGTCGCCGGCAGCTGCGACATCAGACGATCGAACGGTTGAAAGTCGGCGAGTCCTCTACGCGACGGAAAGTCGTCAAAGAGCCGATCGAACTGGCGCCGGACGGATTCCAAAGGATGCCAATCGAAAACGCCGCCCTGCGTGGACTCTCGTGACGCTGGCAGCTTGCTTTGTTCGGCCATGCTGATCTCCCTCCTTACGGACGATCGCCAAGCAACCGAAAATTCAGCAACGATGGCGCTGACGATCGATGTGGAAACGCTAGTGAAGTGGAGCGTCAGAGGTGTGACTTCAACGGGCGTGTTTGCGCCAATTTGTCGCGATCAAGCTCGTCGGAGTCTCCGAGCGACAACAGTCCCGCGTCGCCCCCCGAAGACGCGGTGTTGATCGTCAGCGTCGTCTCAAGAAGGAAGCGCAGGAGATAATCCGGCCCGCCGGCCTTGGGGCCGGTGCCGCTCAAGCCGAATCCGCCGAAAGGCTGACTGCCGACGACCGCGCCGATCATGTTGCGATTGACGTAGATATTGCCGGCCGGCGCTTGGCGCGACAACGCGCGAATGCGCTGTTCGATGCGCGTATGCATGCCGAGCGTGAGGCCATATCCGCTGGCTTCGATGTCCGTGAGCAGTTGCGACAGACGCTCGGACCGCCACGTCGCCACATGCAGGACGGGTCCGAAGATCTCTTCCTGCAAATCCTCGACGCGATCGAGTCTGACGATATGCGGCGCGACGAAAGTTCCCGTCGATGGCGCAACGCCAGCGTAAAGAATTCGCCCGGCTGCGCGCTGACGCGAAACATAGGCGTCGAGTTTGTCCTTCGCCTCGGCGTCAATCGCCGGGCCGACATGCGTGCCGATCTCGCGCGGATCGCCGACCCGCAACTCGCGCGCAGCGCCGATCAGCGTTTCGAGACAGACGGGCGCGATCTCCTCTTGCAGGCACAAGAGCCGCAATGCTGAACACCGCTGGCCGGCCGATCGGAAGGCTGACGTCATGACGTCGTCGACGACCTGTTCGATCAGCGCCGTCGAATCGACGATCATCGCATTGATCCCGCCGGTTTCGGCGATGAGCGGCGCGATCGCGCCATCTCGCTCGGCGAGCGTGCGATTGATCCGCTGCGCAACTTCGACCGAGCCGGTAAAAACGACGCCGGCGGTCAGCGGATCGGCGACAAGCGCGGCGCCGATCGCGCCGTCGCCCGGCGCAAAGAGCAGCGCGTCCTTCGGAACGCCGGATTCGCGCAGGAGTGCGATCGCCATGGCGGCGACGAGCGGCGTCTGCTCGGCGGGCTTGGCGACGACGCAATTTCCCGCGACCAGCGCCGCTGCGACCTGGCCGATGAAAATCGCGAGCGGGAAATTCCAGGGCGAAATGCAAATAAAGACGCCGCGTCCGTGCCGGCGCAGGACATTGGCTTCACCCGTCGGGCCCGGCAGCGGCATGTCGGCGCAGAGAATTCGCGCTTGACCGGCGTAGTAGCGGCAAAGATCGGCCGCCTCGCGCACCTCGGCGAGCGCATCGTCGAGAGTCTTGCCGCCCTCGCTTTGCAACAAGGCGATCAATGGGCCGCGTCGCGCCTCAATGAGATCGGCCGCGCGTTCGATCATCCGCGCCCGCGCCTCGAACGGAGTCCTGGACCATTCCGGGAAGGCGCGCGCCGCCGTCGCGACCGCAGCATGCGCCGCAGCTTCATCCGCTTCGACGACCTGACCGACGACGGCGCCGTCGATCGGCGACAGGACCGGGCGCGCCGCAGCCCGCAATTCGACGCTCGGTCGTGCATCTGGCGGCGGAAAAGGCGCGCGCGTCTCGTCGATCAGCGCCGCAAGCGCAGTCCGATCGCCAAATTCCACGCCTTTCGAATTGGCGCGTTGCGGCAGGTAAATCTCGCTTGGCGGCGGAAGGCGCGGATGACGCGCACGATTTGGCGCGCCGAGCGCTTCATAAGGGTCCGCGACGAGCGCGCGCTCCGGCGTCTCGGGATCGGCGGCGCGCGCAACGAAAGAGGAGTTGGCGCCGTTCTCGATCAAGCGCCGCACGAGATAGGCGAGAAGATCGCGGTGCGGGCCGACCGGCGCATAGATTCGAACGGCGACGTCACTCATTTCGGCCAGCGACTCATAGAGCGACTCGCCCATGCCGTGCAGGCGCTGAAACTCGAAGTCGCGCCGCCCGCCCGCCAGCGTTAGAACTGCGGCGACGCTCCGAGCGTTATGCGTGGCGATTTGCGGGAAGAGATGTGATTGGGCGAAGAGCCGCGCCGCGCAGGCGTCGAAATTGAGATCGGTCATCGCCTTGCGCGTGAACACGGGATAATCGGCGAGACCGCGCTCCTGCGCGCGCTTGATTTCGCTGTCCCAATAGGCGCCCTTGACGAGACGAAGCATGAAGCGCCGATGGTTCGCTTCCGCGAGCGAGGCGACATAGTCGATCGCGGCCATCGCGCGCTTCAGATAGGCCTGCACCGCGAGCCCGAATCCGTCCCAGCCGGAAAGCGACGGGTCTTCGACGACGCGTGCGATCACGTCCAGCGAAAGTTCGAGTCGATCCGCCTCCTCAGCATCGATGGTGAAAACGAGATCACGCTCCTTGGCGAGGCGCGCCAGATCGAGCAACCGCGGCGGCAATTCCCGCAATACGCGTTCGCGCGAAATCGCCTCATAGCGCGGATGCAGCGCCGAAAGCTTGATCGAAATTCCAGGGCGCACAGGGAGCCCGGAGCTTCCGGCCGAGTCGCCGATGGCTCGAATGGCGTGGGCGTAGGCCTCAAAATAGCGCTCGGCGTCTTCCGCCGTCCGCGCGCCCTCGCCGAGCATGTCATAAGAGAACCGCTCGCGCCGTCCCTGCTCCCGTCTGATCGCCGCTTCGATGGTTTCGCCAAAGACGAAATGCGCGCCCATCAGCCGCATCGCCTGACGCGCGGCGGCGCGCAGCGCCGGCAGGCCGAGACGCCGGGCAATGTCGGCGACGAGCCCGCGCGGCTCCGTGACGTCGACGATGCGCGCCGAAAATCCCAGCGCGAAGGCGCAGGCCTGAATGAGCAGCGCGTCGCTCGATATCTCGTGATGGGAGAAATCGCCCTCGGCGAGCTTATCCGTAAGGAGTTGATCGGCGGTCGCATCGTCGGGCACGCGCAGCAGCGCTTCGGCGAGCGCCATAACCGCCAGACCCTCCCGCGAGGAGAGGGAGAATTCGTGGAGGAAATCTTCGACGCCGCCAAGCGGATCGCGTTGTGCGCGAATGCCGCGCACGAGCGTCAGCGCAGCTTCTTCTACGACCCGTTGTGTCGCAGCATCCGGACGCGAACCGAGAAAGGCTTCAGCGAAGCTCTCGTCGGGGGGCGCGTAAGGCGCCGCAAAGGGCGCCGGCCGATCGTCTTTTCGATTCATTCGCCATGGAACCGACCGCGCCCGAAGGGCGCGATCAGATCTTGTCGCCTTCCGCTCCCGGCCGCGCGCAACGCCACTTCGTAACCGTCAGTTGCGGGTGTTCGCCGCACCATTGAGCGATATATGGCATCGCCTGCATCACGCAATTGCTGGTCGAGCCCGTGGTCGATTCGAGGACGAGCTTGCGCTCGTCGCAGGCGGCGGGCTGCGCCAGCGTGCAGACAGTAAGGATGAGTTCGACGAAAATCATCGCAATCTCCTTGCTCAGCGCCCGCTCGAGGGCGTTTCGCTTTCTAGCAAGGGTAATGCCCGTCAGTCGGCGGTCAATATCTCGCCCTTGCCAAAGACCGCCGTGTCGCCGCCATAGCGGCGCAGCTTGCGCGACAGGAGATCGGCGGCGGGGGTGCTATGATCCCTGAGAGAGCGTGCGAAAAGCCTTGCGAAAGTAAGCTCATGCGCGCCGCAGTCGACATAGGTCGAACCGAAGCAGCCGCCGTGCGCAAGGACAATCGAGCCGCGTTTGTTGAGATAGCCGACGCGCCCCTTGGCCTCGCCCAAAACCAGGATCGTGCCGGCGATGACGCGTGCGCCGAGATCTTCGCCGGCGTCACCCTCGATGACGAGAATGCCGCGACGCAGCCGGTCGCCGGCGCGTGCGCCCGCCTTGCCGCGCACGATGACGCGCCCGCCAGCCATGCCGGCGAGTTCGCCCGCGAGCGGACCGGCGAGGAAATCACCGACGTCGCCTTTGATCTCCATCTCGGCGCCAAGGTTGCCGGAAGCTGCATGCGGGCCGGCGTTTCCGGCGACGGTGATCCTGCCGCCCTTGGCGAGACGGCCGCACTGCGCCCCGACGTCGCCTTCGACATGAATCGCAAAGCCAGGCAGAAGCTTCGCGCCGAGACAATCGAAGCGCGCCGAGCCGCCCTCATAGCGAACAGTCTTCAGATCGCCTTCCGAAACTTTGAAGAGGTCGCCGACTTTCGTCGAAATGCGCGTCACGCCGATCTCGATCGCTTCGATCTGCGCGACGGATTTTCCCGCAAGGCGGTCGGGCGTCAGCGCCGAGAGATCGACACGCTGCGGCGGCTCCTGGCGAAGCGTGAAGGTAAAGGGCTTCACGGCAGCAATTCCTTCAGATGATAGTGAAACGGTCCGAGCTTACCGCCGTAATTGCCGGCGCCGACGCGCTTGGCGCCCTGCTCCGGCCCCATGTCGATGATGGCGTGAAGCCCCGCGCGCATCGCCTCGCGAACGGCGTTGTCGGTCAAGCCGTCGATGACGATTTCGAGCACGCAGCCGATATCCGCGTCGAGCTCGCTTTTGGTGACGCCCCGCAATGTCGGGCAATAAGCGTCATTGGTCGACGCGCTCATGCCCTTGTATTTCGAACCGACCTTTGAGCCCGAGCGCACGATGCCGCCGGGGAACGGCGCAATGGCGTCGGCGACGCCGTCGATCGCCGAGACGGCGGCCTCGGTCGCGCGCATGGTCTTGTCCCAGTCCGCGCCCATAATCAAAAGATTGCCGCCACCCACGGATTTCTTGGTCAGGCCGACCTTACCTTCGCAGAAAAACTCTCCGTCCATGACGGGCACGCGCCAGTAGCGCCGGTCGTCGACGACCTTGGACATCTGCCACTTGTCGCCGAACTGGCGCAGCGCGTCGCCGACCTTGATCTCGAATTCGCCGGGGACCGTCGAATAGACCGCGGAGCCCGGGCACGTCAGCACGCATTGGCCGAGTCGGTTGACGAGCTGCTTCTCGGCATCCTTCGATGACATGGCGAAGAGCAGCGCGCGAACGCCCGGACGTCCGTCCGGCGTTTCTTCGGGCGGCACTTCGCGATCGATTCCGGCCTCGCAGCCGCAGCCGATGACCGACGTTGCAAAACCCGTCATCGTCAGCGCCGCCTGCCGCGCCCATTTGGCGTTCGGCGCGGTGATCAGAATGCCCGTCCCGCTCATCGGGAAGGCTTCGGCGAAATTGTCGTCTATCGTCACGCCGTTGCGAATTATATCCGGCATGGAACCTCCGCAAAGGCGTCCTTGTGCGGCAGCGCGGCGTCAGGCACGTCGAAAATGCTGCGCGGCAGGCCGTAAAGGTCGTCGTAGTATGAATCGAGACGCTTCGTAATCTGCTGATCGTAGCGCGGGCGAATATGCAGCGTCTTGCCGTGCGTGTAATGCGAGACTTGGCCATCGCGCACGACGAGGGCGCCGTCCTTGAAGACGAGGGCCGCGCGCCGGAACATGCCGGCGACGTCGCGTCCGGGCTTATAAACGGCGATGTCGGCGACGGCGCCTGGACTGAGCCGGCCGCGATCGACAAAGCCAAAGAGCTTCGCGGCGCCGGAGCGGCTCATCTGCGCGATCTCGTAAAGCGTGTATTCGCGCGAAATCGACGGCAGCGTCGTGTGCTCCAGCACCTCGGCCGGAAGGCGCGCAAGATGCTGCGCGCGAAGGTCGGCGCTCATCAGCAGCGCAAAGAGTTCCGGATAGGTCGTGAAGGGACCGCCGTTCGGATGGTCGGTGGTGAAGAACACCTGCTCGGGATTGTCAATGAGCAGGAAGAGCTCGAGGCCCGCCGCCCATTGGATGGCGTTGTAGTAGTTCGAAATCTTATAGGCGTAAGGAACGATGCCGCCGCCATTGGCGTCGCCGTCGAAGATCGCGCCCTTCTTGGGGATCGCGCCGGGCAGGCTGTTGAACTGCTTCAGAACGTCGGACGAGATCGTCACCGTGTCCGAAAACATCACTTGGCCGACGTCGACGCTCACATTCTTATTGGCGTTGATCTTCTCGGCGAAGACCGCGCCGGCCGACGAGAAGCCGTTCTTGCCTTCCTTGCCATAGGCGTAGAACTGCACATGGGCGAGATGCAGCGGCAGCCCCTGCGCCGCGTCGATCGTGGCGAGCGCCGTGTCGATATTGCCGGCGAGCCCGAGATTGTTCATGTGCAGATGCAGCGGATGGGCGATGCCCACCGCCTGAGTCGACTTCTGCAGCGCCTGGAAAATCTGGCGCGACGTCAGCCCGTAAAAAGGCACGACGTCGTCAAGCCCGAAGGCGCGCATGTTCTCCTTGAAGGCCTCGACCCCGCCGGGATTGATGCACTTCAGTCCGAGCGAACGGGTGTTCTCGACGGTCTGCGCGACATAATCGTTGATCGCGCCGTCGGTCTCGCCGTCGCGCAACATGCCGAGCAGAAAGTCGTCGTTGCCGAGCACGGTGAGCGCGCCCTTGTCGATGATCGGCACGTCGTTGAATTCGAGATGGGTCTGCAGCGCGTGATGCGGCGCCATCGCCGGCTCGACGACCGTGGTGAAGCCCATCTGCGCGTAGAGACGGCCGGTCTCGTAGCTCGACCATTTGGCCGTCGACAGCGGCGTGTCGGCGAGCCGCGCGCGAATCGCGCGATGCAGCTCCGGCAGCAGCAGTCGCGCCGTGTTCACATTGCCGCCGGCGATGTGCGAATGGATATCGATTGCGCCGGCCATAACGATATGGCCGGAGACATCGATCTCGTGATCGGCGCTGCGCCCTTCGGGCCGCTCGACGATGCGGCCATCCTCGAACCACACGTCGCCGATCGCGTCCTGGCCGGTCGCCGGATCGACGATATGGCCGCCGCGCAAAACTGTCAGCGCCATGCGCCCTCCGAAACTTCCGCCATGATGGCGCCGATCGCCTGCGCGACGCTCGGCGCGTCGGTCGGCGCGCTGGCTTTGCGCAGCGTCATGCCGCCGGTTTCCTGACTCATCAGCACCGCGTCATGCGTGACTCCGGGCTGACCGACTTTAATGAACAGCCCGCGAGACGGCGAAGTATGCGCCGGCGCGAGCGTGATGAGCGGGATGTCGGGGCGAGACCAGGCGGGCTTCTCGCCGTCAAAGGCGGAAATCCACAGCGCCGCATCGGCCTCGCCGCTATCGACGAGCCGCGAGGCTTCGAAGCGCCACGGGTCGTGCTCCGGATAACCACGGCCAAAGCCCGTGCGCGGCGGAAAGCCCGTCATCCAGCCCGCCGTCTGTGTCACGCCCGAAGCGCCGCTGCGGCCGCCGATATGGACGCCGGTGAATCGGGTCGTGGCGTTGAGCTCGATCACCAAAGCCTGCATCATTTCGATCGCCAGCGGATCGAGCGTCGACGCCGACCAGACGAAGACGCCAAAGCGCGCGTTTCGCAGCGTCTCTACGAGGCCGTCGATGAGCGCGACTTTTTCGGCGCCAAGCGCCACCGGCCGTCCGCCGAAGCGGGCGCGCCACGCCGCCAGCACGCCGGAAAGTTCCTGCACAGAGGCCGGAATGACCTTTGCGCCGGGGACGGCGTTCGCTTCCTCGCCTTCCGGCCCGACCCAAATCAGCTTGCGCGGCTGCTGCGCTTGCGCCCCGCGGCGCGGCGGCTCGGCAAGCGCAAGGCGCTCCAGCATCCCGGGCCAGGCTTGAGTCAGCCCCGGGCCGATCAGCACGACGCAATCGCCGCGAAGGCGCGCTTCGTTCGCCGTCGTCGTGAACATGCCGAAGGAACGCTTGACATCGATATCGGCGAGCGTTTCGCGCGACGCGAGATGGTCGAAGGCGCCCTTCAGCCGCTCGGCCAAGAGGATCGCGGCGCGCACGCCGGCGACGTCGGCGCCGAGGCCGGCGACGAGCGGAAAGGCCGCCCCTCTGAGAATTTTGGCGGCATGTTTATAGGCGTCGCCAAGCGCAATCGCCTTGCCGTCGAGCGTCGCTGTCTCCATTCCTACCCCGATTTGCGACCTGCCCCGGCCAAGCTCAAAAGCTTAACGGCGAAGTGAACGCTATCCATTTGTTTTTTAGCGTCTACTCGCCGAGCCGGGCGGCTCCTCCCGTGTTTTGCTTATGCCTATCAGCCGTCACGGCGACTGTCGAGACGTTCGGCTGCGTCATTTGCATTCGAGGCTCCACAGAAGCGTTCAGCTGTCGTCGCCAGCGGCCGATATTGTGCGCCGCATCCCATTTGCGAAGCGGCGGCGATCATGTTAAATGCTGCGCCGAGCTTAAACCTGCGGGCGCGATGCGCCACATAAGCAGGCAGAGCCGTAAAGAGTCCTAATACGGAGGAAAAAATGGCCTGGACGACTCCCGTGATTGTCGAAGTCTGCGTCGGCATGGAAATCACCAGCTACGAGTCCGCCGAGATCTAAACTTGGCGCGGCCTTCGCTTGGTCGAAGGCGCCAACGAATTCCAAAAATCGAGCCGGCAAGAAGAGCGCTGCGCAATGCGGCTGCGCTTCGCATCGCCGGCTCGAATCATTTTGGCCAACGTCGGCGAGACGAGTGGCCGCGAACAGGAGCGTCGAATTTGCGCTCGCCTTCTTTTTTCATCGCCCTTGTCTCTCTCCTGTTCATCGCTGCGACCGCCCGAGCGGAAGGTCCGAACGCGAAGACGCTTCTTGAGGACGCGAAACAGAATTTCCAGCCGATCGTCGTTCCCTCCCCTGGCAATGATTCGGTGACGGCGGCGCGAATCGCGCTTGGTCGCCGGCTGTTTTTCGAAAACCGCGTGTCGATGGACGGCAACGTCAGTTGCGCGCATTGCCATTTGCCGGACAAGCAGGCGAGCGACGGGCTGCCGAAGGCGATTGGCGTGTTCGGCAAGGAAAATCCGCGCAACGCGCCGTCGATCTTCAACGCCGCGCTGAATTTCAAACAGCATTGGCGCGGCGAACGTGAATCGCTCGAAGACCAGGCGGAAAAATCGCTCCTCGGCCCTGCGAGCTTCGGCAATCCCGATCAGGCGACGGCGATGAGCAAGCTCAAGGCGATTCCCGCCTACGCCGGCGCTTTCGCAAAGGCGTTCCCCGGCGATCAGGACCCCATCAATTCGAAGAATTGGGGCGTCGCGGTCGGCGCCTTCGAGCGCATGCTGCTGACGCCCGCCAAATTCGACGCCTTCCTTGCGGGCGACGTTTCGGCGCTGACGAATCAAGAGCTGGCCGGGCTGCGCAAATTCATCGATCTCGGCTGCGCCTCTTGCCACAATGGCCCGGGCGTCGGCGGCAATTCCTTCCAGAAATTTGGCGTCGTGAGCGACTACTGGAAGGCGACAGGAGTCACGACGCCGGACAAAGGTCGCGCGGACGTCACAAAGAATGACGCCGACCTTTTTGTCTTCAAGGTCGCGGGCCTTCGCAATGTCGCGCAGACGGCGCCCTATTTTCACGACGGGTCGGTCGAGGACCTGACCAAAGCCGTGAAAATCATGGGCAAGACGCAGCTCGGGCAGGATCTGTCGGAGAAGGACGCGGCCGACATTGTCGCCTTTCTCGGGGCGCTGACGGGACCGATTCCGGCGAATTACGCGCCGCCGGAGCCCTATCCGGACGCCGAGACGAAATAGGCCGCGCGTCCCCTCTCCCGCTCGCGGGAGAGGGTGGCCCTGCAAAGCAGGGCCGGGTGAGGGCCCTCATCCGTCGTCGCTTCGCGACGACACCTTCTCCCGCATGCGGGAGAAGGGATACGCCTCTCACGTCAGTTTGTGTTCCAGCGCGATGCGCATCAGCTCCATCGGCGTGCGGGCGCCGAGCTTTCGTTTCATGATCGAGCAGCTGTTGGCGATGGTCTTGTAGGAGACTTGAGTCGCGTCGGCGATCTCCGTCGTTCCGAGCCCGCGCCCGAGCATTCGCAAAATCTCCAATTCGCGCGCGGTCAACGCGGAGAGCGGACTGGCCGAAGCGCCGCTCTTTTCGAAGGCGAGCTGGTTGGCGATTTTGGGCATGAGGAAAACGCCGCCGGACGCGACCTCGCGCACCGCCGTCAGCAAGAGATAGGGATCGTCGTTCTTCGTCACATAGCCTTTGGCCCCCATCTGAATCGCGCGCGCCGCGAAGATCGGATCGTCGTTCATGCTGAAGATGACGATGCGCGCCTGCGGATCAGCTGCGAGAATCCGCCGCGTTAATTCGAATCCCGAAACCCCCGGCAGACCGATGTCGACGACGGTCACGTCCGGCTTTTGCGCCGCGAAGACGGCAAGACCCGTCTCCGCGTCTCGCGCGTCGACGACGTCGATGTCGCCTTCACCGGCGAGCATCGCCGCGCAGCCGGAAACGATGATCGGATGGTCGTCGACGATAAGAACGCGCATAATCGAACGTGGCTCCAAGTCTCCCGGGCTTGCCGAAGGCAGGCGGCGAAACATTGCCGGCATTTGGGGCCTTTCGTAAAGTCGCATGCTTCTCTAGAGAATTGGCCCATGCTTCGAAGGCTCTCCCTGCGCCTTCGCCTGTCGCTGCTGCTCGGCGTCGTGCTTGCGCTGGGATTGGCGCTCGGCGTCGGCCTGCTCGTATTGCATGCGGGCGCGCGCGTTCGCGCCGAAGCCGACGGCGCGACGCGCCTTGCGCGCGAGCTCATAGAAGCGACGCTAACGCGGCTTGACGCGGCGCCAGACCCGCAGGCGGAGATCGCGCGACTTCTCGCTGACGCGCGGCGGCTGCGCCATGTTCGCGTCACGCTCGCCGGAGAGGAGACGCCCGCTCGGGAGGACGTTGACCGCGCGCCGCAGTGGTTCACCCGGCTCGTGCTGCCGAACGCCGCCGTGACCCGAATCGAAACCGGCCGCGGGGCCGCGATCATGATCGCTCCCAATCCCGCGGATGAGATCGCCGAGATTTGGCAGGAGATCGTCTGGCTCGCGATCGGCGGCGCGGGAATCGCCGTCGCCGCCTTCGCGCTCGTTTCGCTCGCCGTGTCGCGGACGCTACGCCCAGTCGCGACGCTCGCGGAGGGACTGAAGCGTCTGGAGCGCGGCGAACATTCGATGCGCGTTCCCGCCGACGGGTCTCCGGAATTCGTCATCATCGCCGAACGAATCAACGCGCTCGCCGCAACGCTGCAACGACTCGATGAAGAAAATCGCAAGCTCGTGCGGCGCATGATCCATGTGCAGGACGAAGAGCGAAAAGACATCGCCCGCGATCTGCATGACGAAATCGGCCCCTTTCTGTTCGCGGTGCGCGCTGGCGTGGGCGCGTTGGCGCGACGGGTGACGGCGTCGGGCGCAGACCCGACCCGGCTCGCCGAAGACTGCGCCCGCATCGACGCGCAGATCGCCGCTCTGCAACAGGTCAACAGGCGCATTCTCGGCCGGCTGCGTCCCGCCGCCCTCGAGGAGATGGGACTTGCCGACGCGTTAGAGGCGCTGGCGCAAGGCTGGCGCGAAACCAACCCGAAGGTCGCCATCGCGCTTTCGCTCGACGGCGCCTCAGGGGACATCGAAGAAGCGACCGCGCTCACCGCCTATCGCATCGTGCAGGAAGCGCTCGCCAATGCGCTTCGACATTCAGGCGCCAATCGAGTCGAGGTCGCCGTCAAGCGGTCGACGGGCGCATTGCATATTGTCGTGCGGGACAATGGGGCGGGTCTCCAAGCGACTCGTTCCGCGTCCTCGAGCGGTCTCGGCTTGCGCGGTATGAGCGAACGAGTCGGCGCGCTCGGCGGCGCGCTTACGCTTGCGAACGACGCAATGGGCGGCGCGCGGCTAACCGCGTCGCTGCCGATGCGCGAGGGCGGAGCGGCGCGTCACTGAGCGACAATCCAGTCGCGCGCCTGATCGGCTTGCGTGGTCGGAAACGCCTTCATGTCGCCGGGCATCATGAAGCTGAAAAACTGCATCGTGTGCTTGATCCACTCAACGTCCGTGACAAGCGCGACACGTTCCCAGCGCGTGAGATGCTCCATGCCAACCCTAAAGTCCTCCCACATCGCGCCCGGATCAAATCCCGAAAAATCAGGCGCGATTTCGTAATAGATCCTGACCTTGTCATATTTCTCGAGCGCGTCCCGAACCGCCGGCACAAGAACGGCGTCATAATCGGCTTTCGTCACGCGTCCCTTGCAGACGATCGCAACGACGTTCGCGGGAAAGTTCGAGAGCTGCTCGATCACCGGCATTCTCCTCAAATCTTCGCCGCGCAAGATGCGGCTATGCGCAGGACTCCACTTTGAGCGCAGGCATGAACGATCGCACGTCGGACATCGCGTAATTGTGCTGTCCGCCAGGAATTTGAAGACAATCGCCAAAATTTGGATCGGGCGATCATCCGCTCCGGCAGACGGCGCCGGGCCACCGTGAGGGTCAAGCCAAGGGCGCTCGCCCTCTCGCTTCAGCTCGCGGTCTTTCGCCTAACTGAGACTCAACTCGACCGGCGTCGCTTCGCCCCTATATGCGGCTTAACGGTCGACGCACCGCAATGCACGGGGTGGCGCGTGAACTCACAACATGTTGATTATCTCCCGCTACCGCCCATCCTCTATGCGGTCTTCCTGGGCGCGCTCATTGCGCTGTTCCTGCTGATCCAGTTTGGGGTGCTTCGCTATGCTTTCGGCCGCATCGGCCTGAGCTCGAAATTTGCGACGCTCCTCTTGCTCGCGTCGCTTCTGGGAAGCTATGTGAACATTCCGGTTGCGCACTTCGCTCAGGAACGCGTCGTTCCTCTAGAAATGGTCGACGATTTTGGCGGGCGCTATGTCGTTCCAGAGGTCGTCGACTGGCCAGGAATGATATTGGCCGTCAATGTCGGCGGCGCCGTTATTCCGCTATTGCTTTCGATCTATCTGCTCGTCCGCAATCCTATCTGGATCGTGGCGGCGCTGGCGACGGCGGTCGTCGCTTTGGTTGTCCATTACTTTGCGCGGATTGTGCCCGGCGCCGGCATTAGCGTGCCGATCCTGGCGCCGCCGCTGTTGTCGGCGGCTCTCGCGATCCTGCTGTCGCGCGATTTCGCTGCGCCGGTCGCCTATGTCAGCGGCAGTCTCGGCACGCTCATCGGCGCCGACTTACTCAATCTTGATAAGATAGAGGGCATCGGGACGCCGATCGTCTCGTTTGGCGGCGCCGGAACATTCGACGGCATTTTCGTCACAGGAATTCTTGCGGTTCTGGTCGCGAGCCTGCCCTTGCGGCGGAAAACCACTGGCGTTTCGGCGACGACTTAATCCGATCTGCGCCGAGCCAACAACAGCGTGCGAGCCGGCCTGTTCGACGCGCTCGACGGCAAATTTGCGCCGGACAAACACATTTATCCCGCCGGCATTCGGCTGTTGACGCTGGAGCGCACGGCCGTTCGCCCTCGTCGCGCGGTTCGGGATATCTTCCCGAAACATACGGGAATGTATCCGCAGATTTCCGTTATTTTTCAGAAGTGTAGCGGTCGTACAACAGACGGGAAATATTGCCGGTTTGTCGTCTCTGACCACTACCCGCAGCGAGCCGCGTCGATATAACTCGTTCAAACACGGTTCGAATTCCAGGTCTCTCATGCGCTACGTCAAACAGGTCTCGCTGATCGCGCTTTGCGCCTCCATCGCCACAACGGCCCGCGCGCAGCAGGCGCTGCCGACGATCGAGGTGGGAGGCGCGCCTCTGCGTTCGACCGCGCGGCCGCCGGTTCAGACGACGCCCTCGACCTCACGCGCGCCAGCAGCATCGGTGACGTCAGCGCCAGCGACGCCTGCTCTGCCGGCGTCTCCCATCGTGCGTTACGCTGTTCCAGCGGCGACCTATACGATCACCGGCAATGAGCTGCAGAACACGCGCGCGTTTAATCTCACGGACAACCTCGTCCGTCAGGCGCCCGGCGTCATCGTCAATGACGTAGCGGGCGGCCCCTTCCTGCCGGAAGTCGATTTCCGCGGCTTCGTCGCCTCGCCCATCGCCGGAACGCCGCAAGGCCTCGCTGTTTATCAGAACGGCATTCGCGTCAACGAAGCCTGGGGCGACAACGTCTACTGGGACATGATTCCGAGCGTTGCGATTGATCGCTTCACGCTCGTCACCGGCAACCCGCTGTTCGGCCTCAACGCCATCGGCGGCGCCGTCACGCTCGACATGAAGAACGGCTTCACTTGGCAGGGCTTCGAAATCGATGGGCGTTTCGGCAGCCGCGGCCGCCGCCAGGGCACGATGCAATATGGCGTGCAGTCCGGGCCCTTCGCGACCTATATGGCCATGGAGGCCTTGGGCGACGACGGCTATCGGCAGTTTTCCGGCGCGCATATCAAGCGCTTCTATGGCGATGTCGGCTATCGCGGCGACAGCGGCGAGATTCACGCGACCGCGACGCTCGCGCATAATAAATTCGGCGTCTCGGGCCCCGCGCCTGTCGATCTGACCAATCTCGACGAAAGCGCCGTCTTCACCACGCCGCAGACGATCAAGAATTCGCTCTCAATGTTCGACCTCAACGGCGTGTTCCAGGCCACGCCGACATGGAAACTCTTCGGCGACGTGCATTACCGCGCCTTCGATCAGGCGCGCGTCGACGGCAATACGACCGAATTCGAATGCGAGGAAGGCGAGGAGCGCTGCGAGTCCGACGCGGGCGACACGAACATCCCCAATTTCTTCAATGGGCAGGCGCCGCTCGGGGCCGTCGACCGCACCTGGACGCGCTCGCGCACGGTCGGCGGCACGGTGCAGGTCACGAACGACGATCTTTATTTTGGCTTCCACAACAAGATCACCTTCGGCGTCAGCTACGATCATGGTTGGACCGCCTTCTCGGCCAATGAGGAGCTGGGCATCATTCAGCCCAATCTCGTCGTCGGGGGCTTCGGCTATATTGTCGAAGAGCAGGCGACCGGCATCTCCAGCGTCTCTGTGCGCGCGGCGAACGATTATCTCGGCGTCTATGCGCTCGACTCGCTGGATTTGACCGACGATCTAAAGGTCACAGCGGGCGCCCGTTTCAACCGCGCCGGCATCGCTCTCTATGACATGAGAGGCACGACGCTGAACGGCAATGGCATTTTCACCCGCATCAATCCCGTCGCGGGCCTGACCTACAAAATACTGCCGAACGTCTCCGCCTACGCCAGTTACTCCGAATCTAACCGCGCGCCAACGCCGCTCGAACTCGGCTGCGCCGATCCCAACCGGCCCTGTCTGATCGACAACTTCCTCGTCGCCGATCCGCCGCTAAAGCAGGTGGAGGCGCAAACGATCGAAGCCGGCTTTCGGGGCGATCTTGCCATGCCCACGGTCCTGCCCGCCTATGCCGACGCGCTTCCCGGCAATCTCAACTGGAGCCTTGGCGTCTTCCGCACCTATAGCTTCAACGACATTCTGAGCGTGCCTAGTTCGATCAATGGCCGCGGCTATTTCACCAATGCCGGCACGACTCTACGCCAAGGCTTCGAATCGTCCTTCCGCTACACGACCGAAAGGGTGAACGCCTTTCTGAACTACACGCTGACGGACGCGACTTTCCGCTCGACGATCATGCTCGGCGCGCCCGATAATCCGCTGACGGGGATTTTTGGGACCGGCGGCTCCATCCTGGTGACGCCAGGCGCCAATCTCACCTCAGTGCCGCGCCACCGCTTTAAAAGCGGAATCGATTTCGCAGTTAACCCGCTGTGGAAAATCGGGGCAGACGTCGTCTACTCCTCCGGCCCATGGATTCGGGGCGACGAAATCAACGTCGCAGGCACGCTGCCCTCCTATGCGATCCTCAATTTTCGTACATCCTATCAGCTTGGCCCGAACATCCAGGTCTATGGCCTGCTCGAAAATGCCACCAACACCCGCGCGCGCAGCTTCGGCACGTTTTTCGACACGAATGACATCTCCTTCCTCGCCTTCAACAATCCGCGCATGGTCTCGATCGGGCCGCCGCTCGGCGTCTATGGGGGCGTGAAGATCACCTACTGACGCCAGAGGGCAGGAATGTCGCGGGCCGCTAGCCGGTTCGGCAGGGCCCGCGCTATATTGCGTGCGATGACCTTACCCAAAAGGAGTCGCACATGAAGAAAGCATTGCTGTTCGGCGCGCTCGCGCTTGCTGGCGTCATGGCGCTGCCGGCGACGTCCGCGCTCGCGAAGAAGGCGGCGGGCGCCGTGGCCGCGCTCGACACCGACGACGACGGAACTGTCGATCTCAAGGAAATCAACAAGTCTGCGACTGATCTCTTTGCGAGTCTCGAGACGGACGCTGACGGGACGGTCGATTTTAAAGAAATGAAAGGCCGCGTCTCAAAGAAGGATTTCAAAACGGCCGATCCGGACAATGACGGCACGCTCTCAAAGGACGAATTTCTGACGATGGTCTCCACCCTGTTCAAGGATGCGGATCCCGACAATGACGGCACGCTCGACGCCAAGGAACTCGCATCCAAGAAGGGTAAGGCGCTGCTGCGCGTGACACGGTGAATCGAGGAAGGCGCGCGGGCTCTGAAGAACTTGATCCTGCGCGCCAAAGCGGCCATCTAGGCAATATGAAAAGCTTGGTCGCCGCCTTCTGTTTCGTGCTTTTCGCCGCGCCGGTCGCGGCTGAAACGGTCAACGTCAAAGTCGGCGTCTTGCGCGAAACGCACGCCCGAGAAACCCTCTCCATTCTCGATATTCCGGCCGCCGACGATACGCTCGCGGGGGCGCTGATAGGCGCAGCCGACAACAACACCACAGGCAAATTCACCAACCAGACGTTCGAGGCGATCGACGCCAGGCTCGATGACGGCGATGACGTCGTGGCGGCCCTCGATGCGCTCCTGGACAAGGGCGCGCTGTTCATCATCGCCGATCTTTCGGCCGAACGTCTGCTTGCCGCTTCCGAGCGCGCGAAGCCGAAAGGCGCCCTGCTTTTTAATGTCTCCGCGACGGACGACAGGCTGCGCGAAAATAACTGCCGCGCCAATGTCATCCATGTCGCGCCGACGCGTTCGATGCTCGCCGATGGTCTCGCGCAATATCTCATCTGGAAGCAATGGCGCCGTTGGCTCCTCATCAAGGGCTCGCATCCGAAAGATGAACTTTTGGCGCAAGCCTTCCGTAACAGCGCGAAGAAATTCGGCGCGAAGGTCGTCGAGGAACGCGTCTATGAAGACACCGGCGGCGGACGGCGCAGCGACTCCGGCTCCGTGCAGACCCAGCGGCAAATCCCGGTCCTGACGCAGAACGCGCCCGCCTATGACGCGCTCATCGCCGCCGACGAGAGCGAGGTCTTTGGCGGCTATCTGCCTTACCGCACCTGGGACCCGCGTCCTGTGGCAGGCTCAGGCGGCCTGATGCCGACAAGCTGGGACGCCTCACATGAGCAATGGGGCGCGCTACAGTTGCAAAACCGCTTCACCAAGACGTTCAGGCGCCTGATGAATGCGCGAGACAATGCGGCGTGGACCGCCATGCGGATGATTGGCGAAGCAGCAACGCGCACCGGGTCGAACGACCCCGAGAAACTCCGCCTCTACCTGCTCGGCGCGGACTTCTCCATCGCCGCATTCAAAGGCGTGCGGCTTACGCTGCGGCCCTGGAACCAGCAATTGCGCCAGCCGATCCTGCTTTCCGACGGGCGGATGGTCGTCTCCGTTTCGCCCCAGGAAGGCTTTCTCCATCAAACGAGCGAACTCGACACGCTTGGAGTCGATCAGCCGGAGACGAAATGCAAATTGAAATGAAGAACGCCCCCACCTCGATACTGAGAGGCTGCAGACTCGGCCTTTCCTTTCTGCTTGCTCGCTTTCCGCGTCATGGCCGGGCTTGTCCCGGCCATCCACGCGTGAGTCCCAACGGCGTGGATGCCCGCGACAAGCGCGGGCATGACGCGAGTTATGCGATTAGCATGACGATATCCGCCTTCGTCTGCGCGATGTTCTCTTTGACGCCCGCCCACGCCTACAAGGCGTACGTCAGCAACGAGAAGGGCAATTCCATCACCGTCCTCGATACGGAGAAGATGGAAGCGACAGCGACCGTGAAAGTCGGCCGACGCCCGCGCGGCATTGCGCTCAATAAGGACGGCTCCGAACTCTATATCTGCGCCGGCGACGACGACGCCATTCAAGTGCTCGATACGAAGACTCTCAAGGTCACCGGCAAGCTGCCCTCGGGCCCAGATCCCGAGCTTCTGGCGCTCAGTCCCGATGGCGACGTGATTTATGTCTCAAACGAAAACGACAATCTCGTCACGCTGATCGACGTGAAGAAGAAGGAAATGATCGGCGACATTCCCGTCGGCGTCGAACCCGAGGGCATGGCCATCAGTCCCGACGGCAAGTTGCTCGTCAACACCTCGGAAACGACCAATATGGCGCATCTGATCGACACGCAGTCGAAACAGATCGTCGCGAACATCCTGGTCGATGCACGGCCGAGATTTGCGGAGTTCAAGAAGGACGGTTCGGAGCTTTGGGTTTCGTCGGAAGTCGGGGGGACGGTTTCGGTCATCAATCCTACGAAACGTGAGTTGAAGCAGAAGATTGCCTTCGACATTCCGGCGATGTCGAAAGAGGCGATCCAGCCGATCGGCATTTCATTCACGCGCGATGGAAAGCGCGCCTTCGTCGCGCTGGGGCCAGCCAATCGCGTCGCGGTGATCGACGCCGAGACGAAAAAGGTCGAAAAATATCTTCTCGTCGGTCAGCGCGTCTGGCACCTCGCTTTCACGCCAGACGAAAAATATCTGCTCACCGCCAATGGCGTCTCCAACGACGTCTCGGTGATCGACGTCGCATCGCTCAAAGTGGTGAAGTCGATCCCGGTCGGGGCCTTCCCCTGGGGCGTCGTCGTGGCACCGCAATGAGTGTGGGTCTTCCCGCCTGTCATTCCCGACGCGCGGAGCGCGATCGGGAATCCAGAGCCGCGATCGGCGCTGTTGGCCGCGGCTCTGGATTCCCGGTCATTCGCTTCGCGAATGCCGGGAATGACAATCCTGTCGGAGCGCCGCAATGACCCCCGCGCTCGCAATCAGAAATGTCAGCCACGCCTATGGCGCGCGCAAGGCGCTCGACGACGTCAGCTTTTCCGTCCCGGCGGGCAGCTTCACGGTGCTGCTTGGATTAAACGGCGCGGGCAAGAGCACGCTGTTCTCGCTGATCACGCGGCTCTATGCGGCGCGCCACGGCGAGATTGACATCTTCGGCCATAACGTCATGCGCCAGCCCGGCGCAGCGCTGCGCCAGCTTGGCGTCGTCTTTCAGGCGCGCACGCTCGATCTCGAACTCAGCGTGATGCAGAACCTCCTTTACCACGCAGCCCTGCATGGCATTGGCCCGATCGACGCGCGCCGCCTTGGACAGGCGGCGCTATCGCGTGCGGGCCTCGCCGACCGCGCCAAGGACAAGGCCCGCTCTCTGTCTGGGGGACAGATGCGCCGCGTCGAAATTGCCCGCGCGCTGCTGCATGATCCGCGGCTGTTGCTTCTTGACGAGCCGACCGTCGGGCTCGACATCAAGGCGCGCGCCGATCTCCTCGCGCTTGTCCGCGGTCTGGTGCGCGATCGACATCTCGGCGTTTTGTGGACCACGCATCTTGTCGACGAGATCGCCGACGATGATCAGGTGATCATTCTGCATCAGGGTAAGGTTCTGGCGACGGGACGCGCCGCCGAGATCGTCGCGGCGCAGGGCGCGGCGACCATTGGCGACGCTTTCGCGCGCATCGCCGGGATCGGTCAGGAGAAACTTTCGGCATGAGCGAAATTGCTGCGCCGAGAGGCTTCACCCTTCGCCAATATCTCATCTGTCTCTCGGGAGTCGTCTGGCGCGAGGGCCTGCGCTTTCTGCACCAGCGCGAACGCTTCGTCTCGGCGCTGGTGCGCCCGCTCGTCTGGCTCTTTATTTTTGCGGCGGGCTTCCGGCAGGTGCTCGGCGTTTCGATCATCCCGCCTTACGAAACTTACGTTCTCTACGAGGTCTATATCGCGCCCGGCCTGATGGCGATGATCCAGCTGTTCAACGGCATGCAGTCCTCGCTCTCGATGGTCTACGACCGCGAAATGGGCAGTATGCGCACGCTGCTCGTCTCGCCCTTTCCACGCTGGTTTCTGCTCGGCTCCAAACTTCTGGCCGGCGTCGCCGTCTCGATACTGCAGGTCTACGCCTTCCTGGTGATCGCCTATTTCTGGGAGATCGAGCCGCCAACGAAATGGGGCTATCTCACCCTGCTGCCGGCGCTCGCGCTCAGCGGCCTGATGCTCGGCGCGCTCGGCATGCTGCTGTCATCGCTGATCAAACAGCTCGAAAACTTCGCCGGGGTGATGAATTTCGTGATTTTTCCGATGTTCTTCGCCTCCTCCGCGCTCTACCCGCTGTGGCGCGTAAAGGAGTCGAGCCCCTGGCTCTATTACGTGTGCGAGGTCAATCCGTTCACGCATGCGGTCGAACTCATCCGCTTCGCCTTTTATGAGAAAGTCGCGTGGACCTCGCTCGCGATTGTCTTCGCCTACACGAGCGCCTTCCTCATCGCGGCAATCCTCGCTTATGATCCAGCGCGCGGCATGTTGATGCGAAAGGGATAGTGTCGCCTCGAACCTCCGGCGGCATTTGAATTCGTGACCAACTGAAAACATGATCGACGGAGCCGAGCGCATCATCGGGCTTTATCGGCGTCACGCGCATCTTTGGGCGGAGCGCCGAGGTGACCGGCTGATGGAAGCTCGTTGGCTCGATCGATTCAGAAATCTTCTGCCCGCCAAAGCCAACGTGCTCGATCTCGGCTGTGGCTCGGGCAAGCCCATCGCCCGCTATCTGGTCGAAAAAGGATGCGAGGTGACGGGCGTCGACTCCTCGCCCGAGCTCATCGAGCTGTGCCGGGAGAGCTTTCCTAAAAGCGAATGGCGCGTCGCCGACATGCGGGAGCTTTCGCTAGAGCGCCGCTTCGACGGAATCATCGCCTGGGACAGTTTCTTTCACTTGGGTTTCGACGATCAGCGCCAGATGTTTCCGATCTTTCGCGCTCACGCCGCGCGGGACGCCGCGCTGATGTTCACGAGCGGACCCGCGCATGGCGAGGCGATCGGCGAATTCGAAGGCGAGTCGCTTTATCACGCAAGTCTCGCGAGCGAAGAATATAAATTCCTGCTCAGCGCTAACGGTTTCGAGGTCGTCGCTCATGCGCTAGAGGATCCGACCTGCGGCAAACACACCATTTGGCTCGCGCGACAACGGTGATACCGGCGGCGCCTTGCTATTTCTTCTCGTCCTTCTTCGTGTTCTCCGCCGCGACCTCTTCGGCGACAGCAGGCGGCAACTTGACGCCAGCGGCGAGCTGCGCGCCAAGCGCAATGGCGCGGGCTTCGGTCAGTCTCAAGGCGCAATAGCCGAAATCCGGCTCGCGCGCATAGGACCGGCACACTTCCTCGCGCCAGGAGGAGAACCCCGCCTGCTCCTTCACGATGAAGTTGCGGATCGCCTTTTCCTTCTTGTTCTGGTCGTAAAGCGCCCGGAATGTGCTTCGCACCGTCTTCTCGACACGCGCGCGGGCGCCGAGCATCTCTTCGCCCTTCTTGGGGTCGATTTCATCCGCGCTCATCCCCCAGAGTCCTTCGGGATCAGCGCGGCAACCGGCGTCCTTCAGTTCACACGCCTTGCCCTCGTTGGTGACGAGAATCGCGCCGTCCAGAACGTCGAATGTGAAGGCGCAGGCTGGAAATGCGATCTGATAGCGCCGCAATCCGGTCTCGCTCTGGCGGGCCGTGAGCTTCAACGGCGTTCCGGCCACTTCGACTCGGCAGGCTTCGCCGGAGCGCCGCAAATCATCCCCGACGAATGTGAGCTTGGCGACCTGCAGGTCAGCTCCGGCTCGGGAGAATTCTATGGCGCTGCCCTCGCCGTCGCGTTTGATAATTTTTCCGACGATCGCGTCTTCGGCGGGCGCCTTTGGCATGATGGCCGGCCCCGCGGCCGCTCCCATCTCGCCGCCGACGCTTCTTTTCTTTGCTTGTCCGGGACTGGCGACCGTCCCTTCGGGAGTCGGGGCGACCGCCCCCGGGAGCACAAGCTGTGCTCTGGCCGGCGGGACGCCCCCAGCGATCAGCGCCGCCACGCCGAGAACGCAAGCGCGACGCGCGGTCAGAGTGCGAAATTGAAATCCAAACATAGCGATCGCCACCCCTCGGCCGCAGCCCGGCCCTGCCCTTGCGGCGAGACGCGCGCTATCGAGGCGCCAGCACCATCACCATCTGCCGTCCTTCCATGGACGGTTCGAGTTCGACCTTGGCCAGCGTGGCGGTCTCAGCCTTCACGCGGGAAAGAAGCCGATAGCCGATGTCCTGATGCGCGATTTCGCGGCCGCGAAAGCGAAGGGTGACCTTAACCTTGTCGCCTTCTTCGAAGAAGCGGCGCACCGCCTTCATTTTCACGCCGTAATCATGGTCATCGATGCCGGGCCGAAGCTTTATTTCCTTAACCTCGACGACTTTCTGTTTTTTGCGGGCCTCGGCGGCCTTCTTTTGCTCAGCGAAGCGAAAACGCCCGTAATCAAGAATTTTGCAGACGGGGGGCGTAGAGTTGGGCGCGATCTCGACGAGATCGAGTCCCGCCGCTTCGGCGATGCCCAGCGCGTCCGGCAATTGGATGACGCCGTGATTTTTCCCCTCGGAATCGATTAGCTGCACTTCTCGCGCGCGAATTTCCCGATTGATGCGCGGCCCTTCCTTCTGGGGGGCTGCGATGCTCTTCATTGGACGGCGAATGGATCATCTCCTTCTCTTGGCCAAAAGCCGGCCGCTGAGCCAAAGGCGCAAAACAGCTACCGCCGGACGCAGGGGTCCGGGACCATTGAACAGATTCCCACGCCAGCGCGCCAAGTCAACCGTTACTGGCCCCGGCACGCTGCTTTTTGCGATGGGAAGGTCGAATATTTTAAACAAAGCCCAAAATCAGCTCATTAACTTTTTCCGGCGCGTCTTCGGGCGTCCAATGCGACACGCCTGGCAGCCGCTCGATTCGCAGATCGCGAACATAGCATTCCGTGCCGTCAAGACAGGACTCGCCAAGCGCCACATCCTGCATCCCCCAGACCACAAGCGTCGGCGCATCTATCGGCGCCTCGAGGTCTTCCGCCGCCAGAATGTCACGTCCGGCGGCGCGATACCAATTGAGCATGGCGCTGGCGGCGCCTGGCGCCGCGACATTGGCGCGGTAGATGCCCATCGCCTCTTTTGAGAAGACGCCGTCCCGGCCTGCGGCGCGTTGCATCAGCCACGCGGCGCCGGCGCCGCGCCGCGCGGACAGCAGTCGTTCAGGCAGCCAGGGAAGCTGAAAGAAGGCCGCATAGGCGGACTTCAGCTTCTGTCTCCATTCCTGTTCGAGGGCGCGCCGGAAGCACAGGGGATGCGGAATGTTCAGAACGACGAGAGCGTCGATCGGCCGCAGCTTGCGAATGGCGACGACCCAGGCGACGAAACCGCCCCAGTCATGGCCGACAAGCGAGACCGAGGCGGGATTGGCGGCGTCGATCAATCCCGCGACGTCGGCTGTCAGCGCCTCGAGGGAATAGGCGTCTTTCTCCACGGGGCGCGTCGTGGCGCCATAGCCGCGCTGATTGACCGCCCAAACGCGATATCCGGCGGCGGCGAGCGGTCCGACGAGATCACGCCACATGACGGCGTGCTGGGGAAAGCCGTGCAGGAGCAGCGCGAGCCGATCGCCCGCGCCCGCCTCAAAAACCTCGAACTCAATTCCGTTGGCTGGAACGACCAGGCGACGCGCCCCGAGTAGAGTCGCCGCCGCGGACGTCACACCTGTCCCGCCAACGCCGGGCAACTCGGACAGGGCGAACCGCCCGCCATCGCGGCGCAGCTCTCCGCGGACTCGCCGCCCGCGGCGGGTCGCGCGATGAGCGACAACTGGCGCTCGACATGGGCGCCGCCGCACGCGGGGCACTCGGGAATCTCGTCGAAACGCGACAGGGTCTCGAACTGATGCGCGCAGTCACTGCAGCGATAGGCGAAAAGCGGCATTTGTCCCTCGGATCCGCCGAATTGGCGATCCGCCGATTTTACCGGCCGGCGCGCCTCGCGCAAGGCGGCGATTCGACATAGGCGAGCATCCAGCGCGCCCGCCGCGCAACGGCGGGATCGCTGCGCGCCGCACGGATCCGCAGCTCCTCTTGCAAGCCTGGGTGGTTAACCTTTGCGGCCAGTCGGCAATAGCGCCGAAATTCCTGCGACGCGCGCCGGTCGACGATCGCGAGAGCAACCGCGCGTAGGCGCTTCGCCTGATGCTCGGTCAGCGCCATGCGGTTAATGAAACGAATGAGATCGGCCTTGGCGTAGCCAGAGCCAAAAAACATCGGATCGGCTTCAAGAAAGCGAATCACGCCCTCGAGTCCACGCGCGTCGCCTGCTTTCAGTCGTTCGATATCCTCTCCGAAATCAGCCGGATAGGCGAGGCGCAATGCGTCACGAAAGCGGGCGATTGCCGCCTTCCAGGCGATCGTCGCAGGATCTTTCTCGTCATTGCGATTCTTGAGTCGCGCGAAAGTGCGGCCGATTTCCTGATGCGCCGCGCGCGCCGCCGCCGCCCGCTCCTCATAATTGAAGCGCCCTTTCTTACCCATACCTCTGCGAATGCCAGACCCATAAAGCGAAATATGCGTTTTGACGCACATAGAGGGGATGGACCTTACGCCCTCGCTGGCGCGCTAGATTCCGTGCAACGATTCGGATTGGAGAAAATCGGATGACTTACCGCGCGCCGCTCGACGACATTGTTTTCGCGCTTCGCCTCGCGGCCGGCGAAGGCGCGATCGAGGCCAACGGCGTCTACCGCGATCTCGCCGACGGCGTCGCCGAACAGACGCTGGCCGAGGCGGCCAAATTCGCGGAACAGGTTCTGCTGCCGCTCGATCAGATCGGCGATCGCGTCGGCGCGACATACGCCAATGGCGCCGTCACGACGCCTCCCGGATGGCGTGAAGCCTATGCGCAATGGCGGGATGGCGGCTGGAACGCCATCGCGGCCGGCGAGGACTATGGCGGACTGGACCTCCCTGCTCTGCTCAACGCCGGCTGCACGGAGATCTGGAACGCCGCCAATATGGCGTTCGCCGTTTGCCCGCTGCTCGGCCATGGCGCGATCGAAGCGATGGAGGCGCATGCCAGCGACGCGCTGAAGGAAACCTATCTGCGTAGAATCGTCAGCGGCGAATGGACGGCGACGATGAATCTGACCGAGCCCGGCGCGGGCTCCGATCTCGGATTGATGCGCACGCGCGCCGAACGCGCGCCCGACGGGTCCTATCGCCTCTTCGGCCAGAAGATTTTCATCACCTACGGCGAGCACGATCTCGCGCCGAATATCGTGCATCTCGTCCTGGCGCGCCTTCCCGACGCGCCCGAAGGAACGCGCGGCATTTCGCTGTTCCTGGCGCCGAAATTCCTGCCCGACGAAACGGGCGGCTTCACGCGGCGTAACGATGTGCGATGCGCCGGCATCGAGCACAAGCTCGGAATCCATGGCTCGCCGACCTGCACCATGATCTATGGCGATGAGGACGGCGCGGTCGCTTATCTCATCGGCGAGGAGAACAAGGGCCTCGCCTGCATGTTCACCATGATGAACAACGCCCGCCTCTCCGTCGGCCTGCAAGGCGTGGCGCTCGCCGAGCGCGCGACGCAAATGGCGCTCGGATACGCGCGCGAGCGCAAACAGGGGCGCGCGCCCGGCGCCCGCGAGACGAGCGCGATCATCGAGCATCCGGACGTCGCGCGCATGCTGCTGACCATGGCGAGTTCAACGGCCGCGGCGCGGGCGATTTGCTACGAGACGGCCGCCGCGATCGATCGCGCGCATCGGGAAAGCGATCCCGCGCGCGCAGCGGCGGCGCATGAGCGCGCTTCTCTCCTGACGCCCGTCGCCAAGGCGTTTTCGACCGATATCGCCAATGAGACGACCTCGCTCGCGGTGCAGGTCTTCGGCGGCATGGGCTACATCGAGGAGACCGGGGTTGCGCAGCTGATGCGCGACGCGCGTATCTGCGCCATCTACGAAGGCACGAACGGCATTCAGTCGATTGATCTCGTGACGCGCAAGATCCGCGGCGGCGACGGCGTGGCGCTCGCGCGCGAGATCGACGACATGCGCGCCATCGCGAGCGAAGCCGATGCCACGCGCGAGGCGTTGCGCGAGAGTGTCGAGGCGCTGGCGCAGGCGAGCGCGTTTTTGACGAAAGCCGAACTCGCCGGCGCGCTCGCCGGCGCGACGCCCTATCTGCGCCTCTTCGCGCTGGCCCGCGGCGCGACGCTGCTCGTCAAAGGCGCCAAGGTCGCGGCGAAGGAGCAGGATCCCAATGCGGCGCGCTACGCCGCGCTCGCCCGTTTCTTTGCCGAAAATATCGCGATCGCCGCGCCGGGATTGGCGAAAAACGTGATCGACGGCGGCGCTTCGGTGAACGAGTCGCATGCGGCGCTTGGGGAGTGAGGAAATTTGGAAGGCAGTCCAACGACGTCATGGCCGGCCTTGTGCCGGCCATCCACGCAAGGACATCGCGGAGCGATCGTCACAGGACCGTGACGGCGACGCGTGGATGGCCGCGACAAGCGCGGCCATGACCCGCGGGGATTGTCAGGCGCCGATAAACTCCCGCAGCGCCCGCTGCTGCGCGTCGCTCATATGCAAGCCCAGCTTCGAGCGGCGCCAGAGAATGTCGTCGCCGGTCCGCGCCCATTCTTTTTCGCGCAGATAGGCGATCTCCGCCTCAGTCAGGCCGCAGCCGAAATCGCGGCCAAGATCGCTCATTGTCCGCGCATCCTTCAAAATCTCGACGACTCGCGCTCCATAGGCGCGCGCAAGGCGAAGCGCGAGAGCATCTCCTAGAAAGGGCTTGTCGCGCTTGAGATCGTCGAGAAATCTGTCGAAGCCCTCCGGCATGTCGCCGCCTGGAAAGATCGCGTCCGCCGTCCAAGCCCCGCCATGCGCGGGAAGAAAAGGCGAGAGTTCGCTCAGCGCATGTTCGGCGAGCCGGCGCGCCGTGGTGATCTTGCCGCCGAAAATCGACAGCGACGGCGCCGCGTCTTCTGGCGCATCGAGATCGAAGGCATAGTCGCGCGTCACGACCGACGCTTTCAGCGCCCCGTCGTCATAGAGCGGCCGAAGCCCGGCGTAGCTCGACACGATGTCGCCGCGAGTCGCTGGAACGCGCAAGAAGTGATTGAGCGAATTGAGCAGATAGTCCGTCTCTGCGTCGCTGATCGCCACGGCGCCGGGAGGAGCGTCATAGGAGACGTCGGTCGTGCCGACGAGCGTGAACTCGCGCTCATAGGGGATCGCAAAGACGATGCGGCCATCGGGGTTCTGCAGAATATAGGCGTGCGCGCCCTCGAAGAGCTTGCGCAGAACCAGATGCGAACCTTTCACGAGCCGCACATGTTTGCGCGAAGGGATGTGCAGCGCGTCTTCGATCACCTGCGACACCCAAGGGCCGGCGGCGTTGACCAGCGCGTGCGTTTGAATCGTCTCGCCGTCCGCGAGCGTCGCCCGCCAGCGGTCACCCTGTCGCGCTGCGTGAACAAGCTTTGAGCCGACGCTGATCGTCGCGCCGCGTTCCGCCGCGTCGCGCGCGTTCAACACGACGAGGCGCGAATCGTCCACCCAGCAATCGGCGTAAGTGAAGCCCACACGGTAAGCGTCGCGTAGCGGCGCGCCGAGCGCATCCTGCGAAAGCCTCACCATATGCGAGGCTTCGAGCTGCTTGCGGCGCGCAAGGTGGTCATAAATGAAAAGCCCGAGACGCAGCAGCCAGACGGGCCGCAGCCCCTTCTCATAGGGCAGAACGAATTTTAAGGGCCAGATGATGTGCGGCGCGGCGGCAAGCAGCAGTTCGCGTTCGGCCAGCGCTTCATGCACCAGGCGAAATTCGTAGAGTTCGAGATAGCGCAAACCGCCGTGGATGAGCTTCGTCGAGGCGGACGACGTGCCCTGCGCGAGATCGCCCTGCTCGACGAGCCTGACGGCGAGGCCGCGGCCGGCGGCGTCGCGGGCGATGGCGCAGCCGTTGATCCCGCCGCCGACGATAAGAAGATCGTAGAGCATGGCCGTCCTCGATTCGGAACGGCCATGACTATAGCCTTATGCCTGCGGGCGGCTCGCCTGCTTGTACCGCGCGCCGCCATTGGCGCGCCGCTTCTGGCCGTTGTTGGCAGGCCCGTCGGCGCGCTTCGGGGCGGGACGCTGCCCATCGCGCCGAGGATGCTGCGCGCCGTTTCGATGCGGCGCCGGCGAATTCGGCCTCTTGGGCGCCGGGCGTGCGGAGTCGCCATCATCCTGGCGGGCGCCTTCGGCGCGCCGGTCAGTGAATTCAAGCGTCTGACGCGTCAGCTTTTCGATGGCGCGCAGCAACGGCCGCTCGCCATTGTCGCACAGCGAAATCGCCTGGCCGGTCGCGCCCGCTCGCGCAGTGCGGCCGATGCGATGCACATAGGCTTCTGCAACTTCCGGCAATTCGAAATTGACGACATGCGTTACGCCGTCGACGTCGATGCCGCGCGCGGCGATATCGGTCGCGACAAGCACCCGCGTGCGGCCCTTGCGGAAACCGTCAAGCGCGCGCAGCCGCTGGCTCTGGCTCTTGTTCCCGTGGATCGCGTCGGCGCCGACGCCGGCGCTCTCCAGATGCTGCGCGACGCGATCGGCGCCGCGCTTGGTGCGCGTAAACACGATCGCGCGCGAAATCTGGCGGTCGTTCAACAGTTCGACGAGCAGGTCGCGCTTGGCGCCGCCCGAGACCAGATAGACATGTTGCGCGACACGCTCGGCGGTGGTCGCCGCCGGCGTCACCGAGACTTTCGTCGGATCACGCAGCATGTCGTCCGCGAGCGTGGAAATCTCCCGCGGCATTGTCGCCGAGAACAGCAGCGTTTGGCGTTGCTTCGGCAATTTCGCGACGATCTGGCGGATCGGAACGATAAATCCAAGATCGAGCATATGGTCGGCTTCGTCGAGAACGAGCACTTCGGTCGTCCCGAGCTTCAAACGGCCGCTGCCGAGATGGTCGAGCAGACGCCCAGGCGTCGCCACCAGAACGTCGAGGCCGCGCGCCAGCATTTCATTTTGCGGACGATGCGACACGCCGCCGACGATGACGCCGACGCTTGGGCGAAAGAAATGGCCGTAAGAGCGGAAACTATCGGCGATCTGCGCCGCAAGTTCGCGTGTCGGCGCGAGAATCAGCGCGCGCGCCGTGTTGGGCGCCGGGCGGCGCTTGTCGGCCAGCAGCCGGTGCAGGATCGGCAGAGCGAAAGCCGCCGTCTTGCCGGTGCCGGTCTGGGCCACGCCGAGAAGGTCGCGACCTTGCAGAAGCGCAGGAATCGCCTGCGCCTGGACCGGGGTGGGCGTGGTGTAGCCTTCGCGCTCAAGCGCGCGGAGCAGGATCTCGTTCAAGCCGAGATCGGAGAATGTCATCACTTCAGTTGTTGCTTTCAGTTGTCGATTCGAGCCACGAGGACCGGCGAGGAGAGCGCCAGCTCAGGACCAAAAAAGAGTCGGCCCCGCGTAACGGGCCTCGGCGTGGGAAAAGGGGGCGCTCGACAGCTCGTCAACGGAAACGTCGACCTACGCGGCTGGAGCGCCTCATGCTGCGGCGCAGCGCAGTCTTCATACAGGAGCGTCGCCTCAGGGTCAACATTCCGCGAGACCGCGGCGTCGGCCGCGACAAGCTTCGTCCCGCCTTCTATAAGCCGAGCAGCGGAACGCCGATGGATTTAGGCCATGAACGCCATTGCAAATTTCGACAGCGCGGAAATTCTCAATACGTTTGTGTCGCTGCTCGTGGCGTTCGTTCTCGGGACCGCGATCGGCGCGGAACGCCAGTATCGGCAGCGCACCGCCGGGTTGCGGATTAACGCTCTCGTCGCGCTCGGCGCGTCCGCTTTCGTCGATCTCGGCATGCGGCTCATGGGCAATCAGGGCGCGACTCAGGTGCTGGCCTATGTGGCGTCGGGCGTCGGCTTTCTCGGCGCTGGCGTGATCATCAAGGAAGGCATGAATATCCGCGGACTGAGCACAGCGGCGACCGTCTGGTGCTCGGCGGTGACGGGCGGCTTCGCCGGCGCCGACCGTCCGGCGGAAGCCCTATTGCTGGCGGGTTTCGTGCTGGCTGGCAACACGCTCCTTCGACCGCTCGTGCGTCTGATCGAACGTACGCCGATCGACGAAACCGCAACGGAAGCGATCTATGAGGTCCGCGTCACGGCAAGCGGCGCCCGACGCGACGCCATTCGGGACACTTTGATCGAGCGGCTCGAAGCCGCCTCTTATCCGATCCAGGACATCGCCGAGAACGAACGCGAAGACGACGTCGAGATCGTCGCGACCCTCGCGACGTCGAGCGCGACGGGCGAACAGCTTGACGCGGTGGTCGAGGCGCTTGCCGCGCTCCACGGCGTCTCCCACGCGACCTGGTCCTCCCGTACAAGCGACTGAAATCGCGCCGCGAGTAAGCAGCGCCGTCATTCCCCGTGGTCCACGATCTTGACCCGGAGCGGACGCTTCCCGTCGAGGCTTAGGCAGGAATCGCTTGCGGCCGGAATGCTCTTTCGCTGGCGCGCCGCATGGCCTAATGGCTACCCAAACTTTCCTTCCCGGGTCCCCTGCACACATGATTCGTCTCGAAAACATCGGCAAACAGAACGGTCATCAGATCCTCTTCATCGAGGCCTCCGCGACGCTCCTTAAGGGCGAGAGGGTCGGCCTCGTCGGTCCCAACGGGGCCGGCAAGACGACGCTTTTCCGGATGATTACGGGACAGGAGCACCCCGACGAGGGCCAGGTGGCCGTCGATCGGGGCGTGACCATCGGCTACTTCAATCAGGACGTCGGCGAGATGTCGGGGCGCAGCGCCGTGTCCGAGGTGATGGACGGCGCGGGTCCGGTCAGCGCGGTGGCTTCCGAGTTGAAGCAGCTGGAGGACGCCATGGTCGATCCTGACCGGGCGGACGACATGGAAGAAATCATCGAGCGTTACGGCGAGGTGCAGGGGCGCTTCGAGGAACTGGACGGCTACGCCCTGGAAGGCCGCGCGCGCGAAATCCTCGCGGGCCTGAGTTTTACTCAGGAGATGATGGACGGCGATGTCGGCGCGCTGTCGGGCGGTTGGAAAATGCGCGTGGCGCTCGCCCGCATCCTCATCATGCGCCCCGACGCCATGCTTCTCGACGAGCCGAGCAACCATCTCGACTTGGAAAGCCTCATCTGGCTCGAGGAATTCCTCAAAGCCTATGAGGGGGTGCTGCTGATGACCTCGCATGACCGCGAGTTCATGAACCGCATCGTCACCAAGATCGTGGAAATCGACGGCGGCGCGTTGACGACCTATTCGGGCAATTACGTGTTCTACGAGCAACAACGCGCGCAGAACGAGAAGCAGGCGCAGGCGCAGTTTGAGCGTCAGCAGGCGATGCTCGCCAAGGAAATCAAATTTATCGAGCGATTCAAGGCGCGCGCATCGCACGCGGCGCAAGTGCAGAGCCGCGTGAAGAAGCTCGAGAAGATCGACAGGGTCGAGCCGCCCAAGCGCCGCCAGACGGTCTTGTTCGAATTCCCGCCGGCGCCGCGCTCCGGCGACGACGTGATCACCCTGAAGAACGTGCATAAGAGCTACGGCGCCCGGAGAATTTACGAGGGACTGAATTTTCAAGTGCGACGCAATGAGCGGTGGTGCGTCATGGGCGTCAACGGCGCGGGCAAGTCCACGCTGCTGAAATTGGTGGCTGGCTCCTCGCTGCCGGACGACGGCGCCGTCGCCCAGGGCGGCAGCGTTAAAATGGGCTATTTTGCGCAGCACGCCATGGAGGTGCTGGACGGCGAGCGCACCGTGTTCCAGTCGCTGGAGGACTCGTTCCCTCAGGCAGGACAGGGTTCACTGCGCACATTGGCCGGCTGCTTCGGTTTCTCCGGCGACGACGTTGAGAAGAAATGCCGGGTGCTGTCGGGCGGCGAAAAAGCGCGACTCGTCATGGCGAAATTGCTTTACGACCCGCCGAACTTTCTCGTGCTGGACGAACCCACGAACCACCTGGATCTGGCGACCAAGGAAATGCTCATCACGGCGCTGTCGCAATATGAGGGCGCCATGCTGTTCGTCTCGCACGACCGGCGCTTCCTGGCCGCGCTATCCAATCGGGTACTGGAACTGACGCCCGACGGCGTTCACGTTTATGGCGGCGGCTACACGGAATATGTGGCGCGCACGGGCCATGAGGCGCCCGGCCTCCGTAGCTGACGACAGCACGGCCGGCGACAAGGCTCGCACGGCGCTCAGACGACGTGAATCACGACGCCCTGACTCATGTGCTCAGGTTGGTGACTCCGAGGCGAACAAATTTTCTAACTCTGAGATCTTGATCGGTTTGACAAAATGCCGGTCAAATCCAGCCTCGGCGCTTCGTTCAAAATCCTCGGCCTGGCCCCAACCCGACAACGCTACGATGAAGAGAGAATCTCCGCCGGGAAGCTGTCTGATCCTCCGGACAGTCTCGTAACCATCAATCCCGGGCATGCCGATATCGACAAAGACGATGCGGGGCTGGAATTTCGGGATGACTTCCAGCGCCTCGGCTCCGCCAGCGACAACCTTCACCTCCATCCCAAAGGAGGCGATCAGCTCGCCAGTGAGTTTGCCGACAAGGTGTTCGTCGTCCACGACCAACACCTTCGTCTGGGACGCGCGCCGCTCCCTTGTATCTTGCGCGGGTTCAACGTTCGGGGCGACGCGCGCTTCGCTCAATGGAAGCCGGACGATGAACTCGCTGCCCTTATCCGCGCCGCCACTTCGGGCTTCGATTGCGCCTCCGTGCAGCGCTACAAGATTGCGGGTGAGCGATAGACCGACGCCAATCCCGCCTTGCGCCCTTCCGAGATTGCGATCGACCTGGGTAAAGATGTCGAAAACCCGCGTGATCATTTCGGGCGGAATGCCGACGCCCGTATCCTTGACGATGACCACCGCGGAACCACCGTCCCGCGTCACCGTTACGTCGATCGCGCCGACATCTGCTGTATATTTTGCGGCGTTGTTGAGAATATTTACAAAAACCTGACCCAGACGAATGGGATCACCCTCGATGAAAAGCTCTGTCGAGGGCGCGTAAAAGTGTTTGCGATGTTTCCCGGCCTGAAGCTTGTCGGCCCCATGTTCAAACACTTCGCGCACGAGCGAGACAAGATCCAGGCGCTCCTTGTGAAGCTCTAACTTGCCGCGGCTGATGCGCGAAACTTCCAGAAGGTCGTCGACAATACGCGTGAGCTGCTGAGTTTGCTTCTCGATCGCCGATAGCATGTCGTCGTCGTCCCCGTCGGCTGAGCGCCGCTTCTTGATGTGAATCGCCGCGCAAATCACAGCGAGAGGATTGCGCAGCTCGTGGGCCAGCACGGCGAGGAACTCGTCCTTGCGGCGATTGGCGGTCTGTAGCGCGTCCAATGCATCGCGAATGGCGTATTGCAGACGACGGGCTTCAATCGCGTTCTTGAGCGCGCTGATCAGCGAGCGCTTTTGCGCAGGGCGTTCGATGAAAACTATACTCGAGCGCTTTTCGATCGTTCGTAGCAAAGCCCAATCTTTTTGAGCGTGGCCGCGGGCGAGAAGCAACACCACGGGCAACTGGGACCAGGCCGGTTCAGGACCGAACAACTCGTCCCAGGTCACCGCGCGATCGCGCGGCAATGCCTCTTCCGCCATAAGAACGCAGCCTGCGCCTTTCGCGATCTCTCGGCGCAGTTCTTCTTCGTTGCTGCAAACGCAGCAGGAAAGACCGCTACGCTTGAGCGCGTCTTCGGCGAGGGCGGCATCGCGTCCCGTTGGCGTCATAATCAGAACGCGCAGGCTATCCTCGGCTCTCGGGACGACCTCCGCTGCGCTACTCTCCGCCGTCATTGAATCGGAACGATGGGCTCAGGATGATACACAGGCGTCCCCGTGAGGACCCCTGTAAAGCCTGTAAGCGGTTCGCTGACGTCGACGCCCCCCGCTCTCATCGTCAGTTTCCGGATCGTGTGCTCATGTTGGCCGCTACGCTTCTTGACGACCGACAAGGCCTTGTGCAGCGCGCCGCTAAGCTCGAAAAAACGTAGCAGGAACACATTGTCGGCCAGGAAGCTGAAGTCCATAGGCGAAGAGAGCTCCGTTCCGAAAATTCCGTGCTGTGTCAGCGTCATGATGGTGACAATCTGACGACGACTCAGAAAAGAGAGCAACTCCCGGATGTGAAGAATAACACTCGGTTCTTCCATCGCGGATTGCATATAGCCGTTCAGCGTGTCGATCACGACGAGCTTCACGCCCTGATTCTCGACTCGATCCATGACCAGGGCGGCGATTTCGCCGACGCTCAGTTCGGCCGGATCGAGATGCCTGAGTTCAATGCGGCCGGCTTCGACTTCAGCGCGCATGTCTAATCCCAATCCCTCGCTGCGACCGATATAGCTCTCCTTGGTCTCGTCGAACAGAAAAAGGGCGCATTTCTCGCCGCGCTTGGCCGCGGCCATCGCGTAGAGCGATGTTATGGTGGATTTTCCGACGCCTGCCGGCCCCGCGATGAGCGTGTTCGAGCCCCGGGGAAGTCCGCCTCCGACAAGCGCGTCAATCCCTGCATTGCCGGAGCCGAGCGCCGGCGCGGCCACGAGGTTCGGAAAGCTCTGTGCGACGAGGCGAGGGTGCACGGTCAGCCCTCCGGCGGCGATCGTTACGTCGTGTGAGCCGCTCACATAGCTGCAGCCACGCAGTTTGATCACGCGTAATGCGCGTCGGTCGGCCCCGTACGAAGACTGTTTTTGCCGCAATTCGATGATGCCGTCAGACAGCGTCTGGCTGCGAAGATCCTTTTCCGTCATCGATGCTTCGTCCAGCATCACCGTCGTGCAGTCGCGCGCCGCCATGAAGTCGCGAATACGCTTCAGTTGGCGCCGATGGAAAGCCGGCGTCGGCGCTACGACACGCAGACTCGAGATCGTATCGAGCACGAGCAGCTTCGGCTTCAACCGTTCGACTTCGGAAAAAAGATGGTCGAACGTCTCGCCGATCTCCACTTCCGCTTCCGGGAAGAGCGTGTAATCGAGCCCTTTGTCGTCCGCGCTGGGTGGCTCCGACAGGCCCGTGATATTGATCCCGTCGAGACTCCATCCGTGCGACGCTGCGATCGACCGCAACTGTTGCGGCGACTCGGCGCTCGTCGCGAGCAGGCAGCTTTCCCCGGCGCGAACCGCCTGGATCAGGAACTGGAGCGCCACGGTCGTCTTGCCGCTGCCGGGCGAACCTTCGACGAGAATAAGAGCGCAGCGTGGAAGTCCGCCGTGAAGAACCCTGTCGAGCCCCGGAACGCCTGTCGCAAAACGCGGGGTTGTCTCTATCGGCACGGACACTGTGGCGCTCCCGATAATCGTGAGTGTTCAGCTTACAGAACAGCAAGTATTTGACAACATTGCTTTCCGCAACGTGTCCCTGCCGCGGCCAAACAGCCCATCGCAGCCGTGGCCGCAAGGGCGTGGAATAGGTATTGGGAAGATAAAACACGGCTTCGCGCTCTCAACCCATCTTGCCCCCAAACCTTTTCCCGCTTAGCGTCTTCGTCCGAGTGCCGGTCGATTCGTCGAGTCAGCTGTCGTGAACGCTGAAAGTTCACGCTTCCGAGGGATCAGAACATGGATCGGGACACGCTCAGCGATATCGCCGAATCCGCCCCGCTGCCGGACGCAGGGGCCGAATTGCGCGGCTCCTCCGCTTCCGCCGCCAGCAAAACGTCGATCAGCGTTCCGGCGCAACTCGTTTCTCAAGGCGCGCACCGCTTCTATGCGCTGGTGCTGCCGAGTAGCCTGCTCGCCGAAACCTGCACGGTCGAACCGCGGGTCGAGAATCCGGAAGAGGGCTTCCAGCGCCTGCTCGATCCAAAGCGCGCGAAGTCGATCGCAAAATATATCGACGCCGGGTTCGGCACGGTTCCCGGCGCCGTGGTGCTGTCGGCTCAGTCGCGCGCGCATATGCATTATGACCGCGCCGCCGGAACGCTGACATTCCGGCAGGATCCCCGCGCCTTCCTGATCATCGACGGGCAACATCGCATTTTCGGCTTCAAGCTGGCGAAGCGCGCCGTCGACGTGCCGGTGGTGATCTACAACAAGCTGAAGCGTTCGGAAGAATGCCGGCTGTTCATGGACATCAACACCAAGCAGCGGCCGGTGCCCAATGAGCTGTTGCTCGACATCCGCCGCCTCTCGGAAGTCGAGACTAAAGCCGACGCGCTGCTGCACGACGTCTTCGATCTTTTTCACACACGCGGCGACAGCGCGCTCAAGGACCTGCTGAGTCCGGCGGAACGGCGCAAGGGCACGATTTCGCGCGTCACGTTCAACGCCGCGCTGCGCTCGATCAAGGGCGCATTCGTCGATGCGCGGGCGGAGGAAGTCTACGCGGTGCTCAACGCCTATTTACGCGCCTGCCGGCACGGCCTTGGCTTGCACAACGCCGATGAGCAGATCACGCATCCGGCCTTGTTCAAGGCGCTGGCGCTGCTGTTCGCCAATGTCGCCGAGCGGGTCGCCGATCGCCACGGCGGAAAATACACGGTGACGAATTTCGAGGACGTGCTCATTCCCTTCTTCAAACGATTGAAGAAATCGGATCTGCCGCGCGCGGGCATGAGCCATGTCGCGCTGCACGAGCATTACGGCAAGGCGCTAAGCGCCGGCTTCTTGATCAAACAGTGGCTCTTCTCTTGAGACGAATGGGCCGACGTCTTTTTCCGCCTCGACAACGCCGCGCGCGGTGAGGCCGTGCTCGGTCTTTTCCCAGTGGAAAGGGCGCCGACAGAGCTCATAAAGGGCGCGCCAGGCCGCGATGCTCAGCATCATCAGCCACAGCGGCAGATAGATCAGCGCACGGAGAAACCGCGTCAGGCCGCGCCGGCGCATCCCCATGGCGAGCGGCAAGATCAGCGAGATCGCTCCGGCGATCGCCAGACAGCACCAGAGCGTGCTCAAGGCGATTTCAAATGGCGCGACCGGCGCCAACAGAGCCCCAAAGATCGCGTCATAGGTCATACGCGCCGCCAGGAACGGGCCGAGCAACGGACCAAACAATCCGCTCGCGAACATTGCGAGCACCGCGATCGCGCGCCGGGAACCGAGATCGACGAAAAGCCGCATAGGCCGACGGCAGTGCACGATGAATGTCTGCATCCAGCCTTTGAACCAGCGCGTGCGCTGTTTCACCAGCGCGCCGAAGGCCGCCGGCGCCTCTTCGAAAGTTTGCGAGGCGAATGTGCGCACCTCAAAGCCCGCGCGCGCGAGCCGCAGGCCGAGATCCGCATCTTCGGTGACGTTGAAGGCGTCCCAGAAGCCGATGTCGCGCAGAGCCTCGATGCGAAAATGCGGCATTAGGTAGCAAACGCACCTAGCGGATTCTCGCGGATTGAGAGCGGTTTTGCAACAATCGCGGCATGGCCGACACGATCAAACTGGCGCGAACCGCCACCTATGAGCACACGATTTCCGGCTTGCTGACGAAGCGGGCGGACCTGTTCAACGAAGCGCAGCGCATCCGCGACCGGCTGGCAGAGATCAAGAACGATATCGGCGCACTGGATCGTGTGTTGGGAACGCTCGGCTATACCGGCAATCTGGACGCCGAAATGCCGCGCCAGAAGCGTCATGTGCTCTTTGGGCCGGGGGAGCTAACGCGGGCCATCCTAGACGTGCTCAGGGGCGCCACAGAGCCAATGGCGACGCGCGATATTGCGCGGGCTATCTTGGCCGTAAATGAGCAAGATGCGCGAGATAGGCGACTGCTCACTGAGCATACGCGGCGGGTTAGTAAGGCGCTGCGCATGTTATCGCGTAAAGGTTTTGCTGGACATTCGATAAATCATCCAGGCGCTGTCGTCTGGACGAGACCATCAAAAAAATGATTTGCTTCCACATGGATCGAAGCGTGGGGGCAATATGCCAGATCAAAACGGCAAGTTGACGGAATCTGATAAGCAAAAGGCGACCGACTGGTTAGAGACTAAGGCGCCCACGCTGCGATGCCCATCTTGCGGGCAAAGAAACTTTTCGCTTGGCGACCATTTGCTGTCGCCGACCATATTTACTGGCACCAACCTAATAATAGGCGGGCCATCATACCCAATGTTTTTTCTAGTGTGCTCTAATTGTTCTCACATTCTGACTTATAGCGCGGTAGCATCTGGTGTTTTGACACCCCAAAGTATCGGGGAGTCGAAAAATGACTGAGGCTCTCGATAACGGACCAAATATTCAGGCCCAAGGCGGGCTTTCCATCGCTCTCCCGGACCACCGGATGAGCGCACCTGAGCACGTGGATTGGCACATGATCTTAGATAGCGAACTGTCGCAACTTGAGCGGCCGGAATCAGGCATATTTGGAAGCGTTGGGTTCACTACGCTCGGCGCGTCAATAGGCCTAATTCCATCGGCCTTACAAGTTCTTGAAAAGATAACGACGGCCCCAAAGTCAATCGCAGACGCAACGCCGCCATCTATATTAGAGATATTAGCGGCCGTTGCGTGCCCGGTAGCATTTTCTATCTCAATAGTCTGTTTGATTGCATGGGGGATAAATAAATACAGAAATTCTGGGTTATCATCCAGCATTCGGAACAGAAAGAAGCAAACGGTTGGATCAGGCACCAACTGATCGTTACCAATACCCCTTCCACTGGCGTGACACGGGATGCGCCAGAGCAGCGTTCGCGATCATAAGATATTGCTCGCCATTGCTCACGCGGCGGTGATCTTCCCGCCAAGCCATTTCGCGGGCATAGGCTTTGAGATACGGCCCGGCGATGTGGTGATGCGTCCCAATTTCAGCGCGGCGCAGGCGAGAGAAGAAACTTTCAGCCTTGTTCGTGCAAGCGCCTTCGTCTGAATACGCCCATTCGTGATTGATGCGCTTCGTCAGGAAGCGAGCATGTAGGCGGTCCCAATGGGTCGCTTCGTCGGCATGAACTGTCGCGCTAGCGTCGATACGCGCCTCAAGCGTCGGCAGCGACTCCGCTTCGCTCTTGAAAACGAAAGGCAGCGTGCGGCCTTCACGCTCGCGCATGATGACGACGACGCGGCGCTTGCCGGTCTGATTGACTGCAAGGCGGCGGTCGCGGCGGTTTTCTTTGTAGTTGGCAGGCTTCACGTAACCGCCGAAATACGCGCCGTCTATTTCGACTTCGCCGCAGGCTTTCATCGTCTCGACTTCCGCAGCCATCGCCTCGCGGATTTTGTGGGCCATGACGTAGGCCGTCTTATACTGGCAATCGAGATCGCGGGAGAGCTGCAGGGCGCTATGGCCCTTGGCGCCGTTGACGAAGATCGCGATCGCCAGAAGATAGGTCGAAATCGGCAGCTTGCGGCTGGCGAAGATAGTGCCGGACGTGACGCTGAATTGATGGTCACAAGCCTTGCACTTGAAAACCGGACGGCTCTTGTAGCTGTAGACGCCAAGGCAGCCGCAGTGGGGGCAGACCGGCTCGCCTTCGGTAGAGGCCCAACGAATTTGTTTGAAGGCGTCGCGGGCTTCCTCTTCGGACATGCGAGCAACCCGAGCTAGGCTCAGGCTCCTTGCATGTTTCGAGAGAAGGAAGTGCTGCGACACGGTTCGAGGCCCAACGTTTTGCGTTGACCTCATTAATAAGTGACAAAAGTGCTGGCGTCAATACAAAATGATGACCTTGACGCTTTATGTTGGCGTCGCTATGTTTCGGGCATGACGCCGGGACAATGCCGCGCCGCGCGCGCATTTCTTGAAATTTCGCAACCCGAGCTGGCGAAAGCCGCGAACGTCGGCGTTTCGACTGTGCGGGATTTTGAGGCCGGGCGCCGGACTCCGATGGCGAACAACCTAAAGGCAATTCAAGCTGAGTTTGAGCAGCGGGGCGTTCGGTTTGCTGACCGTGACGGGAGCGGCGCATTGGGCGTCCTTTATGCCGAGCCGCTTAAAGACGCTGCGGCGAGAGACTGATTCTGATAAAAAGGAAGGGTGGAGACGGGGGGAGTCGAACCCCAAGGGGAGACGCTGCAAATCGTTCCTTGGCCCGGCCAACCGTCCCCATCGAGGGCTCCGATACGCGAGTATCTGAGCCCTCATTTTTTGGATTTTGGCTTGATCTGCTCCAGATCGTCGAAGGCCATACTGAGAGTTGTTTCCGGTTTTGGCAGCGCTCTTTGAAGCATCTCCTTGAACTGATTCCAGTGCGTCGCCGCGTTCAATAAAGCCATCACCGCAGAGAGGTGATTTTGCAATTCAGGTATTCCATGCCGCGAAGTCAGATAACGGTGTAACTGGTGTTTCAGTCGTCCACTTGCATTTCGACCGGCATATTCATGCAGTTGCTCACGCAAACCCGGACCAAGGCGGTCATAGATAATGTCGTTGGTCCATATGCCGATAACTCCGGGTCGAGAAAGAGACTCTGGGTCGTAATCCCACTCATTCAACTCAAATATTCGTTTGTAATATTGATCTGGGAACTGTTTGCGCCACGGTTGCAGCTCTTTTGTAAGCCATTCATCAAGTATTTTTTCAAGAGCATTACGCGCTCTAATGTATTGATAGCCTGTTGCTTCATCAACTAGACCAATAATTCCGAGCCTAGCTAACCCCCTCGTCAGTATCTCGCATCTTTGCGCTATTCCCATTTGCTGTTGCTGTAAGACGCCAGCCTGTCGTGCTGCAAGAACAGCTTCACATAGATCAACCAATATTTGAGCGTCGTAGCCGTATGCTTTCGCTCCGGTCGGAGTGAGGAAAACAATAGGGGAGCGGATTCGCTCGTATAACTCCTTGGAAATAAATGGATTAATCCTGTCTCTAGATACAAAAAGCTCTAAACGATTCATGCCCGCAATCATTGAACCGCCGCGAGCCAAACCTAAACCATCACTCATGCCTGTAGCGGTCAGGACTCTGATTTCGTCCTCAAGAACGTAGCAGGGGATTTGTATCTCACCGATGCATAACGGGCTTTCCAAGGAGCCGCATACGGCCCGTGAAAGGCTTACGCGAGACGGGTCCGCCTTTGCCCACCTAGCCTGCGCTCCAAGCGAGCCAATGGATTTCCTTTCGGATGGGGAAAGACTGGCCGCTCTGTTTTTGCCGCCCTTGCGCTGGCCAGCCATGCGAATCTCCATGCTTGGTAAAGCAAGCATAGATGCAATGCTTGCTATTGCAAGCATGCGGTGTCGATATCCACAGTTTCTCCTAGGTGCGTTTGCTACCTAATGCCGCGAAAATGATTGGACGTGCCGCCAAGGAAGAGCGGCATTCGCATCGCTGCGAGGCCCTTGTTGTACACGTCGAAGAGCGCCGCATATTCAAGCGCGAACATCGCCGTCATCCAATTTAGCTCGCCGTTGTCGATGGCGAGGCTCGCCTGCAGACAGGCGACGCTCGGCGGCGAGGCGGCGAAGAGCGTCGCGGCGCGGCGCAATTGGCGTGGCTCGGGCAAATCTTCCGCGTCGAACACCGCAACGAGCGAACCCCGGGCGAGCGGCATGGCGACGTTCAGCGCGCGTGGCTTGGTGCGCGGAGCGCCCTCGGGCGCAATGACGATCTCATGCGGCGCATGCGGCGGATGTGACCGCAACGCCGCAGCTGTTGGTTCATCATCGGCTTCAATAACGAATTTTATGTCGAGCTTGGCTCTCGGATAATCCGGTATTATGGCGCAAACGCCAGAAGCGATCTAGCCGGCAACGCCTTATTTTCTCGGCATGGCCGAGATTCGCACAGTCACCACGCTGCGCAGAAAGCGCGACGAAATCATATCCGTCATCAGGCTCTATGAGCGCCAGCTAGAACAAGCCCGCGCCGATCTCGCGCATGTTTCGGCGGCGATGCGGATATTTGACGCAGGCGAAGACGTGAAGCCCTACGTCGACATTCATCGCATCTTTAAACGGACAGAGAAGATCGCCCTATGCCGTGATGCACTCGCCGATGGACCGATGACGACGAAGGAACTGGCGCTGTTCCTGATGCGCAAGAAAGGCTTGGACGCGGGCGACAAGGTTCTTGCCAAGGCCATCGCCAACAATCTCATTCATTCGCTACGGATGCAGGCCCAACGCGGACGCATCGTTATGGACGGGAAGCGGAAGGGCGTTTGTGTGTGGAGCATCGGATAAGGATATAAGTACATATTTATATCTATTGACTAACTTGGGTTAATCAGGCAAAAGAATATTGGCCATGTGCCAAAAAAAGACCCCGCCGATTAAGGCGGGGCCGAGATAGTCAAACGCCGGTCCGGCTTAGCGCTCATGAACGGGGGCTGTGCCGGACCCCTTCACAAGCGCGATCGCGTGTTGGCAGTCGGTCTTGTTAAAGTAGCCTTCCCCAGAATTGGCTATCTTCTTGTTATTCGCGGAGAAAAGCGTCCAGCGCCACTGATGCGCGGCGTCTCGATACATGACGAAGTAGGATGTAGTCATCGGAGCATTCCCTATGGGAGTTGAGTTTAAGCGATACCTTTTCGAGTATCGCCACGAAGGCTCGGAATGGGGGATAGAAGTCGTCGCGTCATCGCCATCGGATGCGCGCGAGCGGCTTAAAGCCCTGACCTGGGCCAGATATCAAGGTGAAATCAAAGCAAAGGTCGCCGTCCCGAGCGCCGGTATGCTAGTGGGAGCTGCAAACCGGCTCGCTCGCTTACTCCAACTACGATGATTCGCATAGCCCTATAGTCCAAGCCTATTAAGCCGCGACATGCCGCTGCCAATAGCCCGTGAAATCCGGGCTGGCCTTTTTCTTCATCGCCAGACCGGCAATGCGGCTCGCCTGTTCGCCGTTGGACATGCGACGATGATCCTCTCGCCATGAGCTTTCCTGCGCATAGCGGAGCAGATACTGGCCAGCGACAGAATGGTGGTGGCCGATCTCGGCGCGGCGCAGGCGCGAGAAATAGGACTCGGCGTCATTCGTACACGCGCCGTCTTCACTGTATGCCTCTTCGTGATTGATCCGGCGCATTTCGAAGTTCTTATGCAGCGCATCCCAAGAACCGGCTTCGTCGGCATGAACGATTGATCCCTTGGCGATACGCGCGCGGATGAAATCGAGCGCATGGCCTTCCGCGCGGAAGACGGCCGGGACCGAGCGACCGTCGCGGGCGCGGACGATGACGACGCATTGACGCTTGCCGGTCTGATTGACGGCAAGACGACGATCGCGGCGGTTCTCGCGCATGTTGGCCGGCTTGACGTAGCCGCCGAAGTAGCCGCCGTCGATTTCCACTTCCTCGCCGGCGCCGCCGACGACGCGGCCTTTCATTTCTTCGGCCATCGCTTCGCGCAGTTTGTGCAACAGGACGAAGGCGGCCTTATAGGACGTTCCAAGATCGCGGGACATGGCGAGAGCGCTCTTGCCCTTCACCTCATTGGCGAAGATGGCGATAGCGGCGAGATAGACGCGCAGCGGCAGCTTGTGAGACGCAAAGAGCGTCCCGCTGGTCACGCTGAAATCCTTGGCACAGGCGCGGCAACGGAAGCGCGGCGCGCCGCTCGGGCGGCGACAATCATAGGCGTCAACGCCGCCGCAATGCGGGCAGACCGGCTTGCCGTCCGTCTCTGGCCAGCGAACGCGGCAAAACATTGTCTCGGCGTCCGCATCCGACATGCGGAAGATGCTGGCGAGCGAGAGTGTCTTAGCGGCGCGGGAGAGAAGGAAATGTTGCGACATGTCACCACATCCGATGATGTTATGCATCGGATATAGCGGTAGACGTAGCCATAAGCAAGGACTAATATCATCATATATGATGATATTTTGAGGATCCTATGGCGGCGAAGTCAGACCCTGCAACACAAGCGTATGAAACGAAGGCAAAAAACCTCCTGAAAGGGGAATTGAAGCGACGTGGCGTCACCTATGCGCAGCTTGCCGAAAAGCTGGCGGCGATCGGCGTGAAGGAGACAGACCGGAATCTGAACAATAAGATCAGTCGCGGCGGGTTTACTGCCGCGTTCATGTTCCAATGTATGGACGTCATTGGATGCAAAAATATCCATTTGACTGATGAATAATGGTTTCTGACCGCATAACATTGAACTTAAGTTCGGTTTTAACCACAGTATACTTGGATTTGGTGGTTTTGAATGATATAGTTACGCGATTTGAAAATCGAATTTCTTTTGATAATAGTCACGCTTTAACTCGGCCCAGCTCCGCTCTGTAAGGCTAAAGCTCCAATAGCCAATTTCGTCCATGACGATTCCGTTATTCATGGAAGGATCACGTTTTAGTGGATCAAAATTGAAATGAGGTCGTCGCCATTGTCTATCCCCAAGATCGACAGAAAACGGGAGCGTCCGTTCCGCTAGAACTTTTCCATCAACTCCAATACGTATTTCAGTGGACCTACCTGATATACCTATTTCTGCCATTAAATAAAATCTTCTGTTAATTGGTATCCCATCCGTTCCTAGCGGCAATTCCAGCGAATAGGTTTCACCATATGTATCCGTCACAGCAAACGTGAAGCGATTACTGGCTGAAATGTAGAATGCCGCGACAGCATTCCGGTTAGTCTTCCAATCCATAATTGGAAATCGGCTAGAGCCAGACGGTGCAGGCAATCGCAATACCGTGTGGAGCGACAAGCCTGGCAAATTTTCTTTTACGATCGATTCTGGCCTAGGTAGTGCGTTTGTGCTGCCGTTCTTTGCATCTTTGTCTTGGTTGAGGGTTTGCGCCATAATACCGCGAATTTTGAAGTGCCACAAAATCATCCCCACGCCAACCAAGGCGGCCAACATTGGGAACCATGGAGGGGGAGAGAGGATAAGTCCGATCACAGCCGGCCATCCTCCGAGATCATGGTAGGTCTGAATGGCTGCGTCGTAACGGCCTCGCCAATCAAGGATCGATAGTATCGCGTCCTTCGCCGGCCAGATAAGCGCGACTGCGCCAGCCAAAAGCTTCCAATATTGAAGCAACCAAGATCGCATGAATGATTTCTCCTGCGCTTAAAGATCAGCGCGCAGGGACAATGCCACAATTTGTGCAGGTGAGTCCCGAGCGCCGCAATCACTCTGCGGCTCCCGTTCTGGCGTTTGCGCCATAATACCGGGATAATCCAAACGGTCGATCGCTCGAGCGAGCTGGCGCGCCACGGCGGCTTCCTGGTAGAGCGCAAGCACGATCGTGTAGATCGGCAGTTGCGCCTCGCTTTCGAGCGGTTCGGCGTCTGCGCAGTGTTGAAAACTCGCCGCGCAGGCGAAAAGCCTCAGAAACACGCCGCAAAAGAATGCGCCTGCAAGGAGCAAAGCCGATGCAAGGCGTAGAAAGAAGAAAGGCGCGTAAAGGCTCGCCGCCAGTCCGACCAGCGCGACGAGCAGCAGTCCCACCTGTCCGCGCCGCAAGCCGCCGCGCGCGCATAGGTCCCTGTCGACGCGCTCGACGAGAAAGGCCGCGTTGCGCGCGACCTTGGCCGGATCGGCGCGGCGCACCGCCTCCAGGAACCGCGTTCGGGTGGTGATCGCGAAAAGCGGCCGGCCTCTTGCCGCACGCCGCGCGCTCATCAACCGAAAGACGCCGCTGCCGCTCGGCGCGAACAGCCAGAGGTACCCGCTCGACGGGTCCCGAACCCGCGCGTAGCCGCATTCGGCCGTCGCAACGCCTGACGCGGCGACGTCGACAGGACTGTCGATGAACTCGACCTTGAGATGCTTCGCCAGCGCCCGATAGAAGACTTCCTCGCAGACGAGCCCTTCGGCGAGCAGCGCTTCGTCGGCGCAAACGCCCTGGCGGCGCGCCGTCGCAGCGGCGAATTGCAGCACTTGCTCCGGCACGCCATGCGCCAAAAGAAAGGCGATTTCCACAGGAATGGATCTCGACGCGGTCGCACGCGACGGCGACGGCCGGCGAACGGCCGAGGAGTCAGCGAGCGCGCGGCGTCTGAATGGCTGAGGAGGAAGTTCGTCCTTGATCTGCGAAGCAGAGGAAGCAACACTATCGATCGGCACAAAATTCATGCAATAAATCCGGCAAGCGCAAGCAGCCTGCGCGCGACTATCGACCTCCAGCAAAGGCCAAGCAATCCTTTTATGCGCCGTCTCCCTCAGCCGCGCCGAACCGGTCTTCTCGCCTCCATTGGTGCGGCGCTCGCCGCGCTGTTCCTGACGTCCTGCTTCACGGCTGCGGCGGCTGACGGCGCGCCGCCCGCGCCGGCGCCCCCCGCGTCGACGCCGCCGGCCGCGAATACGCCCTCATTTTGGGACCCCAACCGCACGCCGGAAAAGCCGGATGTTTCCGGACTGCGCCAGATCCGCTTCCTGACCGAGGACGACTATCCGCCGTTCAATTTTCTACTCTCGGATGGGCAGGTCGCGGGCTTCAACATCGATCTCGCCCGGGCGATCTGCGTCGAACTCGACACCGCCTGCACGATCCAGCGGCGGCGGTGGGATCTGCTCGTTCCCGCGCTCAACGACAATAGCGGCGACGCCATCATCGCTTCGCTCGCGATCAATGACGAAACTCGAAAACAGGTCGATTTTTCCGGACCTTACATGCTGACGCCCGGCAGGTTCGCCATGCAGGCCGATACGACCCTGAAGTCGGCTTCTCCCGCCGCCCTCGCCGATCGCCCGATCGCGGTTGTCGCGGGCTCGCGACACGAGGCGTTTCTGCAAGCCTTCTATCCGCGCTCGACCTTGGTGACGTTCGAAACGCCCGCCCTCGCCCGCAGCGCGCTCAAGAACGGCCGCGTTCAGGCGACTTTCGGCGACGCGATCGCCCTTTCCTATTGGCTGAACGGCGCCGAAGCGGCCGGCTGCTGCGTCTTTCGGGATGGCCCCTTCACCGATCCGAAATATTTCGGCGAAGGCGTCGGCATCGCCGTGAAAAAAGGCAATGCGCCGCTGCGCCGGGCGCTCGACTACGCGCTCTCCCGCCTCGCCCAGCGCGGCGTTTTCGCCGAGCTTTATCTGAAATATTTCCCAGTGGGGCCGTTCTGAGCCGCGCCGCCCAGCAATAGGGCGATGGCGCCGCGCGCGCGGCCGATGGCGGCGCCGAGGATCTCGGACTTCTCTGCGGCGCTCGCATCCGCGCCGCGCAGCGCCTGTTCGTAGGCCTCCGCCGCCTGCCCCACCTCGAAGGCGCCGATCGCCCGCGCCGACCCCTTGATGGTATGCGCGAGCGCGATGCGCCAGTCGGCGTCGCCCTGCGCGGCGGGCGCGCGCAAGCGCTTCGCAAATTGCGCCGCCTGTGCGTCGAAAAGCGCCAGCAGCTCCCGTTCGAGATCATGATCGCCGAAGGTCTGTCGGGAGAGATGGACAAGGTCGATCGGCGACTCCGCGTCGGCCTCGGATAACGGCTGCGGTTGAGCTTCGCAATTTAGAAACGTGGAGTCCGCCAGTTTCGCCATCCCCATTCCTGTTCCCCTTGATATCTATCGCAAAGCGGTTCGTTTTGCAGCCCCGCGGAAAGGCCTGCCAAAAGCGGCGCCCAGAGTGGAGACTGACGCGTCGATCCTGAAGGGCGCGTTAACGAAGTTTCCCGATACGGCCCCGCCGGATGTTTCAATTGCCAGGGATGGGCTGTAAAGTTTGGTTAATCTTTATTCACTGGCGGTCGCTGAGCGGCGGGCCGTGAGATCGGGCCGGGCGACGCGTCTGCGCCGGCTGGAGAGGGCGAATGGCGACATCGGGAAAGATCCAGGACGCGGCGTCCGCCGCTCTGACGGCGATTGAGGAGGCGCTCGATATCGGCGCGCCGCCGGACGCCGCAGGCGCTGCGGATGAGGCGAACAGCCGGACCGGCCCAGCCCAGAGCCGGAGAGCGGAAGCGCACGCCGGGGACCAGAGAAGGCCGGCCTCGGCGGCTTACAGCGAGCCGCAGAACCGTGTTCAACCGCAGCCTGGAGCGATGACGCCCGCCCTTGCGCCCGCGAACGACGACCGCCGCACGGTCGGCGAGTTGCGGCAAGCGCTTCAGATCAAGCCCAATCGCTCGATCATGGCGCTCACCGTCGCTTCCATGGGGCTGTGGGCGGGCTGCTGGGCCCTGTACGTTTATTTCCATCAAGGCGAAATCCTTGACTTCGACGGCTCGATGCTCGCGCCGAAACCGGTTTTGACGCTCGCAGCGCTGATCGCGCCTCTCGTCTTCCTCTTCCTCACGGGATTGATGGCCCGCCGCGCCCATGAGATGCGGCTCATCGCCAACTCCATGACCGAAGTCGCCATTCGGCTCATCGAGCCCGAAACGGTCGCCACCGAACAGGTGGTCTCGCTCTCTCAGGCGATCCGACGCGAAGCCGCCTCCATGGGAGACGGCATTGAACGCGCGCTGGCGAGGGCCGGCGAATTGGAAGTGATCGTGCGCACCGAGGTCACCAACCTCGAACGCTCCTACACCGAGAATGAGCGGCGCATTCGGCTTCTCATCGACGAGCTGACGCGCGAACGCGAAGCGATCGTCGTCAACGCCGACAACGCCCGCACCGCGCTCTTTGGCGCGCGCGAGACGCTGTCTCAGGAACTCGCCACGACCTCGGTCCATCTCGCCGAAGCGGTGAGCCAGGCGGGAGCGCGCGTCACCTCCTCGCTCGGCTCCAAGGGCGAGGAGATCCGGCTCGCGCTTGACGAAGCGGGCGACGCCTTTGAATCGACGTTGGCCAGTCACGGCGAAAGAGTGCTGATCGCCCTGACCCAGACCGGCGACGAAGTCGCGCAGAAAGTGACCGGCGCGAGCGACGACGTCAGCCGCCGTTTCGCCGATGGAGTCGAGGAAGTTGGCCGCAAGCTGGAAGCCGCGAGCGAAGCGATCGCCGGCGATTTCGGCGCGCGCGGCGCAGATGTGCTCGGACGGTTCGAAGAGCTTGGCGCGAGTTTTTCCGAGGCGATCGGCGGCCAGGGGGAGCGGATCGTCGCGCAGCTCACGGAAACCGGCGGGGCCATTCGCGACACGATCGAGACGCAGGGCGGAGCCTTTGAGCGCTCGCTCGCCGAAACCCAGGAACGGCTGACGACGCGCGTCGCCGAACATGTCGAAAACGCCAGGGCGACATTCGAAACGGCGGAAACCCGAATCGTCGGCCTGCTCGAAGACACGCATCAGAAGGCGCAGAACGAATTTCAATTGCGCGGACAGGCGCTGCATGACGCAATCTCGTCCAGCTTGAACCAGAGCTCAACGGCGCTCGTCGAACAGGTCGACGCCGTGCAGGCGCGTTTCGTCGCCGCCGCCAGCGAAGCGGTGTCCGCGATCGGGGAGCATGGCGATCGAGTCAATGAAACGCTGGCCGACAACTTCCAGGCCTTCGAACAGACCGTGCTCGGCCGCGGCGGCGAAGTGGCGGAACGGATCGCCGAACGAGGGCTGCAGATCGAGACCACTCTCGCCGAGCGGCTTGCCGCCTTCGAAGACGCCGTGGTGCGCAACAGCACGGAAGCGGCCATGCGCGTCGCTGAACATGGCAACCGTGTCAGCTCCGTCATTTCGGACGGTCTTGCCGCCTTTGAAGACACATTCGCGCGCGACGGAGAGGAAGTCGTCTCGCGCGTCGCCGAACACAGCGAGCGAGCCGCGACGACCGTCGCGACGCAGCTCGCCGCCTTCGAGACGGCGGTTGCGCTGCGCAGCGAGGAACTTGCGCAGAGCGTCGGCGACCACAGCGAGCGCGCCACGTCGGCGCTCGCCACGCAGCTCGCCGCATTCGAAGAGTCGGTCAATAGCCGCAGCGAGGAAATCGCCGAACGGGTCAGCGAACAGAACATGCGCGCGACGGCGACATTGTCGTCTCAGCTCGCCGCATTTGAGGAAGCGATCACGCAGCACAGCGACGACGTCGCGACGCGCGTGAGCGAACATGGCGGACGCGCGACGTCGACCATTGCAACCCAGCTCGCCGCCTTTGAGGACACGGTCGCCCGCCACAGCGGGGAAGTCGCCCAGCGCGTCAGCGAACATGGCGAGCGCGCGACATTGACGCTGACGTCGCAGCTCGCCGCTTTCGAAGAGACAGTCGTACGCCACAGTGACGACATCGCCCTGCGCGTGAGCGAACAGAGCGAGCGGGCGACATCGACGCTCGCGGCTGAGCTGGCCTCGTTTGAAGACGCCGTCACGCGCCACGGAGAACAGATCGCGCAGCGTGTGGGCGAGCAAGGCGAACGCGCAACATCGACGCTCTCGGCGCAACTCACCGCCTTTGAGACCTCCATCATCCGCCACGGCGATGAGGTTGCCGAACGCGTCGGCGAGCGTGGTGAACGCGCCGCATCGACCCTCTCCGCGCAGCTCGCCGCCTTCGGAGAGGCCGTCGAGCGTCACAGCGAAGAAATCACCCAGCGCGTCAGCGAGCACGGCGAACGCGCAACGGCGGCCTTTTCGCAAGGCGTATCGACGTTCGAAGATGTCGTCGCGCGCCAGGGCGAAGATTTGGCGGCCCGGGTCGCGGCCCGTACCGAGCGCGCCGCCGCAGAACTTGGCGACAAGCTCGCCGCCTTTGAAGACAGCGTCGCTCGCAACAGCGGTCTGGTCAGCGAAGCTGTCGCGCAGAGTCTCGAAGCGATTGAAAACGTGCTTGTGCGCCAGGGCGGCGAGATCGCGCAGCGCCTGGCGGCGCGCGCCGACGGCGCCGAAATCGACATCGCCGAAAAGCTCGGCGCCTTCGAAGAAGCCGTCAGGCGCCATAGCGAAAGCGTGGCGTCGGTCGTCGGCGAACATGCGACGCGCGTCGACGAATTGCTCGGCGAGCGGCTCAACGCGCTCGAGACGGCGGGAATGCTCGTCGCCAAAACGATGGAGACGTCGCGCGAACTCGCGCTGCAGGAATTCGAGACGCACGGCGCGGCGTTGCGCGACAAGCTTCGCCAAAGCGTCGCCGACGCCTCCTCGGCTCTCGCCGAAAACGCCACGACGATGCATGAGCGCTTCGCAAATACGGCGAGCGACGCCGTTCTGGCGATCGCCACGCAGGGCGAGCGGCTGCATGAATTGGTGAACGATCGATTCGGCGCCTTCGAGAACGCCGTCCTGTCCGAAAGCAAAGACGTCGTGGCGTCGCTGGCCGACCATGGCGAGCGCATCGCGGTCACGCTCGGCGAACAGCTCACCCAATTCGAGAATGCGCTGCTGCGCGACGGCGGCGAACTCGCCGATCGGGTCGGCGCGCATGCCGAACGCCTCAGCGCCGAACTCACGCAGCGCTTCGCTGTCGTCGAAGACGTGATCGGCGGCCAGGGAACGCAGCTTGTCGACAATCTGACGACGCGGACGGTGGACGCGGCCGCCCGATTTGACGCGCAAGCGCAAGAGATTACGCATCGGATCGACGACCAGCTGCAGTCGCTGGATGAGACTATCCGCATGCAGGGCGGCGCGCTCGTCGAAAGGCTCTCGGCGCAAGTCGAGCATTACAACGCCCGGATCGGCGATAATTCCCGCCATTTCGCCGATCAGATCGACGCGAGACTGGCCGAAATCGACGGCGCGATCGAGAGCAAAGGCGGCCATCTGGTCGAAAAGCTTGGCGCGCGCGCGATCGACATCGCATCGACGATGTCGAACAAGATCGAAGCCTTCGAGAACGTCGCCAACGCCAGGACAATGGAGGCGGCCGACCGTATCGACGAACTGGTCGGCCGCGTTGACGCGGGCCTCGGCGTCGGCGGCCAGATGCTGCAGGAGGCGCTCTCCAAACACGCGGCTGAAGTCGCGCGGGTGATGGAGGACGGCGGGCGCCAAGTCATGCAAACGCTCGACGCAAAGATCAAGGACGTCGACTGGGTGCTGCTGTCGCGCTCGAGCGAACTCGCCCATACGATCGCCTCCAGAACAGAGGAAATCAACGAAGCGCTGGGTGGACACGCGAAGGAGCTGGAAACGACCCTCGACGGCCGTATCGCGCTGCTCGAGAACAATGTGATCAGCCGGCTCGGCGCCGTTTCTTCGGAGATCGACGAAGGAGGCCGACTGGTCGTGGACACGATCGGGGCCCGTCTGCAGGACATCAAAGACGTTCTGGCCGTCGCGCGGCGCGAATTCGATACGACGCTTCATGCGCGCACCGGCGATCTCGGCGAGTCGCTCGCCGAACGCGTCGCGGAGATCAGCGGCGCGCTGGATGAGCGCCTCACGCAAATGCAGACCATGCTCGACGCGCGCGGCGGCGCCGTCGCCCAGGAATTGACGACGATCGGCGATCTCGTGACGACCGCCGTTGAAAATAGCAGCGCCGCCCTTGTCTCACGCCTCGGCGTCAAGCGCGACGAGCTGACGAATGCGCTGGACGCCTCCCGCGAGGCGCTGGCGCTGACGCTGGAGACCAGCGCGCAGACCTCGATTGCGGCGCTGCTGGAGACAAACGAAAGGATTCGCACCGAGCTGCCGACCCTGCTCGACACGCTCGGCGAGACAAATGCCTCGCTCCATGCGGTCATCGACAAGACCGGCGGTAATCTGGTCACGCTCGAACATGAACTCGGCAGGCGCCTCGCCGAGTTCCACGGCGCGCTCAACGAGGCTTCGACGCAGGTTGAACATATCAGCGCCGTCGCTGGCGGCACGATGCAAGACGCTAACGCCATCGTCGCGGCGCTCGACGAGCGACAGCACACGCTGGCGCAGAGCGCGGAAAAACTGGCGCATAGCCAGGAGGCGCTCGACGCCGTGATGGCCGCCCGCCGGCGCTCGCTCGAAGAATTGGTGACGCTCATCGAAGGCCGCGGCGCCGAGATGGAAAGCGCCATGACAAGGTTCAGCGAGCTGATGGATCATTCGTTCCGCTCCATCGAAGCGCGGTCGCGCGACCTTGGAGGAGAGTTGAGCGAAACCTCCAGGCAAACCGCCGATTTGATCGAGACGCGCTTTGCAGCGGTGCGCGCCGCTGCGGAAGGCGAACGCGAGCAGACTTCGGAGGCGCTGCGCGCCGCCTTCTTCGAAGCCAATGAAGAGATCACCCGTCTCTTCGGCGACGCGCGCTCGAAATTCGACGCCGCGACAGACGAGATTCGCGGCCTCGCACGCAACATCCATCGCGAGATCGAGGAGACCCGCGAGGAGGTGCGCCGCGGCGCGACCGAAATTCCGCGCGAAACCGCACAGCAGGCGGCGGCGCTGCGGCGGGTCGTCGGCGATCAGGTGAAGGCGCTGAACGAGCTCACCGACATCGTGGCGCGCTCGGGCCGCGTCTATGACATCGCCGAACAAAGCGCGCCTTCGCTTCGTCAGCCGGTCCTGGATCAAGCGACGCGCGCCGAGGACGCAGCGCCACGCGTCGCGCAGAATCGCTCGGCAGAGCCGACACGCGAGCCGCAGGGCGGATGGTTGAGCAACCTGCTTGCGCGCGCCTCCTTCGACGACGCCGCGCCGCAGCCGCCGCGCACGGCGCGGTCACTGGCGACGGCGGGCGCCCTCGACAGCCTGACGCTCGACATTGCGCGTATGGTCGACAACGCCGCCGTGGCGGAGCTATGGCGCCGCTATCAGCGCGGCGAGAAGGGCGGACTTTTCGGTCGCCGTCTCTACACCGCGCAAGGCCATCAGACCTTCGAGGAAATTCGTCGCCGCTATAGCGTCGATCAGGCGTTTCGCGCGACCGCCGATCGCTACGTCACGCACTTCGAGGATCTGCTCATCGAGACAAGCCGCGGAGATCACGACGGCTCCAAAGCGCTCGACCTGCTGACGGGCGACGCCGGCAAGGTCTACACCATGCTCAGCCACGCCTCCGGACGCTTCGAATAGCGAGAGCCCTATTCGATCGATTCCGGCGGCTCGGCGCCGATGCGCGCTTCAAAAGCGACTTCGGCGCGCAGATTGTCGAGGTCGCGACCGATGGTCGCGACGGCCAGCAGCCGATCGCCCTTGAAGTAGGAAACGGCGCAGTCGGCGGCGGCCGGATCGCCTGAAATCTCCAGCCGGTCCCACGACGCGGCGTTTCCGATATAAGAAATCGCCTCGTCGTAATGCTGGCTCCAGAAGAAGGGCGCGGCGTCAAACTTTTCCTTGCGGCCGAGAATGTTACGCGCGGCTGTCTGGCCCTGACGCTCCGCGACCACCCAATGTTCGACGCGTATCCGCTCGCCCGTGATCTTGTCGGGCCAGCTGGCGATGTCGCCGGCGGCGTAAATATCGGGCGCGCTTGTCCGCAGATATTCGTCGACGAGCACGCCCCGGTCCACGGCGAGGCCCGCGGACTGGGCGAGCGAGAGATCTGGCCTCACGCCGACGCCGATGACCACGAGATCGGCGTCCAAAGTCGCGCCGCTTTTCAATTGGAGCGTGCGTTCGCCGATTTCCGTCGCTGTGTCCCCGAGATGGAAGATGACGCCGTGGCTCTCGTGAAGCTTTCTCACATGCGCGCCGATTTCAGGGCCGAGAATGCGCGCCATTGGTATCTCCTCGGGCGCAATGACGCGCACGTCGAGACCGCGGGCGCGCAGCGACGCCGCCACCTCAAGGCCGATGAAGCTCGCGCCGATCACGGCCACGCGGCGCGCCCCAGCGGAGGCCGCGATGAGACGGTCGGCGTCGGCGAGCGAGCGCAGATAATGAACGTGGCTCCGTTCGGCTCCCGGCGTCGGCAGCTTGGTGGGGAATGCGCCCGTGGCGAGAAGCAGTACGTCGTACGACAGCGTCGCCCCGTCAGCGAGGGTCAGCCGCTTGCCCGCCGGGTCGAGCGACTCGACGCGCCGTCCCAGACGCAGTTGGACGCCGTTGTCTCGATACCAGGTTGAGTCGCGCAACGGCAGCCAGTCCGCCTGCGCGGTTCCGGCCAAATAATCCTTGGACAGATTGGGCAGATCATAGGGCTCGGCCGAATCGGCGCTGATCAGCTCCAGAATGCCGTCATAGCCCTCCGCCCTGAGCATCTGCGCAGCGGCGAAGCCCGCGGCGCCGCCGCCGACGATGACGACGCCGCGCGGCTCGACAGCGCCGCCGTTGGGCCTTGCTGACGCGGAGTCCGGCAGCCTTTCGCGCGCAAACACCCTTCCATCGACCTGCTCGACCCGCCACCGCGGCAGCGGATCAAACGCCGGCGCGCGCAACGCGCGGCCGCTACGCAAGCTGAAACAGGCATGGTGCCAGGGGCACCGGATCGAGCCGCCGACCACGAGGCCCTCGGCCAAGGGCCCATGATAATGCGTGCAATGAGCGCCGATCACGAAGAAATCGTCGCCCTGTCGCGCCATCACGGCGTCCTCGCCGGCCACATGGCCAAGCACCGGGCGGCCTTCGGCAACCTCGGCTGGAGCGACTCCCTGCGTGAAGTCGGGGCCCCCGGGTTGATTTTGCCCCTCTTCCGCCATGTCGCCCTCTCCTGTTCCGCGCCGTCGCGCCCTGCGCGCCCGCCTATTGCCACGCTTACTAAAGAGGGCGGCGCTTGAAGAGAGGCAAGGCTCGATCTGGACGGAAGCGATCGTGATTCGTCAAGAAACGAACATTTGTCATCTTTTTAACGACGAGAGGCGCTATGAAATCAGCATCGGCCGCCGTGGAACCATCAAAAATTGTGACATTGCCGCCACACTCATTAGAACAATTTTTCGTCAGGGCTATTTTTGCTTAACAATTGAGCAGGTGCGCGGACGTTGGGCTTGAACGGAACTTCACTCGCGAGTGATATCAATCAGATCTCGCCTTCCAGACGGAGTTCCCAGCAATGAAATGGCCCTATCTTTCGACCGTCGCTGCACTTTCGCTAGCAACCAGCGTCACGAGCGCTGCTCATGCTCAGTCGAAGCTGATGGAGGTCGACCCGACTCTCATCGAAGAGAATCAACCCGCGCCTCCGTCTGCGGCCACGCCCGTCAGAAAAGGTAAGATCGTCAAGGGTCCGGCCGCGCCGCCGCCGTCGGCCTGGATCGATACGCTGACCATCGACGGCTACGTCGAAGGCGGCGTCGCCGTCAACTTCAATCAGCCGTTCAACAAGCTGAACTGGGGCCACCTCTATACGGACCGCGCCAACTGGCCGACGTTCAACGGCGCCCTCCTGACCGTGCAGCGTCCGCTCGATCCGAAGGCCGAAGGCTATGACTTCGGATTCAAGTTTCAGGGCATGATCGGCGAGGACATGCGCTACAACCACTACCTCGGCGTTCTCGATTATGCGATCGCCTCGCGCACGCAAATCGGACCGATCGAGGCCAATCTCCAGGCGCATCTGCCCTGGGTTAGCCCGATCAGCGAAGGCGGCGTCGACGTCAAGGTGGGCATGTTCGCCACCTACAACGGCGCGGAAGTGATCCCGGCGAAAGACAATCTGTTCTACAGCCACTCCTACATCTTCAACTACGGTCCGTTTATTCACACCGGCGCGATGGTCACCACCCACGTCAAGCCCTGGCTCGACGTCTATACGGGCGTGACCAGCGGCGTGAACACGAGCCTCGGCTGGCCTGGGGACAATAACGCCGCTGCGTCCTTCCACGGCGGTTTCGGCTTCAACCTGCTCGACGGCAATCTGACCATTATGGCGATCACCCACACGGGTCCGGAGAACCAGAGACAGACCGACCCGCTCGGCGTCGGCTGGCCCGTCGGTTTCGCTAACGGAACTCCGTTTACCCAGACCGGCTGGCCCAACGCTTTCACGGCGGGCTGGCCAGTCAACCAGGGCGGTTTCGGCGCCCCTAGCCTCTGCGCCTGCGACGTCAACACGGCGATCCGTTCGTTTAACAACCTCACGACGACCTGGAAGGCGACCGAGAATCTGACGTTCATCACCGACATCAGCTTCATGCTGGAAAGCGGCTGGAACAATAGCTCCTTCGGCCTGCCGCAGAAGGCTTGGGCCGCGGCCAACGCCATCACCGGCACGGGATTCTGGGGCACGGCGCCGGCCTATCCGATGGGAGCGCGCGCCTTCGGCATCGCGCAATATTTCTCCTATAAGATCAACGATATCTTCAAGCTCAACGGGCGCGCCGAATTCTATCGCGACAACAACAACTTCTTCGTCAGCGCCTATCCGGGCTATTTCGACGCGGTCAATCTGGCGCACGGCTTCTGGTGTCCGTCCTGCATCAGCCAGAACCTAGGAACGGGCCTTTATGCCAATCGGCCGGCCTATTCCGGCACGAGCTATCTCGCCTTCACGCTCGGCATGACGATTACGCCTGAACTGCCCGTCAAACTGCCCTACATCACCGGCCTGATCATCCGGCCGGAGCTGCGTTGGGACACGACGGTCAACGGCACCACGCCGTTCTTCAGCCGCAGCGGCCTGAGCTCGAACCAGGGCATGTTCAACATGGACGTGATCGTTCCCTTCACGCTCCTCTAGAACGCAGTTTTCAAGAGCGACCCAAGCAAGCCGCCCGGTTCGCCGGGCGGCTTTTTTTATTGTGGAAGTTCGTCGTTCGCGTGATTGCGCGGCTGATCGCGGATCAGAATTTCGACGTCCGAGTCCTTGGTCGACTGCACGCGGAAAGCGCCCTGATAGGTTTTGCCCTCGTGGCGCGCGATAGCGACATATTCGCCTTCAGCCAAAACGAGCGACGGGAAAGCGCCGATCATCTCGCGGATGACGTCGCCGCCCGGCGTGAGCACCGAGAAGCTGGTATTGGCGAGCGCCTCGCCGCCCGGCTGCTTGACGAGCTTCAAGGTCATGGTCGCCGCGCGATGGCGCAGTGTCGCTTCGATCAGCTTTCCGGCCGGGATTTTCAAATCCGCCGTAACCACGGAGTTGGTCTGGTTCGTCCCGCCCTGAGCGCCCTGCCCCGTGTCGAGTAAAGTGGAGACGATGTGATAGGCGCCCTCGGGGAGGCAGATCACTTGATCGGCGTTGGCGTTGGCGAGAATGAGCTTCGCTTCGGAATTGCCGCGTTCCGGCACATAGATCGAAATTGACAGCCGCTGAGCGGGAATTTGCGCGTCGCCCAGCTTATCGATGAGCTTCAGCCCGCCGGCGTTCAGAACGATCCGCTCGGACACATTGCCGCCCTCCATGGTGACGCGGCGCGTGACGCCTGCAAGCCCATAGGCGGCATGGACGATATAGGAGCCGTCAGGCAGCGGCAGCGTCGGGACCGCCTCCTCCGATTGCGCCACAAGCTTGTGCGATCCGTCCGGCTGGGCGCTCTCCTCGAAGACACGCCAAACGAGGCCCGAGTGGACCGGCTGCTGGTCGTTGGCTGCAAGCGTCGCGCTCAGCCGCAGCGTGGCGCGTCTTTCGGTCGGCGGCGCGGCCGGTCCCGCCGCTTCGCCGGCGCTATGCGGCGGATGGGGACGGCGCGGCGGCTGTTGCTGCGCTTGCGTCGGCTCGGGGAGAAGCGCTGCGCCGGCAAGCGCCGCCGCGGCGGCCCGGCCAAGCGCGTCCAATCGGAGCTTTTTCATCGTCCTGTTCTATGCCGACGATTGCGGTCTTTGTCGATTCTCGCCCGCCGGGAAGACCTCGTGGATGGCCGCGATCTGTCCGGGAAAAAGCGCCATCGCCCCCTGAAAACCGTCGCGGCGCGCCGCCGCATAGGCATTCTCCTCTCCGGTTTGCACGGGCGCAGCAAGCGCCGACACGCCGGCCGACGCCGCCGCCAGAACGACGGCCGCCCGCGCCATTTGAGCAGCGGCGCCGTCGCCGCAGGCGAGGCCCAGCGCCGCGCGCAGCCCAGCGTCGTCGAAGGCCAGCGCCGCGAGACGCGGCGACGCGCCGGCGAGGGAACGCAACGCCAACACGGCGGCGGGATCGCCGCCGGCGAAGGCGCCGATCCTGGTCGCGCCGTCGGCGAGGCCCGCTTGCGCCTCGCGCACGGCGAGCTTCACCGACATGCGCAGCAGGCTCGCGGCGCCGTCGCAGGAGGGAAGAAAGACGCCGTCCGGTCCCGGGCCGAACAGCGCGTCGAGGTCGGCCTCGATGAGTTCGCTGTCGAGAGAGGCCAACTCCACGAAGAGCTTCGGCGCCGCGCTCTTGCCTCGCGCCTCATTGATCAGCGCGCAGGCGCGGGCGCTGCGCCGCGCAGCGTCCTCCGCACAGGGGCCAAGCCGCAACAAAAGCGCATCGGCGCCGCAATCGAACGCCGCCGCGAGTTCCTCATCGCTGGCGTCGGACTCAAGGATCAAACAGGAGCGCATGCGATTGGGGCTTGTTGCGGGAGACGTCGGATCCCTTCTAGCACGCTCAGCGGGGCCGCTGATCAGTCCGGTGCCTCAATCGCCTCCAGCACGAAGCGGATCAACTCGTCGGCCGACGAATAGCTGATCCATTTCCCGCCAGGATAGACGACCGCGACAGGGCCGTGCTCGCATTGGCCGAGGCAGCCCGACTGCGACAGGCGCACGCCGTCGCGCTTGGCGAAGGGCAGCGCCTTGAGCGCTTCCTTCACCTTCGCCAGCGCCTCCTTGGCGCCGTGGTCCTCGCAGGCGGATCGTCCGTCGCGCGTGTTGACGCAGACGAAGACGTGGCGGCGGAAGGGTTTGATCGCGGATTCAGTCATTGTCCTTAGTATCCGAACTGCTCGCGGAGGATTCGCTCTTCCAGCGAATGGCCCGCATCATGGAGCAGGATCAGAGTGGTGGCGTGGTCCATCACAACGTCCACATAAGCAAGGTCGCGGAATTCGTCATGATCGGCGACGACAGAGACCGGCCGCTTCGCCGCTTCGAGGACCTCGATCCGCACCTTTGCGAGGTCGGGCAGCAGAGCGCCATGCCAGCGGCGCGGGCGGAATGCGGAGATCGGCGTCAGGGCCATCAGCGGCGCATCGAGCGGCAGGATCGGACCATTGGCGGAAAGATTGTAGGCGGTGGAGCCGGCGGGCGTCGACACCAGCACGCCGTCGGTGACGAGTTCCGGCAGGCGCTCCTGGCCGTTGACCAGAATGCGCAGCTTCGCGATCTGCGAGGTCTGGCGCAACAGCGACACCTCGTTGATGGCGTGCGCCGAAAACTCGTCGCCGCGCACATTGACGGCGTGCATCAGCAAGGGGTGAATGATCGATGGCTTGGCCTCGGCGATCCGCTTGCGCAGCCCTGTCTCGCGATATTGGTTCATCAGAAAGCCGACAGAGCCGCGATTCATGCCGTAGATCGGCTTGCCGGCGTCCATGAACCGATGCAGCGTGCGAAGCATGAGGCCGTCGCCCCCGAGCGCGACGATGCAATCGGCCTCCTCAGGCGGGCAGTCGCCGTATTTTTCAATGAGGCGCTGGCGCGAGTCCTCCGCCTCCGGCGCGCCCGAGGCGAGAAAAGCCAAATGGGCCCACGGCTTCTTCCCGTGATTCTGCCGATCTCCGGCGGCGCCCATCGCAAACTCCCCCTCACGCTCGCCGCAACCGCCGCGATTGCTTCGGCATACACCGGCGCGAGGCCGGAGGGAACGGCGCCGGCGCAAGCTGCACACGAGGCGCGCCGCGGCGGCCTCCAAATGTGCAACTCATTGGTCGGCCTCGCCGGCGCCCCATAGCCAGGCGGCGCCGCGCACGCCGCCCGAATCGCCATGCGCATTCGGCAGGATTTTCGTATCAAAGGCGTCGGTGACGGCGTTCTTCCCCACGCGCGCCGCGAGCCCCTCATAGAGGCGCGAGATGTTGGAAAGCCCGCCGCCGAGCACGATGACGTCAGGATCGATGAGATCGACGACCACCGCCAACGCCCGCGCCAGACGGTCCTGATAGCAATCGAGGCTTGCGCGCGCGGCGGGCTCGCCACCATCCGCCAGCGCGGCGATTTCGGCCGCAAGGCGGCGCTCGCCGGAGCGCTTCTCATAGTCGCGCGAAAGGCCGGCGCCGCAAAGAAACGTCTCGATACAGCCGCTGTGCCCGCAAAAGCAGGGGCTCCCTGGATATTCCTGCGGAGTCATCCACGGCAGCGGCGTATGGCCCCATTCGCCGGCGACGCGATTGCGCCCCTCGAGGATCTTTCCATTGACGATGACGCCGCCGCCGACGCCGGTGCCAAGAATGACGCCGAACACCACGCCGGCGCCGCGGCCGGCGCCGTCAATCGCCTCCGACAGCGCGAAACAATTGGCGTCATTGGCGACCCGCACCGGGCGTCGAAGCGCCCGCGCGAGATCGACGTCGAGCGGCTTGCCGTTGACGACGGCCGTGTTGGAGTTTTTCACGAGGCCGGTATGCGTTGAGATCGCGCCAGGCGCGCCGACGCCCACGACGCCGCGCCGCCCGATATGGGATTCGATCTCACGTACGATTGTCGCGACGGCTTCGATGATCGCCGCATAATCGTCGGCGGGCGTCGCGACGCGGCGGCGCGCCAGCGTCTCGCCCGCGGCGTCGAGCGCGATCGCCTCGATCTTGGTGCCGCCGAGATCAACGCCGATGCGGATAACGTCGCGCGTCATTTCACGCGGGCGCGATCGATGTTTTGCGCGCCTGCGAGCGCGCTCCCGGCGGCGGCGTCGATCTGCGCGGAATCGAGATCAAGACCGTCAGTCGTGGCGCCGGTCCAGTTTACGCCAGTCAAATCCGCGCCGGCGGCGTCGGCGCCCTTCAGATTCGCCTCGGAAAAATCCGCGCCTGCGGCGCGCGCGAAGCGCAAGTCGGCGCTCGCGAGATTGGCCTTGTGAAAACGAGCGCCTTCGAGCGCGGCCGAGCGCAGCACCGCGCGCATCAATCCCATCGACTGGTTCTTCATGTCGGCGGAGAGATCCGCCTCGCTGAAATTGGCGCCGCGCGCCGATGCGCCGGTCAAATCGCCGGCGAGACGCGCATGCGCGAAGTCCGCGCGGTCGGCCCGCATACGCTGCATTTGCGCAGCGAAGGCGTGCGCACCCTTCAGCGATGCGCCGGTGAGGTCGGCTTCGATCAGCCAGGCCTGATCGAGGATCGCGTCGTCGAGCCGCGCGCCGGCGAGCGATGTCTTGTTCATGCGGGCCGCGCGGAAATCGACGCCGTGCAGATCGAGCCCGGAAAGATCGAGCCCGTTGAGGCTTTTTTCCGAAAGATCGATCTTATGTCCGCTCTTGCGATGCAGCAGCGCCGCTTCGATGTCGGCGCGCGTCAGTTCAGCCTTGGAATAAGCCGGCTGCGCAAGATCGACGCCTTGCAGCATGTCCTGCGCGCGGAGGTCTTGGGCAGACAATGACGCGACGCAGATGAGGACGAAGCTCAGACCCATACGCATACGCACGAACTCGTCCCTCTGCCAACCTATGCCGCGTCGGCCTTGCGATCAGCCGAGGCGCCGCCGCTTAGCGCTTGCGCCTGCGCGATCCATCCGTTGCGCTTCACCCGTCCCGCCGCGCCGATCGACGCCTCGATCCATTTGATGTTGTCGTCGCTCCAGCCGGCGATCTGATCATAATGGAAAACGCCGAGCGCGTGCAGCTTCTCGACGCTCTTTGGTCCGACGCCCTTGATTTTTGCAAGATCGTCCGCCGCGCCGTCGCGTGGCGCGGGAAGCGCGGCAGGCGGTGCGCCCGGCGCCATCTTGCCGCCCGGCGCGCGCATTTGCGCGGCTTTTTCATTCAGCGCCTTGACGGCTGAAGCCGCGGTCTCTAGCGCCGGCTCAACGCTCGTCGGCGTCGCTGACTGCGCAATCGCGACAATCTCATCTTGCTCATCTTGCTCATCTTGCGGTTCGGTCGACGGCGCGACAGTCGATTCGTAAACGTCGCGCGTCGCGCCGCGCAATACAACAATCGGCCGCTTGCCGACATAAGCGGGCGCGGCCTTGGTCGTCTTGAGCGCGGCGCCAACCGGCAGACCGACGAGATAAGCGAGCATCGCGATCAGCGACACCTCCATCATCAGCGCGGCGCGCCCGTCGAGGAGCCCCAGCCAGGAGGCGGCTGCGCCGGCGCCAAGCGTCACGGCGATCGCGATAAGGTTCCAGCCGGGCGCCGCAGGGGCGTCCTTCGCCCGCGAGGTCGTCACATAGCCGGCAAGCGCGCCAAGCGCACAGGCAGCGGCGAACCAAGGCCAACCAAGCGTCAGCAAGTAGGACATGAGCCGTCTCCTTCTCTGGCGCTACTTGACGACGATTTCGACGCGGCGATTGCGCGCGCGATTTTCGTCGCTGTCATTGGAAGCGATTGGGCGCTCGCCGCCGTAGCCGACGGCGCTTATTCTGAACGGGTCGAGTCCGGCCTTCGCCAGGCGTTCGACGACCGCCTGTGCGCGACGCTTGCTGCGCCCCAGATTCACTTCGGCAATGCCGACGTTGTCGGTGTGCGATGCGATCTCGAGAGTGGCGCCCGGGCAGCGCAGCGCCGTCGCAGCGATCGCATCGACGAGAGGCGCGGATTCAGCGGCGATCGCCGAATCGTCGGACGCAAAGACGATTGGCGATTTGGCGAGAAGCTCGGAGAGCGCCGCGCCACATTGGCTTGCAACAAGCGGCGAGCCGACGATGCGTGTCGAGAGCTGCGCCTCGCCGCGGAAACTCTGCGGCAGCGCATCGGCGAAGCTCGCCGCGATCTCGGCGCGTGCGCTCTGATGACGCGCGACGCCCGCGAGCGAGATAGTCGAGTCGCTGATCGCGAGCTTGCCTTCGTCGAGCCGCGCCAATGCGGCCAGGGAACGATCCGTGGCGTCCGCGAAGTTTTGCGGCGCGCCTTTCGCGATCATGAGCCGGTCAACGACTTTCGCGTCGAAGAAATTCCTGCGCGCGGTTTCGACGAGGCGATTACGGACGGCCTCATCCGGCGCATAGCCGGAGAGCGTAACGTCTCCGCCGGCGCGCTGGGCGCTGAAAACATATGGCGTCATCGGACCCGCCATGACGTCGAGCCGCGCGATCTCAAATCCTGAAGGCAACCGCGCTTTCGCATCGGCCCGGATCGTCTCGCCCAATATGTTCTGGCGCCCCTGCCCTTCAATGATGATCTTGCCATCGGATACGGCGACTTTGCCTTGCGACAACTTGCCGAGTTCGCCCACCGCGAACGCAAGCGCTCCGGCGAAGTCTCCGGCGGGCGCGCCGGCGCCAAGCTCGGTCGCGTCGCTGACAGCGGCGCCGGCGCCCACGGTGGCCGCCATAGCGATGACCTGTTTGCGCAGATCGTCGCTCGGCAGGTGGCCGGAGAGGCTGATGACGCCGTCGCGCGCCGCCGCGGAAAACACGTAGGGAGAAACACGCGGCGGCGACACGTCCACTTTTACCGCGCTCTCAAACGGCGACGCCTTGAGCGCGGCGAGCGCCTTGTCGTAATCGGCCGCGCTGCGCGCTTCGCCGGAAACAGCCAGACTCGCGTCGGTCATCGTCGTCGTCGCGGGATCGAGTTCGGCGAGGCGACGCACGGCGAAGGACGCGAGATCGGGGAAGGATTTCGGCGCGCCGTCGGCGTAGGCGGCGGAGTCCGACACTTCCAGGCCTAAGGCGGCGATCTCCGCGCGCAGCTTTTCGCGCGCGCCCGTGGGAGGGACGTTGCCCGAGATCATCGCCTTGCCGCCGCGGCGTTCGAGTCGCAGCACGAAGGGCGTTGCGCGCGAGAGAGCCTGCGTCGCGTCCATGATGCGCCGCGCTGGCGTTTCAACGCCCAGCGCCGTCAAAAGCTGAGCTTTGACATCAGGCGACAGCGAAATGCCAGCGAGGACGACGTCACGGCCCGAGACGCGGACCTCCGGCCTGTCGATTGCGTCAGGCGACTGTGCGACTCGCAACAAGATCGCAGCGCGCAGATCGTCCTCTAGACGAGGCGCCAACGCGCCTTGCGCAAAATAGGCCAGTCCAAAAAGGACCGGCAGTCCAATCCACCATTTTTTGGGAAGGTGCATCGACGTCTTGCCCTCCATCGAAGAGAGAATCAGCAAAGACGCGCTTAACTCAACCGCACATGCTCGTTTTGCGCGGCGACGTGTCAATATGATGGCAAACAAAAATGGGGAACGCGGCCGCGCCGCGCTCCCCAAAGGCGAAGAAGAGTCCTGGTCGACTGTGAGATAGGCTTCGCCCGCTCTTCGACAAGGCTATCTTGATGAAAAGCGCGCGCTTGCAGGCGGCCTGCCGGGGAGGAAAGGCGCCATGCCGGCGCGCGCCAGTTCGTCGGCGCGCTCGTTCATGTCATGGCCCGAATGGCCTTTGACCCAATGCCAGTCGACGTCATGCCGCTCCGCCGCCGCTTCCAGCCTTTGCCACAGATCGACGTTCTTGACCGGCTTTCGGTCGGCGGTGCGCCAGCTGCGCGCTTTCCAGCCGGCGATCCATGAGGTGATCCCGCCGCGCAAATATTGCGAATCGGTATGCAGATCGACCGCGCAAGGACGCGTGAGAGTTTCAAGCGCCATGATCGCCGCCATCAACTCCATGCGGTTGTTGGTGGTGAGCGGCTCGCCGCCGTTGATCTCTCGTTCGCGATCGCCAAAGCGGAGAATCGCGCCCCAGCCGCCCGGCCCCGGATTGCCCGAGCAGGCGCCGTCGGTCCAGATCTCGACGCCGAGCGTCATGAACCGACTCCGTAGACGCGCGCATCGGCGGCGGACTGGTGAAACCGGAGCTTGGCGAGATATTCGCGCGGATCCTTGGGACGCACCAGCGCGCCCGGCGGCACGTTGAGCCAATCGACGTAGCGGGTGAGCAGAAAACGCAGCGCGGCGCCGCGCGCGAGCATGGGAAAGGCGTCGATCTCGGCGCAGGAGAGCGGCCGAATCCGCTGATAGGCGTCGAGCAGCGCGGCGCCCTTGTCCGGCTGATAGCGATGCTCGGCGTCAAAGCACCAGGCGTTCAGGCAGATCGCCAGATCGTAGGCGTAGGAGTCGGTGCAGGCGAAATAAAAGTCGATCAACCCCGAGATGCGCTCGCCGAGAAAGAAAACATTGTCGGGGAAGAGATCGGCGTGAATGACGCCGCTCGGCAGGTCCCGCGGCCAGCTCCGCTCCAGATGATCGAGCTCCGCGTCGACGAGCGCGCGCAATCCCGTCGCGACCTCTTCCGCACGGGACGCGCACGTCGAAAAGAGCGGCCGCCATCCCTCGACAGAAAGCGCGTTGCGGCGCCGCTGCGCGAAATCGGCGCCGGCGAGATGTAGTTGCGCGAGATTTGCGCCGAGCGCGGCGCAGTGCGCGATTTCCGGATGGTGAATCGAATAGCCGTCCAGAAAAGTGACGATGACGGCGGGTCGGCCGGCGAGGCGCCCCAGCGCGAGTCCGGCGCGGTTCTTCACCGGCAGCGGGCAGGTCACGCCCCGCGCCGCGAGATGTTCCATGAGGTTCAGGAAGAATGGCAAATCGGTTTCAGCGACGCGCTTCTCGTAAAGCGTGAGGATGAAGCTGCCGGCGCCGGTATGGAGATAATAATTGGAATTTTCGACGCCCTCGGCGATGCCTTTGCAGGAGAGCAGCGGCCCGAGATCATATGTCGCGAGAAAAGCGATCAGCTCCTCGTCGTCAACCAGCGTGTAGACGGCCATGGGCGCCGACCGTTCACTGCGGGCCGCCCTCAGGCGATCGCCCGCAGCTCCTTGGGCAGAGGGAAGGACACGTTCTCGTCGGCGCTGGAGATGGTTTCGACGACAATGTCATATCGCTCGGCGAATGCGTCCATGATCTCCTCAACCAGAACTTCGGGCGCGGACGCGCCGGCGGTAATGCCGAGCGACGATATGTTGCCAAAAATCTCCCAGTCGATCTCACCCCGGCCCTGCACGAGCTGCGCCGGCGCGCCAGCGCGCTCGGCCACCTCGCGCAGCCGCTGCGAGTTCGACGAATTGGGCGAGCCGACCACGATCACGGCCGCGACATGCGGAGCGACCTCCTTCACCGCAGCCTGGCGGTTCGTGGTCGCATAGCAGATGTCTTCCTTGTGCGGGCCAATGATCAATGGAAAGCGCCGCATCAGCGCGCTGACGATCTCCTGGGAATCGTCGAGCGACAGCGTTGTTTGCGTCACATAGGCCAGATTCGATTCGTCATCGAGTTTGAGCCGGTCAATGTCCTCCACGGATTCGACCAGCACCACCGCCCCGTCCGGCAGCTGTCCCATGGTGCCCACGACCTCAGGATGGCCGGAATGTCCGACGAGCAACACCCGGCGGCCGCGCCGCCTGTGAATTTCCGCCTCTCGATGCACCTTCGTGACGAGCGGGCAGGTCGCGTCGATGGCGAGGAGTCCGCGTCCCGCCGCTGCGGCCGAAACTGATTTGGCGACCCCGTGCGCCGAGAAGATCACCGGCGCGTTGGTATTGGGGATTTCGTCGAGCTCCTCGACGAAAATCGCGCCCTTCGCCTTAAGCGATTCGACGACGTAGCGATTGTGCACGATCTCATGGCGCACATAAACGGGCGGGCCAAACTTGGCCAGCGCCCGCTCGACGGCGTCGATCGCGCGCACGACGCCTGCGCAAAATCCCCGCGGCGAGCAAAGCAGAATCTTGAGCGGCGGCTTTGTCGGTCGGGGGTGAACGTTCATCTTCGCGCCTTTGGCAGAGGCGGCGCCGAGGCGGCGAGCCGCTCAAGCGCCAATCGCGGCCATCCGGATCACCCGGCTGAATGCCGGCAAGCAATGTCGCGCATGCGCGACGGTGTCAAGCCGCCGGCGCAGCGCGGATCCGCTGCGGGAGACCCCTCGGCGAACGCGGTCCATGCGTTGCTAACGCCGGCGCGGCGCAACAAGTTTCCAGCTCCGCCGCCGATTGGCGCGACCGCCGGACTGTGACACCATGACGGCGGGCTCGCCTTTCGGGCTCGCGTGAACGGAGCTGCGCGCATGTCCTATCTCGATGAGATTTTGCAGTCGGCGCAAGGCGGCCAGTTGGTCTCCAATCTCGCTCAGCGCTTCGGCCTCTCCGACGAACAGATGGACCGCGCCATCAAAGCCCTCTCCCCCGCGCTCGAAGTCGGCCTGAGCAACGCCGCCGAACAGCCGTTGCTGTTCGAAAAGGTCTTGGGCGACATCGCGTCCCCGCTGCGCGCGGCCGCCTTCGAGGACCCTGGCGCCGCGCAGGACGCGGACTCTCTCGCCCAGTCGCGACAGCTGCTCGAAGATCTCTTCGGCTCGCCGGCGGCCGCTGGGCAAGTCGTGCAGGTCGCGGCACGCGAGTCGGGGCTGCGTCCGGACATTCTCTCGCAATTGCTGCCGGTGCTCGTTTCCGTGCTCATCGGCGGATTATTCAAAAATGTGAGCAACCGGGGCCTCGGCGGCGTGCTCGGCCAGCTCGTCAACTCAGGCGCGCTCGGCTCCATTTTGGAGCAAATGCTCGGCGGCGGGCGGGCCTCGCAGCCCGAACCCGCGCCGATGCCGACGCCTCAAGGCGGCGCAACTGGCGGCGCAACGAGAGGCGGCGGCCTGCTTGGCGGACTTCTGGGGTCGATTCTGGGCTCGCTGCTCGGCGGCGGCCGCCGGCCCGCGCCCGACCCCTACGGCGGACCCATGGGTGGACCCATGGGTGGACCTGTTGGCGGACCGATGGGCGGCCCGCTTGACCTCGACCCGGGCGCTGGGCGCTCTCAAGGCCTGCCCGAGGACATGGATCAGGAGTCGATTCAGCAGGCGATCGAAGAGATCAAGCAGACGCTGCAGATCGGACGCGGCGGCGGCGGCGAAAACGCCGGCGCGCGCTCGGACTTTGAAAGCATTCTCGGCCAGATCTTCGGCAAGCGCTAGGGGCTGGCCGCCAAGCTCGGGACGGCCCGCGAAGTTCTAACCCAGGACGCCCTTCGGCGGGTCCCGGCGAGCCGGCGCGGGCGGAGGCTTGCGCAACGCCCGCTTTCCTGCAATCCATCGGCGCGATTCCTGCACCCGCGAGGCGCATCCCGCGCCGCAATCGCGCGTCTTCCTCTAGCATGGAAAATTCCCCGTAGATGGCCCGCGACGTATCCGACACGACGCCGATCACGTCGCGCAACATGTTGGTCGAATGGCTCGAATCTGGCTCCAAGACCGGCGGCGCGCCGTTGCTTATCGGCACGGAGCACGAGAAAATCCCTTTCTATGCGGCCGACGATTCGCCGGTCCCCTATGAGGGCTCCGGAGGCCAGGGCGGCGTGCGGGCGCTGCTAGAAGGCCTGCGCGACACGCTCGGCTGGGCCCCCATCCTCGACCGAGACGCGCTGATCGGCCTCTATCAGTCCGATGGCGGCGGCGCGATTTCGCTCGAGCCCGGCGGACAATTCGAACTCTCCGGGGCTCCTCTGGCCGACGTCCACGCCACGCATGACGAGCTCGACGCGCATTTCGCGGCCCTTGCGCCCGTGGCGCGAGCGCTGGGCGTGCGGTTCCTTGATCTTGGTTGCAGTCCGAAGTGGTCCCGCTCGGAGACGCCGACGATGCCCAAGCAGCGCTACGCCATCATGCAGGCCTACATGCCGAAAGTTGGCGCGCTCGGGCTCGATATGATGTTTCGCACCGCAACCGTGCAGGTCAACCTCGACTTCGTCGACGAGGCCGACATGGTTCAAAAAACGCGCGTCGGCCTCGCTTTACAGCCGCTCATCACCGCGATGTTCGCCAATTCGCCGTTTCTCGACGGCAAGCCGACCGGCCGGCTGTCGCAACGGTCCTACATTTGGCTCGACACCGATCCCGACCGAACCGGCATGCTGCCCTTCGCCTTCGAGAAGGGATTCGGCTTCGAACGCTACGTCGACTATGCGCTCGACGTGCCGATGTATTTCGTCAAACGCGGCGACGTCTATCACGACGTGGCGGGAGCGAGCTTTCGGGACTTGATGGAGGGCCGCCTTCAGCAACTTCCTGGCGAGCGCGCCACAATGTCCGACTGGGCCAATCACCTCTCGACGATCTTTCCGGAGGTGAGGTTAAAGACCTATCTCGAAATGCGTGGCGCGGACGCAGGCCCGCGCGCCCATTTCACCGCCCTTCCCGCGCTTTGCGCCGGTCTGTTCTATGACGCCGCCGGGCTCGATCAGGCGCGCGAACTGACGAAGGAGTGGAGCGCCGCCGCGCGTCAGGCGCTACGCGCGGATGTGCCCGGTCTGGCGCTCGATGCGAGAATCGAGGGCCGTAGCCTGCGCGACGTCGGGCGCGACGTTCTTGCGCTGGCGAAGGTCGGATTGCGCCGGCGCGCCCGCCTTGACGCCAAAGGGCGCGATGAGAGCGTTTTTCTTGCGCCGCTGGAAGCAATTCTCGAAGACGGACGCACCTTGGCACAGCGGCGCTTGGACGCCTATTACGGCGGGTGGGGGCAGTCGATCGACGCCGCCTTCACCGACTGCGTGCTTCCGCAATAATATTGGAGCCGGCGCCGACGCGATGGTTAGCGTGGGAAGAGGTCGTGCAACCCGAAGGGCGCCATCGGCGGCAGCGAGGAACGCGCGGCGGCATGCTGCATGCCGTCCCGGCGCATATCCGTGTAACCCAATGGGGCGACAGGGGTGCGAGGCATAGAGACGCGGACGTGACCGCCGAGCCGAACACAACCGTTTGACCCCGCGACTGCGACATAATCGGCGCCATATCGCGCGCATTGGCTGACATTATCGGCATGCGCCGGCGAAACGGCGATGGCCGTAAGCGCGATGGCGCCGAAAAAGCCCGCCGGCAGAAGACGGATACGGCGGCTGATGTTGTCTAGGGTCATGAGTTTTGGGCCTCATTTCCGAAAGTTCGCGCGCGTCGCGCGAGATTTCCGGAGCCTTGCGATCCCGACGGAGCCTTGCGATCCCGACAATTCTCGATACGCCGTAATTGCGCTGGCGGCGACGAGAACCTCCTCGCCTTCGAGCGGCGCATTCCGGCGCTGCAAATCCAACTAGAGCCAAACATCGTGGCAGGATCGTGTCTTGGACGCCCACGGGCGAAACCTATCGGCGCCACATGAGAACTACCCTTTATTTTCTATTTATTTATTTTTGGTTTAGACGGCGGCCGTCCGAGAACGCCAATCGCCGATCGCGGCCTGGACGATCGCCAGAGCCGCGACGGCGGCGGTGTCGGCGCGCAGCACGCGCGGTCCGAGCGAAAGGCGCGCGACGTTCGGCAGACCGGCGATGGCGGCCCGTTCGGCGTCATCGAAGCCGCCTTCCGGTCCAATGAGCACGCTCACGCCCTCTCGCGCCGTACGGCCCTCGAGCGCGTCCAAGGGGTTGGCGAGCGCGGCGCGTTCGTCGCAAAAAACCAAGAGCCGCCGCGCCGGCCAACGCGCTATAAAATCGGGGAGTTCGACGGCGGCTGCGACTTCGGGCACGGCCAGCACGCCGCATTGCTCGGCGGCCTCGATGACGTTGGACTCGAGCCGCCCCGTGTTGAGCCGGCGGACCTGGGTTCGGCGCGTCATCACCGGCAGGAGACGGCCGGTGCCCATCTCCGTCGCCTTCTGCGCCATGTAGTCGAGCCGCGCCTGCTTTAGGGGAGCGAAACAATAATCGAGATCGGCGCGTTCGGTCTGGGGGCGTAGCCGCTCGCCGACGCGTAATATTGCGGAGCGTCGTGAGACGTTCGCGAGCGTCGCGCGAAACTCGCCGTCGCGGCCATTGAACAGATGGATCGCGGCGCCCTCCCGCATGCGCAGGACATTGAGCAGATAGTTCGACGCCTCAGCTGAAGGCGCGAGTTCGACATCCGGCGCGAGATCGTCACGAACGAACAAGCGCTGCGCAGAAAAATCGTAAGCTGACACAATGGCTTCCCAAGCGGAGACGCGAGCGCAAGGCGCGCTCGCCATGAAGCCGCCGCTTTGTTGCGTGCAGGTTCGCCAAAACTTGCGTCGCCGGCAAGCCTGCTGGTAATGCTGCGAGCCTGATGAGCGGACCAAGACACATGATCATCGGCGCTGTCGATATTTCTCGCGCTCTCGCGCGACTTTCGCTGTTTGCGATGCTGCTCGCCTCTACCGGCGCGCATGCGCAGCAAGCCTGTCAGGAAGACTTCCGGAAGCTCACCGAGAAGCGCATGGCGGGAATCGAGGCGCTCAACACGCTCGGAAAGGCTGGCAAGGGCAAGATGGATCCCGAAGCCGCCTGCCCCGCGGCGAAACGTCTCGTCGCCGTCGAAACCGAGATGATGAATTACATCACCAAGAACAAGGAATGGTGCAACATTCCTGACAATGTCGCCGACGGCTTCAAGGAAGCGCGCGCCAAAACTCAGGGCTTCGCGTCGCAGGCCTGCGCGGCCGCAGCGAAGATGAAAGAGATGCGCGATCAAGCGGCGGCTGGGGGCGGCGGCGGCATGATGGCGCCGCCAAAGTTGCCTGCCGGACCGCTGTGAGCATAAGGCGAAGCGGCGAGTCGGCGGGAGCGACCGCGCTGCCCGACGCCATCGCGGATCATCCGTTACTGCGCCGCGCGCCGCCAGCATTCCTGCCCTATATCCAGCTTGCGCGCCTCGATCGGCCCATCGGCTGGTGGCTGCTGCTGCTTCCCTGCTGGGAAGCGAGCGCGCTCGCCTCAGTCGCATTGGGGGAGGCGCCTAACCTCTGGCATCTGACGCTGTTTTTCATTGGCGCCGTCGCCATGCGCGGCGCCGGCTCGACCTATAATGATTACGTTGATCGCGAGATCGACGCCAAGGTGGAGCGCACGCGCCTGCGGCCGCTCGCCAGCGGGCGCGTCACGCCTGCGGCGGCGGTGGGCTTCCTCGTCGCGCAATGCCTCGTCGGGCTCGCGGTGCTTGTGTCGTTCAACGGTCTCACGATCGGTCTTGGACTGATATCTCCGCTGATCGTGTTGATTTATCCCTTCGCCAAGCGCTTCACGTCCTGGCCGCAGGCGATCCTCGGATTAGCCTTCGCCTATGGCGCGCTGCTCGGCTGGACGGCGCGCACGGGCGAACTCGGCGCGCCGGCGCTTTTTCTCTATGCGGCGGCGATCTCATGGACGATCGGTTTCGACACGATATACGCGCTCCAGGACATGCGTGACGACGCGATCGTCGGCGTGCGCTCCACGGCGCGACTGTTCGGACCGCGGGTGCAATTGGCGGTCGGCGCGCTCTACGCCGTGTCCGCCGCATGCGCCGCTTTCGCCGTTTTTCTGGCGGGCGGCGGGTGGTTCGCCTATGCCGGAGTCGCCGCCTATGCGACGCATCTCGCCTGGCAGACCGCGCAGACCCGAGAAGATGTCGCGCCGATCACCGCTCTGCGCCTGTTCCGCTCAAATCGCGACGCCGGTCTGTTGCTATTCGCAGGCTTTTTTGCGCAGAGCCTCGCCTTTCTTTTCTAGAGGGCCTCGGGCGACGCGCGATGCGGAACCGCTCTACTTCTCGAGCTCCTTTTTGCGATCGACGCAAGAATCGATTTGTTTCTTGTCGAGCTCCCAATAGGAGCCGCCGCAAAGCGCCTCGTAGCGACTGCTGACGAAGAAGGACCAGATGTAATAGCCGGTCAGCACCACCGCGGCGACGGCGGCGATTTTCATGATGAAGTTGAATCGCGCTTCCGCGTCTTGGGTGTCCGACATTGTTTGTCTCCGCGCCAAAGTTAAGCCGCCGAAAATTGGGCCGTCAGTCCAGCGTCTGCCGGAAACGCATCACCGCGACGCTCATCGCAACAAGCGTAAAGGCCGCAAGCGCCCCGGCGTCGACGGCGAGATCGCCGAAGTTAGAGCCCTTCAACATCACCGAGCGCACAATGCGCAGATAATGGGTGAGCGGCAGCGCCTCGCCCGTATATTGCGCCCACATCGGCATTCCGTGGAAAGGAAAAAGGAAGCCCGAAAGAAGCATGCTCGGCAGAAAAAAGAAGAAGGTCATCTGCATCGCCTGCAGCTGATTTACCGCGACCGTCGAGAAAGTGTAGCCCACCGACAGATTGGCGACGATAAAAAGCAGAGTCAGCACGGTGAGCGTAAAGAGCGAGCCGACCACCGGCACCTGAAACAACAAGGAAGCGACGATGAGGATCGTCGACATCTGCACGGCGCCGACGACCACATAGGGCGCGATCTTGCCGAGCATGATCTCGACCGGGAGTATCGGCATGGCGAGCAACGCCTCCATCGTTCCCCGCTCGATTTCCCGCGTCACCGACATCGCCGTATACATCAGCATCGTCATGGTGAGAATCGTGCCTATCAGTCCGGGCACGATATTGCGGCGCGTCTCTCCGGCCGGATTGTAGCGCCGATGCACGCGGATCTCGTAAGGCGGCGCATTCTGCGCAAGCGACGCCAGCGGTCCGGTCAGTTCACGGTCGAGCGCCTGATTCGCGGCGCCAAGCGCGGCGGCGACCGCGCCCGCCGTCGCCGTCGGGTCCGTGGCGTCGGCGATGAGAAGCAGCCCGGGTTTTTCGCCGCGGACGAGCTGGCGAGAGAAATCGGGCGGAATTTGAATGACGAATTGCACCTTGTTCGAGAGGATCAATTTGTCGGCGTCGGCCTCGCCGCGCGCGACATATTTGATGTTGAAATAATCGGTGGCGCGCAAGGCGCCGATCAACGCGCGCGCGATCGGGCTGTCGTCGCCCGTCAACACCGCGGTCGGCAGATGTTTGGGATCGGTGTTGATCGCATATCCAAAGAGCATCAGCTGAATGAGCGGAATGCCGACGATCATCGCGAAGGTCGGCCGGTCGCGCCGAAGCTGAATGAATTCCTTGACGAACATCGCGACGACACGCTGCCAGGACTGCGCGAGCGGGCCGCGGCGCGCCGGACGCGGGACGACGCTCGGCGGGTCTTCCTGCGTGCTCACGGGTCGGCTCCAGCGCGAGTCATCAAATCAATGAACACGTCTTCGAGCGATGGCTCGTCGCGTCTCCAATGATGAACGCCTTCGGCGCTATAGCGATCCGCGACGCGCTCCATCGCCGCCTCATCGCGGCCGCCGACATGCAGCGCCGAGCCGAAGCGCGCAACCATGTCCACGCCGGGTTGACGTTTCAATTCGCGGCTGAGCAGATCGAGGCCTTCGCCCGTCACGACCCAGGTCGAGAGATTCGCGCCGGCGATAATCTCCGGAATCGTGCCCGAAGCGAGCAGCCGCCCATTGGCGATATAGGCGATCCGGTGACAGCGCTCCGCTTCGTCCATGTAGTGCGTCGAGACGAGCACCGTTAAGCCTTGCGTCGCCAGATGATGGATCTCGTCCCAGAAGTCGCGTCGCGCCTTCGGATCGACCCCCGCGGTCGGTTCGTCGAGGAGGAGCAGCGACGGGCCAGGCAAGATGCATGCGCCAAGCGCCAGACGCTGTTTCCAGCCGCCGGACAGCTCGCCGGCGAGTTGGTCGGCGCGCGCGACGAGGCCGAGGCGCTCGAGCGCCGCTTGAGCCGCGTCCTCCGGCGCTTCGAGACCGTAAACGCGCGCGACGAACTCCAGATTTTCGCGAATGGTGAGGTCGCGATAAAGCGAAAAGCCCTGCGTCATATAGCCGACATAGCGCTTGATCTCTTCCTGCTGCCGGCGAATGTCGTAGCCAAGACATTCGCCCTCGCCCGAATCGGGCGTCAGCAGGCCGCAGAGCATGCGGATCGTCGTCGTCTTGCCGCTGCCGTTCGGGCCGAGAAAGCCTTGGATGTGACCGCGCGCCACCTGCAGCGTGAAATTGTCGACGACCTTTTTGGCGCCGAAGGATTTGGTGAGCCCACGCACATCGATCGCGATGTCGCTCTCAGCGCTCACGGCGCCGCTCCCGTCGACTCCGGCGCCGGCCCGATGGCGACCGGCATGCCAAGGGGCAACGCGCGCGCCGCGCCTTCGAGCCGCGCTTCGGCCTTAAAAACGAGTTTTGCGCGCTCCTTGTCGCTGAAGATCACGGGGGGCGTGTATTCCTGCCGGCTGGCGATATAGCTGACGCGCCCAAAGAGATCATCGGCGCAGCCGTCGCAGGTGACGCGCATCCGCTCGCCCAGCGAGATCTTCGGCAGCTCCGGCTCTGAAATGAAGAAGCGCACCTTGCGATTATCGGGCGGCAATAGCGCAACGACCGGCTGACCAGCGTTGACGATCTCGCCGGGGCGGAAAAAAATGTCTTGCACGACGCCGTCGGCGGGCGCGACAACGCTCTGGCGCTTGATGCGGATGTTCAGCGCGTCGAGTTGCGCGCGCGCCTGTTTCAGACTGGCTTCAGCGGCTTCAATCTCCTGCGAGCGACTCGCCATGCGCGAAGCCTGAACCTGCCGGCGCGCTTCCTCCACGCTCGCCTCATCGCGCGCTCGGGCCATTTCGGCGCGATCTAGCGCGGCCTTCGCGACATGACCTTTGGCGTATAGTTTTCGCTGCCGCTCGTAATCAGCGCGGGACAATTCGAGGGCGGCCTCGGCGCGCTCCAGCGCGGCCTGCAGAACGGCGATCTGCTCGGGCCGATTCATCGCCGCCTGCAGATTTTCGACTTGCGCCTCGAGTTGGGCGAGGCGCGCCGACGACTCGTCGCGCACGCGATCGAGAAGCGTCGTCGACATCGTGAACAGCGGATCGCCCTGTTTGACCTGAGCGCCGGCCGAAACCGCGAGGCTCGCGACCCTCTCGGTCTCGTAAGGGCCGATGTAGAGCATCTCTCCTTCGACATAGCCCAGAAAGACATCGGCGAGAATCGCCGGACGATAGGCGACGCGCCAAACGACGACGGCGAGGAGCGCCAGCGCGATGAAGACCGCGAGACGCTTCATGCGGCGGGGGCGTAGAGCGGGTCGAGCATGGCCGGATTATGCACCTTCCCCGCCGCGCGACGAAACCTTGCCGCGAGGCGCCTCCAAAAGCCCCTCCCAAGGCGAAACTCCTTTTGCCGCGGCGGCGGCAAAAAGGCTAGAATGCCTCCAAGAAAAGGCAAAAGGGATTGAAAATGGCTGAAGATACGGAGCTGCCGCCACGCGAATCTATGGAATATGACGTGGTCGTGGTCGGCGCGGGCCCGGCCGGCCTCGCCGCGGCGATTCGCTTGAAGCAAGTTGCGCCGGATCTCTCCGTCGTGGTCATCGAGAAAGGCTCCGAGCCCGGCGCGCATATTCTCTCCGGCGCGGTCATTGATCCAATCGGCCTTGACCGGCTTCTGCCCGAGTGGCGCACGCGCGACGACGCACCGCTGAAGACGAAAGTGCATGAGGACCATTTCCTGTTGCTGTCGGAAAAAGCCAGCATTCGCATTCCTAATATTTTGATGCCGCGGCTGATGAACAATCACGGCAATTTCATCGGCTCGCTCGGCAATGTCGTGCGCTTTCTCGCGTCGGAAGCGGAAAACCTTGGCGTCGAGATCTATCCCGGATTCGCCGGCGCCGAAGTTCTTTACGGCGACAAGGGCGAAGTCGTCGGCGTCGCGACCGGCGACATGGGCGTGGGACGCGACGGCAAACCCAAGGACAGCTTCACCCGCGGGATGGAACTCAAAGGCAAATATACGATCTTCGCCGAAGGCGCGCGCGGTTCGCTCACCAAGCAGTTGCTGGCCAAATACGACCTTTGCGCAAACAGCGAGCCGCAAAAATTCGGCATCGGCTTCAAGGAGCTTTGGCGCATTCCGAAGGAGAAGCACAAGGATGGACTTGTGCAGCATTCCTTCGGCTGGCCGCTTGCGGCCGATACTGGCGGCGGCTCTTTCCTCTATCATTTCGACGACGATCTCGTGTCGATCGGGTTCGTCGTGCATCTCAACTATTCAAATCCGACGCTCTCTCCCTTCGACGAGTTTCAGCGCTTCAAGACGCATCCGATGATCGCGCCGACGCTCGAAGGCGGCGAACGTCTGTCCTATGGCGCGCGCGCGCTGACGGAAGGCGGGTGGCAGAGCGTGCCAAAGCTCGTCATGCCGGGCGGCGCGCTGGTCGGCTGCGCCGCGGGCTTCATGAACGTGCCGCGCATCAAAGGGTCCCACAACGCCATTGTTTCGGGCATTCTTTGCGCCGATCATATCGCGGCGGCGATCGGCGAAGGCCGCGCGCATGACGCGGTCGACGCCTATGACTCCGCCTGGCGCGCATCCGAGATCGGCCGCGATTTGAAGCCCGTGCGCAACGTGAAGCCGCTTTGGTCAAAATACGGCACCTATGTCGGCGCGCCGCTCTTTGGTCTCGACATGTGGACGAATGAGCTGTTCGGCTTTTCCTTCTTCGGCACGCTCAAGCACGGCAAGGCCGATTACGAGACCTTGAAGCCGCTCTCGGAAGTCACGCCGATCGTCTACCCGAAACGCGCCAGCGCGGTCGCCTTCGACAAGCTGTCGTCGGTGTTCGTCTCGAACACCAATCACGAGGAGGATCAGCCGGTTCATCTGAAGCTTGCCGATCCCGCGATTCCGATCGCGCGCAATCTCCCGATCTACGGCGAGCCCGCGCGACTCTATTGCCCGGCGGGCGTCTACGAGGTGGTCTTTGCCGATGAGGAGACGCGCCGCGATCCGCGCTTTGTGATCAACGCGCAGAATTGCGTGCACTGCAAAACGTGCGACATCAAGGATCCGGCGCAAAATATCACCTGGGTTCCGCCGGAAGGCGGCGGCGGACCGAACTATCCGAATATGTGACCGGTCGCAGCGAAGGGAATGGCGCCGTTAAGCGGCAGCATTCGGCGGATCGCGCGCCGATGATGCGACGAGGAGAAGCGTGAACCGATGTTCTTCATCGTCTCGAAAATCTTCGCGTTCGTTCTGGCGCCGGTCCACTTTTTCATTTTCCTCGCCGTCATCGGCGCGACGCTGCTGTTCACGCGCTGGAAAACTTGGGGACGCGCGCTCTCGACCGTCAGCGCGTTCGCCTTGCTGCTGATCGCCTTCGGACCGCTCGGCGGTCTCCTTGCGGGCCCGCTCGAAGCGCGTTTTCCCCCGCCGCCCGACGATATGCCGGCGCCCGACGGCATCATCGTTCTCGGCGGAACGATCGACGAGCGGCTGAGCGCCAGCCGCGATCGTCCGACGCTGGTCGACGCCGCCGAGCGCCTGACCGCGCCGATCGCGCTCAAACGCAAATATCCCAATGCGCGTCTCGTCTTTACCGGCGGCTCCGCCGCGCCGCAGGCTTCGCCCTACTCTGAAGCCGACGCCGTGCAGCGTTTCTGGCGTGAGATCGGACTCGATCAGGGCGACGTTCTCTACGAGCGCCGCTCGCGCAATAGTTACGAGAACGCCGTCTTCACGCGCGAACTGCTTGGCCCCAAGCCTGGCGCGCGTTGGCTGCTCGTCACCTCGGCGATTCACATGCCGCGCGCCGTCGGCGTGTTCCGCCAGGCGGGCTTCGACGTGATCGCCTATCCGGTCGACTATCGCACCAGCGGCGACTCTGGGCTCGAATTCCCGCGTTTCGCGACGAAAGCGCTCGGACTTGTGGAATTCGCCGCGCATGAGTGGGCGGGACTGGTCGCCTATCGGCTGACCGGAAAAAGCGACGCGCTGTTTCCCGCGCCATAGTCCGGCCATTGCCCATAGAGGGCGCCGCCCATGCGCGCCTAAAGCGCGGCTCGCGAAAAAGCGCGAACCGGTTTTTCGCGTTGAGCGCGCTCTAACCTTTTGGACTCGATCAATTTATCTGCATTTGGGCGATTCCGCCCAAATGCAGCGTGATCTAGTCCGAACGGTGCCGTCTTCCGCGCGACGCCCCGGCGGGCTCCATGCTGCGCCCGCCGGCCCCGCCTGGATATGCGCCGTGCTTCATCTCCAGGAAGAGCGCGATCGCCTGCGCCCGATTGCGCACATCGAGCTTTTCGAAAAGATTGCGCAGATGGAATTTGATGGTGTTGATCGAGACGCCGAAATCCTTGGCGAGCTGACTGTTGGTGTGGCCGGAGCCGAGCGCCGATAACAGGCTCCGCTCCCGTAGGGTTAGATTTTCCAGCGGGTCGCTCCGCATCTTGCGGATGTCGACGAAGGGAAACACCATGTCGCCCGCCGCCACCGCGGCCAACACATCCAGAAGCCTCTCCGGCGGCGCGCGCTTGGAGACGAAGCCTGCGCCGCCAAGCTGCAGAGTTTCGGCCGGCGCGGCAGGATCATTGGTGCCGCTGTAGACGACGATCTTGGGCGCCGCGACTTGCCGCGACAGCGCGCGCAAGACGTCGCGGGCGTGCAGCGTCGGCAATTGCCAGCCGATGACGGCGATCGTGAATTTCTGCTGACGCGCCGCTTCGAGAAATTCTTCGCCGTCCGTCAGCTTCGCCACAAGTGTGAACCGGCGGTCGTCCGACAGCAGCTTGTCCAGCCCAGCGAGGATCAGCGGGCTCTTATCGGCGATGGCGACGTCGATACGATCCGCCTCCGCCGTCGCGCGGACGCCGTCGGCGCCATTGGGCCGAGCGGCGCGCGCGCCGTCCCTGTGGTCATTCGCGGCCCTGATCGAAGAGGTAGGAGCCATTCAGCCTCCGCCGCTGCGCGAAGCGCAGCGTATTGGTCGAGATCGCCCCGCACTGGCCTTGGACGCACCCCAATCCTGGAGCCCGGCGGGTCCGGCGCGCCCTGCCCGTTAGAGGTGGGAGCGTAGGTCACAATACCGCAGGCTCCCACGGATGCAAGCCTCTTTGCGCGCGCCGAACGCGGGCGAGCAGACAAACGAAAACGGCGCGCTGGCCCAAGGCCAGCGCGCCGCGTTTTGAATGCTGAAGCTTGTTTTTAGTCGCTGAACACCCAGCGGGCGGCGAAATACGCGGCCGCGCCGATGACGATGATCGCGATCATGCCGACCGGGGTCGCTGCATAGCTCGTCAGTTCAAGAATAGCGCCCATAGTTTCCTCCTTCTGTCACACACACTGCCGGTTTCGCCACTAGCCGAGATTCAGGCTGCAATCCGCGACCGCGGCGTTGCTTTCTTCGTCGAATTGGTCAAGTGGAAAGCATGGCTGACGTCGGCCCGCCTCGGTTTTGGTTCAACGTCGACCTCACCTAGGCGGGAACGCGTCTGCATCGCTTATTCGGCCCTAGCCGCGTCCGGAGAGCTATAATGCTCGCAGCTCTCGGCCGCGGTTCCGAAATGCGGTGGTTTCGGAGTATTGCAGACGCAAAGCGCTGTCAAGCGACCGACAGGGCCGCCGCTGCGCTGCATCGCCGCATCAAAGCTCATACAAGCGCTCAGTTTGCGCTTGCCGCCGCTGCGCGCCGACGACTATCTATCGGAGCGCGGCAACAGTCCATCTCGCGAGCGTGACGTCCGATGTTCAAGTTTTTCATCATTGCTGTCGCTGTCGCTGCTGCAGGATTTTCAGCCTACTACGCGTTCCGACGCTCGCCCGTCTGTTCCGCCGACGGCAAATATATGGCGACGCAAAGCGACTGCGAGGCCTGGGGCTTCAACTCCGACGTCTGCAAGCAGGCGATCGAAAAAGCGCGCGCCGTCGTGGCGCGGGCGGCGCCAAAAAGCGAAACGATGTTTCAGTGCGAGGTGCGCTTCTCGGATTGCTTCGAGGCGCAGGACGGAGGCTTTTCGCCGCGCCCGTCATTCTGTCTGCGCCCGAATAAGGGCGCCGACCCGCTGGAAGTCAGATATCTCGAATATGAATCCGACCGCATGAACCGGAAAAAGACCAAGGAAGTTCGCGTCGAGTGAAATCGGCCGAAGCCGGTCAGCGCCTGAAATCGGCGCGGCGCTGCTCGATCTGGAAATCCGACGCGTCGATGACGAGCTTGCCGGCGGCGGTGCCGATCGCGATGTGAATCGGCACCACGACCCGCGCGTCGGGAAGCGGCGCGAGCCAGACGCTGATGTCGTTATTGTTCGCCATATAGCGCGTCGCGGAGCTGTCGGGGCGATGCCCGGCGATCGGGGTATAACGCGCCGAACATACGGTGACGGGGCCGGCATAACCTCGCGTTTGCGCCGTGTGATCGCCCGCATAGGCGAGCTCCACGTCGAAACGCGTCACGCCGTCAAAAACGGAAATGGTTCGGTTGCACGCCGAAGGACCCGTGAGTTCCTCTCCAGGCGGCACGCGCATGATCAGCGCGCTGACCGGATCCACGACGTGGCGCTTGGCGCTTTCCGTCACGGGGACGCGCGCTTCGGCGTCCCAGGGCGCGGGTCTCACCTCCACCGCGCGCACCGCGTTGCCGGCGAGCGACATGCGCACGGTGCGCGTCTCGTCGCTGTTCGAGGTGGTGTTGGCGTAATTTGCCGGCGACGGACCGCCGGCGGTCAGGCCGCCGCTCGCGCTGGCGGCCCCCTTGGCGTTGTTAATGAGATTGGCGAGCCCCGTCGTCCGCATCGAGATCTCAACGCGGTAGTTCTGCGCGTCGACGATGCCGGAAGCGGATGCGCTGCCGATGGAGAGCCCCATGAGACTCAGGGCGTAGTGCGCCCTGAGCATCTCCGCGGCGGCGGGCGCGCAGAGCGCTACCGACATCGCTGCGGCGGCGCAGCCGCCGCGCGCCGCAAGGCAAGAAAGCCGGGCGGCCGCTCTCATAGCCTCGAAGCGTCGCTCGGCGCAGACAATTCCTCGGAATTCTCGGTCGAACTCTCGGTCGAATTCTTGGTCGAATTCTTGGCGCGCGCGGCTCTGAGGCTCAGGCCCATTCTTGCCACCGTCCGTCGTCGAAAATGCGCCATGCCCGCAACCCCGCCTTTGCGACGACGAGCCGTCCCGCCTTCGCCTCGGCGACAAGATGCTTGAATACGAGAGGATTGCGCCAGGAAAACGGCTTTTCCGGGTCGCAGACCGCGTGGTATTCGTCGCTGTCCGGGTCGTCCATCAGCAGCGTGCCGACCTTGTCGGGTCGCAGTTGCGACGAAAAGCTGCGCTCATCTTTCCATCGGCAGTAGTAGTCGCGACACACGTCCGGACGCGTGTCATAAACGCCGCAGCCGCCCGTCAGCACGCAATGCTCGCAGAGCTTGCCCGCCGGCTTCTTGAATTCATCGATTTCAAGAACCTTGCAGCAGAAGAAGCAGGAGCCGCAGGCCTTGCCTGGAATGTCGAGCATGGATCAAGCGCCGATGGCGTGAGAATCGAATCGGCGTATTGTGAACGCCGGACCGCTGGATGCAAGCAGCGTCGGGCGCAGCGAGCGGACGATGTCGCGTAGAATTGATCCCGAAAAGCTTTTCGTCACCACGGCGTGGCTCGCAGAGCGTCTCGATGCGCCGGATCTCGTGGTCTTCGATGCGTCGTGGCACATGCCGGCGACTGGCCGCGACGCTCGCGCCGAGTTCCTTGCGAAGCATGTTCCCGGCGCGCAGTTCTTTGATATAGACGCGATCGCCGATCCGTCCACCGACTTGCCGCATATGTTGCCCACGCCCGAAGTCTTCGCGGCGGAAATGCGCCGGCTCGGATATGGAGATGGAATGCAGGCCGTCGTGTACGACAGCGTCGGCATATTTTCAGCGCCGCGTCTCTGGTGGACGCTTACCGTCTTCGGCGTGGAACGGGTCTCGATCCTTGCGGGCGGACTTCCTGCGTGGCAGGGCGAAGGCCGTCCGCTCGAACAGGGCGAGGCGCGCAAGAGAGCGCCGGCGGTTTTTACGCCCCGTTTCGACGCGAGCCTGGTCGCCGACGCGCAGGCGGTGCGGCGCGCGCTTGATCTCGGCGGGCCGCAGGTGGTCGACGCGCGCGGCGCGGAGCGTTTCCACGGATGGGCGCCTGAGCCGCGCCCGGGCCTACGCTCCGGCCACATGCCCGGCGCGCTGAACCTTCCATTCGGCAATGTCCTCGAAGGCGGAAGACTGAAGGACAAGCCCGGGCTCGAAGCGGCCTTTTCCTCGGCGGGCGTCAATCCCGACGCGCCGGTCATCGCCACCTGCGGCTCCGGGCTCACGGCTTGCCTCATCAGCCTCGCGCTCGCAGCGGCGGGGCGTCCGCCGGCCACGGTGTATGACGGCTCCTGGTCGGAATGGGGCGCCCGGGAAGACCTTCCTGCCATCGTCGACGATCGCAGCAGCGCCTAAAAACTAGGCTTATAGATTAAAATATGAGCATACAGTATATCAGATAGGCGCCAAGCCTAAGGTGGGCGCCGGAACTTTGGCCATGGCGCGACTAGGGCGGCAATGTTAGAAGCTCGGCGGCTCTTTCAGCAGAGCCAAAGTCGCTAGCGGGCCGGGGCTTAAGCTAAGCGCGCGGGGGATTTGATGAAAAAGGTCGAGGCGATCATTAAGCCGTTCAAGCTCGATGAAGTGAAGGAAGCGCTGCAGGCGGCGGGCCTCCAGGGGATTACGGTCACCGAGGCGAAGGGTTTTGGCCGTCAAAAAGGGCACACGGAGCTCTATCGCGGCGCCGAATATGTCGTTGATTTCCTACCGAAAGTTAAAATCGAGATCGTTCTTCCGGACGACGCCGTGGAGCGCGCCGTCGAGGCCATACGCACGGCGGCGCAGACGGGCCGAATCGGCGATGGCAAGATTTTTGTTTCCAACGTCGAAGGCGCGATCCGAATTCGCACCGGCGAGACCGGCGCGGACGCCATCTAGCACGAGCCCCCCATGAGCTTTCTCGCCAACATCTTCAGACGCTCCGCCGCGCCCAATACGAAAACAGCTAAACAGCAAGATCAGCAAAGAGAGGCATCGAACCACATGACAACGGCCAAGGACGTTCTTAAGCAGATCAAGGATAACGACGTTAAATACGTCGATTTCCGATTTACCGACCCGCGCGGCAAGTGGCAGCATGTGACGTTCGACGTTTCGATTGTCGATGAAGAAGCTTTGACCGAAGGCATCATGTTCGACGGCTCGTCGATCGCCGGCTGGAAAGCGATCAATGAATCGGACATGACGCTCCTTCCGGATCTGAATTCCATCGCCGTGGACCCCTTCTTCGCGGCGTCGACGCTCTCCGTCGTCTGCGACGTCGTAGAGCCCGCGACGGGCCAGCCCTACAACCGCGACCCGCGCGGCATGGCCAAGAAGGCGATGGAGCATCTGAAATCGACCGGCGTCGGCGACACGGCTTTTTTCGGTCCTGAGGCCGAATTCTTCGTCTTTGACGACGTGCGCTTTTCGACCGAGCCCTACGATACGGGCTTCACGCTCGATTCGACCGAGCTGCCCTCCAATAGCGGCACTGCCTATGAAGGCGGCAATCTCGGCCACCGCGTGCGCACCAAAGGCGGCTACTTCCCGGTGCCGCCGGTCGACTCTGCGCAGGACATGCGCAGCGAGATGCTCGCCGCCATGTCGGCCATGGGCGTCAAGGTCGAGAAGCACCATCACGAAGTCGCCTCCGCCCAGCACGAACTCGGTCTGAAGTTCGAGACGCTCGTCACGGTCGCCGACCACCTGCAGATCTACAAGTATGCGATCCATCAGGTGGCGCATTCCTACGGCAAGTCGGCGACCTTCATGCCGAAGCCGGTGTTTGGCGACAACGGTTCGGGCATGCACGTCCATCAGTCGATCTGGAAGGACGGCAAGCCGGTCTTCGCAGGCGACAAATACGCCGGCCTCTCTCAGGAGTGCCTGTGGTACATCGGCGGCATCATCAAGCATGCGAAGTCGCTGAACGCCTTCACCAACCCGTCGACCAACTCATATAAGCGTCTGGTTCCGGGCTATGAGGCGCCGGTGCTGCTCGCTTATTCTTCGCGCAACCGCTCGGCGTCGTGCCGCATCCCCTTCAGCTCCAACCCGAAGGCGAAGCGCGTCGAGGTTCGTTTCCCCGATCCGACGGCGAATCCCTATCTGGCCTTCGCCGCCATGCTGATGGCGGGCCTCGACGGCATCGCCAACAAGATCGATCCGGGCGGACCGGCCGACAAGGATCTCTACGATCTCCCGCCGGAAGAGTTGAAGGCCATCCCCACGGTGTGCGGCAGCCTGCGCGAAGCGCTCGAGAATCTCAAAGCCGACCATGCCTATCTGACGGCCGGCGGCGTCTTCAACGAGGACTTCATCAACTCCTACATCGACCTCAAGATGCAGGACGTGATGCGCTTCGAAATGACGCCGCATCCGGTCGAATTCGACATGTATTACAGCTACTGACGAACAGACGCGGCCGCGCCGTCGCGCACGGCCGCATCACGTCAAACCGGAAGGCGACGCCTCGCCTTCCGGTTTTTTTTTGCTTTTTTTCTTGAGCTGCACGCTGCGCGGCCGCGCCGTCGCATAGGCGTCACGCGCCTGTCATTTCGCCGAGCGAAATTGCGGCGAAAGCAAGAACGACTCACTGAACATCCGCCTTGAGGGCGATCCCCCAGCCGTTCCACGTCGATCGCGCACTTGCCGCCGCGAGGTGGTTTCGGCCGCAATGATTTGATGCAACGGAGAAAAGCCATGAAACTGCGAGCCCTCTCCGCCGCCATCGCCGCTTTGGTGGCTTTGACCGCCGGCGCTGTTGCGCTCGATATGGAGCTAACTCCGTACAAGGTCGTCAACGGACTGTCGGGAAAATTGAGGTCGGTCGGCTCGGACACGATGCATCACGAAATGGAGCTCTGGGCCGAAGGGTTTCAGTCGATCTACCCGAATGTGTCGATCGAACTTGTCGGCAAGGGCTCCAATACGGCGCCGCCGGCGCTCCTCTCGGGAGAAGCGCAACTCGGTCCAATGTCGCGACAAATGACGCCGGACGAGATCGCCGCCTTCCAAGCGAAATTCGGCTACAAGCCAACGGCGGTTCTGGTCGCGATCGACGCCCTCGCGATTTATGTCCATAAGGACAATCCGCTCCAATGCATCAGCATGGAGCAGATGGAACGGGTTTTTGCGGCCGATCCGAAAAGCGGCGGCGGAAAAAGCATCCGCACCTGGGGCGAGCTTGGTTTGACCGGCGAGTGGGCGGCCAAGCCAATCGCCATGTATAGCCGCAACACGCTTTCCGGCACTTACAAGTTCTTCAAACAGCATGTCTTGAGCGGCGCCGATTTCAAGGACGACATCAAGATGCAGGTTGGATCGGAAGCCGTCGTGAGCGCCGTCGGCGCCGACAAGTCTGCGATCGGCTATTCAGGCATCGGCTACAAGACGGCCGGAGTTCGCGCGGTTCCGCTGTCGTCGGGCAAGAGCTGCTATGACGCCTCCTTCGACAACACTTACTCGCGCAAATATCCGCTGGCGCGAGGCCTCTACGTCTATCTGCTGAAGGATCCCAAGAAGCCGATCGACACGCTGAGCGGCGAGTTCGTCACATATGTGCTTTCGAGAGATGGCCAGACCCAGGCGAAAAAAGGCGGCTACTATCCGATCACCCGCAACATTCGCGAGCACGAGCTGACGCGCCTCGGCCTACTCGCATCGGCGAGGTGAATTGCGACGGGTGAGACCGGTCTCCGTTTGACCGCGCTCACTTCGCCGAGTTCGTCCTGTCCGATCGTGCGCTCAAGGCTCGAGCGTGACGAGCTTGCCTTCTTCGGTCTCGACATGGACATAGCGCGGTCCGAACGACCGATAGCGGCCGCTCGCGATCGAGACGAAGTCGCAGAGCGGCAGTTGCGCCGCCTCCCCGGCGGGACGGGAAATGTAGAGGTCGGCGTGATAGAGGCCCTCCGCCTCTAGGTCATGCGTGTCTTTTCCGAGGGCCGCGAGAGTCTGCAACGTGCGCTCGAATTCATCGCCGTTTCGGAAGCGCCGCTGGATGAAGGTGGCCCCGTCGAGGTGTTCCGTGACGTAACCATGCTCGCCGAGAGCATGCGCGACGCCATCGAAAGGAAACATGCGCAGTACGAAGGAGATCACCCATGGCCGCCGCTTCATCTGCGCCAGCAGCTTGCGGAAAGTCGCTTCGCCCAGGTACCCGATGCAGCCCGTTGAGAGGATGACGTCCGCGCGGGAGACGATGCGCGCAGCGTCCGACGTCAACTCATTCTCCTCGAGATCGGCGATGACGCCGTCCGCGATCAGACCAACGCTTTTTGCGTAAAGGATCGCAGGCTCCGAGACGTCGAGGCCGATAAAGCTCGCCAGGCCGCGATCCGGCCAGGCCGCGAAATAATTGGCGTCGAGCCGCAACAAATCATCGGAGGATAGTTCCACCAGTTCGCGCCGTGCATATCGACGCCTCAGCGTATCGAAACTGAGCGGAAAACGGTGCACTGCGGCATTGATGCCGTACGAGCAACCGACGTCGAGAACGATGGGCTTTTTCCCGTCGGAAGCCTTGGCTGCGAGCACCTGACGAATGACGGGCGCCGCGACATCGGGAATCATGTAGTCCAACCCGCCCAGGACAGAATAGTACGACCTTGGGTCATCCATTACATAGATTTCGTCGAAGTTCGCCTTGGCTGTGTTGATCTCGCCATAGTCATCGATCACGATTCCAAGCCTCCCTGTGTTGTCCATCCGAAGTGACAACGCTGCATCGCTGCGGCGTGCCACGCCGGCGCGGCGCGTTCACCATGAAAGATGAACAGCACCTTAACGTTTCAGCGCAGGGAATTCTATTTTTTTCGACTATTGGCAGATTCGATAGCCGCCATTCGATCCATGGCGCTCGATGTCGAAATGAAGATGGCTCGCGTGATAGAGATCTGATCCAGGGCCAAGGACCGTGGTGAACCAGCCGCACGCCGCCGTTCGTAGCCCTCTGACGTAAGCGGTCGATTGAGCATCCGGCTGAGCGTCGACGGCGATCTTTCGACCGTCCGAGAAAACAAATGCGCCGACATCAAGAGCGAGCCCTTTGGCGTGCGCGCTCAGCTTGGCCCCGTTATCATGATTGCGGCCGCGGCATTCGTAGCCTGGACCTGTGTCAATCGCGACGAGCGACGCGCCCATCGTCCCGGCGCCGAGCGGCGCGAGCAGATTTTTCACATAATCGGAAAATTGCAGCGCGAAGGCGCACCCCAGCAGCGGCTTTGCGTTGAGCGCAACGCGCCGTATGCCGACCGTGACCGACGCGAGACGCACGGGCGCCTCGATCGCGCAACCGTCAAGCGCGCCGGCCGGCGCTTGGGCGGGTTCGAAAGCGACGCCAGCTGCGCGCAGATTCGCCATGCAATCCTCGGCGGACTGGGGCTCCACTTGCTGCGGCTTGGCCCCGACGGCAGGCTTTGCCTCGGGTAAGGGGACGGTCTGAAATTCCGGACGTCGTGGCGGCGACGGCGCGTCGAGCGCCCCAACGGAAGTTGCGACACCGCTCAACGCCAGAGCCAGCGCAACCTCGACTATAAAGCGTACACGCTCGCGCGAGATCGTCGTCCTCATCATCGCCTTTAGCCGCGCCATTCTTCTAATCCCCCAGAGGGGCGCCTACATTGGGGCGAGTGGAGGAAGCCAATGTCGAACGCCATCACCGTCACAGTGCCGCACGATCTCGGCGTCGACGCGGCGAAAGCCCGCGTCTCCGAACAGCTGGCAAGGATGCAACGCGAATATGTGGACAAGGTCGCGCATTCCGAAGTCACCTGGGCCGGCGACGTCGGAACGGTTCGGGTGACGGCGCTCGGTCAAACGGCGACGGCGCAGATCACGGTGCTGAAAGATTTGCTGCGCATCGACGTTCAGCTGCCCTGGGTGTTGGCGGCTATTTCCGGCAAGCTGCAGCAGGTCATCTCGCGCAACGCCGGCGACGCCTTACGCATCGGCCAAGCGTCGCAAAACGACGCTAGCGCCGCGCGTAAAACACCGTGAAGCGATGGCGCTTCCAGCCGATGTCGGCGTAGCGGAATCCCGCGTCTTCGAGCCAGGCGATCTGATCTGCGAAGGTCGCGCTGCGATCGAGTTCCGCGCGCTTTCTCGCCGCCGCGAAATCATCGGCGGCGATTCCTGAGCCTCGGACATCCGCTTCCCAGCGGCGTTGATAGGCGTCCTCGATTTCACCGGTCGCGCCGAGCGACTGGTCGGCGTTGATGAAAACGCCGCCGGGCCGCAGCGCATCATGAATCCGCCGGAAGAGGCGGCGCTTCGCCTCGTGATCGAGATGGTGGATGGAGAGCGCCGAGACGACGGCGTCGAGCGGCCCAGGGAGCGGCGCGGTTGCATAGTCCGCGAGCGACAAGCGCAGGCGCGCGCCGTAAATCGCAAGCCGTTCGCGCGCCGCATCGAGCATCTTCGGCGCGAGATCGACGCCTTCGACCTGCGCGCCGGGAAACCGGTTGAGAATCATTTCCGACAAGAGACCGGTGCCGACGCCAAGGTCGACGCATCGAAATTCTCCCTCGCCCACGACCTCTTCGAGAAGGTCGAGCGCGGTCCCATAGAAGGCGTCGAAATGCGGAATGAGTTTGCGTCGCAGCGCGTCATAGCCGGGAACGGCGTTTTCGAAAGCGGCGCGCAGCGCGTCGAAATTCGATTCGGTCATATGTGATTCCCGTGAAGACAGCGGCCGTGGAGAGACGGTTTTCACCGCCCTTCCGCTCGCCTTCCGAAGTCGGGCGCAGCCGTGTCCTGGCCCTGTTCGACGATCGAGCGGCGGATGTCGCGCGTGCGCGAGAAAAATTCCAGCAGTCCCTCCCCGTCGCCCCGCCTGATCATCCGCTGCAGCGCGCTGAGATCCTCATTGAAGCGTCCGAGCATCTGCAGGACGGCGTCCTTATTGGCGAGGAAGATGTCGCGCCACATGATGGGATCCGAGGCGGCGATGCGCGTGAAATCGCGGAATCCGGACGCCGAGAATTTGATGACCTCGGAACGCGTCTCATCGCCGAAATCATCCGCCGTGCCGACGATGTTATAAGCGATGAGATGCGGCAGATGGCTCGTGAGCGCGAGCACGGCGTCATGATGCGCGACGCTCATCGTCTCGACGTTCGCCCCCAAGCGCATCCAGAATTTCGTCAGCCTTTCCACGGCCGCGGCGTCGGCGTTGTCCGGCGGCGTGAGAATGCACCAACGGTTCTGAAACAGCGTGGCGAATCCTGCGTCCGGCCCGGAGAACTCCGTGCCGGCGATCGGATGGGCGGGAATGAAGCGCGCCGGTTCGGCAAGATGCGGCGTCATTTGCGCGACGACGGCGCCTTTCACCGAGCCGACGTCGGAAAGAACGGCGCCCTTTTCCAGATACGGCGCGAGGCTTTGTGCGACGTCGCCGCAAGCGCCGACAGGCGTGCACACGATGACGAGATCGGCTCCACCAACCGCCTGCGCATAATCTTGTGTCGCAACGTCGGCGAGACCGAGTTCGCTGGCGCGGCTGACGACCTTCGGCGATGAATCCATCACCGCGATCTGCCGCGCCGCGCCAAACTCACGCGCCGCGCGCGCGATCGATGAGCCGATGAGTCCGACGCCGATCAGCGCCAGGCGTTCACATACAGGATCAGCCATGAACGCCTGCTTGCGCGTCTTGCGGCGTCCGGGCGCTCTGCATGAATTCAGCAAGCGCTTCGACGACGCGTTCATTCGCCTCCTGCGCGCCGACGGTGAGCCGCAGGAATTCTCCCATGCCATAGGCGCCGATGGCGCGCAGCACCAGGCCGCGCGACATGAGGAAGCGGTCGGCGTCGAGGGCCGTCAATCCCGGCGCGTCGGGAAAACGTATGGCGACGAAATTGGCGACGCTCGGCAGAACGTCGAGGCCGAGTGCGGAAATTTCTCGCGAGAGCCACGGCAGCCAGCGGTCATTATGCGCGATCGCCGCGTCGAGATGGGCGCGATCCGACAGCGCGGCGATCGCCGCTGCTGAACCCACGCTTGAGACATTGAAGGGCGAGCGGATTCGGTTCAGCGCGTCGATCACATGCGCGGGTCCGTAGGCCCAGCCGACGCGCAGGCCCGCAAGGCCGTAGATTTTCGAGAAGGTGCGGGTCATCACGACATTTTCATGCGCATCGACAAGCGCGACCCCCGCCTCATAATCCTCGCGCAGGACATATTCGGCATAGGCGGAATCGAGCACGAGCAGCACACGCGCGGGCAGCGAACGCGCCAGCCGCGAGACTTCATTCGCGGGCAAAAACGTGCCGGTCGGATTGTTCGGATTGGCGAGAAAAACGATCTTTGTTCTCTCGCTCACAGAGGCAAGAAGCGCGTCAACTTCCGCTGTGTAGTTCGTCTCGGGAGCGACAACCGGCGTCCCCCCCGCGGCGAGAGTGACGATCTTATATTCAAGGAACCCATGCTGGCTGTAGACGCCCTCGTCTCCGGTCCCGATGTAAGCGAGCGCAAGCAGCTCCAGAAGATTGTCCGAGCCGGCGCCGGCGATGATCCGGTCCGGGTTCAGCGCGTAACGCGCGCCGATCGCCTCGCGCAGGGCGCGCGACGAGCCTTCGGGATAAAGCGCAATCTCGCCGGCCATGTTGCGCAGGGCCTCCACCGCGCGCGGAGATGGCCCGAGCGGCGTCTCATTGGCCGACAATTTGAACACGCGCGCAGCGCCTGGCGCGGCGCTCCTGCCGGGCACGTAAGCGTCGATCGCGAGAACACTGGTACGGGGAGCGGGTTTGGTCATGATCAATCGCCTGGCGCGAAGACGCCGCTGCGCGCATCGTTAAGTTGGAAGCGCATCGCATGGCTGCCGATCACGTCGACGCGCGCGCCCTCCACCCCTGCTTCGGCCAACGCTTTGGCGAAGGACTGGGCGTCAGCGTCGCCGGCGGCGGCGACAAGCAGCGCCAGCCCTTCCGGATGGGGGGCGCTCGCGAGGATTTCGCCTTTGAGCGTCTGGAAAGCGGCGGGCAGCGCGTGCGTCCAGCGCGCGAGGCCGACCGCATAAAGCGTCACGCCATGCGCCATCGCCTCGGCCGGAAGCCGCGCGACGACGAACATCGGCAGACCTGCGGGATGATTGGGCCGCTCGACGAAAGGCAGGCGCGCGATGATCTTGGGGGCGCCTTCGCCAACGAGGCGCATCCACCAGGCGCCATCCGATAGCCCGCCCGTCGCGCGCAAGATCCCCAGATCGCCGGTCGACGCGGCGACCGCGTCGATCACCGCGCCAGCGCCGTGATGCGCGACATAGGGAACGGTGAACCCGAAGTGGAAGCGCGCCGAATCGCGCATCTGCGCGTCGCCGCCGGAATCATCGGCATGCACCGAATAATTCGCCTGAACATAGGTGAAGGTCGAGACGATGACGCGCCAAACGCCTTCGACGGCGTCGAGCGGCAGGAGCCCCTGGTGACGCTCGACCAGCGCGCGCATCATCTGCGCCTCGCGATCGGGTCGAAAGGCGCAGCCGACGCCCTGCGCGCGCTTCACGGCGATCAGCCGGTCGATGATCTCGCCGCGCTCCATCAACAGCCGATGCATATCGCGATCGATCCGGTCGATCTCGTCGCGCAATTCGGCAAGCGTGTCCGCGGCGGGCATGAGCAAAGGCGCATTCTGCATGGCGCACTCTCTTAGGCCAGCGCGGGACAGGAGGCAACGAAAGGCGACGCGCCGTCCTCCCGGATATTGCTGAATGACAATTGTCGCCGACAGGCGGTGTGTTATGCTGTGTACATGCAATCACCGGCTGCAAAGATCAAGCGCACAAAGCGCGAAACATCCGAGACCTTCACCGTGAGGGTCGGTCCAGAGATCAAGAAGCGGCTCGCCAGCCTTGCGGCGAGCACGGGCCGCAGCCGCTCCTTTCTCACGGCCGAGGCCATCGCCGAATATCTCGACGCCAACGAATGGCAAGTCGCTGGAATTCGCCAAGCCCTGGGCTCTCTCGATCGCGGCGGCGGCGTTGAACATGAAGAGGTGCGTCATTGGATCGAGAGCTGGGAAACGCCTGACGAAACCCGCCGGCCGTGAAGATCATCTGGTCGCCCGAGGCGATCGACGATCTCGCCGCCCTACGCGCAGACATTTTGCGGGACAATCCCGCGGCTGCGCGACGCGTCGCCCTTCACCTTCTCGAAATGATCGAGACGACTCTTGCGGAGAATCCGCCTATCGGCCGCCCCGGCCGCGTGCCTGGAACGCGCGAATTCGTCATCGACAAGACGCCCTACAGCGTTCCTTATCGCGTCAAGGACAACGCGCTTCAGATATTGCGCATCTATCATGGCGCGCGTCGCTGGCCGGAGTCGCTGTGAAGTCAGCCACCCCTTCCAAAAGGCGGTAGGTTATCGGTTTGATTTTCAGCTTGCGACCCGCAGCAATCGTCCCGTTGAGCGGATGATGAATGGCTTGATTTGACCCTAAGCAGTCATATCTGGGCTGCGCGTCGCTTCAGCTTTCTCCTGAAAAGCGATTGCGGCTTTCTGTATGATTTCGTTGGCTCGTTCCTCGAAGATAGCTTTCATGAAAGCCTGCTTATCAGTCTCCATTTTCAATCGGTAGAAATCAATCGTTTGAGCGTCAGACAATTCGATAGGTACAGTAACCTCGCCTTGTTGTGGTATGCTTACAGTAATATCGACGATGATTGGGCGGGGCTTGAAGACTCGCATTACCATTTGCGCATCCTTCAAATCCATCGGTTCAGCGTATCCTTTAGTCGCATCAAACTTCAGAATTTGCATGTTGCTACGAAAACGTATCGTATTCAGCACATCAAACTCTAAGCTCTTGGTGTCCTTGCGTTGAATAAAACGAACTCCCGGCGTCAGAGGAACTGGAACCTGTGGGTATGTGACAATCCCAGCCCGCGACAAAAAGCCGGACCAAAAATTAAGAGCGTTCGTGAGCGCTAAGTCGAGATTACGCTTTGTTCCATCCGAGCATTTTGCCATTATGAAGGTTTGAAAATCCGAGTAGATTCCTTCGGCGTCTTCAAACAGCGTTATGGCAACTACCTCTTGAACATCATCTGCAGAGGCTATCAACGAAGTGCCCTGCGGAGTCCTTCGTTTGACTTGTGCGTGTTTGGTCGCATTCGCTACATCTGCGATAAGGCGATAATCGGGACATGCAGACTCAATGTCTCTTCGTGATTTGGCCAACTGGGCGGGCAAATGTTCCCGGATATGGAAAAGAGCAGTTGCTAAGCCTATAGCTGCTCTAAGATGCTGGTCCCTCCCGGACTTTCTTTCGTCACGTTTGACGACGTATTCATCATGTGCTGCAATGACACTATTCATAAACAATGCTCCGAGATCGTCGAACATTGTCGCCCTCCCGTGCTTTGCCGTGAAGCGGCCACTATACAGCACGGGCGGTTGCACCGAAGGCATGTGGTGGCGGAGCGCGCGCTTAGTTGCATAAGACCAAATCCGGGATCTAAAGCGATGTCCGGTAATGGCGCGAAGTGGCCACCTCCCCGCCAGCCAAAAGTTTCCGCTTCCCGCCAAAGGCCGAACTCTAGCGGAAATACCGCCCAAAGGCGGCCGTTAACCCGCCCCTTCCAGCAGCCGCGCTGCGGCGGCGCGCGCTTCTTCGGTGATGGCGGCGCCCGAGAGCATGCGGGCGATCTCCTCGCGCCGCTCGCCCTCGGCAAGCACCGCGACGCTGGTCGCGACGCGCTTGTCCTTGCCGGTCTTCGCCGGCGCGCCCTTGCTGATGCGTAGATGCTGGCCGGCGCGCGCGGCGACCTGCGGCGCATGGGTGACGGCCAGCACCTGCGCGCGCGCGGCGAGACGCGCCAGCCGCTGACCGATGGCGTCGGCCACGGCGCCGCCGACGCCCGTATCAATTTCGTCGAAGACGAGCGTGGGGGCCGAGCCGCGATCGGCGAGCACGACCTTTAGCGCCAACATGAAGCGCGCGAGTTCGCCGCCCGACGCGACCTTGGTCAGCGGACCGGGGCGCGATCCCGGATTGGTCTGCACCCAGAATTCGACGTGATCGATTCCTTCTGGCCCGGCGGACTCCGGGTCGCTCGTCACCTGCGTCGAAAAATGCGCGCCCTCCAGTCGCAGCGGCTTCAACTCGGCGTCGACCAGCGCATCGAGTGTCTTCGCCGCAGCGCGGCGCGCCGCGGACAGGGCCAAGGCCGCTTCGTCATAGGACTGCTTGGCGTCTGCAAGCGCGCGCCCCAGCGCGACCAGCCGCGCTTCGGAGGCGTCGAGCGCGGCGATGTCATCGGCGAATTTTTCTTCAAGCTTGGCAAGGTCGGCGACCGCGACCTGATGCTTGCGCGCGGCGCCGCGCAGCGCGAACAGCCGCTCCTCGACCCGCTCCAATTCCGCCGGATCGAACTTCGTCTCAGTGAGCGCCCGTTCAAGCGCTTCCTCGGCGAGACCCAACGCATCGACAGCCTGCGTCAAGGCGCGCGCCGGCGCGTCCAGCAGTTGCGGCGCCTGCGTCAGACGCCGCTCCAGCCGCCGCGCCGCCTGAGCGATTTCCCGCGCCGGCGCCCCGTCATTCGAAAACGCCGAGAGCGCATCGGAAATGTCCGCGGCGACCTTCTCGGCGCGCTGCATGAAGAGCCGCCGTTCGGCGAGCGTCTCTTCCTCGCCCTCCTGCGGCGCCAGCTCCGAAAGCTCGGCGTGGGCGTGGCGTAGATAGTCGGCGTCGGCGCGCGCCTTGGCGATGCGCGCTTCTTCTTCAACAAGCGCGCGGCGCGCCGCCTGCCACGCGCCATAGCGCGCGCGTACGCCCGTCGCTTGCGCGACAAGGCCGCCATGCGCGTCGACGAGCGCGCGATGCGCATTCGGATCGACCAGCGCGCGTTCGTCATGCTGACAATGAATTTCGACGAGTTCGCGCCCAATCGCGCGCAGCGCCTGCGCCGTCGCCGGCTGGTCGTTGACAAAGGCGCGGGTGCGCCCGTCCGCCGATTGCACGCGGCGCAACACCAGCTCGTCCTCGCTCGCGAGGCCGAATTCGCGCGCCGCGAGATGCGCGGGATGATTCGCCGGCGTATCGAACGCCGCCGTCACCTGTCCCTGTTCGCAGCCGGCGCGCACGAGCGACGCGTCGCCCCGCCCGCCGAGCGCCAGCACGAAGGCGTCGAGCAAGATCGATTTTCCCGCCCCGGTCTCTCCCGTAAGCGTCGTCAGACCCGGCGCGAATTCCAGGTCGAGCGCGTCAATCAGCACGATGTCGCGAATGGAAAGACGGACCAGCATGAGTCTTTGCTCAAATGCCTTGGGCGCGCACATGCGCCGGAAGCCGCGCGTCGGCGACGCGCGGACGGCTCTCGATTATAGTCGCCAGCGCCCTTTTCCAAACGGAGATTTTATGGCCGATCTCGGCATCGACGACATTCGCGCGCTGCTGAGCGCAAAACCGCGACCCGTCGGCTGGCCGGCGCGGCGCGTCCGCATCGAGGAAGTCGGCGCCGCTTGGCCGAGCGCGGCGGATGTCTCATTGGCGCGCGCGTCGATCGACGGCGTGGCCGCCGAATGGTCTTGCGCGCCAACGAGCGACCCGTCGCGCGCGCTGCTGTTCTTCCATGGCGGCGGCTATTGCTCCGGCTCGATCGTCAGCCACCGCCGGATGGCCACTGAAGCCGGACGCGCCGCGCGCGCCAGGGCGCTTGCCGTCGAATTCAGACTGGCGCCCGAGCATCCGTTTCCGGCCGCCTATGACGATGCGCTCGCGGCCTGGCGGTTTCTTCGGCAACAGGGGTTTGCCGCGCGCCAGATCGCGGTCGGCGGCGACAGCGCCGGCGGCGGCCTGACGCTTGCCTTGCTGATGCGGCTGCGCGACCTCAAGGAAGCGCTTCCCGCCTGCGCCTGGCTTGTCTCGCCTTGGACCGATCTCACCCTCTCCGGCGAAACGCTGGCAACGAAGGATGGCGTCGATCCGCTGCTGCATAAGGCCTATCTCGAGGAACTCGTGCAAGCTTATGTCCCGACCGGAATCGATCGCCGTGACCCGCGCGTCTCGCCGCTTTTTGGCGACCTGAGCGGCTTGCCGCCGCTCATGATTCAGGTGGGCTCAAACGAAACGCTGCTCGCCGATTCGACGCGACTCGCCGCTGCGGCCGGCGCCGCCGACGTCTCGGTCACGCTGGAGATCTGGCCGCGCATGATCCATGCGTGGCACTTATGGAATGCGAGGCTTGAGGACGGCCGACGCGCGCTCACGCACGCCGGCGCATTTATCCAGGCGTGTCTTTCGGAAGACGGCTAGATCGCGTGCAGCGTCTTGCCGATCTTGGAGAGCCACGAACCTGTGTATTCGTGCGGCTCGAGACCGTCGGTTTTCAGCAGCGCGTGAGCGTCCTTATACCACTGCGAATCCGGGAAATTATGCCCCAGGATGGCGGCGGCGGTCTGCGCTTCGTTGGTGACGCCCATCGCGAGATAGGCTTCGGTGAGACGATAGAGCGCCTCTTCGGTATGGCGCGTCATCTGATATTTGCCGAGAACGTCGTGGAAACGGTTGATCGCGGCGGGGTAGTTCTTGCGAAGCAGGTAGAAGCGTCCGACGTTCATCTCCTTGGCGGCGAGTTGGTCTCGCGTCACCTGGATTTTGTATCTGGCGTCGTTCACATATTCCGACTTCGGAAATTTCTGTATGAGCTGCGTGAAAACCTCCAGCGCCTTCTCCGCCGACTGCTGATCGCGCATGACGTCCGGCACCTGACTATAGAAGGACATGCCCGCGAGATAGTAGACATAGGGCGTGTCGGCGGAGTTCGGATAAAGCCCGATATAACGCATCGCCGACTGCACGGCGTCGTCATATTTGGGGTGCTCGTACTGCGCGAAGGTCGTCATCAGCAGCCCTTTGCGAGACCAGTCCGATGACGGATATTGCTTCTCCAATTCGCCGAATTTCTTGGCTGCTCCCTCGTAGTCCTTGGCCTTCAGCCGCGCCAGACCGGCGTTATAGAGATCCTCGGCCGGGATGTCGGGCGTGATCTCCGTCTGATATTTCGTCCCGCCGCTGCCAAAGAGACCGAAACCGCTGGTGATCGAGTCCATGAGGTCGGCGCGCGCCGGCGCCGCGCCGATCGACAAGGCCGACGCCAAAGCCAACACTTTGAATGAACGAGCGAAAACCGACATGTGTTGCCCCATTGCGGCGCTGCGCGAAGCTCGCGCGGTCCCGGCGCCTCGAAAGCTATCAGCCAAATGGCGTCGCAGGACGCCCCTGCCCTGCCTCACGGCGCGCGTCGGGGCGCCGATCCCGCCTTTGCGGTCGGCTGAAAGAAGAACCTTCATCTGGCGAGATTATGGCGATAGGCTTCGGCCTGTCGCACTCTTGCCTTCGTTATGCGCGTCGAGTTCGAGCGCCAGGGCGCCCGCGCGCGCCGCAGCTTCGAGCAGCGCGAGATTAAGGCTATGCCCGCCGCGATAGGAGCGGAAGGCGCCGATGATCGGCGCCCCGGCCAGCGCCAGATCGCCGACGACGTCGAGCATCTTGTGACGCACGCATTCGTCGGCGAATCGCTCCCCGTGCGGATTGATGGCGGCGCGCGCGTCAAAGACCAGCGTATTGTCGAGATTGGCGCCAAGCGCCAGACCTTCTCGCCAAAGCCGCTCCGCATCGCGCAAAAATCCGAAACTGCGAGCTCCGGCCAATTCGCGCCGAAACGTCTCGGGCGTCAGATCGAGCGCCAGGCGCTGGCGTCCGATTGGACAGGGGAAGGCGATTTCCACATCCAAACGAAGGCCGGCTTCCGCTGGCCGCAGCTCCGCCCAGCCGGCCCCGTCGGATACCCGCGCGGGCTTCACGACTCGCAGCGCGCGCCGCGGCGCGGATAGAGCGACGACGCCGGCTTCGTCGATCGCCGAGACGAAGTCGCGGGCCGAGCCGTCCATCGCCGGAACCTCGTCGCCGTCGAGCACAACCAGCGCATTGTCGACGCGAAGCGCCGCAAGCGCGGCCATCACATGCTCGACCGTCGACACGCTCGCGCCGTCGCCGGCGAGCCGTGTGCGCAATGTCGATGCGTCGACGCGCGACCAATGCGCTTCGATCTCGGCTCCGGCGACGCCGAAAACGATCCTGACGTCAGCGCCGGCCGGCGCGAGCGTCATCCTGGCGGGACGACCGCCATGCACGCCCTGGCCGGTTAATGTGAAGCTTCGTGCGAGTGTCTGCTGAACCGCTGGCGCGGCCGCGCTCCCGGGATGCGCGGCGCGGCGCGCGCGCAACGCAGGTCGGCGTGAATCCGATCGAATGGCGCAACCCTCCCCTAAAGCCCGGACGAACGATAGCAAATCCGGGCGCCGACGCTCCAGTCACGCTTTCTTACAGTTTGTTACAAGACCCAGCGGCCAAAATGAAAAGGCCCGCGCGAGGCGGGCCTTTGCCGATTGTCGAGAATGTTTCAGTGGTTGGCCTGGCGACGCAGGAAGGCCGGGATCTCCAGATGATCCTCCTCGGACGGGCGCGGCTGCAGGGCGCGACGACCGTGCGAATCGAGCGCGGCATGTCCGCCGGGAACAACCGGCGCCGGCGCGGCCGGTCGCTTGCCATATTCGGCGTGCGTCGCCGAAGGCTGGCCTGGGGGAGCCATTTGCGGGCGCGGGGTCGGCGCCGCAGGCGCGCCATGCATCGAGTCTTCCTGACGGCTCGCTCCGAAGGAGGCGAGCCGCTCGAAGATCGACTTGCGACGAGGATCGCCAGCGCCCATCTGCTGACGCAGCTGTTCCTGGATGGGCTGGGGAAAATCCTCGATCTGAGGCATGCGCGGCGCACGCGGCTGCTCCGGGGCCGGCGGCACATAGGCGCCGGCCGGCGCTTCGTGGCGCTCGGCTTCGAACCTCGGCTCGCCATAGGCGAGACGCGGCGGCGCCGGCTCGAGGTAGACGCCATGCGCCGGCGCCTGCTCCGAATAATAGCCGGCTGCGGCCTGCGGCTCTTCGCGATGACGCAGAACCGGCGCGGCCTCGACGGCCGGCGCCTGCTGCGCGCGCGCCTGCTGCAATTGGGCGCGCAGGCGCTCGGCGGCCTCGGCGAGACGCGATTCGCTCGTCGGATCATCGGCCGTGATCGCGGTCAGGTCGATGCCCGTCGCGACGACGGAGACGCGCACCACGCCTTCAAGCGACGAATCGAATGTCGCGCCCAGAATGATGTTGGCGTCCTCGTCGACCTCCTGGCGAATACGACTCGCCGCCTCGTCGACTTCATAGAGGGTCAGATCGTGGCCGCCGGTGATCGAGATCAGCAGGCCGCGCGCCCCCTTCATCGACACTTCGTCAAGCAGCGGATTCGCAATCGCGGCTTCCGCGGCAAGATTGGCGCGATTTTCGCCCGTGGCTTCGCCGGTGCCCATCATCGCCTTGCCCATGCCGCGCATGATCGAGCGAACGTCAGCAAAGTCGAGGTTGATGAGCCCTTCCTTGACCATCAAATCCGTGACCGAGGCGACTCCCGAATAGAGAACCTGGTCGGCCATCGCGAAGGCGTCGGCGAAGGTCGTCTTCTCCGTGGCGATGCGGAAGAGATTCTGATTCGGGATGACGATCAGCGTATCGACGCATTTTTGCAGTTCGGAGATGCCCGATTCGGCGATGCGCAGGCGACGCTGACCTTCGAAATGGAACGGCTTCGTGACGACGCCGACGGTGAGAATGCCCATTTCGCGCGCGATCTGCGCGATCACCGGCGCGGCGCCCGTGCCGGTGCCGCCGCCCATGCCGGCGGTGACGAAGCACATATGCGCGCCGGAGAGATGCTCGCGAATTTCTTCGCGCGCTTCTTCCGCGGCGGCGCGGCCGACTTCTGGCTGAGCGCCGGCGCCCAGTCCTTCCGTCACCTGCAGGCCCATTTGGATGATTCGCTCGGCCTGCGACGACGCGAGCGCCTGGGCGTCTGTATTGGCGACAAGGAAATCGACGCCCGACAGACCAGAGGTGATCATATTATTGACGGCGTTACAGCCGCCGCCGCCGACGCCGCAAACCATGATGCGGGGCTTCAATTCCCTGAGTTCGGGAGCTTTAAGGTTGATCGTCATCTGCCAGGCCTCTCACCAATGCGTTCACAACTCGGCGCCCGTTGTCCTTCGCCCTTGGACGCCCGGTCGCCGAACGCGTCGTCCTTGGCAATCATGCTCGGCGCGTCGAAGGGCGCGCCGGGTCGAAAGAATCACTCTCACGCGATACTAGAAGCTTTCTCTTAACCATCTCCCTACGCGCGAGATGTATCCGTCAGTTCCCGTCGCCGCGCGCTCGATCCGGCGCGGCTCGAAATATTCATGCGCGGCGACTTGCGGATAGACGAGCAGCCCGGCGGCGGCCGCGAAGGCGGGGCTCTTCGAGGAATCCGGCAAGCCTTCGACGCCGATCGGCCGTCCGACCCGAACCTGTCCGCCGAGAATGCGGCGCGCCGCCTCGGCGACGCCTGTGAGCTGGCTCGCGCCGCCCGTCAGCACGATACGACGGCCAGGACCGCTCGGATGGCCGGCCTTCGCCAAGCGGTCGCGCAGGAACTCCAGCGTTTCCTCGATGCGCGGGCGGATGATGCGCACGAGATGCGATTTCGGCGCATGCGCCTTGTGATCGCTCTCGCCGACGTGATCAAAGGAAATGGTTTCGCGCTCGTCGGAGGTCGAAGCGATCGCCGAGCCGTGAAAGGTCTTCAGCCGCTCCGCGTCGGAGAGCCGCGCGTCGAGTCCGCGCGCGATATCCATCGTGACGTGGGCGCCGCCAAGCGTCACGGCGTCCAGGTGAATCATCTCGCCCCGCGCGAAGACGGCCACGGACGTTGATCCAGCCCCCATGTCGACGACCATGACGCCCATCTCGGCCTCGTCGGGTTCGAGCGTGGAGAGCCCGGCGACATAAGGCGTGGCGGCCATGGCTTCGACGCTGAGATGGCTGCGCTCGACGGCGACGAGAAGATTGCGGGCGGCGGCCTGATCGCAGGTCGCGACGTGGAGATCGACCGCAAGCTCTTCGCCGATCATGTCCTTGGGCTCGCGGATGCCGGACACGCCGTCGAGCGAAAAGCCCGTCGGCAGCGAGTGAATGGCGACGCGGCCGCGATGGAGATGATGCGCGGCCGAAGCTTCGAGCACCCGATGAATATCGTGCTCGGCGACTTCGCGGCCGCCAATCACGCGTTTCGCCTGAAAATGCTGCGAGGACAGTCGGCCGCCCGACGCCGTGACGATGACGCGCTCCACCTGCATGCCGGCCATGCGCTCGGCGGCGTCCACGGTTTGCCGGATCGCGGCGTCGGCGGCGTCCATGTCGACCACCAGGCCGTTCTTCACGCCCAGAGAGCGCTGATGGCCAATGCCAACGACGCGAACGCGATGCGTGCGCCAATCGCCGGGCGCGACCGCGCCAAGGGGCGTGAGCCGCGCGATCAGGCAGGCGATCTTGGACGTGCCGACGTCAAGCGCCGCGAACGTCGCCGAGCGACGTGGCGAGAGCGGCTTCATGCGCGGCGGGACACCAGGGGAAATCATGCAGCTAACCACCACTCTTGGTCGACTTGCGCGGCGCAAGCTGCGCTTCGCGCGCCGCAGCGGCCTCTTCCGTCAGCCTTACGCTGACGCGGTCGGGGATGCGCAAGTCGATGAACATGACGTCCTTGTCGAGGATCCGCGCCTCTCGCTGCAGCCGCGCGAGCGTCTCCAGCGCGCTCGCGGGACCGATCTCCGGCAGTTTCACCGTGACGCCGTTCGTCATCTCGAAGTTCCAGCGGCGCCCCGCGACGAGCACGCCGGCCTTGATCCGATGCGCTAGGTCGCCGGCCGTCGTCATCAGCATGAGAAATTCGAGCAGCCGCTTCTGCGCGCCCTCGCCGACGACGAAAGGCAGACCGAGATAGCGCTGGTCGCGCAGCTCATCGATCGGCACCCCGTCTTCGGAAATGACGGCGACGCGTCCGTCGCGCTGCCATAAGGCGCTTGGCTGACGCTCCTCGATCGCGATGACCAGGCGATCGGGGTAGAGCTTCATCACCCGCGCGGATTTGACGAGGGGGACCTGCATCAGCCGGTCACGCACCGCCGTCGCATCGAGAAAGGGCAAGGAGTTTCGCGGCCCGACGCCAGCAGCGTCGAGGAGTTCGCGTTCGGTCAAACGCGATTGACCGGTGATGGTGACGGCGGAAATCGGAAACCCGGCGACGCGCGCCGCTATGTCGTAGAGTTCGCCCTCGCTTGCGACGAGAGCGGCGTAACCGCCGTTCTCGACGAATCCCGCCGCGCCGATCGCGGCGAAGAGCGCGAGCGTCGCCAGAGCGCCGACGCCGGGACGGCCCAGCAAGGCGAGGCGCGAAAGGAGACGTTCACCGCGGGTTCTTCGCGCCGACGCGCGCGGAGCGACCGCCGCGGGGGCGGCGGGAACGGCTGCCGGCGGGATGGACGCTACAGCGGCCGCCGCCAAGGCGTATGGGGCTTCTCCGGGAACGATGGGGACGAGCGAGTGCCGAGCCGCAAATGACTCTCTCAACGATCGCAGGATGCGTCTTCCACCATCCATCTGACCAACTCGCCGAATGAAAAACCTGCGTATGCCGCCATTTCTGGCACGAGCGAGGTCTCCGTCATTCCCGGCTGCGTGTTCACTTCCAATACGACGAGCTCGCCCGTACCTCCGGGGCGGTCGTCGTATCGGAAGTCCGCGCGGCTTACGCCGCGACAGCCGAGAGCTCGGTGAGCCTCAAGGGCCAAATGTTGGACCTCTTGGTAAATATTCAGTTTAAGATTTGCCGGAAGGACGTGTTTCGAGCCGCCCTTGGCGTATTTGGCGTGATAATCGTACCAGCCGCCGTCGGCCGCGAGAATTTCGATCACGTCGAGAGCCTTGTCGTTCATGACGGCGCATGTGAGTTCGCGCCCGGCGATGAACTGCTCCGCGAGCATCATGTCGCCATGAGTCCAATCCTCACGCCATAATTCCTGCGGGGGATGCTCTTGGCCCTCGCTGACGATGAAGACGCCGAAGGAGGAGCCTTCGGAGACGGGCTTGAGGACATAAGGAAGGGGCAGCGCGTGCGCTTTGGCGGCGTCCAGCCTGTGCAGAACGCGCCCTTTTGGCGTCGGAACGCCGGCGGCCGCCATCACCGTCTTCGCGATATCCTTTTTCATCGCCACCGAAGAGGCGAGCACGCCCGAGTGCGTATAGGGGATGCGCAGAAGCTCCAGCGCGCCCTGAATGCAGCCGTCCTCGCCAAACCTGCCATGGAGCGCGTTGAAGGCGACATCGGGTTTGAGCGCCGCAAGAATGTTTGCGACGTCATGCCCCGCATCGACGCGGGACACTTGAAATCCCTGCTCTTCGAGGGCTTTCGCGCAGGCCTCGCCCGAGCGCAAGGAAATTTCGCGTTCGGCGGAGAGTCCGCCCATCAGAACGGCGACGTGCTTGGTCATGTGCTCTCGACTTGAAAAATGCCAACTAAAGATCCGAATAGGCGGCTTCGTCGGCTTCCGAAGCCCATTCGGTGAATGTGGCGAAAGGACAGAGCGAGTCGCTTAACGCGCCTGACGCTCGCGAAACTCGCTCTTCGACCGAAGGACTCTTCTTCGGTCCCTGCTCGTCGCCGCTTTTCGACGTGGCCGCCGTTTCAGCGGCGTCCGAGAAACGGTGCGATTTTATTCGAGGCGGCACGGCGGGAATCTCCTCAAGCGTCCACGCTAAGATCTCAGCAGCGACGACGCAATCTTCTCGCGCCATTCATCTCAAGCGACGCCGATGCGCTTGATCTCCCAATGCAGCTCGACGCCGCTCGTCTCGCGCACGCGCCGGCGCACTTCCTCGCCGAGCGCCTCGATGTCGGCGGCGCTCGCGCGCCCACGGTTGATGAGAAAATTGCAGTGCATCTCGCTGACCTGCGCATCGCCGACGACCAGTCCGCGACAGCCGGCCGCGTCAATCAACCGCCACGCCTTTTCGCCGTCAGGATTCTTGAAGGTCGAGCCGCCGGTCTTTTCCTTGATCGGCTGCGAGGCCTCACGCGCCGCGGTGATGCGCTCCATCTCGGCGATGATCGTCGCCGGATCGCCGAAACGTCCCTGGTAAAGCGCCTGCGTGAAGATCACGTCGTCGGGGGCGGAACAATGGCGATAGGCGTAGCCCATGTCGGAGACGCCAAAGACGCGGACGTCGCCGGCGCGGTCGACGCCGCGCGCTTCAATCAGCGCGTCCTTCGTTTCGCCGCCATGCGCGCCGGCGTTCATGCGCAACGCGCCGCCGATGGCGCCGGGAATGCCGCGATAGAACGCCAGCCCGTCAACGCCCGCTTCCGCCGCGGCGCGCGCCGCCTTCACATCGGGGACCGCGGCGCCGACGCGCAGCCTGCACCCGTCTTCGACGACGATCTCGCCAAAGCCCTTGGCCGAAAGCCGTATGACCACGCCTTCGACGCCGCCGTCGCGCACGATCAGATTGGAGCCAAGGCCGACGACGGTCACGGCAATCTCTCGCGGCAATCGCGCGAGGAAATAGGCGAGATCGCCTTCGTCGGCCGGCATGAACAGGATCTGCGCCGGCCCGCCGACGCGAAACCAAGTGTAAGGCGCGAGCGGCTCATTCGCCGCGACGCGCCCGCGCAATTGCGGCATGGCGGCGGCGATGTCGGCGGAAATGTCGGGGAAGGTCATGTGCGACTTTCGGCTTGATCGACGTTACGTCACAGTTCCGCGATTTGGACGACACGCACGCCATGACCCGAGCGGAAGCGGCGATCGTTCGTGACGAAGATATCGCATTGCGAGGCCAACGCCGTTCGAAAATGCACCGCGTCTATCAGTCTCAGGCCGAGATCGGCGCCGAGGCGCGCCGCTCCAATGAGCGTTTCAAGGTCCACGGGCCGAATGTCGAAGGTCCTCTCCTCAAAGAACAGGCGATCGTAACCGTTTTCGAGCACCTGACTTTGTCGTCTGAAGGCGCCGTAGAAGCATTCCGCAACGCAGACTTCACTGGTGACAAAGCTCGTGTTTTGTTCGATGAGGGCATACCAGAGGCTGGAGATTTTCGAATAAAACGCCGGGTTCGCTTCGATAAAATAGATAACCGAATTTGAGTCGAAATAGGCCCGCCCGCCTTCGACCGGAAGCGACTCATTCATCGCCACGGAATTCACGGATGCGTGCGTCGATCTCCTCAATGGATTGCGGTCCGACGAGCCGGTAGCCGATGCCCTCAAGCTCCTTCAGGCGACGAATGCGCTCTTGCGGCGACGGCTGGGTTTCCTTCTGCACGATGCGCGGAAGAAACTGCTTCAGCGTTTCCTCCACGAGATAGGAACGCGAGCGGCGCGTGCGCCGCGCCGCCTCGTCGAGGATTTTGCGCGTTTCGTCGGTCAGACGAACGGATGTCGGCGCGGATGGCGCAGGTTTCATGACGAAGATAGGGCTGACTACGATGTAGTCAATTGTAGTAACAATCCTGCGGAAGTCAAATCAAGCCACATAAATTCACTTCCCTTCGTCACCCCGTCGAGAAACTGCTTGGGGTTGTGCTGACGAAGAATTTCCAAAAGCGGGTTTGGGCGCGCTCGCAGGCGGCGGCGACCATGGCCGGCATCACATGAGTGGCACAGGGGACAAGCTGGTTCATGGTAGACCGAGCTGTATTTTGATTTCGGCCTTTGCGATTTCCCACATAAGACCGAGGCCAGCGCCCCCTATTCCTTTCACCCGTGCTCTAATTTTGCGCCAGATTTCAGGATCGCGAACGTCATCGAGAAACTCATGACCAAGCCATCGGAAACCGTAGTACGACGCGATGTGGCCATTTGCGTCGATGCCTCCCATGGAGATTAGATCGCCTTGGGTCATGATGCGTATGTGATAGGCGATTTCGTCAGCCGAACGCCCCTTGAATACTAGCGGCTCCGCGCCGACGATCAGCGGAATTGGATTGTCAAAGTGCGCAGGGAGCGGCTCAAGCTTGAGCAAAATCTCCCTTACCAAGTCCATGTCGCGCTTCATCAGAGGCCTCGAAACACGGCTTCAACGTCTTGAATCGGAGTGGAATTGTCGAAACTGTGAAGCGCCGTGCCTGTCTGGGTGCGATCGCGAATTTCGATTCGGGCGGTGTGATGATTATAGGCAAGCGCATACCGGCGACCGCTGACGGTCAGCCACAGGACATTCGCCAGCTCGCCATCATATTGCTTGATTTCGATCGAGCCAGGATCGGCGCGCCAGATAATGCCGCCAAGTAGCGCGAGGGCGATCGCCTTCACCTGACCGGCATGGTGATCGGCCCGGCCCATGACCCCTTCGGCATAGGCGTGAAGGGTCGAAACGTCTTTCGCTGTGATCGCCACCTGACCTCCTTCTATATATACGATAAAGGACATTATCATCCCTTGCGAAGGCAAAGGTAGGGTGGCCATCGAAGGCAGCTGCTCGAAGGCTAACGCCTTTAGCGGCGCATTCAGGGTCTTCGCCAGCGCATAGGCTGCGCAATCGCAGATGTTGAGTCTCGCCTTGGGGTCGATTCCCTTGCCGTAGCGGTTGAACGCTTCGGCAGCGACGCCGCGGCGATTATATTGACGGAAATGTCGGGGAAGATCACGAGAAGCCCCCTCCCCAACCCTCCCCCGCTTCGCGGGAGAGGCAGCAGATCACGCGTTTCATCCAAGCTGCGCAAGAATCGCTCGTTAGGGTCCCCTCTCCCGCTTTAGCGGGGGAGGGACAGGGAGGGGGCGAAACCAACGCCCATCATCCCTGCCCCGCCGCAAGTTGCTCCGGCAGCGCATAGGCCCATTGCGTGATATTGCCGGCGCCAAGACAGACGACATAATCGCCCGGCGCGACGATCTCGCGAACCATCGCCGCCAGCACTTCGGGAGACGGCAGCCCCATCGCGCGGCGATGGCCATGCGCCTTGATCGCCGAGACGAGCGCGTCGCGATCGACGCCCGGTATCGGCTGCTCGCCTGCGGAATAGACGTCGGCGATGATGACCACGTCCGCGTCGTTGAAGCAGGTGGCGAAAGCATCAAAAAGCGACTGCAGCCGCGAATAGCGATGCGGCTGCATCAGCGCGACGACTTTGCCCTTGGTGGAGGCGCGCGCCGCGCGCAGCACGGCGGCGATTTCGACGGGATGATGTCCATAGTCGTCGAAAATCTGCACGCCGTTCCATTCGCCGGTCTTGGTGAAGCGCCGCTTCACGCCGCCAAAGCCGGCAAGCGCCTTGCGGATCTGTTCGGGCGACAGGCCGAGCTGATTGGCGACGGCGATCGCCGCCGTCGCGTTCAACGCATTGTGATGGCCCGGCATCGGCAGGACGAGATTTTCGAGATAGATCGCCTGCGACGTCTTGCGGTCGCGCAGCAGCACATTGAACTTCGACACGCCGCCCTCGAGATCGACGTCGAGCAGACGCACGTCGGCCTGCGGATTTTCGCCATAGGTGATGACGCGGCGGTCCTCGATGCGGCCGACGAGCTCCTGCACGGTCGGATGATCGAGGCACATCACCGCGAAGCCGTAGAAGGGAATATTTTCGACGAAGTTGCGGAAGGCTTCCTTGATGGCGTCGAATGTATGGAAATGGTCGAGATGTTCGGGATCGATATTGGTGACGATGGCGACGTCCGCCGGCAGTTTGAGAAACGTGCCGTCGCTTTCATCGGCCTCCACCACCATCCAGTCGCCGGCGCCAAGACGCGCATTCGTGCCATAGGCGTTGATGATGCCGCCGTTGATCACGGTCGGATCAAGGCCGCCGGCGTCGAGCAGCGTCGCAACGAGCGAGGTCGTCGTCGTCTTGCCATGCGTGCCGGCGATGGCGACGCATTGCTTGAGGCGCATCAGCTCGGCCAGCATTTCGGCGCGACGCACGACCGGCAGACGTTTTTCGCGCGCCAAGACAAGTTCGGGATTGTCGCGCTTTATTGCGGTCGAGACGACGACGACGGCGGCGGCGCCGAGATTTTTCGCGTCATGTCCGATGCTGACCGTCGCGCCCTTTTCGACGAGACGCTTGACATTGGCGTTTTCGGCGGCGTCCGACCCCTGCACCTTGTAGCCGAGATTGAGCAGCACTTCGGCGATGCCGGACATGCCGATGCCGCCGATGCCGACGAAATGAATCGGGCCCAACTCTTTCGGCAGTTTCATCCCTAGCTCCGTTTCGTAGCGCCTATCCGCGCCACATCGATAATCAGATCGGCGAGCCGATCGGCGGCGTCGGCGACGCCGACGCTCTTTGCGGCTTCGGCGCGCGCGGAAAGCTGCGCCGGCGCATTGATGAGGTCACAAAGCCGCCGCGTCAAAAATTCCGGCGTGAAGTCGCTCTGGCGCACGGTTTCCGCGCCGCCCGCCGCTTCGAGAAAAGCGGCGTTCGCCGCCTGATCCTGGTCGAGCGCATGCGGCAGCGGCACCAGCATCGCCGGTCGCCCGATAACCGCAAGCTCCGAGACCGTCGACGCGCCGGCGCGGGTGATGACGAAATGCGCCGCGGCGAGCCGCGCTGGGAAGTCGGCGAAAAAGGGCGCAATCTCGGCGCCGACCCCAGCGCCGGCGTAGATCGCCTCGACGCGCGCGATATCTTCGGGACGCGCCTGTTGCACGACGGCGACTTTCGCCCGCAGCGCGTCGGGGAGCGCCGCGACGGCCGCCGGCACGATGTCCGCCATGACGCGGGCGCCCTGAGAGCCGCCGGCGACGAGCAGCCGGAACATTCCATCGTCGAATGAAGGATAGGGAGTCTTGGCGGCCTCGAGCACATTAGGACGCACCGGATTGCCGGTGACGACGAGCTTGCTTTGCAGGGCCGCCGGCACGGCGAGAGTCGGCAGGCCGGCGGCGATCCTGTCGACGCGGCCGGCGAGGAAGCGGTTGGCCTTGCCCATGACGCCGTTCGCTTCGTGCAAAGCGCTCGGCACGCCGAGATAGGACGCCGCAAGCAGGGGCGGGACGGTCGGGTAGCCGCCGAAACCGATCACCGCGGCCGGTTTGACCTGGCGCAGCAGCGCGGCCGCCTGCGCCGTTCCGAGGGCGAGACGCGCAACCGCCTGGGCCTTGGCCAGCAGCGAGCCGCCCCGCGGCGTGCCGGCGGGGATCACATGCATGGCCCGCGCCGGAAAGGCGCCGCCGTAGCGCAGGGCGCGCTCCTCGGTGACGAGCTCCACCGCCAGCTCGCGGGCGGCGAGCGCATGCGCAAGCGCCTCGGCCGGAAAGAGATGGCCGCCGGTGCCGCCGGCGGCGAGGAGAATCGGCGAATCGATCATACCGAGGCTTTTATCACGCGGCGGCGGGCGCGCCCGTCGCGGCGAACTCAGACAGCACGCGGGACCGCGGCCGCTTACGCGTGACGGAGAGCAGAAAGCCCATGCCGAGCGACAGCGAAATAAGCGAAGAGCCGCCATAGGAGACGAAGGGCAACGTCATGCCCTTGGCGGGCATAAGATGCACGTTCACCGCCATATTGATGCAGCTCTGCAGGCCAAACAGCATCACGAGTCCCGCAGTCGCAAATCGGCAGAAGGGATCGCTGTTGCGCGCCGCCGAAAACAACCCCCGCACCACGACGAAGGCGAACACCGCGGCAAGCGCGATGCAGATAAGAACGCCGAACTCCTCGCCGATGACCGCGAAGATGAAATCCGTGTGCGAGTCGGGCAGGATGCGCTTGATGACCCCTTCGCCCGGGCCCTTGCCGAACCACGAACCGGCGATGAAGCTCTCAAGCGCCGTCTCCGACTGGAAATTCGCCGGCACGCCTGCGACCGGCGGCGGCGGCTCCAGAAAGGATTCGATGCGCGCATGGACGTGCGGCACGAATTTATAGGCGAGCAGCGCCGAGACGCCGCCAAGTCCGCCCAATCCGACAACCCAGATCCAGTGCAGGCCGGCCATAAAGAACAGCGCCGCCCAGACAATCGAAATCAGCATCGTCTGACCGTAGTCCGGCTGCATCATCAGCGGCACGATCGCGATCGGCAGGAGCAGAAGCGCGATCAGATTGCCTGGAACATCCTTGCGACGCGCCCCTTCGGAGAAGGCCCAGGCGACGAGCACGACGAAAGCGGGCTTCAAGAATTCCGAGGGCTGAACGCCGAAGATCCATCGCTTCGCGCCCTTCACTTCCTGACCGTAGAAGATGGTTGCGAAGACGAGCGCGAGAGAAACGATGAAAATCACGAGCGCCAGTCGGCGCACGTGACGCGGCGAAAGAAACGACGTCGCAATCATCAGGACCAGCGCCGGCAGAAGATAGAGCACCTGCCGGTTGACGAAGTGGAAGGTCGCCAGATGCAGCCGCTCCGCGACGGGCGGGCTGCCGGCCATGGAAAAGACGAGACCGGCGACGATCAGCAGGGCGAGGCTCGCGAGCAGCCAGCGATCCACTGTCCACGCCCAGTCGGAGAATAGCGTTCGTTCCGCGCGCGAGATCATGTCAGCTCTCCTTTTCGCGCCGCGATCACGGCGGGAAGCCCTTCGACGAAGCCGCGAAACGCGTCGCCCCGCGCCTCGAAATTGGCGAACTGGTCGTAGGAGGCGCAGGCCGGCGACAGCAGCACGACCGGCTCGGGGGCGCCTTCGGCAAGCGCGTCGAGCGCCGCGCGCGTCGTCGCGACGTCAAGCGTTCCGCAATGTTCGAAAGGCAGCGCGCCTTCCAGCGTGCGCGCAAAATCGTCGGCGGCCTCGCCGATCAGATAGGCTTTGCGGATGCGCGAGAAATGCGGTCGCAGCGGTTCGACGCCGCCCTCTTTCGATCGGCCGCCGAGAATCCAGTAGATATCGGTAAAGCTCACCAAGGCCTTTTCGGCCGCGTCGGCGTTGGTCGCCTTCGAGTCGTTGACGAACAGCGCGCGCTCGATGCGCCGGATTTCCTCCATCCGATGCGGCAGGCCGGGGAAGCTCAACAATCCGCGCAAAATCTCGTCGTCGTCCAATCCGCATTCCCACGCGGCGGCGGCGGCAAAGGCGGCGTTCTGCGCATTATGCGCGCCGCGAAGCGCGCGCGCGCCTTCGAGCGAACCGATCAGCTCGGCTTCCTCGGGCGGATGTCCCTGCTCGCGGAAATAGACGCTTCGATCCTCGACATAAAATCCCCAGTCGAGCGCACGCTTCCCGGAGACCGGCACGACGCGCCGCTCGGGGGTCTCGGCTTCAACGAGGCGCGCGCCGATCGCATGGCAATAGGCGTCGTCGACGCCGACCAGAGCCACTTCCGCCGCGGTGACGAGGCGCTCCTTGATGGCGGCGTAATTTTCGATTGTCCCGTGACGGTCGATATGGTCCGGCGTAATGTTGATCAGCACGCCGATGGTCGGCGCCAGCGAGGGCGCGAGATCGATCTGGAACGACGAGCATTCGATGACGTGAATGCGTTCGTCCGACGGCGGCTCAAGGTCGAGAATCGGCACGCCGATGTTGCCGCCGAGCTGAACGTCGCGGCCGGCTTCGCGCAAGATGTGCGCGATCAGCGCCGTGGTCGTCGATTTGCCGTTTGTGCCGGTGATGGCGATGAAGGGCGATCCCCCGGCGCGCGCTTCGCGTTCGCGGCAGAACAGTTCGACATCGCCGATGATCTCGACTCCGGCGGCCTTCGCCGCCAGCACCGTCCAATGCGGCTCGGGATGGGTCAGCGGCACGCCGGGAGAGAGAACGAGCGCATCGAAGCCGCTCCAGTCCGCGAGCGCGAGATCCTCGAGCGCGACGCCTTGCGCGATCGCCTTGAGCCGGCCGGCCTCGCCGTCGTCCCAGGCGGCGACCTCTGCCCCGCCTGCGATCAGGGCGCGGGCCGTGGCAAGGCCCGAACCGCCGAGGCCAAAAAGCGCGACGCGCTTGCCCTTGAACGTCTCGATCGGCGTCATCGTCACCTCAGCTTCAAGGTCGAGAGGCCCATCAGGGCCAGGACGAAGGCGATGATCCAGAAGCGGATAACGATCTGCGGCTCCTTCCAGCCCTTCTGTTCAAAATGGTGATGGATCGGCGCCATCAGGAAGATGCGCTTGCCGGTCAGCTTGAAATAGCCGACCTGGATGATGACCGAGGCGCCTTCGATCACGAAGAGCCCGCCGACGATGACAAGCACGAATTCCTGCTTCACCGCGACGGCGACGGCGCCCACGAGCCCGCCGAGCGCCAGCGAGCCGGTGTCGCCCATGAAGATTTGCGCCGGCGGCGCGTTGAACCACAGAAAGCCGAGTCCCGCGCCGATGAAGGCCGAGCAAACGATAGTCAGTTCGCCAACGCCCGCGACGTAATTGACGCCGAGATAGTTCGAAAAGATCGAATTGCCGACGAGATAGGCGAAGATCGCAAAGGCGCCGGCGGCGATCATCGACGGCACGATGGCGAGGCCGTCGAGTCCATCGGTGAGATTGACGCAATTGCCCGCGGCGACGATGACGAAGGCGCCAAACAGGATGAACAGCGGACCCAGGGTCGCGACATAGCCCCGCACCATGGGGATGGCGAGCTTCGTCATGTTCTCGCCGCCTGTTTCCATCAGCGCGTAGCAGGCCAGGCCGGCAATCAAAAACTCAAGCGCCAATCGCATCTTGCCCGAGAAGCCGGCGTGCGACTGCTTGGACACCTTGAGATAATCGTCATAAAAGCCGATGAGGCCGAAGCTGACGGTGACGAAGAGCACGATCCATACATAGGCGTTGCGCAAATTCGCCCAGAGCAGCGTCGCCGCGACCAGTCCCGAGAGGATCATCAGGCCGCCCATCGTCGGCGTGCCTTTTTTGGTCACAAGATGCGAAGCCGGTCCGTCCTCGCGGATCGGCTGGCCCTTGCCCTGTTTGATGCGCAACGCGGCGATGACGCCCGGTCCGAAGAAAAACACGAAGAACAGCGCCGTCGCCGCCCCCATAGCGGCGCGAAAAGTGATGTAGCGGAAGATGTTTAGCGGACTGTATAGATAAGAGAAGTCCGCAAGCAGCGTTAGCATCGTCTCTCCTCAGTTCGCCATTTCGCGAGCGAATGCGTTTTTCAAGGCCGAGACGATCCGCGCCATCCGCGAACCATTGGAGCCTTTCACCATCACCACATCGCCGGGACGAACCGCTGCGAGAACGGCCTCTTCCAACTCCAGCGGCGTCGCCCGATGCGCGGCGCGCATCGAATCAGGCACAGCGTAACTCAAGCGCGACATCAACGGTCCCGAGGTGAATAACAGATCGACGTTGGCGTCGATAAGGTCCGTAGCGAGTTCCGCGTGCAGTTCGGCCGCCTGAGGTCCGAGCTCCAGCATGTCGCCGAGCACGGCGATGCGCCGGCCGCCGGGTCCTGTGGCCGCGCCGCCCAGCAGCTGCAGCGCCGCCCGCATGGAGGTCGGGTTGGCGTTGTAGCTTTCGTCGATGAGCGTAAACTCGCCGTCTGGCGTCGCAATTTTCTCGCGCTGGCCGCGTCCGGACGGCGGCGTGAATTCGGCGAAGGCCGCCGCAGCTTCCTCCAGATCCACGTCGAAAACGACGCCCACGAGCAGCGCCGCCAGCGCGTTCATGGCGATATGCTTGCCTGGGGCGCCGATGCGAAAACGCAGTCGCCGCTCGAGAATTTCCGCCTCGACCAGCGCGCCTTCGCCAACGGCCTCGTAAGACAGGAGCCGCGCATGCGCGCCGTCCGTCTCGCCGAAACCAAAGACATGGCTGGCGGTTGGGGCAGCCGCCGCGGCAAGACGCTGGTAAAATCCGTCGTCGCGGTTGATGATCGCGACGCCGCCGTCCAGCGCGGAAAAAACCTCGGCCTTGGCGTCTGCGATCTTCTCGATCGATCCGAAATATTCGAGATGAACCGGGGCGATGCGGGTCACGACGGCGACGTGGGGGCGCACCTGAGCGACGAGCGCGGCGATCTCGCCCGCGTGATTCATGCCGAGTTCGAACACGCCGAAGCGCGCCTCCGCCGGCATGCGCGCAAGCGTCAACGGCACGCCCCAGTGATTGTTGTAAGACGCCGCCGAGGCATGCGTTTCGCCGAAACGCGACAGCATGAGCCGGATCATGTCCTTCGTCGAGGTCTTGCCGACGGAGCCGGTGATGGCGGCGATGAAGGCGGCGCTTCGCTCGCGCGCCCGCGCACCCAGCGACTCCAGCGATTGTTGCACGTCTCTGACGACGAAAAGCGGCCCGGCGCCGGAAAGCTCAGACGCATGCGCCTCGTCGATGACCGCCGCCGCCGCTCCTTTCTCGAACGCCATCCGCACGAAGTCGTGACCATCGCGCGTCTCGCCCTTGATCGCGATAAACAGATCGCCGGGCTGAAGGGTGCGGGTATCGATGGAAACGCCGGCGGCTTCGCGCGCAAGGCCGCCGCTCGCGCGCGCCCGCAGCGCGCCGACCAGCGCCAATCCCGACCATAACGGCCTCTTGGTCATGGATGATTCTCCTTGAGCGCCTGCGCAATCGCCTCATGATCGGAGAAAGGCAAAACGCGGTCGCCGACGATCTGCCCGGTTTCGTGGCCCTTTCCAGCCACGACGAGCGCATCGCCCGCTTCAAGCCCCGCGACGGCGTTGGCGATCGCCGCACGCCGGTCTCCGATCTCGATAATGTGCGCCGCGCCGCCGCGGGTTCCTTCGAGAATTTCTGCGCGAATGGCGGCGGCGTCCTCGCTGCGCGGATTGTCGTCCGTGACGATAGCGACATCCGCCGCCCGGGCGACGATGTCCCCCATCAGCGGGCGCTTGCCACGATCGCGATCGCCGCCGCACCCGAAGACGACAATCAGGCGTTTTTTTGTCAGCGGCCGTAAAGTGGCGAGCACTTTCTCCAGCGCGTCGGGCTTATGCGCGTAATCTACGAAAATCGGCGCGCCATTACACTGGCCGACGAGTTCGAGCCGCCCCGGCGCGCCTTTGAGCGCTTCGAGCGCCGCAAAGACCTGCCCCGGATCATCGCCGCTTGCGATAGCCAGCCCGGCGGCGACGAGCGCGTTCGAGACCTGGAAGGCCCCGGCAAGCGGCAGATCGACCTCATATTCGGCGCCATTATGGCGGAGCCGCAGCGACGTTGCCAAGGCGGACGGCGTCGCCGAAAGGAGCCTTATCGTCTCTCCCTTCGAACCGACGCTCAAAATTGTGAGGCCCCTCGCGCGGCAAATGTCGATGACGCGGGACGCAACGTCGCTGTCGGCGTCGATCACCGCCGTCTGGCCCGGGTGCAGCAGCGTGTCGAAGAGCCGCATCTTCGCCGCGAAATACTCCTCCATGCTGGCATGATGATCGAGATGGTCGCGCGAAAAATTGGTGAAGCCTGCGACGTCGACGCGCATGCCGTCGAGCCGACGCTGATCGATCCCCAGCGACGACGCCTCCATGGCGAGATGCGTCACGCCGCGTCCAGCAAGTTCGTCCAGCGTTCTATGCAGTTCGACGGGTCCGGGCGTCGTCAGCGCTCCACAATGCGCGCCGCGAGAATCGACGATTCCGACGGTGCCTAGCGAGGCCGCCTCATGTCCAAGCGCGGCCCAGATCTGGCGCAAGAAGGCCACGACCGAGGTCTTGCCGCTCGTTCCCGTAACAGCCGCGATCGTCGATGGCTGACGAGAAAAGAAACGCGCCGCGGCGAGGGCCAGGGCGCGCCGAACGTCATCGACGACGATAAGCGGCAGCGGGCTGTCCGCTCTCCGCTGAGCGACGACGACGCAGGCGCCGCGCGACTTCGCGTCGGCGACATAGGACAGGCCGTCGCCGGCGTGGCCCGGGATCGCAAAAAAGGCAAAGCCGCCGCGCGCCATTCGACTATCCGCCGTCAGGCCGGAGACCTTGAGCCCGCGCAAGGCGGGCTCAAGGTCTGGCGTGGCAAGCAGTTCCGAAATCAGCATCAATGTCCTCCGCCGCCGCGGGCCGGAACATTGGCATAGCCATAACCCAATTTGGCGAGGAGCGGGAAAGGCTGGTGCGGCGGCTCGAAACGCGGCGCGAGGCCGAGAATCGGACCGACGCGCTCGATGATCTCGCCCGTGACATGTCCCGCATTATAGGCCGCAGTGGCGTAGCCGCCGGTTTCCGGCAAGCCCTGCGGTTCGTCCATGATGGTCAGGAACAGATATTTCGGCTTGTCCGACGGCGCGACGGCCATGAAAGTGTTAAACAGCCGGTTCTTCGAATAATGGCCGTTAACGACCTTTTCCGCGGTGCCGGTCTTGCCGCCGACGTAATAGCCGGCGACGTTCACTCTTCGCGCCGTGCCGATTTCGGCGTTGAGGCGCATGAGATAGCGCATCGCCTCGCTCGTCTCCGGCTTCACGACGCGTTCGGCGCCCGCCTTCGCTTCCTCCTCACTGCGCTTGATGAAGGTCGGCGTGATCAGATAGCCGCCATTCATCAGCGCGCCGACGGCCATCATCGCCTGGAGCGGCGCCACCGCGAGGCCATGCCCGAAGGCGATGGTCATGGTGTTCAACTCGCCCCAATTTTTCGGCACGATGGGTTCGGCGCTTTCGGGCAGTTCGGTGCGCATGCGCGTGAGCTGGCCCATCTTGCGCAAAAACGCCTTGTGCCGCTCCACGCCCTGTCCCATCGCCATACGCGCGGTGCCGACATTGGAGGAATAGGTGAAAACTTCCGGCAATGTGAGCGCGCGATTTTGCGCGTGATAATCATGGATCTTGAAGCGCCCGAAAGAGAGCACGCCACGCGCGTCGAGCCGTGAATTCAAATTGACTTTGCCGGAGTCGAGCGCCATCGCGATGGTCAGCGCCTTGAAGGTCGAGCCCATCTCATAGACGCCGACGCTCATGCGGTTGATGTGGATCGGATCGAGCGCTTCCGTCGGCTTGTTCGGATCGTAGTCGGGAAGCGACGCGAGCGCGATGACCTCTCCGGTGTTGACGTCCAGGATCGCTGCGGCGCCTGCCTTCGCTTTGAAATGAACGACGCCCTTTTCGAGCTCGTCGCGCAACGCATGCGTAGCCCGAATGTCGAGCGAAAGCGACACGGGCTTGAGTTCCTCGGGCGTTACGCCGAAGCCGGCGCCGTGCAAATCGGCGAGGCCCTGCCCGTCGATGTATTTCTCGATGCCGGCAATGCCCTGATTGTCCACGTTGGCGAAGCCGAGCACATGCGCGCCGATCGGTCCGTTGGGATAAACGCGTTTGTTCTCGGCGATCAATCCAACGCCCGGCAGTCCGAGATGGAAAACTTCGTCGCGCTGATGCGACGTCACCTCGCGCTTCACCCAAACGAAGCCCTTCTTGGAGCCGAGCCGCTCTCGCAATTCGCGGGCGTCGAGGCCAGGCAAAACCGCGGTCAACAGCTCGGTCGCCTCGTCCTTGTCGATGATGCGGCGCGGCTCGGCGAACACCGACATCACCTTGACGTCGCTTGCGAGCGCCTCGCCGTTGCGATCGATGATGTCCGGGCGGGACGCCGCGACCGCCTCCGCCGCGGCGCGCCGCGACGTCGCCGCCTCCGGCTTAAAGCCGAGATAGACGAGCTTGATCGAAATCACCGCGTAGAGCACGAGAAAGCCCAGCGCCGCGAGCCGCATGCGCGATGCGCTCAGCGCGAGACTCGTCGAAAACAGGGCGCGCAGAAACGCGCGAATTTTGCCGTTCGGCGGCGGCGAAGGTTGCGTGTCGTGCATCGACTGCGTCATGGCTTGCGTCGCTCTTGGCTTTGTCCCTGCGCTTTGGGCGTGGTCGTCGGCGCGCTGCCGGGGACGGGCGGCGTCGCTGGCATGCTCAATCCGAGCGCGTCAAGCTTATTGCCGATGGAGTCGACGCGCGGCGATCTCTCGGGAAGCGATTGCGCGGCGACGATCTGCGTCGCTTCAAGCTGTTTCATGCCGGGCAGATAAGCGTCAGCGAGCTGCTGAATGCGCTCAGGCCGGGTCATATAAGCCCATTCGGCGCGCAGCACCGCAATCGCATCGCGCTCCTGCCTGATCTCGATCTTGGTCTTAGTGATCTGCTCGGCGCGAAAGCTCGTCTGATACTTGATCGAATAGGCGTAAACCGCCGAACCGACGAGCACGAGAACCGCAACGATATTGAGGAGCCGCAGCATCAGGCTTTTCCCTTGTCGCGATCGGGGAGATGAACGAGGCGCGCGAGCTTTGGGTCGAGCGGGTGAGGCGCCGCCGCCGTGCGCGTCGCGTAACGCAATTTGGCCGAACGCGCGCGCGGATTGGCGGCCGTTTCAGCGGGCGTAGGCGTCACCGGTTGGCGGCCTTCGCAAACGAAACTTGGTTGCGGCGGCGCGGGTTCGCCCGGCAGACGGCGGGAACCGGTTTCGCCGCGACCGCAGCGTTCGGAGAGAAACTGTTTGACGATGCGATCCTCAAGCGAATGGAACGTCACGACGACGAGCCGACCGCCTTCGGCAAGAAGCCGTTCAGCGCCAAGCAGCCCCTTCAGCAATTCCTGAAGCTCGTCGTTTACCGCGATGCGCAGCGCCTGAAAGCTTTTGGTCGCCGGATGAATGTCGCTGGCGCGGTTGGGAGCGACGCGAGCGATCATTTCGGCCAGCGCTCTCGTCGTTGTGAAAGGCGCAATCTCACGGTCGTGGACGATGGCGCGCGCGATACGCCGCGCGGCGCGCTCCTCGCCGTAGAAATACAGGATATCGGCGAGCGTCTCCGCATCCGCATCATTGACGATGTCGGCGGCGCTGCGCCCACGCCCCTCCATGCGCATGTCGAGTGGTCCCTCGGCGCGGAAGGAAAAGCCGCGCGCGGCTTGGTCGAACTGCATCGACGAAACGCCGATGTCGAAGACGACGCCGTCAAGCGGCGTGAAGCCTTGCGCGCGCGCAACGTCCTCGAGTTGAGAAAAGCGCGCTTCAACGAGCGTCAACCGTCCGCGCATCTCGTCGACAAGCGCCTGACCGGCTTTAACGGCGGTCTGATCGCGGTCGAAGGCGAGCACGCGCGTTTCCGGCTGCGCCATTATGGCGCGCGTATAGCCGCCGGCGCCGAAGGTGGCGTCGATATAGCGGCCGCCGCGATGAACGCCGAGGGCGGCGATCGCCTCCTCGCGCAGCACCGGAATATGCGGCGCCGACGTCATTCTCATGCTCCTCACCAGGCGGCGCGCGACGCGAGAGGGGCGGCGGCGCGACGCTGTGCGTCCGGCGAGCGCTGGCTCGCCAAGACGGTTCGATTGCGGCTGGGCGGTTTTGATCGACATGGAACCGCGAGGCGTCGGAAGCAGGCTGGTCGCCACGCGCCGATCGGCAACCGGTCTTATTAGGCTTTTTTATCGTTAAGGGAGCGTTTACGGTGGCACGAATTTGGCGGGCTCAAGGCGGCGCAAGCGAATGACGCAAAGCTTTCTGGTCCGGCCGACGCCGCTTTTTCGCCAAAGCTATCTCGACCGCTGATCTCCTCTACGAGATACCTCTGATTTAAACGCCAGTCGGCCTGTAAGCCGGGTTCTGTACGTTCTTTGCAGAACGTGACGACCATTCCTCTGGGACGGACGTTGCCGCCCGCCTCTAGCAACCAACCCGGGCGACAGTCCCGGAGACGGGTTGAAGGCAAAAGCTCACGCTTAAGGCCTTCCGTCGCCCCTATTCGGTCTTGCTCCCGGCGGGGCTTGCCGTGCCCCGAACGTCGCCGTTCGGGCGGTGCGCTCTTACCGCACCCTTTCACCCTTACCGCTTACGCGGCGGTTTGCTTTCTGTGGCGCTATCCCTGGGGTCGCCCCCGCCGGACCTTATCCGGCGCCGTGTCTCCGTGGAGCCCGGACTTTCCTCTGCGTTTCGGCAGCGGCCGTCCAGCCGACTGGCCTCTTGAGGGATAGGCGCCCCCGAGCCGGAATGCAAGAAGGGCGTCAAAACGTCGCCTTGGATAGCTAAGCAATAGTCGCCATCTCTTAAATTGGTTCTTCGCCTTGGCTAAGGCTGACGGGCGCCGAGCCGAGACCAAAGAGAAATGCGATAGGGGAGTAATATTCATGCTGGCACGTCGTTCGATTTTCGCCGCTTTGGCAATCGCGGCCGCTTTTCTTGTGACGCCGCATATGGCGTTGGCGCAAAGCCATAGCGAGCATCTCACTCAGGCGATCGAGGAGACGAATGAGGCGATCAAGGAGGGCAAGCAGCATAATGCCTCCTCCTTCGCCGAGCATGCGCATAACGCCTGGGATCACGCCAAGGCGGCCAGCGGGGAAGACCCCAAGGGCCACATCAAGACGGCGATGAAGCATCTCAGTCAGGCGCTCAAGACGGCCAAGCGCACCCACCACGCCAGCCGCATTGACAAAGGCGTTCGTCATGCCCAGTCCGCGCTCGTCCATTTGAAGGCGGCAAATCAATAAAGCGATGAGCCGCGATGCGCATGCTGCGCGTCGCGGCTCTCCCAAGTTGAAGCGTGCATTTCTCGATCCATACGCTGCTCATTTTTGAATTTCCGCGGGACCGCGCTGCGTCGCGCCCTGCACTGTCTGAGTTTGTTGCTTTGCCTCGGATGTCGGCGAGAAGGCGTCGCGCGAGGCGGGAACCTTGGCGCCTCTGACGGCTTAAATCTTGAGTCGCGATCGGCGGCTTGCCCAATCGACGACTCGCCTGCGCATGGATGGTTCATTATGCAGCAGCACAGCAGCGCCGCCGAGCGCAAACCTCGCGTCGTCATCATCGGCGGCGGCTTCGCCGGGATTGCGGCTGCGCAGGCGCTTGCTGGCGCCGAAGCGCGCATCTTCATCCTCGACAGCAACAATCATCATTGCTTCCAGCCCCTGCTCTATCAGGTCGCGACCGCAGCCCTTGCTTCGCCTGATGTCGCCTGGCCGATACGCCACATCGTGCGGCGCCAGAAGGATGTGACCGTCCTGATGCTCACGGTTGAGAGCGTCGACGCCGCCCGCAAAGTCGTGAAGACCGACAAATGCGAGATCGGCTATGATGTCCTCGTCGTCGCGACAGGGGCCACCCACTCCTACTTCGGTCACAACTGGGCGAGTTTGGCTCCGGGGCTGAAATCCATTTCCGACGCGACGCTCATCCGCCGCCGGCTGCTTCTCGCGTTCGAACGCGCCGAGGTCAGCGTCGATCCCGGCGAGCGTGAGAGACTGCTCACCATCATCATTGTCGGGGGCGGACCGACGGGAGTCGAACTCGCCGGCGCGATTTCCGAACTCGCCCGGCGAACGCTCCCACCGGAGTTTCGCCGCGCCGATCCACGCAAGGCGCGCATCATTTTGCTCGAGGCGGGGCCGCGCATTCTTGCAAGCTTTCCCGAACGGCTTTCGGACTATGCGCGCGATTCGCTCGAAGCAAAGGGCGTGGAAGTGCGAACGGATACGCCCGTCGACCAGATCTTCGAGGACCGACTCGTCGCTGGAGAAAAGGAGATTCCCGCCGGCGTCATCCTCTGGGCGGCTGGCGTGCGAGCGTCGCCCGCGGCGAACTGGCTGGGCGTTGAAAGCGACAGCGCCGGACGCATTCCGGTGAGCGGGGATCTGACGGTTCCCAGCCTTCCCGATGTCTACGTCATTGGAGATCTCGCCCTTCTGACGAGTTCCGACGGGACGCCCGTTCCAGCTCTCGCCGCTTCCGCCAAGCAGATGGGCAAATACGCCGGACGCGCCATCCGGCTCCGTCTGAAAGGGGGCTTTCCGCGCAAACCCTTCCGCTATCGGGACTACGGCAATTTGGCGACGATCGGCCGCAATTCCGCGATCGTCAAACTCGGCCGACTGGAATTGACCGGCTTTCCGGGTTGGCTCTTCTGGAGCGTCGTGCACATTTACTTTCTGGTGAATTTGCGCAGTCGCATCCTTGTCGCGATCAGCTGGATCGCGACCTATCTGACGGGCAATCGAGGCTCGCGACTGATCACACGCTAAGTCAGCGCCCACAGTTGGCCGGAGTCGCTAACTCTGCTCCATCTCCGCTTCCCCCAGAAGCGCGCGAGACGCCGCCGCGCCGCAGGCCAGACCGACCGCCAAGGCGGCAAAGGCCGCAACCATCGAGCGGTTCGACAACGCGAACTCCCAGCCTGGCGTGATTCGCTTGGGCGCGACTCCATAATCGACGGTGGCGGCGATTCCCGACATCATCGCCGCATCGCCGATCAGTTCGAACGTTGAGCGCGGCGGCTGCATCGCGAGGCAGGCCTCGAAGGGCAAGGCCCAGAAGACCGCCGATGCGTGATGCGTCGCGTAGCCCACCGCTGTGTGTGCGGCGTCGACGTCGCGCCGGCCGCGCGATTTGCGCCCCCAAAGCCAATGGCTGGTGGCGTTGGTCGGCTCAAGCGCGCCCCTGCCTTCAAGCTTCGCCAGCGCCGCCAGGGCGGCGGTCGAGATGACGCTTGCGACGCTTCCCGTCACAAGCGCTGACAGACCGATGCGCGACAATTTTTCCATCGAAGGCTCCGTGGAGAGGTTGAGATACTCGAACCCGGTCGCACGCCGCTTCGTTCCAGAAAATTTTCGCTGAGGGTGGGAAATGGATTAAGCCCTCGGCATGAGCGCGGCGCAGGACGAGCAAGAAAGAGCGCGAGTCGTCGAGATCTTGGCGCCCGTCGCGGTCGATACGACCTATTCCTACCTCGCCCCGGCGGCGATGCGGCTTTCCCCCGGCGATAGCGTCACGGCGCCATTGGGACGCCGGGAGGCTTATGGCGTCGTCTGGTCGATCGACGGCGACTCCGGCCCGGGCGGGAATCTCAAGACGGTCAGCGCACGTCTAGACCGGCCGCCGCTTTCGCAAAAGCTGCGCAGCTTCATCGACTGGCTCGCGCGCTACACGCTTAGCCCCCGCGGCATGGCGCTACGGCTCGCCACACGCGCGGCCGAAGACGCCGGGCCTGAGGCGCCGCGTATTCTTTATCGCGCGAGCGGCGTCGCGCCGGAACGATTGACGCCGACGCGCGCCCGCGTCCTCAAAGCCGCGGAAGGCGGCGTTGCTTTCGCCAAGAAAGCGCTTGCCGAAGCCGCCGCCTGCTCGTCAGGCGTCATCGACGCGCTTGTCGATGAGGGCGCGCTGGAGGCGATCGCCGCCGCGCCGGCGCCGATTTCGCCGCCGCTCGATCCTCTCTTCGCTGCGCCGGCGTTGGAGCCTGCGCAACAAGACGCCGCCGATGCCCTGAAGGCGTCGCTTTCGCCGCGGGCGTTCAAGCCTTTTCTGCTCGAGGGCGTCACCGGATCGGGCAAAACCGAGGTCTATTTCGAGGCGATCGCCCGGGCGCTGGAGGCAGGCGGACAGGCGCTCGTCATGATGCCGGAAATCGCGCTCACCACTCAATTTCTTGAGCGTTTCGCGGACCGTTTCGGCGAAAAGCCGGCCGAGTGGCATTCCGGCGTCGGGGCGCGCAAACGCGCGCGCATCTGGCGCGGCTGCGCGACGGGCGACGTTCGCGTAGTCGTCGGCGCGCGCTCGGCGCTGTTCCTGCCCTTTTCGGATTTGCGGCTGATCGTCGTCGATGAGGAGCATGAAGGCGCCTACAAGCAAGATGACGGCGTGAGCTATCACGCGCGCGACATGGCGGTCGTGCGCGCGCGGATGGAGGAAGCCACGATCGTTCTCGCCTCGGCGACGCCCTCCATCGAAACCCGCGTCAACGCCATGCGCGGGCGCTACGGCTATCTGCGACTCGATTCGCGGGCGCGCGCACGCCTCATGCCGACGCTCGAAGCGATCGACATGCGCAAGGAAGGCCCGCCGCGCGGCCGATGGATCGCGCCGCGGCTGGCGTTGGCGGTCGGCGAAACGATCGCGCGCGGCGAGCAGGCGCTGCTCTTTCTCAATCGGCGGGGCTATGCGCCGCTGACGGTTTGCCGCACATGCGGCCATCGCTTCCGCTGCGAAAATTGCGACGCGTGGCTCGTCGAGCATCGTTTTCGGCGTGCGCTCATGTGCCATCATTGCGGCCATATCGAGCGCCGTCCGAACCTGTGCCCGGAGTGCGGCAGCGAGGATTCGCTCGCCGCTTGCGGACCGGGCGTCGAGCGGCTCGCCGAAGAAGCGGCGACGCTCTTTCCAGATGCGCGCACACTCGTCCTCTCGTCGGATTTTCCTGGCGGCGCGGACCGGCTGCGGCGCGAATTGGAGGAGATCGCCAAAGGCGCCTTCGATATCGTCATCGGCACGCAGCTCGTCGCCAAAGGCCACAATTTTCCATTTCTCACGCTTGTCGGCGTCATCGACGCGGATCTGGGCCTGGGCAGCGGCGATCCACGCGCCGCCGAGCGCACATTTCAGCTGCTCAATCAGGTTACAGGACGCGCCGGGCGCGGCGACAAGCCCGGCCACGCGCTGATCCAGACGTTTCACCCGGCGCATCCGGTGATCGCGGCGCTTCTCTCGGGAGACGCGGAAAAGTTCTACGAACAGGAGATCGCCATACGCGAGCGCGCGGGACTTCCGCCCTTCGGCCGTCTCGCCGCGCTGATCGTTTCCGCCAAGGACGCCGCCACGGCGGAAGCGCATGCGCGCGCGCTCGCGCGCGCGGCGCATGAACTGCCGCCATCGCCGCGCTACAGAGTCGCCGCGCCCGGCGCCTGGCCAGAGCAGAATGAAATCGCGCTGCTTGGTCCGGCGGAGGCGCCCATCGCGCTTATCCGCGGCCGCTATCGATTCCGCTTGCTGGCCAAAGGACCGCGCAGCGCCGACATGCAGGCGTTTCTGCGCGACATGCTCGCGGGCGGACCGAAGGAGCGCGGCGGCGTGCGCGTGCAGGTGGACGTCGATCCGCAGAGTTTCTCGTGACCCTGTCGGCTATCGCCCGCTCCGCCTGAGCAGCCGATTTACCCTCCGATGACTCGCGCCACGACCCTGGCCGTATAGTCGACCATGGGCACGATCCGAGCGTAGTTGATCCGGGTCGGGCCAATGACGCCGAGCGCGCCGATGATCCGGCGTTCGCTGTCGCGCAGCGGCGCAGCAATCATCGATGAGCCTGACAGCGAGAACAGCTTGTTCTCCGAGCCGATGAAGATGCGGACCCCTTCGCCCTGCTCGGCGCGCTCCAAAAGGTCGATGACCTCGGTCTTTGTTTCGAGATCGGCAAACAGCAGCCGAACGCGTTCGAGGTCGACGGCGGCGGTCAGGTCCTCAAGAAGATGCGCCTGCCCGCGCACGATCAGCTGCCGCGATTCGCCCATGGCGCCCGCCCAGGTCGCCAGCCCGGCTTCGACGATCCGCGCGGCGAGTTCGTCGAGCTCCATTTGTGCGGCCTGACGCGAGCTTTCGATGCTTGCGCGCGCTTCCGCGATTGTCCGTCCGCAGACGCGCGCATTCAGATAGTTGGCGGCTTCGGTAAGCGCCGAGGCCGGGAGATCGCGCGCGACGGGAATCACGCGGTTTTCGACCGATCCGTCGTCGGCGACCAGAATAACCAGAGCCCGCTCGGGCTCGAGCCGCACGAAATCGATCTGCTTCAAGCGCACATTGCCCTTGGATGCGACGACGACGCCGGCGACGCGCGTCAGTCCCGACAGCAGACTCGTCGCTTCCGCAAGGACGCCGGGAAAATCATGATCTTTGGAAGCCGCTTCAACTTCGGCGGCGATGCGCGCGCGCTCATTCTCCTCAACGTCGCCGATCTGCAGCATGGAATCGACGAAAAAGCGCAGCCCAAGCTCGGTTGGAAGACGTCCGGCGCTCGTATGCGGCGCATAGATGAGGCCGAGCTCCTCCAGATCCTGCATGACATTGCGCACCGAGGCGGGTGACAGCGTCATCGGCAGGAGCCGGGCGAGATTGCGCGAGCCGACTGGATCGCCTGAGGCGAGATAGCTGTCGACGATATGCCTGAAAATTTCGCGGGAGCGCTCGCTGAGCTGCGCGAGACTCAGAGCCGAAGGGTGGGCAAGCGGGGCGTTGCGGATCATTCCACGAGAATATCGCATCGGAGCGCCAACAAAAAAAGCCCGGCCGCGAGGCCGGGCTTCGTCGACGTCGGGGGAGGACGGTCGATCAGAGGCCGAGTTCAGGCATGCCGATCAGCGCGCCGATGCTCTTGACCTGATAATTCACGCCGATGCGGGCGATGTTCGTATCCAGATAGTTGCCGGCGCCGGTGCGGTAAGCGAACGGGAAGCCGAGGTTCGCGCTGGAGGCCCCCTTCATGCGGGTGAAGATGTACTCCGCCTTGACGGTCCAATTGTCGAGGATGGCGTATTCGATGCCGGCGCCGATGGCGAAACCGCCCTGCCACACGGACTGGTTGACGGGGAACACACCCTGCTGGCCATAAGGACGCACCTTGCCATAGGCCAGGCCGCCCGTGATGTAAGGCAGAAACCGGCCGAAGGCGTAGCCGAAGCGCAGGCGCTCCATGCCAAACCATTGCAGGCGGCTGCTGGCGCCGCCTCCGAAATAGGAGCCCGCATTCGTCACGCGAACGTCGGCGTAGTTGAATTCGCTTTCGTAACCAGCGACGAGACCGTTGGCGAACACCCAGTTATAGCCGTTCTGGTAACCGACCAAATATCCGCTCGTGCCGAACGAAGTCGATGTCGGAATCGCCAGGAAGGTGCCGGTCAGCAGGTAGGTTTGCGAATATTGGCTGGAAACGCCGCCGGCGTAAGAGCCGCTGATGCCGATGTGGAAGCCTTCCCAGCTGAAGACCGGCGGCGGCGGCGGCGGCGGCGGAGCCTTGTAAATCGGGAGGTCAGCCGCCGAAACGGCGCTCACCGCCAGCACCGACGCAAAGGCGCCGACAATATAAGTTCTGAAAGTCATCCGAGGCGCCTCCAATAAGCTCGTCCGCTTGGGACGAACGGCAGTTTCGAATGCAAAGTATCACCATCAAACCTAAGACGTAATTACCGCAGGGGTCTGCAACGGCGTTTTTCCGGCGCCGTTGCCGATGGGACACACTTTCGCGCAACATGCTGATTTTCCCGGAAACTACTCCCCTGATCCGGCGCTGATCAGCGCGGCTGCGAGGACGCCGAGGCTCGCCTTATAGGCCGCGAGCGAAAGCCGCGACTCGTAATAGCGGCGCGCCGGGCTGCCGCGCCGCCCCGCTTCGTCCAAAGGCGCGCTGGCGGCCGTCCGGCTCAGCGCGTCGGCGAATTCTTGGGCTGAATCGACAATGACGACGCCGGAAAGGCGCGACGCTGCCTCATCCAACCCGCGCATCGCCTGCCTAGTGGCGATCAGCGGCAGGCCGCTCGACAGCGCTTCGACCGTTTTGATCGAAAGGCCCGTGCCGCTGATCGTCGGAAGCAGCGCGAGGCGGGCGTTCGCGTAGACGACGCCGGGATCTTCGACCCGACCCAGAAACCAGTCCTTGTAGGCGGCGTATTGCTCCGGCGCCTTTGAACGCACCCCCGCGTCGACGTTGCCGACGATCTTCACCGTGACGCCCGGCGCTTTCGGCGCGACTTCGCGCAAAAACCAGACGACGCTTTCGACATTGGCGGTGTTGTTGCTCGCGACAAGAACGATGTCCGGCCCGCCAGGGCCGGTCGGCGCCTCAGGCGTTGCGGGATAGAGCAGCGCATGCGCTTTCTCGGGAATCAGAGCGCGAAAGTCTTCGGCTTCCTGCGCATTGAGATGCAGCAGCAGATCCGCGCCGCGCATCGCCTCAAGTTCCTGCGCCAGCATCGATTCGTAGGAGGCGCGCGGGGACAGCCACGGCATTGTTTCGTTGATCAGCGCGAATTGCCGCGCCTGCAGATCATGCGTGTCGAGCAGGATCGGCGCGGCGCCGCGCGCGAGACGGCGCGCAATCGGCATCAGAAAAAAGTGGTTGCAATGCACGAGATCGAACGTCGCGCCCTCGATGGCGGGCGACAGCCGCGTGCGCTCCGCCATGGCGAGACGCACCACCGCCTGATCGCCATGGAGATAGGGCCACAGCACGTCACGCAAAAAGCGGGGCGAGAGCATCGCGTGGAACGGCGCGCCGCCGTAATAGCGCGCGCCGCCATCAAGTTCCGCAGTCGCCTGGTTGAAAGATTTCCAAAGCCAGTTCCGACCCGGAACGAAGCCTGGATCGGAACTGACCGCGATCGGAAAAACTTCGGCCCCCAGCGCGCGATAGGCGGCGATCTGGCCAAGGACGACGCGATAGGTGCCGCAGGAGTGCCAAGCCGGGTGGATAAGCGCGACACGCCGGCCAAGAAGCGGACGCTGCGCGCAGGCCAAGCAATCCCTCGATGCAACGCTCAACCCGTTCCTCCAGCTGGCGCGAGCCGCAGCCTATGCAGAACTCGCTGTTCCGACAATTGCCGCGTAGCTTTACGGGCATGATTCAGAGCGTGGCGGCGGCCATCGCCAAAGCGTGCGCATAAGCTTCGGGGCTGAACGCGTCTTCGTACAGGCGGCGCGTGTCGCTTCGCTCCGGCTCTGCAGATTCTCCGCTTACGGCCCGCGCCTGAGCGTCGCGCCACAACGCTGCAAATTGCCTGGCGTTTTCGGCGAGAGCGACATTTCCCAATTTGGCGGGATCGACCTGCATGCCGCGGAATGCCAGCGGGGCCGCGATCAGGGGCGCGCCACAGGAGAGCGCCTCGACCGCCTTGATCGACAGGCCGTGGCCTTCAACAGTCGGGAGCAGCACGCAGCCGGCGTTGGCGTAAACTGCGCCGATGTCGTCAACGCGGCCTTTGAACAACGCGCGATGCGACTCATAGAGCGCCGCGTCGCGTCTCTTCACGCCGCCGTCGATATTGCCGTAGATCGCGACGCGGGCGCCGCTCGCAAAGGGCATGACCTCCTGCAAGAACCAGCGAAGGCTCATGTAATTGGCGTAATTGTCGCTCGCCACGATGATGATGTCGCGTCCCCGCGCCAAGGGTGCCGACGCCACCGCCGGATAGATGAGCGCATGTCGCAACTCCGGAAGGAGCTTTTGAAAATCGCGATGCTCTTCCTCATTGAGATGCGCGCAAAGATCGGCGCGGCGCATCCATGAGAGTTCGACCTCGAGCATATCGTCGTAAGTCGCATGGGGCGTGACGAAGAACCCGCCCTTGTTGCGCAACACATATTGGCGCGCCTGAATGTCCTGCGTCTCCAAAACGACTGGAACTTTACGGCCGCGCATCAGCCTTTCCGCGAAGGGCAGCGTGAAGTAATGATTGGCGTGAATGAAGTCGATCGACTCGCTCTCGAATCCTTCGGGCAAGGGCGCGCGCTTTGCGAGTTCGATGAGCCATGACGCCTGATCGCCGTGGATCAGTCGCCACCAGCCATCGACGAGCAACCGGGACGCCAAGGCGGAGAACGGCGCGCCCGAATAAAAGCGGCGATCGGCGCCGATGTCGCGCGACGCCTCAAAATAGGCTGTCCAGCGCCCGCCGCGCGGCGGGCGGCGGGCGAGATCGTCCATCATCGCGACAGACACGACGCGCGCGCCAAGCGCCTTATAGGCGGCGATCTGACTGACGTTCACCTGATAACTGCCGCAACTGTGCCAGGCGGCATGAACGACGGCGACGGTTTTGCCGGCGAAAGGCCGCGCCTGCGGGCCTGCGGTCTCCGACCCCCGCGCCGCGGATGACGAAATGTGGCCCATCGTATCAGACATCGTGCTGCAACATGGTCGATCGTTCTCAAATATCATACGAAAATCGCGCGCTCGGCCTCTCAGGCGCGCCGACTCGCTGCTGTTTCAGATTGAGGCGTCCGACCCGCATCTTCCCTCAATGCCGAGCCGCCCCTTGCTTTTGCCCGCCATTTTCAAATACATCCCGTATATGAGGCTTCGCGTCCCAAATCCAGTCTTATCACCCGAGGGCGCCGCGGCGCCCAGCCCCGCCCCCGCCGCGCCCGCCAAGCGGTACGGCGTCGCCATCGTCGGCAATGACAAAATCATCGACTGGCTGCTCCCTTTTCTCGAAAGCTACCGAGACACAAATTCCACGCTGCCGCTTTATCTCATTCCCTATGACGACAATGTCGGCATGACGCGCCGCGCCGCGGAAATCTACGGGGCGCATTACGTCGGCGAAGAGCCGACCGAAATCGACAAGCTCTCGCACGAACTTTATCCCGGCATCTTCAACACCAATCGCCGTCGGCTGCGAAAGCTGCAAGCGCTCGCGCTGCCGCTTGATGAAGTCGCCTATGTCGACGTGGACGTCATTCTGTTTCGCGACTTCACGCCGCTGTTCGGCCGTCTGGACAAAGGCAAGACGGAGTTCATCGTCGCCTCGCCGAGCTTCGAATATGTCTACAACGACAGACGCGACCACTATCCGTTTCTCAAGGACGCGCTCCTCTTCAATGACGGATTCTGGATCACATCGAATCAATATCTGAAGCTGTCCGATTTCATCGAGACGATCCGCGACGACGCCGTCATTTTCCATGACGTGCGCAAGCGCGGTCAGCTCTTCGCCCAGCCGCTCGTCAATTTCGTCACGCACCGCCGGGGCCTGAAAATCGAGCTTTTGCCGAACGTCATCGCGGGCGCCTCCCACGAAAGCTTCTACAAGGCGCCAGGCGTCGAATTTAAGAACGGCAAGCCCGTCGACTACGAAGGCAAGGAGATCTATTTCGCGCATTGGGCCGGCGCGACAGCGCTGCCGAAGAATGGCGTGTTCGATGAGGCGTGGACGCACTATTCGCAGGCCGCCTGGGCGAGGTTCAAGCAGTGACGCGCGGCGTCTCGCCTCATGGCCCGCTTTGCGCCGGCGCGCCGCTCTTCGGCTTGGGCGGCGCGACGCGAACTTTCTTTGCCGCTCGGCGCGACGCCGAGCGATAGCGCGGAGCCCCCGCCATGCCGCGCCTGTTGTTCCGCTATCTGTTCAAGCGCATTGGGTTCGGCGTGCTCATCGTGCAGTTCGCGCTCTCCATTCCGGTCGTCTTGTCATATCTGCTTTACCAACTGCCGCCGGCCGCCGTGCGCGGCGGCCTTGTCATTCCCGCTTTGATCGGGGTGACTCCGACGGTGGCTTACGTGACTTTGCCGATGGCGGTTGGCGTCGCCACCGCGCTCGAGTTCGGCCGCATGTCGAGCGAAGGCATGATCGCCGTTCTCTACGCGCTGCGCCTTTCCGTCTGGGCCATCTGCCGCCCAGCACTGGTCTTGGCGGCCGGCGTCGTCGTCCTCGGCTATCTGCTCGCCAATTTCGCGGCGCCCTACTATTCGAGCGGCATGCAGGATGTGCTCAATGTCGTGCGCAATTCGCTTAACCATCGTATGCTCGACGCGGCGCGTTTCTACACTTTCGACAATGGCGTGAAGACGCTCTACATCGAGCGTTGGGAGACGCCTGACCTTGCGGTCAATCTGTTCGTGCGTCAGCTGTCCATCGAAAAGATGCAGGAAGAGACGGTGACGGCGGCGCGCGCGGAATTTCGCCGCAATGAATCAGGGGTGATCGTCGCGCTCTCCAACGGCAGCATCCAGACGCGCTCATTGACGACAGGCGACGTGCGCATCGCCAATTTCGATGAATACGCCATGGCGTTGCCGATGCAGGGCAGCGCATCGCTGCCCGACCGGGGCTGGCGCGGCGTCTATGAATTGTCGGCCGGCGCCTTTCTCGCCAATTATGCTGCGGCGCGGGGCGATCCGCGCCAGCTCGGAGAGTGGACGGCCGAGGCGGCGAAGCGCTTCGGCGTGCCGGCGCTCGCCTTTGCCCATACGCTCCTCGCGCTGGCGCTCGTCCTGACATTCGGGAACATCACCGGCCGGCGCGGCGCGGCGGGAGGCCTCGCCACGATTGCGGTTCCAGCCGTGCACATCGGCTTTCTCGTCGCGCTTGAATCGCTTCTGCGCATCAATGGGCTGTTCGTCTTGCTGCTTGCCGCGCTCGCCCTCGCCGAAGTCGGCGTTTCAGTTTGGCTCCTTGCCCGGCTCAACCGCAGCCCAAAGCCCAAGCGCCTTCTCGGCCAACGCGCTTCATCCGCGCGGGACGCCTACGCGACGCCGCTCGCCTGAGTTTCTTCGGCGCGCATCGCCTTACGGTAGTTGGCGACCACCTTCGCCGGGTCGCCGATCTCGCGCACGACGCCGTCTTCCAGCCAGAGCACGCGGTTGCACAGAGAGGCGAGAAAGTTGAGATCGTGCGACACCATCAGAATGGTGCCGGTTTTGGCGAATTCGGCGATATATTTCTCGCACTTGCGCTGAAATATTTCGTCGCCGACCGAAAGCGCTTCATCGACGATGAGCACGTCGGCCTTGGCGTAGGCGCAGATCGCGAAAGCCACTCGCGCGATCATGCCCATCGAATAGGTGCGCATCGGCTGCTCAAAAAATGGCCCGATGTCCGCGAAGGCGGCGATGTCTTCGATGCACGCGTCGACCTCCTTGCGCGACAGCCCCAGGATCGCCGCGCCGATGCGGGCGTTTTCGCGCCCCGTCAGCAGGCCGTCGAAGCCCGAGCCGAGCGCCAAAATTGGCGCGATACGGCCGCCGACCCTGAAATCGCCCTTCGTTGGCTGGGTAATGCCGCACAGAATCTGCAGTAGCGTTGTCTTGCCGGCGCCGTTGCGTCCCACGATGCCGACGCGCTCGCCTCGCTCAACCGTGAAATTGACGTCATGCAGAACCCATTTGTCCTTATAGAACTTCTTCCATAGGCCAAACAGGATCTGCTTGAGCTGATCGTTCTGATGCGCATAGAGCTGGAAAGCCTTGCCGACGCCCGCGCAGCGGATTGTGGGCTCAGATGACATCGACGATGACCGATTTGTAGCGCATGAAAAACTGATAGCCGCCAAGGAACACGGCGTAGGAGATCGCGACAAGCGCGAAATAGCCAAAGATGTTTGGAATTGTTCCATCAAGCGCAAGGCCACGCAGCATCTCGATGTAATCGCCGACGATGTTGAGACGAAGCCACAATGCGACCGATCCGGACATGGCGGCGATCTGGTCCAGGCGATAGAAGATCGGCGTCGCGAACATGAGCACCGGCACGACGGAGGCCATGATATGGGCGACGTCGCGCGTGAACGCCCCGAGCGCCATCAGAAACCACACGACGCCAATGGTAAAGAGAAAAAAGGGCGCGATCAGAAATGGCGTCAGCACGATCGTTAAGGGAATTGTTCCTGCCGTCAGCAACCGAAAGACGATGTAGACGGCGAAGCCCACTCCACCGTAGGTGAACGCCCGGATCGTCGCAGTCCAGGCGATGGTTTCGCTGGGGAAAATCGACTTCTTCACGAAGTTGACATGCTCGTGCAAGAGCATTGGCGCCCGATAGGCGAGTTCGCTAAACAGATTGAAGACAATAAGCCCGATGAAAATCGAGCTTGCATAGTCAGTGACGCTCACGCCGGCGGAAAGCTGCGGAACCGTGATCGAGAACAGCGCGGTATAGGTGAGCAGCATGAAGAGCGGCGAGAGCACCGCCCAGAGCGGTCCAAGCGCCGAGCCGCGAAATCGGGAAATGAACTCGCGCCGCACGACGGCGCGGATAAGCTCCCGGTTGCGCCAGGCCCGTTCGAAGGGCGCGACATAGACAGGAGGGATCGAGGCGAGCAAGTGTCGGCGCGTCCTTTCAGGTTCAGAACTTGGTTTCGAAAAGCGCGAGGCGTCCCTCGGACGGGATCGTGCGCCGATCGAAGCTATCGCGCCAGGCGCGGCGTCGCCCGCATAGACCAGTTCAGCCCGCCCCCTGTCAATGGCGACGCTCACCCTCAGTGGAACGGCATGCAGTATCGAGCTTGTTGTCTTTGGAAGCGGCCATGTTGACGCGTCGCGCGACGATCGCAGGACTGGGAGCCCTGGCGACTCAGCTGATCCTGCCGAGCGCCGAAGCGGCGCCAGAGCCGCCCTATCAGCTGGGCGAATGGACGGGCGACAGTTTCGCGCCCATGCACGCGATCCGCGACGGGCTTTGGCGCGCGCCGCTTTCGGCCCCCGAGCGGCGCGTCGACGTCGTCGTTATTGGCGGCGGCCTGGCCGGCCTCGCCGTCGCGGCGCTGCTACGGGATCGCGACGTGCTCGTCCTTGAGCGCGAGTCGGACTCTGGCGGCGTCGCCAAATCCGAGCGTTGGCGCGATGTCGATTATGCGCTCGGATCAGCCTATATCGTTGACATATCCCATCCTTTCATGGCGCTGTACGAGACGCTGGGCCTCACGCCGCGCCCTGTCAGCGAACCGGTCGACAGAGCGCTATCCGGGGCGGCCGGCGCGGGGGATCCAAGGGAAGGTGAATGGCGCAGCGGCTATGAGCGGCTAAAGGCGCTTTTGCGCCGCCTCGGCGAGAGCCCGGACTTTCCCAATATTCCGATCGGGGAGGCGACGGAGTCGGCGCTTGCGCTGGACCAGCTCTCCCTGCACGAATTCCTGCGGCGCGAGCATATCGACGCCGAACTCTTCGGCCTGCTTGACGCCTACAGCCTCTCGGCGCTCGGCGCGCCCACGGCCGAAATATCCGCCTATGCGGGCGTCAATTTTCTTTCGGAGATCAACGCGCCGATCTACGCCTTCCCAGGAGGCAACGCGGCGATCGCCCGCGCCTTGGTGGCGCGCTTTTCACGCGCCGGCGAGGGACGCATCGTCACGGGCGCCGCGGTTTACGCGATCGAGCCGGCGGAAGGCGGCTACGCCCGCGTGGGCTGGTTCGACGCGCAACACCCTGGGGAGCCCCGCTGTCTCGAGGCGCGCTGGGCGGTCGTCGCCGCGCCCTACTTTTTCGCCGGCCGCATTCTGCGCGGCCTCGATCCCGCCGCGACGGCGCAAATGACCAGGTTGCGGCAGGGTAGCTATCTCGTCGCCAACTGCTGTTTCGAGGGACCGCCGGCGGAGCTGCCCTATGACAGCTGGGCCCTGGGCGCCCAGAGCTTCAGCGACGCAATCAGCGCGACCGCAGTGCTACCTGCCGCCGAGCGGCCCAAGGATCACAGCGTCCTGACCGTCTATGCGCCGTTTCGAGACCCTCGCGCGGGTCGCGCCCGCCTGCTCGCGGGCGAACGCGCCGCCTTCGCCGCGCCGATCGTCGAAGAGCTGCGACGTTTCATGCCGGAGGCGTTCGGCAAGGCGCGGCTCGCCGAGGTGCGGCTGACGCGCTGGGGCCACCATCACCTCATCGCCGCGCCGGGGATCGTCGCCACGATGCGCGCCTTGCCAAAACGCTTCGGCAACGTCCTACTCGCCCATTCGGACGGTCAGGGCATGCCGGCGGTCGAGAGCGCCCTTGTCGAGGCGCAGAACGCCGTCGAGATCATCACGAGGGGCTGAGCGCCCTACTCCACCGTCACGCTCTTGGCGAGATTGCGCGGCTGATCCACGTCTTTGCCCATGAAGGTCGCGACGTGATAGGCGAGGAGCTGCGCCGGAACGGCGTAGACGATGACCGCGAACGGGCCCGCGACGCTTTCCGGCATTTCGATGAAACCGGCGAGTTCGGCGGCCGCGGCGTCCCGGGCGTGCGGCGAACCGATCAGAATCAGGTGGCCGCCGCGCGCGGCGACTTCCTGAAGATTCGAGACAGTTTTTTCTAGGCTCGCGTCCGGGGGCGCTAGCACGATCACCGGCATGGCGAAGTCGATGAGCGCGATCGGCCCATGTTTCAGTTCTCCCGCCGCATAGCCCTCCGCGTGGATATAGGAGAGTTCCTTGAGCTTCAGCGCGCCTTCCAGCGCCAGCGGAAAGGCCGGTCCACGACCGAGATAGAGCACGCTCGAGGCCCGCGCCACGTCGCGCGCCACGGGTTCGATCTGCGCCTCGTGCGCGAGCGCCTGCGCCATCTGCCCCGGCGCCGCGACAAGCTCGGCGACCAGTTCGCGTTCGCGCTCCTTGCTCATTACGCCGCGCGCGCGGCCCAGCGCCAATGCTAGACAGGCGAAAACCGCGAGCTGACAGGTGAAGGCCTTGGTCGAGGCGACCCCGATCTCGGGTCCCGCCAATGTCTGCGCCACCGTGTCGCTCTCGCGCGCGATCGTCGAGGTCTCGACGTTGACGATCGAGAGAATGTGCTGGCCCTGTTCGCGGGCGTAGCGCAGCGCGGCGAGCGTATCGGCGGTTTCGCCGGACTGCGAGACCACAATCGTCAAGCCATTCTCGGGCAGCGGCGCCTCGCGGTAGCGAAATTCGGAAGCGATATCGATTTCGACCGAAAGGCGGGCGAATCGCTCAAGCCAGTAGCGCGCCACGAGGCCGGCGTAATAGGCCGTGCCGCACGCCGAAATGGTCACGCGCGAGAGCGCGCGCGGATCGAATTTGAATTCGAACGGCAGGCGCACGACGCCCTCGGCCAGATCGAGATAATGCGCCAGCGTGCGGCCGACGACCTCCGGCTGCTCGTGGATTTCCTTGGCCATGAAATGGCGATAGTTGCCCTTGTCGACCAGGAAGGATCCGGCCGTCAGCGGTTGAAAGCGCCGCTCGACGAGCGTGTCGCTCGCGTCATGGAAGCGCGCGCCTTCGCGCGTCAGCGTCACCCAGTCGCCCTCGTCGAGATAGGCGATGGACGTCGCGAATGGCGCGAGCGCGAGAGCGTCGGAGCCGAGATAGGCGCCTTCGTCGCTCCAGCCGACGGCGAGCGGCGAACCGCGCCGCGCGCCGATCAGAAGATCGTTTTCGCCCTCAAAAAGAAAGACGAGCGCAAAGGCGCCCTTCAGGCGCTTCAACGCCGCCGCGACAGCTTTTTCCGGCGTCGCGCCAGTGCGCAGCGCGTCGGCGACAAGATGGGCGACGGCCTCGGAGTCGGTCTCGCTCGAAAAGACATGGCCTTTCGCCGTCAGCTCGGCGCGCAGCTCGCGGAAATTTTCGATGATGCCATTATGAACCACCGCGACGCGGTCGTTGACGTGCGGATGGGCGTTGTTCTCGGTGGGGCGGCCATGGGTGGCCCAGCGCGTATGGCCGATGCCGATGGCGCCGGAGAGCGGCGCGGTCGCGAGCTTTTCTTCGAGATTCTTGAGCTTGCCGCTCGCCCGCACACGGGTGAGCCGCCCATTCTCCAGAGTGGCGATCCCGGCGGAATCATAGCCCCGATATTCGAGACGCTTGAGCGCCTCGACGATTTTCCCGGCGACCGGAGCCGTTCCGATGATTCCCACAATGCCGCACATGACGACCTCCAAAAGCATAATAGCAAGTGCGCCGCCAAAGCGAATGGGCGCGAGTAAAGACGCGAATCAGGGTTGAGGGAGGCTCCCGCTCGCTCGGCCTCGCCGCAAGCTTCATAAACGACAGGCGCGCACGTCGGTCGCCGAAAAGTCGGCGCCTTTGAAAAGCAGCGGCCAATCGAGGGTCTTGGCGAGCGCATAGGAGGCGCAATCGGCGAGATTGAGGCGCGCCTTGGGATCGACGCCCTTGCCGTAGCGCCCATAGGCGGCGATCGCCGCGCGCGCCTGGGCCGCGTCGAAGGGCGCGATCTCAATCTCGAATTCCGCCATAAGCCGCCACATGAGCGCAACGCCGTCCTCACCGAGGCGCGCGCGCAAAACGCATGCGGACTCATGCACATTGACGGCCGACATCACGCCACGCTCGACGATGACGATGGCCTCGAACGCCTCCCTTTCCGGCTCGTTCAGGACGATGGCGATCAATGCCGAGCTATCCACGACGATCATAGCTCGTTAATGTCGTCCATGATTTCCTGCGGAGAACGCGGATCGAGGATCGGCAAGGCGGCAATTTCCGCGACGAGTTGGTCAATGCGCGCTTTTTTCGCGGCGATTTCGGCGTCGCTCAGCGCGCGCGCGGATCGCTGCGCCGGCGCCACGCCCGCCGCCCGCGCGGACGCTTCCAGCGCCTGACGGACGGCCTCATCGACCGAGACCCGCCGGGCGGCCGCGAGGCGCTCAGCCAAGACCTCGGTCTCGCGGGAAAGCGTAATCATAGCGCCTAATTTAGCATGAGCGTGAAAGAAAGTCCGGCCTATTCCACCTTCGCCTTTTTCGCCGCCTGCGCCATACGAAACGAGACCGCCCAGCCCGCCTTTTCCATCTGCCGGCCGCGCGCCACCGCGAGCGCGTCGGGCGCAACATCCTTGGTGATGACGGAGCCGGACCCGACATAGGCGCCCTGCCCGATCGTGACTGGCGCGACAAGCGACGAGTTTGAGCCAATAAAGGCGTTTTCGCCGATCGTCGTGCGATATTTGAGGAAGCCGTCGTAATTGCAGGTAATGGTTCCTGCGCCGATATTGGCGTTGGCGCCGATGTCGGCGTCGCCAATGTAGGACAGGTGATTGACCTTGGCGCCTGGCGCGACATTGGCGTTCTTGATCTCGACGAAATTCCCGACCTTGGCTTTCTCGGCAAGCGCCGCGCCCGGACGCAGTCGCGCGAAGGGACCGACGCTCGCGCGTTCGCCGACGCGCGCGCCTTCAAGATGCGAGAAGGCGTGGATCACCGCGCCGTCGGCGATTTCAACGCCCGGTCCGATGACGACATGCGGCTCGATCGTCACGTCGCGGCCGATCACGGTGTCGGCGGAGAGAAAAACCGTCTCCGGCGCGGTCATCGTCGCGCCCGCGGCCATTGCGGCGCGGCGAAGACGCGTCTGCGCGAGGGCCTCAGCCTGCGCAAGCTGGATACGGTCGTTGACGCCGAGAACTTCGGTTTCGTCAGCGATGACGACTCTCATTTCGCGTCCGTCGGCGCGCGCGAGCTCCACCACGTCGGTAAGATAGAACTCGCCCTTGGCGTTTTTGTTGTCGATCTTTTCCAGCAGGCGCAGCGCCTCTACCCCGTCGATCGCCATCAGACCGCCGTTGCAGAGCGTGACCGCGCGTTCTTCATCTGTGGCGTCTTTTTCCTCGCGGATGGCGACGAGACGCCCCGAGTCGTCGCGCAGCAGCCGTCCGTAGCCGAAGGGGTCCGACGCCTGAAACCCCAGAACGGCGACGGCGGCGCCCCCCGCAAGGGCGGCGCGCAAGGCGCCGATCGTCGGCGCCGTCACCAGCGGCGTGTCGGCGAAGAGCACCAGCAGGTCGTCGCATCCTTCCGCGATGGCGGCGCGCGCGGCGAGAACGGCGTGCGCCGTGCCAAGCCTTTCGCTCTGCACGAAGATGTCTGCGCCAGCGATAGAGCGGCGCGCTTCAGCGCCGACGTCGTCGCGTCCTGGGCCGACGATCACGGCGATGCGGCCGACGCCCGCCGTCACGGCGCTCGACAGCACATTGGCGAGCATGGAGCGGCCGGCGACCTCGTGCAGCGCCTTCGGCCGGTTGGATTTCATCCGCGTGCCTTCGCCGGCGGCAAGGACGATCGCGAGCGCGCTTCTGGATTTCGGCATCTGGCGCCCAAGGCTAGACGTTGGCGTAAGGAGCCGGCGTGCGACGCCGCTCAGGCCGCGGTTCTGGCAGATTCGAGCGGCGGAGCGCAAGCCGCCGCGGCTTTCGCGCGCAGCCTTCAAAAACCGCCAAGAAAACCATTTTGTCTCCTTAGCTTTCTTGTATAGAGGGGCTGTCGCCAGCCCAGCGCCGCAACAAGGCTCAATCACCCGTTCATGGACCGCGCGGATCGGCCTCCTTCGGTAGCTCATGTTTGAACGTCGAGATGTTTTGAAAGCGGGCTTGGGCGCAATCGCGGCGGGAATCGTTCCGCCGCCGTCAAGCGCGGGGACCGTCAGTCAAGTCGCCCCCCCGACTGTTCAAAAGTCTGCGCCATTCTCGCGCGACATGGTTGTCGAACTTGCCCGCGCGCTGGCCGCAAAGCCGTATACGCCGCCGCGAACCGACCTGCCCGAACCCTTCGCTAATCTCTCCTACGAACAATTCGTCGGGATCAAGACGAAGCCCGACGCGGCGATTTGGCGTCACGACAACACGGGTTTCAGCATCGAGCCGCTTCACCGCGGCCATATTTTTGCGGCTGCTGTGGATATCTACGTCGTGGAGACCGCCGTCGCCGCGCGACTGCCTTATGAGGCGAGCCGCTTCGACTATGGCGCGCTCAATGTCCCGGAGACGCTTCCCGACCTCAGCTTTTCAGGCTTTCGGGTGCTGCACGCCCAAAATGGCGGCGCTGAAGCGGAACTCGCCATATTCCAGGGGGCGAGTTTCTATCGGGCCGTCGCGCGCGGGCAGAATCTGGGCGTCACGGCGCGCGGCCTCTCCATTCGAACGGCCGATCCGCGCGGCGAGGAGTTCCCCGCCTTCCGCAGTTTCTGGATCGAGAAGCCCACGCTCGGCGACAACGCGCTCGTCATCCATGCTCTGCTCGATTCGCCCAGCGTCGCCGGCGTCTATCGCTTCACGCTGCGGCCCGGCGAAGCGACGCTCATCGACACGGAGTTGACGCTCTATCCGCGGACGGCGGTCGATCATTTGGGGATCGCGGGCTTTGCCGGGGCTTCGCTCTTTACGCCGCTCGACCGCCCCAGGCTCGACGATTGGCGGCCGATGGTCGCCGACATCAACGGCATTCAGATGCTCAGCGGCCAGGGCGAATGGCTCTGGCGACCCGTGTCGAACCGCGAAAGTCTGCAGTTCTCCTCCTTTGTCGACGACAATCCGCAGGGCTTTGGCTCGCTGATCCGGCAGCGCGACATCGACGACTATGAGGACGACCAGCAGCACTGGGAGCGCCGTCCCTCGCTATGGGTCGAACCGCTCGGCGAATGGGGCGAAGGAGGCCTGCAGCTCGTCGAAATTCCCTCGGAATCCGAAATCAACGCCAATATCGTCGCCTATTGGCGGCCCAAGACCGCTCTGGTCGCCGGCAACGAGATGTCCTTCGCCTATCGGCAGTTCTGGTGCTGGGGGCCGCCGACGCGGCCGCCGCTGGCGATCGCCATGCGCGCGCGCTCGGGCCGTGCGCCGGGCGGCAAGCTCCGCCGTTTTATTGTCGCCTTTTCCGGCGACGTGTTGGCGGACCCTCAACGCACAACGCAGCTGAAAGCAGCGTTGACGACCTCTCCGGGATTGGCGACGAATATTCGCACCTATTTAAATCCGTCGGCAAAGTCCTGCCGCGTCGCCTTCGACGTAGACCCTGCCGGCGAGAACTATTGCGAGCTTCGGCTCGTTTTGCAGTCCGACGAGCGACCGATCAGCGAGACCTGGCTTTATCGATGGACGTCGTGACCCTCGCTCCTTCAGACGATCCGCCGCGGGCAATGGCATGGCGGACCGCCAGCTCCGATCCTGCCGCCGCCCCGCCGACCCCGATCGAGAGCCGGCTGTCGATGCCGGCGCAAAATCTCTTCAAATTCGACAAGCGCCAGCGGCGCAAAGCCGAAGCGCCTTGGCTGTGGCGCACGCCATGGCTGGCGAGGATTTTGACTTTTGGCGGCGGCTTGGCGCTGACCGCCTATGGCGCTCACGAGATGTATAAGGTCGTCGACGTCGGCGGGGTGACGACATTGAAGTGGGCGCTGCTGGGGTTGTTCGTGCTGAACTTCTCCTGGATCGCGCTGTCCTTCACGAGCTGCGTCGTTGGCTTCGCCCTGCTGATGCGCCAGCGCCGGCGCCCGGCTTTACCGACGGCGCTCGCCGAAACCACCGCCGTTGTGATGCCGATCTACAATGAGGCGCCGAGCCGGGTGTTCGCCGCCCTGCAGACGATCTACGAAGACGTGCAAGCGACCGGCCTTGGCGCGCATTTCGATTGGTTCTTCCTCTCCGACACCACCAATCCCGACATCTGGGTCGCCGAAGAGCGCGCCTTCATCGGCATTCGCCGCCGGCTGGGCCCACAGGCGCGAATCTTCTACCGCCGGCGTGAAAAGAACACGGGACGCAAGGCGGGCAATATTGAAGACTTCGTCTCGCGCTGGGGCGGCGCCTATAAGCACATGGTGGTGCTCGACGCCGACAGCCTGATGAGCGGGCCGACCATTGTGCAGCTCGCCGCCGCAATGGAGGCCGACCCCGACAGCGGCATCATCCAGACGCTTCCGCTGATCATCAACCGCAACACGCTCTTCGCCCGCGTCCAGCAATTCGCCGCGCGCATCTATGGCCCCGTCATCGCAATGGGCCTCACGGCCTGGATGGGCCGCGACGGCAATTATTGGGGGCATAACGCGATCATCCGCACGGAGGCCTTCGCCCGCTACTGCGGCCTGCCCGACCTGCGCGGCCGCCCGCCCTGGGGCGGCCATATTCTGAGCCATGACTTCGTCGAAGCCGCGCTTATCCGCCGCGCCGGATATGCGGTCTACATGACGCCTACGCTCGGCGGCTCTTATGAAGAAAGCCCGCCCTCGCTGATCGATCTGTCGATTCGCGACCGGCGCTGGTGTCAGGGCAATCTGCAGCATTCGCGCGTACTGCTCGGCAAAGGTTTTCACTGGGCGTCGCGACAGCATTTTCTCACCGGCATCTTCGGCTATCTGACGTCGCCGCTCTGGCTGCTGCAACTTCTCATCGGTATCGTCATCGTCTTCCAGGCGAGCTATTTCCGACCGGAATATTTTACCGGCGAATTTGCGCTCTTTCCGACCTTCCCGCGGTTCGACGCCGAACGGTCGCTCGAACTCTTCGGACTGACGATGGGCATTCTGCTCGCCCCCAAGATGTTGGGCCTGATCGTCGCCATCTTTGAGCCGGAAACGCGCAAAGGCTCCGGCGGCGTGATCATGCTGCTGATCTCGACCCTTTTCGAAGTCGTGCTGTCCGCCCTGCTGGCGCCGATCATGATGCTGATTCAGACCGGCCATGTGCTGCACATCGTTTTCGGCTTCGATACCGGTTGGGATCCGCAGCGTCGCGACGACGGCTCGGTGCCGTTTGCCGATATCGTCCGCCGCCACATATGGCACGTGGCGCTGGGCGTCTTAAGCCTCGTCGCAGGCTTCATGATTTCGCCTTCGCTGGTCGCCTGGATGTCGCCGACGATCGCCGGCCTCGTGCTCGCGATCGTTATTTCCTGGGCGACGAGTCAACGTTGGCTTGGCCTGATGTTTCGTCGCGCCGGCGTGCTGACGACTCCCGAAGAAACGGCGACGCCGCCGATCGCCAAGCGCGGCAAAGCGCTTTCCAAGGCGCTGGCGCGCGCCGGCGAAGATGACGTCAATGGTCTGCTGGCGCTCCACGCCGATCCGGAGTTGCGCGCGCTGCACGAAAGCTGGCTGCCGACGCGACGCCCGAGGCAGCGCGGGCAGATCACCGCGGACCGCGCCTTGGCCGAAACTAAAATCGCCGACGCCGAGACGATCGAGGACGCGGTCAATTGGCTGAACCGCGGCGAGCGGCTGGTGGCGCTCTCCGACCGTGCGCTCATCGGCATGATCGCGCGTCTGCCGCGCCGCGCCGCGCTGGCGGCCGCTGCGCAGAGAACCCCGCACGCCGCGGAGTGACTCGGCGGGCTTGAGACAGGGCTGATGGGTTCGTGACTCATATCTACAAAATCGTTTCGCAATCCGAGTGGCGCGCGGCAGAAGCGGCGGGCGTCTTTAGCGGCGCGACGGTCGATCTCGCCGACGGCTTCATTCACTTTTCGGCCGCGGATCAGGTCGAGGAAACAGCGGCGAGATATTTCGCCGGCCAAACCGATCTGCTGCTCGTCGCGGTGAGCGCCGCCGCGCTCGGCGAGGCGCTCAGATGGGAGGTTTCGCGCGGCGGCGCGCCTTTCCCGCATCTTTATGCGCCGCTTCCTCTCGAGTCGGTTGCGCGCGTCCATCCGCTGCCCTTAGGCGCGGACGGCCGGCACGATTTTTCGGCCGTCCTGAAATGACGGACACCTTCGCGATCGCATCGCCGCTTTTGCGTCTGCTCGACGCTGAAACGGCGCATCATGCGACGATCGCCGCGCTGAAACTGCTGCCTGCTCATGCGCCGCCGGCGAATGATCCGCGTCTCGCGGTCCACGCCTTCGGTCTCGAGTTTCCCAACCCGATCGGCCTCGCGGCGGGCTTCGACAAAAATGCCGAAGTCGCCGACGCGATGCTCGGCCTCGGGTTCGGCTTCGTCGAAGTTGGAACGCTGACGCCGCGCGCGCAGCCCGGCAATCCGCGTCCGCGCGCCTTTCGACTCATCGAGGACCGCGCCGTCATCAATCGCTACGGCTTCAACAATGAGGGCCATGCGCCGGCGCTGGCGCGCCTGTCGAAGCGCGCGCGGCGAGGAATCGTCGGCGTCAATATCGGCGCAAACAAAGACGCGGCGGACCGCGTGGCGGACTATGTCGCTGGCGTCAGCGCCTTCGCCGACGTCGCAAGCTATTTTACGATCAACGTCAGTTCGCCGAATACGCCCGGCCTGCGCGATCTTCAGGAGCCGGCGGCGCTTTCAGATTTGCTGGCGCGTGTCGTAGAGGCGCGCGACGCGGCGCCGGTTCGGCGGCCTTTGCTCCTCAAAATCGCGCCCGATCTCACGCTCGAACAGCTCGACGCCATCGTGCGCGTCGCGCGCGACAAGCGCATCGACGGCATGATTGTGTCGAACACGACGATTTCGCGGCCCCTAACGCTGCGTTCGCATTTTGCGAAGGAGAGCGGCGGTCTCTCCGGCGCGCCACTGTTCGATCTCTCGACGCGCATGCTCGCGCAAACATTTTTGCGCGTTGAAGGCCAGTTTCCGCTGATCGGCGTCGGCGGCATCGACAGCGCCGACGCGGCGCTCTCCAAAATCGACGCCGGCGCGACGCTCGTCCAGCTCTATTCGGCGCTCATCTATGAGGGGCCGGGACTCGTCGCGCGCATCAAGCGCGGGTTGATCGAAACTCTCGCGCGCGACAAAGAGGCGCTGGCGGCGAGGATCGGCAAGTGCGCTACGACGGCATGCCGCGCGGAATAGATCCTCGATAGCCGCTTGGCCATCGCCAACGCGCCGCCCTGTCTGACGATCGCCGGCTTCCATGTGACGGCGCGCGATGCTATCGAGCGCTCGATCAACGCAAGAGGAACGACGATGACCGAGCATATCTGGCTGGCGACGGGCGAAGCGACGGTTCTGGCCGCGGACGGACAATATACCGACGCCATGCCGGAAGTGATGATCGGCAACGTCAAGGGTCCGGTCGGGCACGCCTTCGCCAGCATGGCGGGTCAGGTCGCGGGCCATCCGCGCATGTTCGTCATCCGCGACCTCAATCAGCAGGTGCGGCCGGCGACGATGATGACCACCAAGATGACGGTCAAATCGGAAGATTACGTCGAGCTTCTTGGCGGCGTGGTGCAGGCGGCGACCGGCGACGCCATCGTCGACTGCGTCGCCGAAGGAATTCTCCCTAAGGATCAGCTCAACGACCTGTGCATGATCATCATGGTCTGGCTCGATCCGCGTTGCGCCACCCATGCGGAGCTCGACAAGAAGGATCTCTATCGCACCAATTACGAAGCGACGAAGCTCGCGATCTCTCGCGCCATGAAGGGCGAGCCGACGGCCGACGAACTCATCGCCAACCGCAAGAGCGTCCAGCACTACGCGCTTGAAGGCGTATTCGAAGACTGATCGTCCCCGCGGACGCGCACGCCGATAATCATGCCGTCCTCGAACCAGCTCGACAGCGATTGCGCCAGCCGCTCCGGCGCAATCTCGCCCGCCTGCTGAAAGGCGGTCATCTGACAAATGTCGCCGAAGGCGTGGCCGGCGCGCGCTTCGGAAAGCGCGACATATTCGTCGGGCTCGAGCTGGCGATAGGCGGATTCATGATCGACGCGCCATACGGCGGCATATTCGATGTGACCGCCCGCCGCGGGCTTATCGACTTTCGCCGGCGGCTCCTCGCTGATCGCCGCGCTATACGCCTCGATCGTGCCGGCGGCGAGTTCGAGCAGCGTGAGGCTCGGGTCGAATTCGAAAGCGAGTCGCGCCCAATCGTCGGGCGCAAATCCCGCCAGCGCCTGCACCGTCACCGGCGTTTCGTCAGCTGTGTCGAAGGCGTCGACCATGGCGCGCTCAAACAGCGCCATGGACACGGCCGCACCATCGTCGCGCCAGCGCGCATTTTCGCGCATGAAGTCCGGCAGTCCGGTCGTAAACCAGCGGGCGTTCGGATCGCGCGACGGACATTGGTCGATGTAGTCGTCAACCAGCCCGTCAAACGCCTCGTCTCCGAGAATCGCGCGCAGCCCCGGGTGATCCTGCGAGACAAAGTCCGCCAGTCGAATGCGGTAGCCGGTCTGATAGACGTCCAGCAGCGTCTCTGGCGTGGCGCCGCGCGGCGACGGCCTCAATTTTTTCAGGAGAGGCTTGTCCGCCTCTCCTGAGCCGGCCAGCACGCGCTGCTGAAACAGAATCTGAAAATCTGCGAGTTTCATGCCGCGCTGAGCGCTTGCTCTTTTGAGATACGGGCGTCGATATCACGCATATTCTGGAGTTCGTCCAAAAGCTCCGCGAGCGGCGGATAATTGTCATCGCGCTCGATCATGGCGGAGACGTCGCCGCAGCGCCGACGCGCGTGCTCGTAGAGCGCCCAGACCTCGTCACAGACCGGCTGGTCGTGTGTGTCCACGCGATGCGTCTCATTGTTGGTATGACCCGCCATGTGAAATTGCACGACGCGATCGGCCGGAACGCCATCGATGAAGGCGACGGGATCGAAGCCGTGGTTGAAGCTCGAGACGAAAACATTGTTGACGTCGAGCAGCAACAGGCAGTCGGCGCGCTCGGCCATTTCGCGAACGAACTCGTGTTCGCTCATCTCGGAATCGACAAAGGACACGTAGGTCGAGGCGTTCTCAACGACCAGACGACGCTTGAGAAAATCCTGCACCCGTTGGATGCGCTCGACGACATGCGCAAGCGATTCGCGCGTGTAGGGAATCGGCAGCAGATCGTGGAGCGTCACCCCATGAACGCCTGTCCAGGCGATGTGATCTGAAACCCATGCCGGCTGGACGCGTTCGGCGAGCGCCTTCAACTGCCGCAAATAGTCGAAGTTGAGCGGGTCGGTTGACGCAAGCGACATCGAGACGCCATGCATGACGACGGGATAATCGGCGCGTATCCGCTCCAACATCGCCAAAGGTCGGCCGCCGGCGAGCATGTAGTTTTCAGAAATGATTTCGAACCAGTCGATCGGCGGGCGCGACGACAGGATCTCTTCATAATAGATTGGCCGCAGACCCAAGCCGTAGCCAAGCGGCGCGGGTTTTTCCATGACGTGTTCCCCTCTCAGGCATCGCCGCTCATGCCGGAGCCGCATCAGCGTGGCGGGGACGGCCGTAGGCGCCGCCCCCGCGCAAGCCGATTACTTGCTGTGGCAGCGGCTCTTCATGTTGCAGCGACCCTTGTGATGGTGACACTGCGCCTTGTGGTGGCACTTGGCCATGCCGCGGCATGTTCCCTTGGCGCCGCAATGGGTCTTCGCGTGGGTCGACTTCGCGGAATGCGCGTGGGCGGGCGCAACCGATGCGCCGCTCAGAGCAAGGGCGACGGCGGCGGCGGCGAGAGCCGAACCTGAAATAATATTCGTCTTCATCTCTTCTCCTCTTTATATCCCCGTCGCAACGACGGGAAGTCGACGCTCTCGCCGTCTGGACGGCGAGAGCGAAGTTCTACTGGGCTTCGGCCAAGCGGCCCGGCGCGCCAATGTTGCTCCGGGCGGCGGGCGCGCCGGCGCTGACGCTTGGCGGCGCGCCGAAGCGTGGCAGTAGGACGCAGACTATGCGTGCGGCTGCGATTCCGCTAGCGAGAAATTCGCCAACAAACGAGCCCTTTTGCATTATGATTATTATATTAAAACAGTATATTGTTAACTTATTGCAGTGCAATATCATGGCTTTGCGCAGGCTGCGTCGACTCTTTTCTTTTCGGCGCGCTTGCGACGGCGGCGCGCCGCTGGTAGATAGGCCCCGCCTCGGTAACCAAGCTGGGGCATTCGCTTTGGTTTTCGACATCGGGCCGCGCCGGCAGTTCGCTTAGCGAACTTTTCGTCCAGCCTCGCGTTTTAGCCGCGGGGGACGTCCGATCGCCGAAAGCCGATCTGCAACGCTAACCCTTGCCGGCGCCGCCCTCTCTGGGCTCTCGGGAGAACAAATGTCCGCTACGACCGATCGCGCGCCTACGCGCGAAGATTTCGCCGCTCTGCTTGATGAGAGCTATGGCCAGAACGAGGCCTTCGAAGGCTCCGTCATCAAGGGCCGCGTCGTCGCCATCGAAAAGGATGTCGCCGTCATCGACATCGGCCTCAAGACCGAGGGCCGCGTCGCCATCAAGGAATTCACCGGCTATGGCCGCGACCCCGCTCCCCAAGTGGGCGAAGAGGTCGAAGTCTACTTGGAGCGCGTCGAGAACGCGCTCGGCGAAGCCGTCATTTCGCGCGACAAGGCGCGGCGCGAAGAGAGCTGGGTTAAGCTCGAAAAAGCCTTCGAGACCAATGAAAAGGTCGAGGGCGTCATCTTCAATCAGGTCAAGGGCGGCTTCACCGTCGACCTCGACGGCGCCGTGGCCTTTCTGCCGCGCAGCCAGGTCGACATCCGACCGATCCGCGACGTCGGCCCGCTGATGAACGTGCCGCAGCCGTTCCACATCCTGAAGATGGACCGCCGGCGCGGCAATATCGTCGTCTCGCGCCGCACCGTGCTTGAAGAGAGCCGCGCCGAGCAGCGCCACGAGATCGTCGCCAACCTCGAAGAGGGTCAGGTGATCGACGGCGTCGTGAAGAATATCACCGACTACGGCGCCTTCGTGGATCTCGGCGGCATCGACGGCCTGCTGCATGTCACCGACATCGCCTGGCGGCGCGTCAATCACCCGTCCGAGGTGCTGACCATCGGTCAGACCGTCAAGGTGAAGATCATCAAGATCAATCACGAGACGCACCGCATCTCGCTCGGCATGAAGCAACTGCTCGAGGATCCCTGGCAGGGCATCGAGGCGAAATATCCGATCAGCGCCAGATTCCACGGCCGCGTGACCAACATCACCGACTACGGCGCTTTCGTCGAACTGGAGCCTGGCATCGAAGGCCTCGTCCACGTCTCGGAAATGAGCTGGACGAAAAAGAACGTCCATCCCGGCAAGATCGTCTCGACGAGCCAGGAAGTCGACGTTCAGGTGCTCGAGGTCGATCCGGTCAAACGCCGAATCTCGCTGGGCCTCAAGCAATGCTTGCAGAATCCGTGGGAGGCCTTCGCCGAGAAGCATCCGGTCGGCTCGACCGTCTCCGGCGAAGTGAAGAACAAGACCGAGTTCGGGCTCTTCATCGGCCTCGACGGCGACGTGGACGGCATGGTCCATCTATCGGATCTCGACTGGAACCGTCCCGGCGAGCAGGTCATCGAGGAGTATAAGAAGGGCGACACCATCAACGCCCAGGTCCTCGACGTCGACGTCGAGAAGGAGCGCATCTCGCTGGGCGTCAAGCAGCTTGCGGGCGATCCGTTCGCTTCTGTCAGCGCCGAAGAAGGCGGCGAACTCAGAAAGGGCCTCGTCGTCACCTGCGAAGTGATCGAGGTGAAGGAGTCCGGCATCGATGTGAAGATCGCCGGCACCGATCTCTCCACCTTCATCAAGCGCAGCGAACTCGCTCGCGACCGCGCCGACCAGCGCCCTGAACGGTTCGCCGTCGGCGAGAAGGTCGACGCCCGCGTGACGCTGTTCGACCGCAAGGCCCGCAAGGTCTCCGTCTCGATCAAGGCGCTCGAAGTCGCTGAAGAGAAGGAGGCCATCGCGCAATATGGCTCGGCCGACTCCGGCGCGTCGCTCGGCGACATTCTCGGCGCGGCGCTCAAGGCCCGCGAAGAGACGCCCAAGAAAGCCAAGAAGGACGAGGAAGAGTAAGACCTCCTCGACCGGCAGTTTCAGGCCCGCGCCCTCAAGGCGCGGGCTTTTCTTTGCGCATCGCGTAAACCTTTCGTTCACCATGCCCCAATTCACGCGGGGCCGTTAACGCTAACTTTTGAAACAACTGCGCAAACTCGGCGCGTTTTCCGCCCGTGGCCGCCGCGGGCCGCCGGAGTCGCGTCTCATGAGCGTTGCCGAATTGGACCCCAACTACAGGCGTTATGCGCAGACGCTGCGCGCCCGCCCGGCGGGCGTTCGCGCAGCGATCGGAATGGGCGTCGGGCCGACGATCATTCTCTTCGCCGCACTCGTCCTGCTTCCGCGCGGACCCGGGACCGCTGAACCGAAAGTCGCGGCGAACGTCGAGCAACCGCGCGTCCCTGTCGCGCCCTCGCGCAAGATTTCCACGAAGGTTTCCGTCGAAGCCATCGAGGCCTCGGCGCTGATGGCGAAGCCCTTCAGCGCATTCGACATCGCCGCGCCGGAATTCGACCGGGAGAAGAAAACAATCGCCGTGCGCGACAGCGAGAACGGCTCCGGCCGTATCGACACGATCGCCGTCGGGCAATTCGCAATGGGCGCGCCATTCATGCGCGTCGATATTCATCAGGATATCGTCGACAAGGAAAAGACGTCCGATTTCTTCCTCGACATGACCCGACACGCCGCCCAGGCCGGCCTTAACGTCGCGAAGATAGGCCAGCCGAGCGCGCTCATCACCAAATTCGGGGCGTTTGAGACAGCCGAAATACGGCTCTCGCAAACCGCATCCGAGGGCGTCGCGGCGAGCGAACGCAGCTGCGTTGCGGCGCGTTTCATCGATGGGAAGCTCGCTCTCGAAATCGCCGGACTGGCCTGCGGCGAATCGGCGAAACCGATCGACCGGGTCGCGCTCGGCTGCCTGCTGGACCGCATCAACTACACGGCGAGTCCGGATAATCCGGCGCTGAACGACTTCTTCGCGCAAGCGGCGTCGACGCGCGCCATTGGCTGCGGCGACATCTCGCGCGACGACCTGACCGCGACCATCCCAGCGCAAAAGAACGCCGCGCGTCCAGCGCAGGGCGCGCGCCGCGCGCATGCGCGGGCATCGCGCCAAGGCGCACAGATCACGCGCTAAGCGTTCCGCATTCACCCTGACGGCGTATTGCTGGCGGGAAAAGCCCGCTTTAATTCGCTTTTGCGAAACGATCCGCTATTATGATCTACGGCGTTCAGTCCAAAAGGGGATCGTGATGCGCAGGAATAAAGTGCTGTCGGCGGGGCTCGCCTGTCTGGTGTTGTTCGCGGCGGGCGATGCGCTCGCCAAGTCCCGCTATCGCGTGTCCTCGAGCGATGCTTGTTGCGCCCGCGGTCCGATCGACATCCAGCGCCGCAGCTGGCTCGATCCCGGCACCCAGGTGCCGGTCGGCAGCACCAACCGCTACATGGTCCAGCAGACCTACCTCAATCACGATCCGATCGAGCGCAACCAGCGCAGCTGGTATATGCAGGAGACGCTTCCGCAGCGGCCGCCCTACAACTCGAGCATGATCGTGCCTTACGATGAGGGTTTCCCGTTCTGGTGGCCGTAAGTCGGCTTTTCTCAAGAAATCTTGACTTAGGGAGCGCTTTCCTTTAGCTCCCCACGAGCCTGACGCGGCCCGTTCGCGCCAGGCCAGCACCCGTGGCGTTTGCTGCAAACGCCTGTCGGCCGGTTGACGGCAGAGGAGGGCGCGTTCTTGAAGCCCCGGCGCTGGCCGGGGGCGGCGAGAGACGCGAATTTGGACGACGTCCGAGCGCAATGCTCCGGACGCATTTCGTCTTTCGCCTCTCGCACGCCTCAAACGCGACCATGAGAGGACGAGAGTCAAAGTGACGAAGCGCGCAGAATCAAAATATAAGCTTGACCGCCGCCTGGGCCAGAACATCTGGGGCCGGCCGAAGAGCCCCGTCAATCGCCGCGAATATGGCCCCGGACAGCACGGACAGCGGCGCAAGGGCAAGCTCTCCGATTATGGCACGCAGCTCAAAGCCAAGCAGAAGCTCAAGGGCTACTACGGCAATATCTCGGAAAAGCAGTTTCGCAAATATTATGCGGAAGCGATCCGGTTGAAGGGCGACTCCGGCGACAATCTGATCGGCCTTTTGGAGCGGCGCCTTGACGCGATCGTCTATCGCGCGAAATTCGTTCCGACGGTCTTCGCCGCGCGCCAGTTTGTCAATCACGGCCACATCCGCGTCAACGGCAGGCGCGTCAACATTCCATCTTATCAGGTGAAGGTCGGCGACGTGATCGAGGTGAAGGAAGCCTCGAAACAGGCCGTGACCGTGCTCGAGGCGGTTCAGCTCGCGGAGCGCGACACGCCGGAATATTACGACGTCGACCACACCAAGATGGTTGCGAAGCTCATCCGGGTGCCGCATGCGACGGAGGTGCCCTACCCCGTGCAGATGGAGCCGAACCTCGTCATCGAGTTCTATTCGCGCTAACCTCGACGCGCAGCAATGTGAAGAAGACAGCCGCGTCGAGCGGCTGTTTTTTTATGCCCGTTCTTGACTGTGGGACCGCAATCGGAAACTCTGGTGCGCTTCCCGATCACATGGATTCATGTGATCGATAAGGAATCGCTCAAAATCAAAATGTTGGAGCAGGTTCTCATCGAAAAAGTCTGTCAACTTTTTCGGAACCTGCTCTAGCGCAAAAGCGCCGTCACCGCTTGCAAGCAAGCTGAAAGACGGCCAGACCGTCAAGGGAACGCAGAAGGAGAGGCGCGTGTCCGGGCTACCGAAGAAGCGGCCGGCGGAGAAGGAACGCGGTCAGCGTCCGCTCTGGATAGCGATCGGCGGCTTGCTGGTCAGCGTTCTAAGCTACACCATGAGGGACCTGATGCTCGGCGACGTCGTTTTCTGGTTCGGCGTCGTGCTCGCTTTTATCGGCGTGCTTTACTGGTTCATTCGGCCGAAACACGGGCTGTAGCGCCCGCTTAGCGACTCCACATCCTCGCCAGATTTGATTTGCCACAATTGTCGAAGACGTTATGGTCTTCGGCGTCTCAACAGTTACGGACCGCACATGCCCTTCGCTTTTATGCCCCGTCGTGGTTTCCTTGTCGGCGCCGCCTGTGCGCTCCTCGCTGCAGCGCCCGCCTTTGCCGACAAGTCGCCTTCGGGCAAGGTTGCGGTCGACGAGCTGATGGCGCCCAACGCCCTGCCGGACGTGGTGGAAGGCGCGGCGAACGCTCCCGTGACCATCGTCGAATATGCTTCGATGACGTGCAGCCACTGCGCGGCGTTCCATCACGACGTGTATCCGGAGCTGAAGAAGAATTATATCGACACGGGCAAGGCGAAATTCATTTTGCGGGAGTTCCCGCTCGATCCGCTCGCGACGGCCGCCTTCATGCTGGCGCGCGAACTCGGCGACAAGCGCGACGCGACGGTCGATCTTCTGTTCTCGCAGCAGAAGAATTGGGCCTTCTCCGATAAGCCGCTCGACGGTCTGGCCAATGTCTTGAAGCAGGCTGGTCTCGGCCAGGAGAAGTTCGAGGCCGTCTTAAAGGATCAGGCGCTTTACGAGAACGTCAATAAGGTGCGCAATCGCGCCGCTGAGAAATTTGGCGTCAACTCGACGCCGACCTTCTTCGTCAATGGCGACAAATACACCGGCGAGATCGGCGTCGAGGACTGGGACAAGATCATCACATCGAAAATCGCAGCAAAGTAATCGCTTCCTGCGCTGGATGGCGATGTCAAGCCAGCCCTGACGGCTCTCAAAAACGCACTCTAGAACGCCGTGCGCCGCTCCAGCGCCGCCGCTAGCGTTCCCTCATCGAGATAGTCGAGTTCGCCGCCGACCGGCACGCCGTGGGCGAGCCGCGTCACCTTCACGCCGGACGGCGCCAGCACATCGGCGATGTAATGCGCGGTCGTCTGGCCGTCGACCGTTGCGTTGACCGCAAGAACGACTTCGCGAGTCTCTCCGGCGCACACGCGCGTGACGAGGCTCGCAACGGCGAGATCGTCGGGGCCGACGCCGTCGAGCGGCGACAGCACGCCGCCGAGCACGTGATAGCGCGCATTGAGCAGCCCTGCCCGCTCCAGAGCCCAGAGATCGGCGACCGTCTCGACGACAACCAGGATCGACTCGTCGCGGCGCGCGTCGCGGCAGATCGTGCACGGATCGCTCGTATCGATATTGCCGCAGACCGAGCAAACGACGATGCGCTCATGTGCGACGCGCATCGCTTCGGCGAGCGGCGCCAGCAGTTCTTCGCGTTTGCGGATGAGATGCAACGCCGCGCGCCGCGCCGAACGCGGACCGAGCCCCGGCAATTTGGCCAGGAGCTGCACGAGTTTTTCGATCTCGGGACCGGCCACCTTTTCCGCCATAGCCGGATCAACGCCTCATGTGGTTTCGCGTCATGCCCGCGCTTGTCGCGGGCATCCACGTCAGAATGCTACGTATAATTGGAAGCTTTGGGCGGCGTCATCACATGGATGGCCGGCTCAAGGCCGGCCATGACGCGAGAATTGCAGCAATACGCATCAAAACGGCAGTTTGAAGCCTGGCGGCAACGGCAGCCCGCCGGTGAGCGCTTTCATTTTTTCGGCCATCGCCTCCTCGGCCTTGGCGCGCGCCTGCATGTGGGCCGTGAGGATCAGGTCTTGAAGAATTTCCTTTTCGTCGGGCGTCAACAGACTCGGGTCGATGGAAATGCTTTTCATTCCGCCTTTCGCGGTGAGCGTGACCTTCACCATGCCGCCGCCCGCCTCGCCTTCGACGACGGTCTGTTCGAGCTCCAACTGCGCTTCGGCCATCTTGGCCTGCATCTGCTGCGCCTGCTTCATCAGGCCCATGAAGTCCATCATTGCGCGTCTCCGTCGTCTTCCTCGATTGGCGTCGCGTCATCATAGAGCGTTTCGGCGGACGCTGCGCCCTCGTCCCTGCCCCGCACGGCGACGATCTGCGCGCCGGGAAAACGCGCGAGCACGCTCGCGACGAGCGGATCCGACTCGAGCGAGGAGCGGCGCTTGCGCTCCTCCGCGTCGCGCAGTTCCTTGAGCGTCGGCGCGCCGCCCGAAGCGACGACCGACACCATCCAGCGCTCGCCGGTCCAGGCCTGAAGCCTCTGCATCAGAGTCGACGCCAGTTCACGCGCGCCGCCCGGCGCCAGTTCAAATTCGATCCGTCCATGTTCGAACCGCACCAGCCGCACTTCGGATTCGAGCCCGATCTTGAGGCGCATGTCACGTTTCTGCGCTGCAAGCGCGACAAGCGCATCGAAGCTCTCGATGATGATTCCTGGCGCAGGCGCAGCAGATCTTGCCGCCGGCGCTGCAGAGGGCTGAGGAGCGGCGGAGCGCGGCGCGGACGCGAGCGCCTGGCCGCCGCCGCCCGCCCGCGGCGCAGCGCCAGCTCCGGCAGGCCCTGCGCCTCGCATCGGAGGCGACGCTGAATCGGCGCCCGACGCGTTCTCGCCAAAACCCAGTCGGCGCAGCGTCTCCGACGGCGTAGGCATGTCGGCGGCGTAAGCGAGCCTGACCAGCACCATGTCGGCGGCCGCCAACGGTCGCTGCGAGCCGCGCAATTCGTCGACGCCTTTCATCAAGATCTGCCAGGCGCGCGTGAGCGCAGGAACCGAGAGGCGCGTTGCGGCCTCTTCGCCACGGCGTTTCTCTTCGGGCGTCAGCGCCGCCGAATGGGCGGTCTCCGGCGCAAGCTTCAGGCGCGTGGCGAGATGCGTGAATTCGGCGAGTTCGAGCAGCACCTGCGCCGGATCGGCGCCGCCGTTATACTGATCTTCGAGAATGGCGATCGCCTTGGCGACGTCGCCCGACATCGCCGCTTCGAAAAGATCGATGATTCGCGCCTTGTCGGCGACGCCGAGCATCAGCCGCAGATCCTCGGCGGCGATCGCGCCGCCCGCCGAATGCGCCGCGCCATAGGCGATCGCCTGATCGAGCAAGGACAACGCATCGCGCGCCGAGCCTTCCGCCGCTCGCGCGATCATGGCGAGCGCTTCCGGCTCAATGGCGACGCCTTCAGCCTTGCAGACCCCAAGCAGATGATTGGCGAGCAGGCCGGCGTCGATGCGGCGCAGATCAAAGCGCTGGCAGCGCGAACGCACCGTCACCGGCACCTTGTCGATTTCGGTCGTCGCGAAGATGAACTTCACATGCTCAGGCGGCTCTTCAAGCGTCTTCAGCAGACCGTTGAACGCGGCCTTCGAGAGCATATGCACTTCGTCGATGATGTAGACTTTGGTCCGCGCCATGACCGGGCGGTAACGGGCGTTGTCGATGATCTCTCGGATGTCGTCGATGCCCGTGTGCGAAGCGGCGTCCATTTCGAGCACGTCGACATGGCGCGAGTCGATGATCGCCTGACAGTGGACGCCGAGCTCCTCCATATGAATCGTCGGCTGATTGACCGCAGGCCGCCCGTCTTCTGCCGGCAGTTCATAGTTGAACGCGCGCGCGAGAATGCGCGCGGTCGTCGTCTTGCCGACGCCGCGCACGCCGGTCAGCAGATAGGCCTGATGAATTCGGTTGAGATCGAATGCGTTTTCGAGCGTGCGCACCATCGGCTCTTGGCCGATCAGGTCTGCGAAGGTGGTCGGTCGATATTTGCGCGCCAGCACGCGATAGGCCGACGACGGCGCCTGATCGGCGCCAAACAGCGAAGGTCCGCCCTCGGACGCCAGCGATGGCCTCGGCGGATCGTGCTCGTGGTCCATCTGCATCCATCCGGCGGCAGACGAGCGACGAACAGCGCAGTATATTGCGCTACGCCATTCGCTGCTCGCCGAAGAAGGTGGGAGGCTGAACGAAGACCCGCCCAAGCTCGTTAGGGCTGCTTCCTTCCGGACCTGACCCGGTTGGCGAGTGAAGCGTCCACCGCCAACCTCCCGGCCCTTATTTGGCAGACGAGAGCGAGGGATGCAAGGCTCCGGACCGCGGCCTTTGCTTTGAGGCGTTCACCTTTCGCGCGGAGCAGGGGTGCGCCCGCGCGGCGCAGTTGCTAAAGAGAGCGCAAATTTCGAAGGATTTGCGCTTGAACGCCGTCACCGCCACTTCAGCAGAACGCGAAGCTACGAGCCTTGCGGCCATCCTCGCGCATTTCGCGCGCGAGGGGTTCGCGCGCTGCGAGCCGCGTCTCCTGCAGCCGGCGCATGTTTTCCTCGATCGTTCCGGAGAGGATTTCCGCGGCCGGCTCTATCTGACGAGCGATGGCTCAGGCGCTGAATTTTGCCTGCGGCCGGAATATACGATTCCAGTCTGCCTCGATTATCTCGCCTCCGCTCGGGCGGGCGAGCCGGCGGCATATGCTTATGGCGGCTCGATCTTTCGCGCGCCTGAACATGGCGCGACCGGCGACGGCGAATTTCTTCAGGCGGGGCTGGAGAGCTTCGGCCGCCAGGACCGCGAAGCCGCGGATGTCGAAATTCTGGCCGCTTCCCTCGACGCCGCGGCGGCGGCCGGCGCGACGGCGCTCAAGGTTCTGATCGGCGACGCCGGGCTTGTCGCCGCCTTCCTCGAACGGCTTGAGATGCCGCCGGTCTGGCGCCGCCGTCTGGCGGCCGGGCACGCACGCGGCCAAAGGATAGCCGATATTTTTGCGTCGCCCGAACGCAATGGCGGATCGGAACAGTCGGGCGTATTGGCGGCGCTGACGAAAGTCGATCCGTCGGATGCGCGCCGTCTCGTCGAGGATCTGCTGTCCATCGCCGGCATCACCGCCGTCGGCGGCCGCAGCGCGGCTGAAGTCGCCGAACGCTTTCTCGATCAGGCGACACTCGCCGAAGGCGCGGGCGTTTCCAACGAGACGCGCGCGCTGGCGGAGACTTTTTTCACCATCGAAGGCGCGCCCGAGTCAGCTTCCGCAGCCATGCGCCGGCTGGCCGCCGACGCGCAGCTTGACCTCTCCGCCGCGCTGGACGCGTTTGACGCGCGCGCTGAGGCCATTAGCGCGCGCGGCCTCACCGTTCACGAGATCCGCTTCTCGGCAAGTTTTGCGCGTCATCTCGACTATTACACCGGCTTCGTTTTCGAGGCCCGCCACTCCAGCGACGGCGCGCCGGTGATTGGCGGCGGACGCTACGACCGACTGCTCAAGACGCTCGGCGCGGCGTCGGACATACCGGCTGTCGGCGCCGCCATCTGGATCGACCGTCTTTCCCCGAGCGCGAGAAAAGCATGATGGCGCCCGCGCAAAAACTCATTATCGCCTCCCCGTCGAAAGGCCGGCTGCAGGAGAACGCCGCCGCCTTCTTCGCGCGCGCCGGCCTGGAGCTGACGCAAGGCCGCGGCGCGCGCGACTATCGCGGCGCCGTCGCCGGAGTCGAAGGCGCGGAAGTCGCCTATCTCTCCGCTTCCGAGATTACGCGGCGGCTGGCCTTGGGCGAAGCCCATCTCGGCGTCACCGGCGAAGATCTGGTGCGCGAGGAGATCGCCGACGCCGACAACAAAGTGGAGCTTCTCGCCCCGCTCGGCTTTGGCGCCGCGAATGTCGTCGTCGCGGTTCCGCAAGCCTGGATTGACGTGCGCTATATGAGCGATCTTGCCGACGTCGCCGATGGATTTCGCGCGCGCCACGGCCGCGGACTGCGCGTCGCGACGAAATACGTCAATACGACCCGTCGCTTCTTCGCCGCGCACGGCGTGTCCGACTACCGCATTGTGGAAAGCTCTGGCGCGACCGAAGGCGCGCCCGCCGCAGGCTCCGCCGATCTCATCGTCGACATCACGACGACAGGCGCGACGCTCGCGGCGAATGCGCTGAAGATCATCGAGGACGGCGTCATTCTGCGCTCGCAGGCCAATCTCGTCGCCTCGCTGACGGCGCCGTGGGACAAGGCCGCGCGCGAAGCGGCGCGCGTCATTCTCTCGCGCATCGCCGCGGAAGAAGAAGCGCGCACGACGCGCGACGTGCGCGCTACCCTGCCTGCGCCGAGCGTACATATCCTGCGAGAAGCGGAAGCGAACTTCGGCGCCGGATTGCGCAACATCGACGACGAGTCAGCGACATTCTCCTGTCCGACGAAAAAGGTGGCGGCGCTCGCCGATTGGCTAATCGCCCGAGGCGCCAAAAGCGTCACCAGCGCCCGGCTTGATTATATCTTTCAGGCGGAGAACGCCTTGTGGAGCAAGCTGGCGGCGCGGCTTGGGTGATCCGAATGTCATTCCCGGCAGGTCGAAGACCTGACCGGGAATCCAGAGCCGCTATACCGAATCCAAGATTTTTCTGGATTCCCGATCACGCGCATCGCGCGTGTCGGGAATGACAAACCGCAAACCGATTCACGCTTCCATCAATGCGCCGACATGCGCCGCGACGCAGCGCGCGAGATCTTCCGGGCGATAACCGCCTTCAAGCAGCGAGACGATGCGTCCCTTGCAGCAGCGCGCGGCGATCTCCATCACGCGCAGCGTGACATCCCTGAAATCGTTGGCGACGAATCTTAATCCGCCGAGCGGATCGTGGAGATGAGCGTCGAATCCGGCGCAAAGAATAATGAGATCGGGCGAGAAGGCGTCGAGACGCGGCAGAATGCGCGACGCCAGCGCCTCGCGGAATTGCGCGCCGGCATCGCCCTTTGCGAGCGGCGCGTTGACGATCGTGTCATGCGCGCCGGTTTCGCTCACTGCGCCCGTGCCGGGATAGAGCGGCATCTGATGCGTCGAAGCGTAAAGCGCGTTTCGATCGCTCCAGAAAATCTCCTGCACGCCATTGCCGTGGTGCACGTCAAAATCGACGATGGCGACGCGCCGCGCGCCATGCGCCGCGCGCGCATGTAGCGCCGCCACGGCGGCGTTATTGAAAAAGCAAAAGCCCCTCGGCAAGTCGCGCGTCGAATGATGTCCCGGCGGCCGCATGGCGACGAAAGCGTTCTTGGCGTCGCCGCGCATCACCGCATCGACGGCCGCGAGAGCGCCGCCCGCGGCGCGCAACGCCGCTTCATGCGTGGCGCCGTTCATGGCGACGTCCGGACCGATGCGCGCATATCCCTCTGGAGGCGCCGATTTCGCGAGATGCGCGAGGTGTTCGGAGCTATGCGCGCGCAGCAGCGCGTCCCGCGCCGCCAAAGGCGCCTCGGCGCGCATGAGGTCTGCGAAGCGCGCGTCGTCAAGCGCGCGCAGAATGGCGCGAAGGCGCTCCGGCCGCTCGACATGCGTCGGCCCCATGTCATGAGCGAGCGCAGCAGGATGTGTGACGAGCAGGGTCGAGGCCGTCGCGGCTCGCGCGCCGAAGGCGAGGCATGCGCCAGCGCCGGCGATTGCTTCTCGGCGCGTAAAGGCGGCGCGACGCTCTCCAGCCATTTCCCCGGTCCGTGGCTTCAAACATACAGCATAGGATCGCCCGGCGGGCGTGTCAGCCGGATTTGGATTTGACAGCAAGAAACGCATTGCGGCGGTCGTCGCAAAAGTTGGATGATGCGCGGCATGCAGACGAACGACCCGACGCAGGCAAATTCGCTCGACCTCGACGAGACGCGCTGGGCGGCGGCTGTCGCGCGCGATGCGCGCCGCGACGGCGACTTTTACTATTGCGTCGAAACGACTGGCGTCTATTGCCGCCCCTCCTGCCCGTCTCGGCCAGCGAAGCGCGCCAATGTGCGCTTTTCCGCCACGGCGGCGGAAGCGGAGGCGGCAGGTTTTCGTCCCTGCCGTCGTTGTCGGCCCGAGGCGCCGTCGCAGGGGGAGCGGGACGCGGAGAAGATCGCCCGCGCCTGCAGAATGATAGAGGCGGCGGAAGCGCCGCCGACGCTTGCGCAGCTGGCGCGCACGATCGGACTGAGCCCCTACCATTTCCACCGACTGTTTTCGCGCATCGCCGGGGTTACGCCCAAGGCCTATGCTCAGGCGCATCGGCGCTCGCGCCTGCGCGGCAAACTCTTGGAAGGTCAGACAGTGACCGAGGCGATCTATGATTCTGGCTATAATTCGAGCGCGCGGTTCTACGCGACGGCGCAGGACACATTGGGCATGACGCCAAGCGCCTATCGCGCCGGGGCGCCGCGCGAAACGATCCGCTTCGCCATCGGCCAGTCGTCTCTGGGCGCGGTGCTTGTCGCGGCCAGCGCGAAGGGCGTTTGCGCCATTTCACTTGGCGACGACCCTGAAGAACTGTTGCGCGATCTGCAAGATCGATTTCCGCGCGCGAGCCTCATCGGCGGCGATGAGTCATTCGAGCGCTATGTCGCCGCGGCGGTTGGCATGGTGGAGCGGCCGCAATCATCTTTCGATCTGCCGCTCGATATGCGCGGCACGGCCTTTCAGCAGCGTGTCTGGGCCGCGCTGCGCGAAATTCCCGCAGGAGAGACGGCAAGCTACGCCGAGATCGCGAAACGCATCGGCGCGCCGAAGGCGACGCGCGCCGTTGCGGGCGCCTGCGCGGCCAATCCGGTGTCGCTCGCGGTTCCCTGCCATCGCGTCGTGCGCAGCGACGGCGCGCTTTCCGGCTATTATTGGGGAGTGGAGCGCAAACGCGAGCTGCTCGAACGTGAACGCAAGCCGTGAACGGGCGGCGCACTACGCGCTTCGCAGCGCCGCATGTTCTTCATTGATCGCGTCGTGCAGCTCTTTCCACAGCGGGTTGATGCGCACGTCCGGCCCCCAATTGTAGAGCGCCTTGGCGACCTCCGCGATCGTCTCATTGATGGGCTCGCTCTCTCCCTCCTCCAACTCGAGAGAGAAAAGCCTCGGCGGCGCATCGCTTTTCCATGCGTCCCAATGTTCATTTGAATAGATCGAGACGCCGCGCTGCGCCGCGAGCAGTTCCGGCGCATATTTGGCGAAGCGTCGGTGCAAAGGTCCGTCGCTCGGTTCTGCGCGATAGGCGTCGCGCACAACGAAATAGCGCACATGCTGCAGTTCATGCGCAAGGCAGCAGCCGAGGCGCGCGTCGCTCATCTGCGGATCGTAAAAAATCTCGATGCTTCCATCGGAGAAAGACTGCCCCTCCGACGTGAAGCTTTGGCCGAGATAGTTGAACGTCTTTTTCTGTGGGCTGAGGGTCACTTTGCTGACGTCGTAGCCGAACTCCACCACGAGCGCCGCGAGCGTTTGCCGCTTCCTTGAGAAATCGGGCGCGTTTTCGATCTCGCTCACCGTCTGCGCGGGCGCTAGGTCGGCGTGCGCCAGGCGCCATACGGCAAGCCTTGAGCGGAGCAAAGACAGGGCGTCAAAACCCCGTCGCTCACGTCCTAGGCGCACTTCCGAACGGCTCCTCATGCGTGATCACCCAATCGAATTCCGGATGCGCCGCGGCGACATGCTCCCACCATCGCCTGCCATCCTGCAAGCGCGGAGAGAGATCGTTGACTCGCAGCAGCCGAAACGCGCCGGGACGCTCCTTTACCCCGGCGATGACCGCCTCCACCATCGCCCGCCCCAAGCCGCGCTGCAAAGAGTTGATCTGTTCGAAAACCAGCGACGGCGGCTCATACGCGCCAGCGAGTAGGAGCGCGATCCCGGACGCCTCCCTCCCGTCGGGCGTGGTGATGAGCTTTGGAGAGGTCGAGGCTTTGATTTCAAAGAACCCGCGCCCGTATGGCCGCGAATCGACGAAGAGGCCGAGGGCCGCGAGATTGCGGGAGATCGCCTCGGCGATCGCCAGCATCGCTGGGTCCGACTGTTGAACCGCCGGCTTCCTCCGCCAGAACCGCGAGACCTCCCAAAACGCCATGCAGCCTCCTAAAAGGGGGGTCCAGATCGCCGTGCCCTTCCCGCCATTCCGTGCGATAAAGAACCATGGCGACACCGATTCGCAATGCTTTCGACCCCGGCTTTGGCGTCTATGTCCACTGGCCGTTTTGCCTGTCGAAATGCCCCTATTGCGACTTCAACAGCCACGTGAGGCGCGGCGACGTCGACGAGGACCGTTTCGTCGAGGCCTTCAGCACGGAGCTTGCGCATCGCGCCGCTCTGACGCCCGGGCGCGAAGTCCGGTCGATCTTCTTTGGCGGCGGCACGCCGTCATTGATGGCGCCTTCGACCGCTCAAGCCATTCTATCCCAGATTTCGAGCCACTGGACCCTCGCCAAGGACTGCGAGATCACGCTCGAGGCCAATCCGACGAGCGTCGAGGCCTCGCGTTTCAAGGGGTTCAAAGCCGCAGGCGTCAATCGCGTCTCGCTCGGCGTGCAGGCCCTAAACGATATCGACCTGCGCGCCCTCGGCCGGCAGCACTCGGTCGCGGAGGCCCTGATGGCGCTCGACGTCGCCAATTCGGTCTTCGAGCGCACGTCCTTCGATCTGATCTACGGCCGATCGGGCCAGACGGCCGCCGCCTGGCGAAAGGAGCTGGAGCTGGCGCTCACCCGTTCGCCCGAGCATGTCTCGCTCTATCAGCTGACGATCGAGCCGGACACGATGTTCGAGCGCATGGTCAACACCGGCAAGATGGCGCTGCCCGACGCCGACACGCAGCGCGCGCTCTGGGACGTCACGCAGGAAGTCACCGCCCGCGCCGGCCTGCCGGCTTACGAAGTCTCCAATCATGCGCGGCCCGGCGCCGAGTGTCGGCACAATCTGGTGTATTGGCGCTACGGCGAATATATCGGCGTCGGTCCCGGCGCGCATGGGCGGGTGGTCACGCCTCGCGGACGCCGCGCCCAGTCCACCGAGCGGCATCCCGAGATGTGGCTGACCTGCGTCGAGACCGAAGGGCACGGCATCATCGAGGACGAATTGCTCTCGTCCGAGCAGGAAGGCGACGAATTCCTGCTGATGGGGCTGCGGCTGCGCGAAGGCGTCGATCCGCAGCGCTATTTCCTGCTAACCGGCAAGCGCCTGTCGCAATCGCGCATCAGCGAGCTCATAGGCGACGGGCTGGTCGAATTCACCCGCGACAATCGGCTGCGCGTCAGCTCGGAAGGATTCCCGGTGCTCGATGCGGTTGTCGCCGATCTCGCCGCTTAGCGGCGCGCCGCCGCTCTTGGCGCAATGGTCGCGACCGTGACCTACATCGTGAGGCTCTCAGCTCTTTCTGACGCAGACGCGGTGAGCGCCCTTCTGGCGGCGAGCTACTCAACTCTGTTGGCGTCGCATTACGAAAAGGCGCAGCTCGATCGAGCCTTGCCTTTCATGACAAAGGCAAATCCGACACTCCTCGCATCTGGCGCCTTCTACGTCGCGCAGAGCAGCCACGGCGAACTCATCGGGTGCGGAGGCTGGTCGCTTGAGCGTCCGGGAACTGCAAAGATCGTCCGAGGGGAGGCGCATATCCGACATTTCGCCACGCATCCCGACTGGACTCGCTTGGGCGTCGCGCGTGCCATTATGAATCGGTGCTGCATGGACGCCAGGGCTCGAGACGTAAGCGAACTTCATTGTTGCTCAACTTTCGGCGCCGAAAATTTTTACAAGGCGTTAGGCTTCAAAACCGTAGCGGGGGCGTATATCCCTCTCGACTCGCAGGTGTCATTCCCGGCCGTTCTGATGCAGCACGCATTGCCGTGAGCAAGATGTCCGCCGCATGGACGCGTCGGCCTCTGCACATGCGCCGAACCTGAGAATGCAACCGGCGCCGCTCCAACGAGCGGCGCCGGCTTCGCAATATGCGGCTAAGCGCCGGGCGAACTTAACGTCGATAGAGCTGCTCTAGCGCATCCGCGCCGAGGAGTTCGCGAAGACGGCCAAGGATCAGCAGCACGACGCCGAAAGTCGCCAGCGACATCCAGCCGAAAAAGACGAAGCCCCAGTGCAGCGGACCTGCAAAGCCTTCGTCCATCGCCCAGAACGTGTGACCCCATTCATTGAATCCCACATTCGGGATCGTCATGAAGACGCCAACGACAAGAACCACGAAAGCGAGAGAATATCCCTTCGCGAAAGTCGGCAGGCGCGTTTTCGCATAGAAGAACGCGCCGAGCCCGATGATCGCAAAGAGCGGATATGCAATGTAGAAGGTGATGATATTGCTCGGCGTGAAATCCGTGTCGCGCACGGCGGTCATGTGCCAGACAGCCGTCTGCTCCGAAAAGAAGCTTAAGCCCCAAAACAGGGCGAGCGAAAAAACGAGCAGCCACTGGACGAGATAAACGAGCCGTCGCGTTTCGGCTGCGGCGCTCAGGCTCGCCAGATCGCGATCGCGCGTGCGCCACAGAAAGCCGACAAGGCCGACCGCGCCCAAGCACGACGCGAGAATCGCAAATTGCAACAGGCCAATCCAATAGAGCTGAAACTCTGGCGAGAATGAATCGAGGCCAAATCTCCAGGCGAAAAGTTGTTCGTAGAGGCGCAGGATAGCCACGAACAGCATCAAGACCGAAACGCCGATAAGAACGGGCCTGGTGTCGATAATTCGTTCGGCGCTTCGCGCGGCGGAACGGGCCTCTGCTTTTGTCATGCTCATAAGTCATCTCCAAAATTCTGGTTATGTGGGGCATGAACGCCCCTTCGAATGGTTTGATGCGCGCGCTCGGCAGTCGTCGCGTCTGCTCTCGCAGCCGTGGCAACAGGATCCGTTTGAAAGATTTCGCGAACGCGCTCTCGCCGGCATCGCCATCGCAATGATGGCGGCTGCGTTGAATCTCAGCGCGTGAAAACCTTCAGCCCTGTCGGGGAGGAGCTCGTGGCGATTGTGGCGCGCGCCGTGGCTCGATGCGTGGCGCCTGACTGGACGTCTCCAGCGGAGACGCATGAGCCTCAGTGGGAAAAATCAGAGCGATCGAAACAACTGGCTTAGAAGGAGGCGCGTCCAACGCGCCATTGTGAACAACGCAACAGAATCCGTGGCGATGGCGTTCATTTGGGAAAAGCGGCAGCTCGCCGTTCACCGCATCCTGCGGCGCGCAGACTGTTCCGAAAGCGACGCCTTCTCCCAGCGCAACGGCGCCCGCGCCCGCGCTCGTGGTCTGCACGAGCATAAGGAAGGCGACGAGCGCCGCAAAAATGCGCGCACGCTGACTTGTCCGCTGGAAGACTGGATCCACCGCCGCCTCTCGGGTTCCAAGCACCGAACTTAGGTTTCAATCTTGCGTGCGGTCAAGCGAGGTGACGAAAAACCGCTGTGCGACGAAGCGACGCGTCGATTTTTGATGCAAGACAAAGCGAATGCGCGACGCCGCTTTGCGCTTGGTTACTTCGCTCGCGCTTGATCCGATTTGGTCGGACTCCGGAACAGTCAGACTTACTTCTCGAATTAGCCTTCCAGCTTTGCCGTCACTGTGCAGGGGCGCGCGACCTTCGATCGGCCTTCCGGGTTGACACGATGTTCCGCCGGGCAGACTCGCCGAGTCGCAGGCGCGACCATAGTTCTATCGGGTGACGCGTTATGCGCCGCACGAGTGGAAAAGCTATGCCGGAGGCGAAATCAGGCCCTGAGCGGGCGTCGATGCGCCCCGTGGAAGACCCCCAGGAGATCGTTCTTGAGGTCGTCCGCGGTCTCGTCATCGAGTTGCATCCGGATATGGTCGAGTCGCGTCTCGTGCAGCTCGACAGCGACCTCGATCGCGATTTGGCGCTGGATAGCCTGACCCGCGCCGAGCTGTTGCTGCGGCTCAACCGCAAATTCAAGGTGCAGCTCTCTGAACGGCTCCTCGGAGAGGTCAGCCGGCCCCGCGATCTCCTCAACGCCGTTCTCGCGGCCGGCGCCGCGGTCGCCCCTGCGGCGCCTCGTCCAGCTCCCCGTTTTTCGCTCGAGTCTGTGGACGAACCGCTCGAGGCCAAAACGCTGGTCGAGGCGCTGGCTCAACACGCAAAGCGGCATGGCGCGCGCGAAAATGTTCTGCTTTGGCGCGCTGAAGGGCCTCCGGAGCCTCTGACGTATCACGACCTCTATCACGCCGCCCGGGCCGCAGCTGGCGGCCTCATCGAACGAGGCGTTGGCTCTGGCGATCGCATCGCGATCATGCTGCCGACGAGCCGTGATTTCTTCGTCGCCTTTTTCGCGGTTTTGTTCTGCGGCGCTGTTCCCGTTCCGATTTACCCGCCATTTCGCTTGTCACAGATCGAGGATCATCTGCGCCGCCAAGCCGGCATATTGTCGAACGCCGAGGCCTGTGCGCTGATCACGAACGACGAGATCAGAATTGTCGGACGCTTGCTCTACGGGCTGGTCGGCGCGCTTCAGCACATTGTTACGATTCCTGAGCTGAGCACTGCGGCGCCTTTGCCCTCTCCATTGCCGGCGCCGCCCGACGCGACAGCGCTCATTCAATACACCTCAGGCAGCACAGGCGACCCTAAGGGCGTCGTGCTGTCGCACGCCAATCTTCTCGCCAATATTCGCGCCATGGGCGCCGTGTTGAAGGCCTCGTCGGCGGATAGGGTCGTCAGTTGGCTGCCGCTCTATCACGACATGGGGCTGATCGGTTGCTGGCTGGGCAGTCTCTACTATGGAGCGCCTGCGCTGATCATGTCGCCGCTGTCTTTTCTCGTTGATCCGGCCCGCTGGCTGTGGGCGATCGACGCTCACAAAGCGACGATCTCGGCGGCGCCGAATTTTGCTTACGAACTCTGCCTGAAGGCCATCGACGATACGAAGATCGCCAATCTCGATCTTTCTTCGCTGCGCGCGATCATGAACGGCGCCGAACCGGTGAGCCCGACGTCAATTGCGCGTTTTGTCCAACGGTTTTCAGCTTATGGCTTTCAGCAACAGATGATGACTCCCGTCTACGGCCTCGCGGAAAATGCGGTGGGGCTCGCCTTTCCGCCGCTCGGCAGAGGACCGCTCATCGATCGCGTCGATCGGAAAGCGCTCGATCGGGACAGCGTGGCGCGCGTGGCGGACCCCAGCGGCGAGGATGTCATTTCCTTGGTGGCCTGCGGGCGCCCTCTCCCGCATCACGAGATCCGCATCGTCGATGACTCCAGTCGCGAATTGCCTGAACGCCAGGAGGGACGCATCCAGTTTCGCGGGCCATCTGCAACGCGAGGATATTTCCAAAATCCGGAAAAGACTCGCGCGCTGTTCGACGGCGATTGGCTCGAGACGGGCGACCGCGGCTATGTCGCCGGTGGTGACGTTTTCGTCACCGGCCGCATCAAGGATTTGATCAAGCGCGCGGGGCGCAACATCTATCCGCAGGAGCTCGAAGAGGCTGTCGGGTCGCTTGAAGGGACGAGAAAAGGCTGCGTCGCGGTGTTTCCCGCGCTCGACGCGCGCGCCGGGACGGAACGACTCATCGTTTTGGCCGAAACGCGCCTGACCGAAGACGCGAGGCGGGAATCGCTGCGCAAAATGGTCGTCGAGGCGTCCCAAGCCTTGCTTGATCTCGCGCCGGATGAAGTCGTTCTCGTTCCACCGCACACCATCCCGAAAACGTCGAGCGGCAAGATACGACGCTCGGCGGCGCGCGCCATGTTCGAATCCGGCCGGCTGCGCGTAAAAAGCGAGAGCCCACAATTGCAGCTTGTCCGCCTCGCCCTATCGGGCGCCGGGCCCTGGCTGCGCAAAGCCCTGGCCAACCTCGCGACCTCGGCATACAACGGCTACGCATGGAGCGTGCTGGCGTTCATTGGCGTTTGCGTGTGGCCATGCGTGCTGGCGACGCCAAAGCGGTCATGGCGTCACCGCCTTGTCAGCGCGGCGGCTCGATCGTTTTTTCGCATGATCGGATGCCCCCTCTCGGTCACGCGCGACGCGCTGCTCCCGCAAGACAATGCGATCCTCGTCGCCAATCATTCCAGCTATCTAGACAGCGCAGTGCTGGTCGCCGTCTGTGCTGGAGAGCTCTCCTTCATTGCGAAGGAAGAGCTTGCCCATCAGCGCGTCGCCGGTCCCTTCTTGCGGCGACTCGGCGCCATTTTCGTTCGCCGCTCTGATCCGGCAGGCGGCGTTGCCGACGCCAGGGAAGCCTTGAAGTCGGCGCGCGCCGGCGTGCGTCTGGTCTGGTTTCCGGAGGGCACCTTTTCGCGAATGCCGGGACTGCTGGGGTTTCATATCGGCGCGTTTTCCAGCGCCGTGCAGTTGGGGCTTCCAATTGTGCCTATCACCATACGCGGCACGCGCTCGATTTTGCGCAGCGATTCATGGCTGTTCAGGCGAGGCCCGATCGCCGTGCATATCGGCGCGCCGATCGCGCCCGAGGGCGACGATTTCCAAGCGGCGATCGCGTTGCGCGACGCCGCCCGCCAAAGAATATTGGAGCGTTGCGGCGAACCTGACCTCGGTCACGAACGCGTGGCGTTGACGGGATGAGTCGACTCGCGGCAACTCGCGATCAGCCCCGCGACGCGGCCGTCACCCCACCTGCCCGCGATGGCGCAGGAAATGATCGGCGAGCACGCAAGCCATCATCGCTTCGCCCACCGGAACGGCGCGAATGCCGACGCAGGGATCGTGACGGCCTTTCGTAACAATCTCAGTCTCTTTGCCGAAGCGATCGATCGTGCGGCGCGGCGTCAGAATTGAGGATGTCGGCTTCACTGCGACGCGCACGACGACTGGCTGGCCTGTCGAAATGCCGCCGAGCACGCCGCCGGCGTTGTTCGACAAAAACTCCGGTCCGTTTTGTCCGGCGCGCATCTCGTCGGCGTTGTCTTCGCCGGTGAGTTCGGCCGCGGCGAATCCGGCGCCGATCTCGACGCCCTTCACTGCATTTATCGACATCATCGCCGCAGCGAGGTCGGCGTCGAGCTTGCCATAAATCGGCGCGCCCCAGCCGACCGGAACGCCTTCCGCGACAATCTCGATCACCGCGCCAATGGAGGAGCCGTCCTTGCGCACGTTATCGAGATAATCCGCCCATGATTCCGCCGCGCGGGCGTCGGGGCAAAAGAGCGGATTGCGCTCCACCTCGTCCCAATCGAAATTCGCGCGGTCGATCCTGTGCGGGCCCACCTGCACCAACGCGCCACGAATCGTCACGCCGGCGATCACTTTGCGCGCGACCGCCCCGGCGGCGACTCGCGCCGCGGTTTCCCGCGCCGAGGAGCGCCCGCCGCCGCGGTAATCCCGGACGCCATATTTCGCGTCGTAGACGTAATCGGCGTGGCCGGGCCGATATTTGTCGGCGATCTCGCCATAGTCCTTGGAGCGCTGGTCGGTATTTTCGATCATGAGCGCGATCGGCGTTCCGGTCGTCACCTGTCGGCCATCGCCGTCGGAAAAAACGCCCGAAAGAATCTTTACCTCATCGGCCTCCCGCCGCTGCGTGGTGAAGCGCGACTGTCCCGGCTTGCGCTTGTCCAGAAAGCCCTGGATCTCCTGCGCTTCCAGCGGGATGTTCGGCGGACATCCGTCAACGATCGCGCCGAGCGCCGGCCCGTGGCTCTCGCCGAAGGTGGTGACGCGGAAAAGATGGCCGAAACTGTTGTGGGACATGCGATCTTCTAGGCTTGGCGCCGGCGAGGGTCAAACGGCGGTTTCAGGCGCCCACGTCATGACGCGGCGCGCGCGCGCCGCTAAGATAGGCGCATGACCCTCACACATAAGCCCGTCGGCCCCGGGAGCCACATCTTCCTCGTTGACGGCTCCTCCTTCGTCTTTCGCGCCTATTTCCAGTCGATCCGACAGGATGCGAAATACAACTATCGCTCCGACCGGCTGCCGACCGGCGCCGTGCGGCTGTTCTGCACGAAGCTGTTGCAGTTCGTGCGCGAAGGCGCGGCCGGCGTGAAGCCCACGCATCTCGCCATCATCTTCGACAAGAGCGAGCATTCCTTCCGAAAGGACCTCTATCCCGACTACAAGGCGCATCGCTCCGAACCGCCGGACGATCTCATTCCGCAATTCCCGCTGATGCGCGCCGTCGTGCGCGCTTTCGGCCTCACCCCGATCGAACAGGACGTCTACGAGGCCGACGATCTCATCGCCACCTATGCGACGCAGGCGCAGGCCAAGGGCGCGGACGTGCTGATCGTCTCGGCCGACAAGGATCTGATGCAACTCGTCGGTCCCGGCGTCAGAATGTACGACCCCGCCTCGGGGACGGCTGGAACGAAAGGCGCGCGCGAAGAACGCCTCATCGGCGAAGCCGAGGTCGTCGACTATTTCGGCGTTCCGCCGGACAAGGTTGTCGACGTGCAGGCGCTCGCGGGCGATTCGACCGACAATGTGCCGGGCGCAAAAGGCATCGGCGTCAAGACCGCCGCTCAGCTCATCAACGAATATGGCGATCTTGAAACGCTGCTCGCCCAGGCGTCGGGCATCAAGCAGCCCAAGCGCCGCGAGGCGCTGACCGAGCCGGATGCGGTCGCGCGCATCCTTCTCTCGAAGAAGCTCTGCGAACTCGTGCGCGACGCGCCGCTCCAAACACCACTCGAAGAGCTTGGCCTTCATCAGCCGGACGCGGCGAAGCTCATCGCGTTTCTGCAGGCGATGGAGTTCACGACGATCACTCGCCGCGTCGCCGAGATGTATGGGGTCCAGGCGCAGGATATCGAGCCGGATCCCGGTTTTGTCGGCGCCGCCGGCTGGCGCGGGCGCAACGGCGAATTGTCCGAGATCGCGCCGCCCGCTTCTGAAGCGCCGAACCGCGCCGAGAAACCGACGAGCGACGCGCTCACGCCCGCGAACCTCGTCGCGGCGCGTCTCATCGAAGCAAAGGCGGTCAAGATCGACCGCTCTACTTATGAGACGGTCAGCTCGGCCGAGCGTCTGGATGATTGGATCACGGAAGCCGTTGGCGTAGGACTCGTCGCGATCAATGTCGAAACGACCTTGCCGGACCCGATGCGTTGCGAACTCATCGGCGTCTCGCTGGCGACCGCGCCGGGACGCGCCTGCTATATTCCGCTACAGCATCGCTCTGGCGACTCGGCCGACCTTTTTTCCGGCGCCGATTTGGTCGAGGGGCAGATCCCGCTCGACGCGGCTCTGGCGCGATTAAAGCCGTTGTTTGAGGACGCCTCGATCCTCAAGATCGCGCATAATATGAAGCATGATCTGCTGGTTCTTTCGCGCTACGGAATCGACGTCGCGCCGATCGACGACGCCATGCTCATGTCCTACGCGCTGGACTCTGGACGTGGCGATCATCGTCTCGAAGAGCTGGCGCGCAACTATTGCGGCCATGACGCTCTGACCTTCGCCTCCGTCGCCGGCGCGGGCCGCAATTTTCTCGGCTTTGCCCGCGCTGCGCTCACAGCGGCGACGGAATACGCTGCGGAACGGGCGGATGTCGCCTTACGCCTTTGGCGCGTGCTGAAACCGCGGCTCTTGGCCGAGCGCATGACCACGGTCTACGAGACCTTGGAGCGGCCGATGGTCGCGACGCTCGCGCGCATGGAGCGAAGGGGCGTCATGGTCGAGCGCGCGACCCTGTCGCGGCTCTCGGGCGAATTTGCGCAGGACATGGCGCGTCTCGAGGCCGAGATCTTCGAACTTGCCGGCGAGAGTTTCAACCTTGGCTCGCCCAAGCAGTTGGGCGACATTCTTTTCGGCAAGATGGGGCTGCCGGGCGCAAAAAAAACCGCGACGGGCGCCTGGTCGACTTCCGCAAGCGTTCTCGAAGACCTCGCCGTCGCCGGCAATGATTTTTCGCGCCACATTCTCGATTGGCGACAGCTCTCCAAGCTCAAGAGCACCTACGCCGACGCCCTGCCCGGCTATATCAATGCCGAGACCGGTCGCGTGCACACGAGCTATGCGCTCGCCGCCACGACGACGGGACGGCTCTCTTCATCCGAGCCGAATCTGCAGAACATTCCCGTGCGCAATGAGGCCGGCCGCAAAATCCGCAAGGCCTTTGTCTCGGCGCCCGGCCATGTGCTGATCTCTGCGGATTATTCGCAGATCGAGTTGCGGCTGCTCGCCCATATCGCCGACATTCCTCAGCTCAGACGCGCCTTCGCCGAAAATCTCGACATTCACGCGATGACGGCGAGCGAAATGTTCAATGTGCCCATCAAGGACATGCCGCCCGAAACGCGCCGCCGCGCCAAGGCGATCAATTTCGGCATCATCTACGGCATTTCCGCCTTCGGCCTCGCCAATCAGCTGAGCATTCCGCGCGAAGAGGCGAGCGCCTACATCAAACGCTATTTCGAACGCTTTCCCGGCATTCGGGACTATATGGATTCAACGCGCAAGACGGTGCGCGAGAAGGGCGAAGTCTCGACGATTTTCGGCCGCATCTACCACTTCCCCGGCATCTCATCGGCCAATGCGTCAGACCGCGCCTTCTATGAGCGCGCGGCGATCAACGCGCCGATCCAGGGCGCGGCCGCGGACATCATCAGGCGCGCGATGATACGAATGGATGACGCGCTCGCGCACGCCGGACTATCGGCGCAGATGCTTCTGCAGGTGCATGACGAGCTTGTGTTCGAAGCGCCAAACGATGAAGCCGAGGCGACGATCGAACTCGCGCGCCGCGTCATGGAGCAGGCGCCGTCGCCCGCCGTCCATCTCGCCGTGCCGCTGAAAGTCGATGCGCGCGCCGCCGCCAATTGGGACGAAGCCCACTGACGCCCTCACAGCGCCTAATCGTCGCTTCCCTGCGCCTCGCCCGTCGCGAGTCCGAAATTTAATCGCGACCAGAACCGTTCGTGGAAATAATAGAGCGCGAAGATCGCGATCATTTCGACGCCGGTGATTTCGGCGGCGAGTGCGGCGCTTTGGACGAAGGCGTAAACGATCAGGAACGTCGAAATGCTCGCCGGCAGGAGCCAGGTGAGCGCCTTCACCAGGCTGCGCGTCGGGGTCGGTCGAAACGACTCCCGCGCCAACGGCAGTCCTTCCATGGAGGCGTAGCTGAGCTCCGTCAGCGGCGGCGCGACGCGGCCATTCGATGCGGCGACGGCTTTGACCATGCCGACCGCGACCGTTTCATTGGTGATGCGGTCGATGAGAATGAATCCGCCGGTTTCGCGGTTCTCGCCATAGGGATCGCAGGCGATCACGGTCTCGAGCGACAGGCGCGCGCCGCCGATCTCGTTGAAGGCGAGCGTCGACCCTTCGGGCAGCGGCTGCGGCAGGCCGGTTTCGATGTCGATTCGCGCATCGACCGCGGTCACGGCGGCCGGCGCAGTCTTCGTCCCGAGCTTCAAGAGATAGCTCTTGCCGACGACAAGAGGCTCACGCACCAGCCACAACAGCCTCGCTTCGAGACGATCCCCGGTCTTCGCCGGCGAGACCGGCGAACACAAGAGATCGCCGCGCGAAATGTCTATCTCTTCGGTGAGCGTGAGGGTCGCCGACTGACCCGAAACGGCGCTTTCGAGATCGCCGTCGAAGGTCACGATCCTGGCGACGCGCGTGTCGCGCCCCGAGGGCAGAACGCGCACGATGTCGCCCGGCTGAATATTGCCGCCGCTGATGAAGCCCGAGAAGCCGCGGAAGTCGAGATTGGGCCGATTCACCCATTGCACGGGCATGCGGAAGGGCGCGATCCGCGTGGCGTCCTCCACCGCGACGCCCTCGAGATAGGAGAGCAGCGGCGGTCCATCGTGCCAAGGCATATTGGCGCTGTGGTGAACAAGATTATCGCCATCCTTGGCGACGAGCGGCGCGACGTAAATGGACGCGAAGCGAAGATGGTCGGCGAAGGCATGAAAATCCGCTTCGATCTTGCGGAACACCTCTTCGCTGTAGCCAACGAGATCCATCTTGTTGACGGCGACGACGACATGGCGGACGCCGAACATCGAGGTGATGACGCTGTGACGCCGCGTTTGCGGCAGGATTCCCTTGCGCGCATCGACAAGCAGAATGGCGAGTTCCGCGGTTGAGGCGCCGACGGCCATGTTGCGGGTGTATTGCTCGTGGCCGGGCGTGTCGGCGACGATGAACTTGCGCCTGTCGGTCGCGAAATAGCGATAGGCGACGTCGATGGTGATGCCCTGTTCGCGCTCGGCCGCAAGCCCGTCGACGAGCAAGGCGAAATCCAGCTCTTCGCCCTGAGTGCCGTGCTTTTTCGAATCGCTTTCCAGCGCCGCGATAATGTCGTCCGGCGCAAGATCGGCGTCGTAGAGCAGACGACCGATCAGCGTCGATTTGCCGTCGTCGACCGAGCCGCAGGTGATGAACCGCAAGAGCGGCTTTTCGCCGACCAACCGCGCTGGCGCGCGCGACGGCGATGCGGCAGCGACGGCGCCATGCATGTTAAAAATATCCTTCCTGCTTCTTTTGCTCCATGGAGCTGGAGCCGTCGTGGTCGATGAGCCGCCCCTGACGCTCCGAAGAGCGGCTTTCGCGCATCTCCGTAATGATCTCTTCGAGACTGGCCGCATCGCTTTCGATGCCGCCCGTCAATGGATAGCAGCCGAGCGTACGGAAGCGCACCATCTTATGTTCGATGGATTCACCGGGCGCGAGCTCCATGCGCGCGTCGTCGACCATGATGAGCGTGCCGCCACGGCGCACGACCGGCCGCTCCTTGGCGAAATAGAGCGGAACAACGGGGATGTTCTCGCGCGCGACGTAATCCCAGATGTCCGCCTCGGTCCAATTGGACATCGGGAAGACGCGCAGGCTCTCGCCAGGCGCCTTTCGCGTATTGTAGAGACGCCAGAATTCCGGGCGCTGATTCTTCGGGTCCCAGCGGTGCTGCGCCGTGCGAAAGGACAGCACGCGCTCCTTGGCGCGGGATTTTTCCTCGTCGCGGCGCGCGCCGCCAAAAGCGGCGTCGAATTTATACTTGTCCAGCGCCTGCTTCAGCGCCTCGGTCTTCATGATCTCGGTGTGAAGCTTCGAGCCATGAACGAAGGGGCTGATGTTCATCTCAACCCCTCTGGGATTGATATATTCGATGAGTTCGAGGCCAAGCTCTTTCATGCGACGATCGCGAAACTCGATCATCTCGCGAAATTTCCAGGTCGTATTGACATGGAGCAGCGGAAACGGCGGCTTGGAGGGATAAAAGGCCTTCATGGCGACGTGCAGCATCGCCGCCGAATCCTTGCCGATCGAATAGAGCATCACCGGCCGTTCGCACTCGGCGACGGTCTCGCGCATGATGTGGATGCTCTCGGCCTCGAGTCGATCGAGATGGCCGAGCGGACGTGTCGCAAGCGCCGTCATAGGCTCGCCTCTTGCGGCGCGCCGCGTCGCAACACGCCGTCGTCGCCGACATGAAGGCCGCATTCCTTCTTGTTGTCTTCTTCCCACCACCAGCGTCCGGCGCGTTCGTCTTCGCCGGGCTGCACCGCGCGCGTGCACGGCGCGCAGCCGATCGATAGAAATCCCTTGGCGTGGAGATCGTTGACCGGCACTGAAAACTCCTCGACCGCGGCGACGACCGCGTCGCGCGTGTAATCTGCCAGCGGATTGAGCTTCAGCACCCTATGGGTCTCATCGAAGGCGATGAGCGGCGCCTCGGCGCGCGCCTGCGATTGGTCCGCGCGAAGCCCCGTCACCCAGCCGGAAACGCCCGCGAGCAGCCGCGACAGCGGCTCAACCTTGCGAACATGACAGCAGGCCTTGCGCGCGTCCACGGACTTATAAAAGCCGTTGATCCCCTGCTCCTCGATGAGCGCTTCGAGCGGCGCGGCCTGCGGGTAAACCGCGCGAATACGCCGCGCATAGCGCGCTTCGGTGCGCTCCCACAGCTCATAGGTTTCGGGAAAGAGCCGGCCGGTGTCGATCGTCGCGACGTCGATATCGAGACCTTGCGTGAAGATCGAATGCGCGATGAGCTGATCCTCGACGCCAAAACTCGTGGTGAAGACGATCCGGCCAGGAATGAACGCGCGCACGAGCAGCAAGCGATGATTGAGATCGAGCGGCGCCAGTCGCGGCGCCAGCGTTTCGGAGATGGAAGGCTTCATGAACGCACCGCCTTTCGGCGCGCTTCGAGGATCGAGCCGCGCCCGGCGTAGCCGCGCTGATAGCTCATTGAATAGGCGTTGAGCGCGGCGCGCCACTGTTCTTCATCCTGGCGATCGGCGAGATCGTCGGGAATTTCGATCGTATCAAAGCCGCAACCGATCGCGTGAGGATATTGGTCGGCGACGAGACGCCCGCTGGCGCGCAACTCGCCTTTAAACTCCGCGCGCCGCAGCAGGCGCGCCAAAGAGAAGCCGCGGCCGTCAGCGAAAGCCGGGAAAGTGATCGAGATGAGGTCGAGCCGCGGCAAGGCGGCGATGAGCGCCGACGGTTCCGTCGTGTTCGGAACGATCACGCCAAACGTAGCCGTCGGCCCGAGGACCTCCACGGCATGTTCGAGTCGCGGCAATGACACGATGAACTTGCCCGTCTTCGGCAGCGCTTCCTCGTCGGCAAGTCGGCGCCATGCGTCCTCGATGAAGCGGCCGTCAGATATCAGCGCCATCTTCGCCCTCCCGACGCAGAACGTCTTTGAATCGCGCATGGCCGATGCGGCGCCAGGTGTCGATGAAGGCTTCGCCCTCCTCGCGTTCGGCGAGATAGTAGTCGACGAGATGTTCGACGACGTCGGGCACCTGCTCGGCGGTGACGCCAGGTCCCAGAATTTCGCCGATCGACGCGGAGAAGGTCGGGTCGCCGCCGAGCGTGATCTGATAGGACTCCTGGCCCTTCTTCTCCAGGCCGAGAATGCCGATCGCGCCGACGTGGTGATGGCCGCAGGCGTTGATGCAGCCTGAGATCTTGACGCCGAGCTTGCCGATGCGCCGCTGCCTGGACATGTCGGAGAAGCGCTTCGAGATCGCCTGCGCGATGGGAATCGAGCGCGCCGTGGCGAGCGAGCAATAGTCGAGACCGGGGCACGAGATGATGTCGGAGACGAGGCCGGCGTTCGCCGTCGCAAGACCGGCTGCGTCGAGCATGCGCCACAGAGCGAAAAGATCGTCCTGCTTCACATGCGGCAGGATGATGTTCTGCTCATGGCTGACGCGCAGCTCGCCAAAACCGAAGCGCTCGCTCGCCTCGGCGAGCACGCGCATCTGTTCGGACGTGGCGTCGCCCGGAACGCCGCCGATGGGCTTCAATGAAACGGTGACGATGGCGTAGCCGGGCATCTTGTGCGCGCCGGCATTGACGTCGACGAAATTTGCGAAAGCCGGCGTCTCCAGTTTCGCGGCGCGCAGCGAGGCGGACGTCGCCGGCAGCGAGTCATAGGGCGGCGGCGCGAAAAAGGCGGCGATGCGCTCGAATTCCACGGAATCGTGAGCAAATGCCGAGCGGTCCATCGCCGCGAACTCGGCTTCGACCGCGGCGCGGATTTCGTCGATTCCCTTCTCGTGGACGAGAATTTTGACTCGCGCCTTGTATTTGTTGTCGCGCCTGCCGAAGCGGTTATAGACGCGCAGGATCGCCTCGAGAAAGGCGAGCAGATCCTCGCGCGGCACGAACTCGCCGACGACCTTGCCGATAAAGGGCGAACGGCCGAGTCCGCCGCCGACCACAACCTGATAGCCGATCTCGCCCTCATCGTTCTTCACGATGCGCAGGCCGATGTCATGCACCAGAATCGCGGCGCGATCATGCGCGGCGCCCGTCACCGCAATCTTGAACTTGCGCGGCAGAAACGAGAACTCCGAATGCAGGCTCGACCATTGGCGGAGAAACTCCGCGGTCGGCCGCGGATCTTCGATCTCATCCGGCGCGACGCCGGCGAAATGATCGGCCGTCACATTGCGAATGCAGTTGCCCGACGTCTGGATGGCGTGCATCTCGACTTCCGCCAGCGATTCCAGAATGTCCGGCGTATCGACGAGCTTGGGCCAATTGTATTGGAGGTTCTGGCGCGTCGTGAAATGGCCGTAGCCCTTGTCCCACCTATCCGCGATATCGGCCAGCCGGCGCATCTGCCGCGCCGTCAGCGTGCCATAGGGAATAGCGACGCGCAGCATATAGGCGTGAAGCTGGAGATAGAGCCCGTTCATCAGCCGGAAGGGGCGAAACTCCTCTTCCGTCAGCGCGCCGGAAAGCCGCCGGCGCACCTGCTCGCGAAATTCCGCGACGCGTTCGCTTACAAAAGCCGCGTCATATTCATCGTAACGATAGGTGGTCATCGGCGCATTGGGCCGCTGCGCCACACGCAGATCGACCGCCGTCATAACGCGCCCTCGCCCGCTTGTTTGCCAAGATCAAGGCGAATGCTCGGTCCCTTCACGCGCATCTTCTCTCGATAATGTAACGGCGTCGGCGCGCCGTCGCTCCCGATCTCGACATCGGCGAGATAGACGTCGACCACGCGATTGGCTGAAATGTCGCACTTGCCCAAGGCTTCGAGCGCGGTCGCCTCGTCGGCCTTCCGCGCGATGCGCGCGCGGCGGTGGTCGCGCTCCCAGCCCGAGGGGCCGAGAAACACCACTTCGCCGTCCGTCAAATTCGACGCGATCAGGATCTGGGGATGTTTGAAGACGGGCATTACGTTTCCTGCGCCAGCTTTAGCCGAAGGCCGCTCATCTCATCGGACCAGATGATCTGGCAAGAGAGACGCGAATTTTCGTAAAGCATCGGCAATTCATCGAGCTTTTCGACTTCCTCTTCGCGCGGCGGCGGCACGCGGCGGGCCGATTCCGCGTCGAGAACGACGTGGCACTCCGCACATGCAAGAGCGCCGCCACAGGTGTTGTCCATGCCGACGCCATGGTCGCGCAAGATCTCCATCAGCCGCCAGCCTTCGACGGCTTCGAGTTCATGGACAACGCCGTCGCGATCCTCGACGTGCAGAGTCGGCAGACTCTGCTGCGACGATTCGGCGGGCCGCCGCGCGACGATATTCTCGATATTGCTCATGCCTTGACGCGCCGACCTGGTCCGCGCCAGCGAGCAGCAACGGACGTTCTGTATTTCGAACGCATAAACCTCCAAACCGCACGAATGTCAATTCACGATCTTATTGTGGTGCTTGCGTTTAATAACATATTCATTGTGTTGTTTTAAGCGCGTCACAATTGGAGCGCCATCCGCAGTTAGCTGAAACAGAACATGACAAGCGCTAAAAACCATGTTTGTTGAGCGCTTGTCATTCACGCACAGCGGCGCCAGCGCGACCTGCGATAGGAGCACCCATGGTTAAGAAGCCGGTCAAAATCACCAGGGAAGCGCCAGCGAAACGGGAGCCGGAAAGCCGGCCGCGTAAGGCCGAGGCTCCGGCCGCCGCCGCGAACGCCGCCGCTCGCCCGGCGGTCATCGTCGTTGGCGCGGACAAGGGCGGCGTCGGCAAAACCACGATCGCCAGAGCCATCCTCGATTTTCTTTCGCTCAATGACATTCATACGCGCGCGTTCGACACCGAAACGCCGCGAGGAACGCTTCATCGCTTCCACCCCGACGAGACGATGATCGTCGATCTGACCGAACCCTCGGACCAGATGAAGATCATCGACACGCTGAATACGTCGCAGGCCAAGGTCAGCGTCATCGACGTGCGCGCCGGCGGGTTGAGCCCGGCGCTCGGGGCGCTCGACGAAATCGGCTTCTTCGATGCGGTGAAAGGCGGCGAATTCCGCTTCGTGCTGCTGCATGTGATCGGACCCTCCATCGCTTCGCTGGAGGAGATCGCCGAAATCGCGCCCTACGTCACGGACGCCAACTATTTCATGGTCAAGAATCACGTCAACGACACGACCTTCTTCGAGTGGGATCCACAAACGCACGCGAAATATTTCGAGCACGTCGTCACCTCGGGCGAGATCACGATCCCGAAGCTCAGCGAACTCGCCTACGAGCAGGTCGAGCTATCCGGCACGCCGTTCTCGACATTCATCGGCAATCAGGACGCGCAGGGCCGGCCGGCGGAGCATTCGTTCGTGTTGCGCGGCTACGTCCGAACGTGGCTGGCGCGCGTCGCCGACGAGTTCGAACGGGTCGGCCTTCTCGATCTTGTTGGCGAGAAGAGGCGATAGAGGGTCGCGGCGGCGGCGCGCATCTCTCCGCGAAGACCACATGGCGCGTCGCACTCTTGCGTTCTTCGTTTGCTCGCCGCACTCGCGAACAGGCGTGACGACAGCGGCGCGTTTGCTGACCGACTATTATCTGTCGCGCAATGTCGGCGTGGAAGGCTTCGACACGGATTTCCGGGAGCCGCTTTATGCAGTGTTCTTTCCGGAAGCGACGCACATCGTCGACCTCAGCGAGATCAAGGGGCAGATGTCGCTCTTCGACCGCCTGCTCGTCGCTGACGAGACGCCGAAGATCGTCGACGTCTGGCATCGCTCCTATGAGCGCCTGTTCGCGACCATCGCCGAAATCGGCTTTCTCGAAGAAGCGCGGCGGCGCGGCGTTGAGCCGATCGTGCTCTTTCAGACGGATGTCACCGAGAGCGCGGCGAACAGCGCGCTCGTCCTTAAGACCACATGGCCGGATCTCATGATGAGCGTCATTCACAATCGCGGCGCCTCGCCGCTCGGCCGCGACTCCTTGGCGATTCTTGCGCGCTATCCCGCGAGCGGCAAATTCGTGATCCCCCGCCTTGAGGCGCCGATCGCGCGCGCGCTCGACGACGTCGATCTGTCGCTATCCCGCTTCATGACGGAGCCGCCGCCAGGCATGTCGATCGTGGTTCGCGCGGCGTTCAAAGCATGGCTCTTGCCGATCTTCACTCAATTCCAAAGCTTCGAATTGCGGCTCGAGCTGCAGTCGAGCGAATGGCTTCGTTAAGGGACGCGCCCCGTGGAATACCGCAAACTCGGCGACAGCGATCTCTCCGTCTCCGCCATCTGTCTCGGCTCAATGACGTGGGGACAGCAGAACAGCGAGGCCGAAGGCCATGCGCAACTGGACTATGCGTTCGATTGCGGCGTCAATTTCATCGACACGGCGGAAATCTATTCCATTCCGCCGAAGCGAGAAACTCAAGGCTCCTCCGAGCGCATCATCGGAAGTTGGCTCGCCGCACGTAAGAACCGCGACAAGGCGATCATCGCAACAAAAGTCGCCGGCCGTGGCGACGCCAACTGGCTGCGTCCGGGGCGCGTGGGAACGGTTCTCGACGCCAAGAATATCGACTCTGCGATCGAGGGATCGCTGAAGCGGCTACAGACCGATTATATCGATCTTTATCAATTGCATTGGCCGGATCGTTCGCTACCGCTTTGGGGCGCGGGCGGAACGGTCTATCGACGGCCGACGAAGCGCGACGAAATCCCGATTGAAGAGACGCTGGAAGCGCTAACGCGGCTCGTCAAAGCCGGCAAGGTTCGGCACATCGGCCTTTCCAATGAAACGCCATGGGGCGTGGCGCGCTTCCTGCGCGCTGCGGAACTCGGCCATGGGCCGCGCGTCGTCTCGATTCAAAACGCCTACAACCTCGTCAATCGCACCTTCGAGATCGGTCTCGCTGAGTTCACTGAGCGCGAGCGCGTCGGATTGCTCGCCTATTCGCCGCTCGCGCAGGGATACCTTACCGGCAAATATCAGGGTGGCGCGCGGCCGCCCGGCGCGCGCACGACGCTGTTTGAGCGCGCGCAGCGTTATGAGAAGTCGGAAGTCGAACACGCGGTCGCCGCCTATCTGACGCTCGCGCAAGATATTGGAGTCGATCCGGCGCAACTCGCCATCGCCTTCGTGACGTCCCGGCCCTTCGTGACGTCGAATATCATTGGCGCGACGACGATGGCGCAGCTCACAACAGACCTCGCGTCGATGGAGCTCAGGATCACGCCTGAAATCGAGCGGCGTATTGACGCCATCCACCATCTCCACAGCAACCCCGCGCCATGACCGAAAGCGCAACTCTTCGCGCGGAGACGCCGGAGGATCATTCCGCCATACGCGGGCTGCTTGTTGCGGCTTTCGACCGATACGGCGAGGCCGAACTCGTCGAGGCGCTGCGCAAGGAAGGCGACCTGGTCTTTGGCGGCGTCGCGGCTGTCAACGGCGTCATCGTCGGCTACGCCGCCCTATCCAGGATGAACGCTCCCTTTCCGGCGCTCGGGCTCGGTCCTGTCGCCGTCGCCGCGGCATATCGCGGAAAAGGGATCGCCAACGCTCTTTTGCGCTGGAGCTTGGCGCGTGCGCAGGACGACCAGTGGCGCGCGATTTTTGTGTTGGGCGACGGCGCCTTTTACGGTCGTTTCGGATTTCGACCGGAGCTTGCAGCCGGCTTCGACACGCCATATGCGGGGCCGCATTTCATGGCGCTGGCGCTTAATGGCGCGCTTCCAGCCAAGGAGGGACCGGTAGACTATGCGCCAGCCTTCGAACGACTCTGAATCGACGCTCAGGCGTGTCCCGCATGTGTCGACAGCCGTTGTGGATCGACGCCGATCGAGCGCAGCGCGCGCGCATATTTCGTCTCGAGGTCATGATCGAACAGCAAAGCGGGATCGGTCGGACAATTCAGCCATCCGTTACGCTGAATCTCTTCTTCGAGCTGACCCGGGTCCCAACCCGCATAGCCGAGCGCCAGCAGCGCGCGGTCCGGGCCGCGCCCTGCGGCGATGGCGCGCAGGATGTCGATCGTCGCCGTGAGCGAGACGCCGTCGTCGATCGGCAAGGTGGAATTGTCGAGGAAGAAATCCGGCGTATGCAGCACGAAACCGCGGTCGGTCTGCACCGGCCCGCCGGACAGCACCTGGATGTCTTCGGCGCGGCTCGGTAGGCTGATGCGCTCCTGAGGCGCAATCACTTGCAGCTGAACGAGCAAATCGGGAAAATTGCGCACACGGGCCGGCTGGTTGACAATGATGCCCATGGCCCCTTCTTCGGAATGGGCGCACAGATAGATTACCGAGCGTGCGAAGCGCTGATCCAACATGCTCGGCATCGCGATCAGCAATTGGCCATCAAGAAAGCGGCGCTCGTCGGGACGCCCGCTGCGGCGCTCGCTCACCCTCTCCGCGAAATCTTGCTTCTTTCCGCTCGCCCTCATAGGGTCATGCTACGCCCGCCGCGTTCTCAGGACAAGCGGCGCAGATCACGTAACTGACTGCCTTGACTGGGGGACGGGGGCGCCGAAGGATCACGATGCGCTCAAAATTCTTTCTGTTCGCGCCGCTAGCCGTCACGCTGGCGCAGAGCTTTCCGGCGGCGTCGCTCGCGGAGAACACGGCCTTCGCGTCTCCGATCGTAAAGGGGACGGCGTCGAGCGCTCGGCTCTTGTCCGCCGGCCCGCCGCAGGGCGGGGCTTACCGCGCCGCCGTCGAGATCGCGCTCGCGCCGGAAACCATCACCTATTGGCGCCAGCCTGGCGAGTCGGGCTCGGCGCCCGCGTTCGATTTCTCGAGATCGGTCAATGTCGCCAAGGTCGAACCGTCCTTTCCGGCGCCGAAACATATCGACGAGGCCGGAACCATCGTCGCCGGCTATGATGCGCGCGTCGTCCTGCCGTTGAAGGTGACGCCGCGCGATCCCAACGCGCCGGTGACGCTCAATCTCGTGCTCGACTACGCCTCCTGCGGCAAGATCTGCCTGCCGGGCCGCGCCGATCTTTCTCTGGAGCTGCCGCGCGCCGGCGCATCGCCTCATGCGGCGGCGATCGCCGAAGCCGAACGCCTGGTGCCAAAGAAACTCAGCGCGGCCGACGCCAAAAAGCGCTTTACGGTTTCGCGGAATAGCGCGGACGGGTCGTGGCGGCTGCGCTACCTTGGACCCGGCAAGGTCGAGGACGTCTTCGCCGAAGCGCCTGAGCCGCTCTTCATTGAAAGCACGCGCGCGGGAGAGGGCTTCGAGCTTAAGCTCTTTTCCGGCAGCGCGCCCGCCAAGGCCGCCGACGCGACGTTAACGATCGTCACCGACGCCGGCGCTTTCGAGGCCCCGGCGCGGCTGGAGTGAGCGCGACCGGCCTTCGCCCTACTCCACCTCAGCGTCGACCGGCGTCGCCGCTTCATGGTCGAGCTTGGGCGTGCGCTTGAACGTCGATTTGCGCCCGCGCAGGGTCTGGAGGATCTTCGCGCCATTGGCGAAGGCGAGATAGATCATCAGCGGCGGAATCGACGCGACCGTTTTCACAAAATCGGCGAGGGTCCCGCGCTTGAGCGCCAGATAGGGCGGGAGCGTGATGCCGAGCGCCACCAGGACCGTCATGAGTCCGATGATCTCCAACATCCCGGCGAAGGGCGCGAGCGATCCGTGCAGGATCACGCCAAGGAAGAAGGCGATGAGTCCGATGGCGGCTGTGGGGAAGAAAATCTGATGAGCGATCAGCGAGATCGCCATCACACGGCGCGTCAGGCTCCATGGCGAACGCCAGATCGGCAGGACGGTCTTTTGCGCGACCTGCACGAATCCGTTCGACCATCGCCTTTGCTGGCGGCGGAAATCGCGGATTCCCTCCGGCACCTGACCGGGAATCGGCGGCTCCGAGACAAACAGCCCATGCCATCCCTGGAGCGCCGCGCGCACGGTGAGGTCGAGGTCTTCGCATAGCGAATAGTCGGACCAGCCGCCGGCGTCCTCGACCGTCGCGCGTCGCCAAATTCCGCCGGTGCCGTTGAATTGAAAGAGCCAGCCGGCATGCGCGCGTGAGCGCTGTTCGACGAGATAATGGCCGTCCTGCACGAGGCCCTGGGCGCGCGTCAGCCAGTTTTTCTCGAAATTCTGGAACTCGCAGCGCGACTGCACGAAGCCGATGCGATCGTCGGTCAGAAAAAGCGGGACCGTTCGCTTCAGCCAATTGGGCGGCGGACGGAAGTCGGCGTCGAGCATTGCGATGAAGGGCTCGTCCGTCAGCGTGAGGCCATGCGCGCAGGCGCCCGCCTTGAAGCCCGAGCGATCGGCGCGCCGCACATGGTCGATCACGGCGCCGCCGACGCGAAGCTCCGCCGCCACCGCGTCTGCTCGAGCGCTCGTCGCGTCCGTCGAATCGTCGAGAAGCTGGATGCGCAGTCTGTCCTTGGGCCAGTCGAGGAGCGCGACGCAGCGCAACGACTGCTCGGTCACGAGCGGCTCGTTGAAAACGGGGATCTGAAGCACGACCCGCGGCAGATCCGTGTCAGGGATGGCAGGCGCTTCGGGATCGCGCACGCCGCGCAGCTGATCGTAACAGAAGCGGCCGATGACGATCAGATAGCCGATTCCGATCGCCATCAGGATCGAAGCGCAGACCATCGCGACCGCGTCGACGAGGAATTGAAAAAGCCCCAGCACCAAACGGCCTATCCTTCTTCGTGCGGAACCGGCGAGGGCTTCGCCCCGGCGCGCGCGTTCACGCTGTCCCTCGCCCAAACCACCTGGTCAGTGACCCAGGCGTTCAACCAGACCGCCAGCATCGTCGCCTCGCGGACCACAAACACCGCAGGCGCAGCCCACGATAACTGCCATCCTTTGGCCACAGAAAGCAATGTCTCAAGCGCAAACCACAGCATAAGCGTCCCCGACGCGGCGGCAATTGGCGAAATCCCGACGAGCGGGGCCGCGAGCGCCGAAGCGATAACTGCTGGAACCGCTTGGCATATTGGCTCGGCGAGGAAGGAGATGAGTTCGTCGTTGCGGCGGATAACCATCCAACGCAATTGCCGCTGATAAACATCGTCGAACGCGCGCGCGCCGAGTTCCTGGCGCACAGGCCTGTGAGAAAAGACCGGCCGTTTGCCGATCCGTCGCATCGCCTTGGCCAAGGCGTTGTCTTCGCCGACCGTATGGGAAATCGCGTCAAAGCCTCCCGCGCGCAGGAAGTCCGAACGTCGAAACAGCATGATCTTGCCGATGCCATGCCCCTGTCCCAGCGCCGAGGCGAGAAACAGAATGCGGGCATGCGGACCGTTAATGATCGCGGCCTCGACATGCGCGGCGAAATTCTCGAGCCGCGCGCAATACGGAATGGCGCAGACGAGCCCGACTTCGTCCGTCAGCTGCCTGACGTGCTGCGCCAGCGCGTCCGGCTCAAGCAGCACATTGGCGTCCTTCATCAGTATGACGTCGTGCGTCGCCTGCATGAACGGCGCATAAAGATTATCGACCTTCGGACTGACGGCGAATTTCGCTGTCGAAAGAAGAATGCGCGAAGGCACGGCAGGGTGACGCGCGAGAATGGCGCGCATGTGCTGGACGGCCGGTCCATCGACGTCGGTTGCGGAGACGGTCACGTCGAAATCGCGGTACTGCTGCGTCAGCGCGGATTCTTGCGTGCGGTCGAACTGGTCATCGAGCATCCTAACGGGAAGCACGACCGAGACCGGCGGCTGGTCTCGGCGCGTGGCGCGGCGCGCGACGAACCAGGGCTGCGCGATGGTCGCCGCGACAGAGACGACAAGCAAAACGACGGCGATCATCCAATAGGCGCCTGCGGCCCAAGTAAGGACGGTGTAGGCCGTCACGAAATCTCCCGTTCCGGCGTCTCTGGCACTTCGGCGGGAAACTGGCGCATGACGCCATCGACGAGCGCCGCCGGCAAGAGGGAGAAGAGGCGCATCGCCCAATACATATAACGCGGAAAGGCGATGACGTTGCGACGGCGCTCCAGCCCGTTCTTGATGATGCGCGCGGCTTCTCCGTCGGACATGGCGCTGGGCTGCCAGGATTCGACGCCCGCCGACGCCGATGTCTTTAGGCGAGTGCGCGCCGAAAGGGGCGTCTTCACGATGGTGCGCGCCGACATGGGCGTCTTCACATAACCCGGCACGATCAGCGCGACATGCACGCCATGGGCTGCGAGCTGGGCGCGCAGGGAGTCCGCCCACATGTGCACGCACGCCTTCGCCGCACAATAGGCCGGCGAATGCGGGAGCGCGCGCACGCCGGCCATCGAGCCGACAATAGCGATTCTGCCACTCTTACGGGCGCACATCGGCAGAATTGCCGGCTCGACCGTGTTGAAGACGCCATCAACATTGATCTTGAGCATTGCTCGGACCGCCTCGGGCGTTTCGAGAAGCTGGCCGGGCGAAAGGCCCGTCGCGACGCCGGCGTTGGCGACGAGAATGTCGATGGGGAGCTTTTCATGCGCAGACTGAACGATGCACGCCATCGCTTCGCGATCCCGCACGTCGGCGACATGAGTCTCCGCCTCCTCTGCGCCGGCCGCGAGACAGTCGCGCGCGGCGGTTTCGAGCCGCTCGGCGTCGCGGCCAAGCAAGACAAGGCTCGCGCCTTCGCGTGCATAGGCGAGCGCCAAGGCGCGCCCAATGCCGCTTGAGGCGCCGGTGATAAGAACCCGAACAGCGCTCTTAGCCATACGCGCGCCCCGCCCCACGGCGCAGCCGATCATTCATGTGGCCGGCCCCGGCCGCAAGGTCGCTTCGCCGACGATGCCGGGCGCCCGCGCCGCGCCATAGGCCACCAGACGGACGAAAATCTCGTTTTCGGTGGCGCGCAGCACGCGCCCCGACAGCTTGACGGTCTCGCCGCGCAGGATCGGCTGCACGAACTTCCCGGCAAGGGAAGAGATGACAAGATCGCCGCGCCAGGCCCTCAGCATCGGTTCAAACGCGGCCAGAAGCTTCATGCCATGTACCGGCGGCGCGGCAAGCCCGATCGCCGCCGCCACCGCGTCGTCGAGATGCAATGGATTTGCGTCGCCCGAGACCTCGGCGTAGCGCGCTAGCGAAGGCGCGTCGAACGGGCCAATGACGGTCTCCGGCAGTATGTCGCCGACCTTGATGGGATCGCTCATGACGCGCTCCCAAATCCCGCGCGCGGCACGAGCCGCAATATGGTTTCGATTCGTGCGCAAGGCTCGCCTTGGGGCGTTGCGACTGTCCCGACCATCGTCAGACGCGGCGGCGTTTCCTCGCTGCTCATGGTGACGCTCAAGTCGTAACTCTCACCCGCGACGAGGGGCGCGTCATAGGAAAAGCTCTGCGACTCATGCACCGGCACGACGTCGCGCTGGGCGCAGAGGTCGCGCACAACCGAAAAAAGCGAAGGCTCGGCAAGCCAGATCGCCGGATAGGCGAGCGGAACGCTCGCGCCGTCGCCGCCGGTTTCTTGCGCATAGGCCGCGGCGCGCGCCGGATCAACGCGCAGCCGAAAAGGCCCCAGCGCAAGCGGCCGGTCAGACTGCATGACGCACGATCAGCACGGCGTTGATCCCTCCGAAAGCGAAGGAGTTCGACATGGCGGCGTCGATCTTGTGCTTGCGCGCCGCGTTCGGGACGACGTCAAGCGGGCACCTGGGGTCGTGCTCCAGAAAATTGATGGTCGGCGGCGCGATCTGTTCGCGAAGCGCCTGTATGGTGATGGAGAGCTCCAAGCCGCCGCTGGCGCCCAGCGCGTGGCCGTGAATAGGTTTCGTCGACGACACCGGCACGACCCGTCCATAATCGCCAAACACGCGCAGAATCGCTTCGGCTTCGGTGATGTCGTTGGCGTGGGTCGCGGTGCCGTGCGCGTTGACGTAATGAATCTCCTGCGGAGCCATTCCCGCGTCTTCGAGCGCCAGGGCGATCGCGTTCGACGCGCCTTCAAGATCCGGCCGCACGGGGTCCTTGGCGTCGCTCGTCGTGCCGTAGCCGACGAGTTCGCATAGGGGCGCGTGGCCGCGCGCTCGCGCCGCCTCCTCCGTTTCCAGGACGAAAACCGCAGCGCCTTCGCCAAGCGACATGCCGTTGCGGCCCTTGGAGAAGGGACGGCACAAATTCGGGCTCAGCACGCGAAGGCCTTCCCATGCGCGGATCGTCGCGTTGATGACGCAGGCCTCGGCGCCGCCGACGATCGCCTTGTCCACAAGACCTTGTCGAATCATCTGCATGCCAAGTCCGATCGACTGCGTCGCCGAGGAGCAGGCGCTGCCGATCGCGAATGTCGGGCCGTGGCAAGAATAGCGCATCCCCAGGGTCGCAGGCGCGGCGCTCGGGATGAGCTTGGGAACGCTCAACATCTCGGGCCGCGTTCCTTCGACATAATAGCGGTAGATGCCGTCCTCGATCGTCGTCATGCCGCCGATGCCGGAGCCGATGATGACGGCCGTTCTCGGCCCGGCGACGTCCTTGCGTCCGAAACCCGCCTGCGCCACCGCTTCGTCGGCGGCGACGATGCAGAACTGCGTAAAGGGATCGCAGAACGGAAGAACGTTGGGTTCGATATAGTCGGCGGGATTGAAGTCAGGGACCTGCGCCGCGATCTTGATGCGCCCGTCATAAGGGCGCTCTGTCTTGAGCGGACGAATCTGGGCGACGCCGTCGCGCGCCGCTTCCCATAGCTTTTGCGCGCCGACTCCAGAGGCGCAGACCGCGCCCATGCCAGAAATGACGACGCGGCGCCCTTCGGCCCGCGCTCGCGAGAATGACATTTACTGCTTCTCGCGCTCTTTCTGGATGTGGTCCGCGATCGCCTCGATCAGACTTTTGACGTCTTTGGCTTCCTGCAGCGAACCGTCCATGGGGATGTAGACGTTGAACTTCTCCTCGAGCGCCGTGAGAATCATAACGATGTCGACGGATTTGAGGTCGAGGCTCTCGATTGACGCGTCGGGGGTGATTTTGCTTTTGTCGACCATGCCTTCCGACGCGATCACTTCGATGATCTCGTCGACGAGCTGATTCTTGTCCTGCGGATTATCAGTCACGAATCCCTCCGTTTCAGGCGCTGCGCCGCCGACGACAACTCGCGCTCGCACGCGACGCATTGACGCGGCGGCGCCGATCCGACGCCTATAATTCCGGGCGCATGGCCAGAACCGCCCGCCTCTGGCTCTCCCGCTCCAGCGCCCCTTTTCCCGCCCTCGGGCGCAGTCGGCACTGGTTAAGGCGTTTGGCCTCGAAAATAAAGCCCGCCGCGCTCTCGGCGGATTTGCAGTGGCCCGGCGGAGCGCTTCATGCGAAAACGCCGGCCGAAACAACGGAGGGCGACAGCGAAAATGACGGGACAGGAGACGGCGCTGGCGGGGGTCTTTCCGCAGGCCAGTGACGCGCAGTGGCGCGTCCTCGTTGAGCGGGCGCTCAAAGGCGCGTCCTTCGAAACGCTCGTCTCCAAGAGCTATGACGGGCTTTCCATTGAGCCCATCTACGCCCGCGCCGCCGGTTCGCCCTTCCCCGTGCTACGCAAAAACCCCGGCCGCTGGGCGATTCTCGCGCGCGTCGACGTCCCCAACGCTGACGTCGCCAACCGCTTGGCTTTGCAGGACCTCGACGGCGGCGCCGACGGATTGCATCTCGTTTTCGCCGGCTCGATCGGCGCCTACGGCGGGGGGCTCGTCGGCGACGACGATGACGCAATCGCTCACGCGCTCGCCAATGTTCGCCTCGACTACGGCATTCCGCTGACGCTCGACTCTTCGCCGCGCGCGCCTGGCGCCGCGCAGGCGCTTATGCGTTTTGTCGACCGCCAACATATTGAACCGTCGCTCACCCGCGTTTCGATGGGCTTCGATCCGCTGGGCGCGCAGGCGCGGCACGGATTCGCTGCGGAGCCCTGGACGCAAGTCTCCCGAAGCTTCGCGCGGGAGGTGAAGGCGGCCGCCGACGCCGGCTTCGTCTACGCGACCGCCGTCGCCGACGCCCGCGTCGTGCATTCGGCGGGCGGGACCGAGTCGCAGGAGCTGGCTTTCGCGCTTTCTTCCGGGCTCGCCTATCTCCGCGCGCTGGCGGACGCCGGAGTCGACCTCGATTCGGCGCGCGATCTGATCGCATTCCGATTCTGCGCCGACGCCGACGAATTGCTGGGAGTCGCCAAATTCCGCGCCGTGCGGCGCCTTTGGGCGCGCGTTGAAGAGGCCTGCGGCCTCTCTCCCAAGCCGGCGCTGGTCTTTGCCGAGACAGGCTGGCGGATGATGTCGCGGCGCGATCCCTGGAACAATATTCTGCGCGGGACGCTCGCCGCGTTCTCGGCGGCGATCGGCGGCGCCGACGCCGTCTCCGTCCTCCCCTTCACCCAGGCGCTCGGCGCGCCCGACGAATTCGCGCGGCGGCTGGCGCGCGACACCCAGCTCGTGCTGCAGGACGAATCCCATATCGACGCCGTCGACGATCCGACGAGCGGCGCGGGCGGCTTCGAGGCGCTGACCGACGCGCTGTGCGCGCGGGCGTGGGGGCTTTTTCAGCAGATCGAGGCGGAAGGCGGCCTTCCCAAAGCGTTGGAGACGGGAGTCTTTCAGGCGGGAGTCGCCGAAGCCGCCGCGTTGCGGGCGAAGAACGTCGCGCGCGCCAAGGATAAGCTCATCGGCGCGAACCAGTTTCCCGACATTCACGAAGGCGCGCTCGACGTTCTCGCGCCCTATGACGCTGCGGCTGAAGCCGTTGAGCCGCCAACCGGCGCGCTGATGAGCGCTCCCCTCGCGCCAAGCCGTCTCGCCGAGCCCTTCGAGCGGCTGCGTGAAGAGTCGGACGGCCGCCTTGCCGAGTTGGGCGATCGCCCGAAGATTTTCCTCGCAAATCTCGGCCCCGTCGCGGCATTCACCGCGCGGGCGAATTTCGCCAAGAATTTTTTCGAGGCCGGCGGCGTCGAAGCGGTTTTTGGGCCCGAAACCGAGTCCACGACCGAATTGGTCGACGCCTACCGGGAGTCTGGCGCCAAACTCGCTTGCCTCTGTTCGTCCGACAGGATCTACGGAGACTCGGCTGAAACGGCGGCGCTGGCGCTAAAGGGCGCAGGCGCTGAGCTTTATCTCGCCGGCCGGCCGGGCGAACTCGAGGAGCGTCTGCGCCACGCGGGCGTGACGGAGTTCATCTACGCGGGCTGCGATATGCACGGCGCGCTGCGGCGCGCGCTTTCGGAGGCCAAATGAGAATTCTAGCGTTGGCGCTTGCGGCCTGCGTAGCGGCCCAGGGAGCGTCCGCCAAGCAGCCGCGGGGCCAAAAGGCGCAGCCGGACAACGAACGAGCCCGGTCCGGCCCGGTCGGCGATCCAAACGGCAGATGGAACATCGAAGCGACGACGACCGTCGGAGAGTGTCGCAGTCTCATTCCGCCGTCTTTCGACATCGTGGGTAATAAAATCGCGGCTGCGCCGGGGCCGGCTGCCTCATTTTGGGGCTATGTCGACGAGGAAGGCACAATCGTCGCGCGATTCACCGGCGAGGGCGAGCGGGTCGTGCGCTTCAACGGAACGCTGCGCGGCGGCAGGGGCTCCGGCCCTTGGTCATCGTCGACCGACCTTTGCGGCGGAACCTGGCGCGCCTCGCGCAGCGACGCGGCGGCGCAATAAGCGCCGCAGTTACCGGGAACGCTCCTCGAAGTAGCTGTCGTCGTCGCTCGGGAACTGCCCTTCTCCGCGCATCGGACGCGCCGCCTGCACGACCGTCGGGGCCGCCGAATCGGCGCCGGCTGAGCGCAGCCCGAGCCCGTCGCGCTGGTAGATGTCGTCGCGGAACTGGGTGACGCCGTCCGGCGCCGCCCACGCGGTGATGTAGACCCAGTAGACCGGCACGGCCGGCGTGATCTTGACGTCCACGCGTTCGCCGGAGGCGATGACCTCGTCGATGTGGTCGCGGTCCCAGCCGGGCGTCTCCTTCAGGAGCCAGGCGACATAGTCGCGAACATTCTGAAGCCGGATGCAGCCCGAAGAGACGAAGCGGAAGTCGTCGCCAAAAACGCCTTTAGCGGGAGTGTCGTGCATGTAAACGCCGTAGGGGTTGGCGATGTCGATGCGCACGACGCCAAGTGAGTTGAAATCCCCGCCGATGTCCTGGCGGAAGCGGAAATTGAGCGCATCGAGCGAGCGCCAATTGATCTGCTCGGGCTGTAGCTCCTGATTGTCCTTGCTGTAGACGCGGATGTGATTGGCGTTGAGATAGTTTGGATCCGCCTGCATCTTGGGGATCAAATCCTTGCGGATCACCGACGCCGGCACGGTCCAGAACGGATTGAAATTGACCTGGATCGCCTTGGTCTGCATCACCGGCGACTGGCGGTCGATCTTGCCGACGCCGGCCATGTGATGGGTGACGACCTCGCCGTTCTCGACTGTCTCCACCGAAGCGGCCGGGATGTTGGCGGTGACGTAGCGGTTGCCGAGGCCGTGTGAAAAACTACGCAGACGCACCAGGTTGGTCTCGAGCTGCTTCAGCCGGGTCTCAGCCGGCACATTCATCGCCTGAACGGTCTGCTGATTGACGACGCCGGTCGGAATAATGCCGTGGCGCGCCTGGAACCGGCGCACCGCCGCTTCGACATAGGAGTCGAACACCGGGCTCGCGCCGGTTTCAGCCCCAATGTCGCCGGAGACGACCAGGCGGCGGCGTAACGCCGAGACCACCGGACTGTTCGAGCCCAGCCGCAGCTGTTGGCCGGCCGGCACCTGCGGCCAGCCGCCATTGGCCGCGATTTCGCGCAAACGCTCGATCGCCGCTTCCGTGGCGGCCACCGTATGAGTCGAAAGTATGGGGGTCGTCGAGCGCGAGACGGTCAGGCGGGCGTCGGCGTCATAGCGCTGCGCCCACTCGGCCTGTCCGTCCTGGTCCCAGGCGGCTGAGGCGGGCGTGAGAGCGACCGCGCCAAGGACGAGCGCGGCGCAGCGGGCAAGCTGGAAAATTGCGGATTCTCGCACAGATCGCTCCAATCGCATCGCCGAAATGTGCTCCGGCGGTCAAGCCGAAAGACGACGCCGCCTAGGGACCGCGCCGGCTCTTTCGATCGAGTTGTGCATCTTCGGCGTTAACAAGGCGCGAATAGTCCGGCGATTTTGTGGCCTGCCGGGCTAGTCCACGCGGACCCAGCCGCTCATGCCCAGGCGCTCTTGAGGCAGGAAGCGCGACTTATATTCCATCTTGCGTGAACCTTCGACCCAATAGCCCAGGTACACATGCGGCAGACCAAAGGCGCGGGCGCGTTCCGCATGGTCCAGAATCATGAAGGCCCCGAGCGATCTGTGCTCGAGCTCAGGCTCATAGAAGGAATAGACCATCGACAGCCCGTCGGAGAGCCGGTCAGTCAAGCAGCAGGCGACGAGCGCGCCGATCTCGCCATTGGCTTGGGCGAGACGATATTCGACGAGCCGCGTGTCGACGTGGCTGTCTTCGATCATCATCTGATAGTCGATCATGCTCATGTCGGCCATGCCGCCGTCGGAATGGCGGGCGCTGACGTAGCGGCGAAACAGGGCGTATTGCTCAGGCGTCGCCCGCGCCGGCCGTGTTTCGGCGACAAGCTCGGCGTTACGCCGGCGGATGCGCCGCATGCCGCGCGACGGCGTGAACTCGTCGATCTTGACTCGCACCGACACGCAGGCTCGGCACTGCTCGCAAGCGGGGCGGTAGGCGATGGTCTGCGAGCGACGGAAGCCGGATTGCGTCAGCGTGTCATTGAGCGCGGGCGCGCGCAGCCCGATCAGATGCGTGAAGACCTTCCGCTCCTCGCGGCCCGGCAAATAGGGGCACGGCGCCGGAGAGGTCAGATAGAATTGCGGCGCGTCGCGCGGCTCTTTCGTCACGCTCTAAGGTCCCAGATCCAATACTAATCTAGAGCGCCCACATGGCGTGCGCCAAGGGAGATTTACGGCGTCGAAGTTGCGGATTTTAAGACGAGCGCCGTAAAACGATGACGTCCGCGAGCATGTCGTGCAGGCAGCGCTTGTCGCCCATAAACAGCGAGAGGAGCAGCAGCGGCGGGAATAGCCAGGTGACATAAAACAGCACGGCATGGACGGCCGCCTGCAGAAACGGCACCGGGTCTCCGTCCATGGTGCGCATCTCCAGGTCCATGAACGCCATGCCAGGCGTCGCCATTCTCCGCCCCGACACCGTCAGACCATTGTAGAAAAAGGCGACGATCGGAAACAGCGGCGGCAGGATGAATGCCGACAATCCGGCGCTGAGGATGAACAGAGCGACGAACAGCGCCGCCGACATGCCGGCGACGAGAATCAAATCGAGCATGACGGCGATGATGCGGCGCGTCCGCACGCCCTCCAGCGCCTGTGGCGGAATGTAAGGCGCGGCGCGCGCCCCGATTGGGGCCATTGGGCGCTCACGACTGGAAAAGGGATCCCGCTCGGTCATCAAATTAAGGCCTTTCTGGTGGCCCGCCAAAGATCGGCGACCTTAAGGCCGGTTTCAAGTGCGCCGCTCGGGGTGCGGAATTCGGGGATTAGTGGCCCCGCCGCCTTGACGAGCGCCGCCGGTTTGTCGCAAGGCTCCCGCCCATCCGGCGCGCGCCCCGCCCGCCCGGAGCAGCCTCGGGAATTGCACATGACCAGCAACGCCGTCGACGGCGGACATTTGCGCGCCTTCATCGAGCGGATCGAGAAGCTCGAGGAGGAAAAGCGTGCGATAAGCGACGACATCAAGGACGTCTACGCGGAAGCGAAAGGGACGGGGTTCGACCCCAAGGTGATGCGCAAGATCGTGTCGATACGCCGTCTGGATAAGCACAAGCGGGAGGAGGAGGAGGAAATCCTCGACCTCTATCTTTCCGCGCTCGGCATGGAATAGGCTGAATCAAACCCAAAGCGGACTGGCCGCGGGGGACGGTTCGCCTCATGCACGGCGTCAGCGGGCGCGAGTTCCGAGACTCCACATGGATTTTGGCGCGCAAGATGAAGTCGTGCGCTTTCTCGCCTCGCTCGATGGCGGCGCGGAGCGGCTCGTCACGACTCACATTTCCGTCGTCGCGCTCTGCGGAACGCACGCCTATAAGCTGAAGAAGGCGGTGGTCTTCCCCTATCTCGACTTCTCGACGCCGAGCCGCCGATGGGAGATGTGCGAGCGTGAAGCGGCGCTGAACACAAGCTTCGCGCCCGAAATTTATCTCGGCGCGCATCGCGTGACCCGCGAGAGGGATGGGCGGCTGGCGCTCGACGGCGCGGGCGAGATGATTGACGCCGTGGTCGTCATGCGGCGCTTCGTCGACGAAGACCTCTTCGAACAGATTGCGAAGGACGGCCGCCTGACGCCCGCGATGGTGGAGGCCCTGGCGCGTCGAGTCGCGAAGACCCATGACGAGGCGACGCCGAACTATGAAAAGGGCGGCGCGGCGGCGATGCGCCGAACGCTGGACGATACGGCTTTGAGCTTGCGCAACGCGGCGGCTGCAAGCGCCGAGCACATCGATGTGCTTGTCGCGCGCCTCAACGGAGCCCTCGACGCGCAAGGCGCGCTTCTCGACGCACGCAAGGCGCGGGGTAAGGTGCGCCGCTGCCATGGCGATCTGACGCTGCGCAACATCTGTCTGTTCGAGGGCGCCCCGACGCTCTTCGACTGCCTAGAGTTCGACGACGAGATCGCAACAATCGACGTGCTGTACGACGTCAGCTTCCTGCTGATGGATCTGTGGCGGATCGGCGCGTTTGGCTGCGCCAATCAGGCGTTGAACCGCTATCTCGACGCGCGCGACGAAACGGATGGCCTGCCGCTTCTTCCCTTCTTCATGTCCCTGCGCGCCGCCATACGCGCGCATGTCGAGGCGTCGCAACAAAACTTGGAACACGCGCGCCTCTATTTCGATCTCGCGATGACTCTGCTTACGCCGGCCAAAGCCGCCGTCATCGCCATCGGCGGTCTCAGCGGGTCAGGGAAGTCGAGCGTCGCCGCGGCGCTCGCGCCCGTCATCGGATCTCCGCCCGGCGCGCGCGTCATCAACAGCGATCGCATTCGCAAGCGGCTCTTCGGCGTCGCGCCGACCGCGCGTCTTCCGCAAGAGGCCTACGCCAGCGCGGTTTCGGCGCAGGTTTATGGCGAGATGTTCGACGCATCGGCGCGAACGGCCGCGCTCGGCTGGCCTGTCATCGTCGACGCCGTTTTCGACCGTTTTCAAGATCGCGAAGCGATAAGAGCCGCGGCCGAAGGTGCACACGCGCCCTTCTTTGGGATCTGGCTCGATCTCGATCTCGACCAACGCGCGGCGCGCGTCGATGCGCGCGTCAACGACGTGTCCGACGCCACGCGCGAGGTACTCGCGAAACAAATGGAGAAGCCTACAGGCGAGATCGATTGGCTCAAGATCGACGCATCGAAGGAGGCGACGACGATCGCCGCCGAAATTGAGAATGCTTTGAAGTCGTTATCGCAAACCGCCAAACTGTGATGTCATTCCCGACGCGCGCGAAGCGCGCGATCGGGAATCCAGAACGAAACCCATCACTCATGCCATTGCTCTGGATTCCCGGTCAGGCCTTCGGCCTGCCGGGAATGACATCGCCAACGCCTACCATTGCGGAGCGCGTAAGCGATCACGGCTTATGGAATCAGCACCGCGGCGCCTTGCAGGCAACCTTCGCGCAGATCGGCGAGCGCCGCATTCGCCCGCGCCAGAGGATAGCGCGTCGCATGCATTTTCAGCGGAATCGTCGGCGCCAACGCAAGGAACTCGCGCGCATCATCGCGCGTGAGATTGGCGACCGAAAGCAGTCGACGCTCCTCCCAAAGCAGCGCGTATGGAAAGCTCGGAATGTCGCTCATGTGAATGCCGCCGCACACGACCGCGCCGCCTTTCTTCGTCGCGGCAAGCGCGCGCGGAATGAGCGCGCCGACCGGCGCAAAAATCAGCGCGGCGTCGAGCGGCTCTGGCGAGAGCGCGTCGGAATCCTGCGCCGACGCCGCGCCGAGCGACAGCGCGAAATCGGCCGCCGACTGATCGCCCGGCCGCACAAATGCGTGAACGCGCTTGCCTTGAGCGATCGCAACCTGAGCAATGATGTGGGCGGCGGCGCCGAAGCCGTAGATGCCAATCGCTTCCGCCGGACCCGCCATCTTCAATGTGCGCCAGCCGATGAGGCCCGCGCACAGCAGTGGCGCGAGCGTCGCCGGATCGCCGGTCTCGGGCAGCGGGAAACAGTAGGACGCGTCGGCGATCGTATGGGTGGCGTAGCCGCCATCGCGCGTATAGCCGGTGAAGAGCGGATCGTCGCACAGATTTTCGCGCGCGCTCAGACAGTAGGGGCAATGCCCGCAGGTATGGCCAAGCCAGGGAACGCCAACCCGCTGTCCAAGCGAGAAGCCAGTCACGCTCGGACCGATCGCCTCGACGCGCCCGACGATTTCGTGGCCTGGAACGATCGGAAGCTTCGGCTGGGTCAGTTCGCCGTCGACGACATGGAGATCGGTGCGACAAACGCCGCACGCCTCGATCTTGAGTCGCAACTCGCCGACGCCGGGCGACGGGATCGGCCGCTCCTCCATGACGAGCGGCGCGTGGGGCCGCGGCAGGGCCATGGCTTTCATGATCTCAGTCATCGGAGAGGCTTGCTTAGGGAGATACGGCTGTGGCCCGGCGGAAAATCCGCGATTTCGCCCACGCGCGCGAAGCCGAGCCTCTCATAGAATGCGGCGACGCGTTTCTCGAATGTGTCGATATAGACGCCGACGCAACCACGATCCCGCGCGAGGCGCTCCGCCTCCCGCATCAGCCGGGCGCCGAGGCCCTGGCCGCGCCGCGACTCCGCCACCCAGAGATGGCGCACATAGGCCCATCGCCAATGGATGAGGCCATTGACCCCGCCGATCAGCGCGCCATCTTCCCCGCGCGCCAGAATGGAGAAAGGCGCTTCGTCCCGCACGCCGAAACGTTCGCCAAGCGCCGCGCCGAGACGCGCGGAAAGCTCCACTGATTCCGCCGTTTCGATCGACAGAGCGAGCTTCTCAATCTCGATGCTTTTGGCCATGGTCTTGCGCATGACTCGGATGTTCGCCCTCCTATTTTGCGCGCGCCTCGCCGGCGCCGCAACGGCCTATGGCGCGGAGGCCCCCTGCGCGCCGGTCGAAATCGCGCCATCTCCGACGCCGGCGAGTTCGCGCGTCAAGAATTATGCGCCGGTCTTCGAGAGCTGCGCGAGCGAAAGCGGCTCAACGCGGCTCGCCATCCGGCGCATGAGCGTCGACGGGACGCCGCTGATCCTGACGGTCGACCCGCGATCGCTGCAGACGTCGGTAGAGCGCGCCGCCTGCTGGCGCTGCACGGAGACGAGCGATGCGGCGCAGGCCGCGACGCGCTATCTCCAGGCGCTGCATCCGCCGCAAGACCCGACGCGTCCGCCGGCGCTCGTCAACGCCGGCCTCATTCACGGCGCCGGCGGCGGCGCCTTTGTGACCGGCGATCTTTGTCCCGCGCGTAAGCCGCTCGACCGCGCCTTCTTCGAAAAGCTCGCCGCGCAAGTCCAGCATACGCCCGTGACTCTGGCGGTGTCTGGAGCCTGGCTTCAACGACACCACGCCGATTTCGCCTGGCTGCGCGAGAAGGCGCGCAGCGGCGCGCTCGCCATCGCCTGGGCCAATCATTCCTACAGCCATCCCTATGTTCGCCGCCTTCCGGACGGGCGCAATTACTTCCTGCGGCCGGGCGTGGACGTCGATCGCGAGATTTTCGAGACGGAAAAGCTCATCATCGCCGAGGGCCAAACGCCGTCGGTGTTTTTTCGCTTTCCGGGTCTCGTCGCCGACGCCACGCTGCGGGAGAGCGTCCGCAGCCGGCATCTCATCGCGCTCGGCGCCGACTCCTGGCTCGCGCTCGGCTTAAGGCCCCGCCCGGGCTCGATCGTGCTCGTGCACCCCAACGGCAATGAGCCGATCGGCATAAAGCTGTTTTTGCGGCTGATGCGGACCGGCGTGATGCCGTTGCCCCTACGCCCCATCAATGAGGCTCCGTGAGCCCCTGTTTGATGAGCCCCTATTTGACGAGATTAACTGTGTAATTGTTGTAGCTGCCAATATATTTCTCGCGAAAGCCGACCGTCCGGCATGTCGGCGTGCAGCAGGTGTTGATGCACCACTGATAGGCGCTTTGCGGCACGCAAATGTTGAAGGGGCCGCTCCACTTCGTCCCGTCGCTCGATTCGGCGTAATAATAGTAATAAGTGTTAACGCTCTGGAGGTCGCTGCCGAAAACGGTCTTGATCTGGCCGGGCTCCAATTTCCACCACCCCTTTTTCGTCCAGTCTCCGCCGTCGGAACAGCCCGGCGAATACCAGAGAAACGACACCCAGACCGTAGCGCTGGTCTTATTGCGGAACTTGAACCAGGCCTGAGCGACGCTCGGCGCACAGACGATGCTGAGCGTGGCCAATAAGATCAAAAATCTGCGCATGGTCCCCTCCCCTGCGAAAATGCGCGGGCGCGACTGAAAAGAATTAAGGCTTGGGCGTGGGCTGGGCCGCAGGGTCGCGGCGGATGGACCGCGCCTTGGTGGGAACTTGCGGCTCTTTGGAAACTTCGCCGACGCCCGGCCGGGCGTCCTCCTCGCCGGACACGGGCTTCTTGGCCTGCGGCGTGGCTTCTTCCTTGGGAGGCGCCTTTTCGCCGAAGTGCTCCGTCGGGCTCACACCGGCTTCGGGAGCGGTTCGGCGCTGAGCCTCCGCCGTGGCGCCGCCAAGAAAAATTACGGCGCCAAGAGCGGCGAAAAACGTATAATGAGGGCTTGCCAATGGGACCTCCTTAATTCTGTTCGGAATATCGACGCGCGACAAAAAAACGATTGATCAAGCGACGCTAGGCTTGGGGCTGGCCGCCGTCAACATCCGTTTGGCTTACCCTCAGGCGATGGGGATGGGCCCTGATCACTTGGCTCCCGCGCCGCCAAATCCCTTACATTGACAAGGTTTCCGGCGGCTCTTATCTCTCCGGCGGATATGCCGCGTCGATCTCGGCGCCCCGCCGTTGGCGCGATGTCGCAGGCGGATGTTATTCATGCATTATGCGACGTTCCGCCGGCCGCCGTTCCCCGGCGCGCCGAGAAGGCGGCAGACGCTGCTCGGGAGAAAGGTTCGCAAGGATGATCGGCGCACTCGCCAAGAAGATTTTCGGCACGGCCAATGACCGCCGGCTCAAGACCTACGCGCCGAAGGTCAACGCGATCAACGCCCTGGAGGCGGACGTCGAAGCGCTGACCGACGACGAGCTGAAGAACCGAACCCGCCAGTTCCGCGAAGAGCTCGCCGCCGGCAAGACGCTCGACGATCTGCTCGTTCCCGCATTCGCCACGGTGCGCGAGGCGGCCAAGCGCACCCTCGGGCAGCGCCATTTCGACGTTCAGCTCATCGGCGGCATGGTGCTGCATGAAGGCGCTATCGCCGAGATGCGCACCGGCGAAGGCAAGACTCTCGTCGCCACGCTCGCCGTCTATCTCAACGCGCTCGCCGGCAAAGGCGTCCATGTCGTCACGGTGAACGACTATCTCGCCAAGCGCGACTCCGAATGGATGGGGCAGATCTACAGATTTCTCGGCATGAGCGTCGGGGTCGTGGTGCATGACCTCATGGACGAGGATCGCGCCGCCGCCTACGCCTGCGACATCACCTACGGCACCAACAACGAATTCGGCTTCGACTATCTGCGCGACAATATGAAATATGAATTCTCGCAGATGGTTCAGCGTGGACATAATTACGCGATCGTCGACGAAGTGGACTCGATCCTCATCGACGAGGCGCGCACGCCGCTCATTATTTCGGGCGCCATCGACGACAAGTCCGATCTCTACAATACGATCGACAAGCTGGTCCCCAAGCTCAACGCCGACGACTTCGAACTCGACGAGAAGCAGCGCACGGTTCATCTGACCGACGCCGGCAATGAGCATATGGAAGAGCTGCTGACCGAGGCCGGCGCGCTGACCGAAGGCGCGCTTTACGAAGCGCACAACGTGACGCTCGTGCATCACGTCAATCAGGCGCTGCGCGCGCATAAGCTCTTCCAGAAGGACAAGGATTACATCGTCCGCAAGGGCGAGGTGGTCATCATCGACGAATTCACCGGCCGCATGATGCCGGGCCGCCGCTATTCGGAAGGCCTGCATCAGGCGCTCGAGGCGAAGGAGCATGTTCAGGTTCAGCCTGAAAACGTCACGCTCGCGTCGATCACCTTCCAAAATTACTTTCGCCTCTACGGCAAGCTCGCCGGCATGACCGGCACGGCGTCGACCGAGGCGAATGAATTCGCCGAAATCTACAAGCTGGACGTCGTCGAAATTCCGACGAACCGCGAGGTCTGCCGCCTCGACCAGGATGATGAGGTCTATCGCACGTCCAAGGAGAAGCTCGGCGCCATCGCCGCCGAGATCCAGGACGCGAACGGGCGGATGCAGCCGCTTCTCGTCGGCACCACGTCGATCGAGAAGTCGGAGCAGCTGGCGGAGTTCCTGCTCGCGCAGGGCTATACGATGATCGACTTCGTCGAATCCAAGGGACTGACCAAGCTCTACGAGGCGGCGCGTTCGGGCAAGCCGTCGAAGCTTTTCGCGGTGCTCAACGCGCGCTTCCACGAACAGGAAGCCTATATCGTCGCGGAAGCCGGCGTGCCCGGCGCGATCACCATCGCCACCAACATGGCCGGCCGCGGCACCGACATTCAGCTGGGCGGCAACGTCGAAATGCGCGTGATGCAGGAATGCGCCGGCCTCGAAGGCGACGCGCGCGCCAAGAAGGAAGCGGAAATCCGCGAGGAGGTCGCGGACTTCAAGGAGAAGGCCATCGCCGCCGGCGGCCTCTACATCATCGGCACCGAGCGTCACGAAAGCCGGCGCATCGATAATCAGCTACGCGGCCGCTCCGGACGTCAGGGCGACCCGGGCCGCTCAAAATTCTTCCTGTCGCTGCAGGACGATCTCATGCGCATCTTCGGCTCTGAGCGCATGGATTCGATGCTGGTGAAGCTTGGCCTGCAGGAGGGCGAAGCCATCGTCCATACGTGGATCAACAAGGCGATCGAGAAGGCGCAGCATAAGGTCGAGGCGCGCAACTTCGACATCCGCAAGAACATCCTCAAGTTCGACAACGTCATGAACGACCAGCGCAAGGTGATCTTCGAGCGCCGGCTCGAAATCATGGATGAGGAGAGCGTCGAGGAGCAGACCGCGGACATGCGCGCCGACGTGGTCGACGCGATGGTGTCGCAGCACATCCCGCATGCCGCCTACGCCGAGGCCTGGAACGTCGACGGGCTGGTGGAAGACGTCAAAACGAAGCTCAATCTGGATCTGCCGGTCGCCGACTGGGCGAAGGAAGAAGGCATCGCCGACGAAGAACTCAAGGAGCGTCTGCTGGAGGCGGCCGACGCCGCTTACGCCGAACGCGTCGAAAAGAACACCGAGCCGCTGATGCGCATGATCGAGAAGCAGGTCGTCCTGCAGTCTCTCGATACGCTGTGGCGGGAACATCTCGTCGCGCTCGACCACCTTCGGCAGGTGATCGGCTGGCGCGGCCTGGCGCAGCGCGATCCGCTCAACGAGTATAAGTCCGAAGCGCTCGAGCTCTTCAAGGGCCTGATGACGCGGTGGGACGAAACGGTGACCACGCAACTGATGCGAGTCGAAGTGTCCTTCGAGGCCCCGCCTTCCGCGCCGCCGGAGCTGCCGCCGATGGAAATGTCGCATCCAAATCCCGAGGCGCTGATCGGCGGCGGACAGCAGCTTGCGCTCGATGAGCTCAATACGCGTCTCGCGGGGGTCGATTTCTCGGCGCGCGGGCTCGCGGTCAGCGAGGCGCCCGCTGCGCGCGACGCGACCAATCCCGCCACTTGGGGCAAGGTGGGCCGCAATGAGCCCTGCCCTTGCGGCTCGGGTAAGAAATACAAGCATTGCCACGGGGCGCTTGTCTAAGCCGAGGATGCGGACAGCGATGTGGAAGATCAGCGTCTCGGCTCTCCTGTCGACGCTGGCGTCTTCCGCATCGGCCCGCGTTGATTGGGTGCAGGTCTCCAAAGACGATTTCTCGACCGTCTATCTGGACCCCGGTTCCCGCCGGATGACGTCCGACGGAATCGTCACGGTCGACGCGCTGACGGATTACAACGCCGCCTCGCCAAAAGCCGCCGCATTCGGACTTGCCGAAAAGGGGCTGTCGGAAATCGAGAAAGTGTCGCTCGATTGCGCCAATCGGAAATACAGGTCCGAGGGTGGCGGCTGGCGGCAGGGCCAGATGGGCCAAGGAAAGATCACCAAGCCATATCCGCCGAAAGACGAATGGTCGCCGGTTCCGCCCTATTACGATGGACTCTTCGCCAAGGTCTGCGCGCGCACGTCCTCGGATGAGCGGTCGGATCGATTTGAACCGTCTCGCGCCTGAGAATATAAGCGCAGCGCGGTTGAAGCGCCGCCGTCCCGCGTTCGCGGGAAAGCGGCCGCCGCGGGTTTCCAGGAGCTTGTCGTGACCGCCATTGATTTTTCTAAAGTGCTCGTCGCTCAGGGCGGCGGCCCCACCGCTGTCATCAATCAGTCGCTCGTCGGCGCCGTGCTGGAGTCCCGCAAATTTCGCGAGGTCGAGCGGGTTTATGGCGCCTTCCACGGCGTTCGCGGCATCGTCAACGAGGATTTCGTCGACCTCACGCAGGAGACGACCCATAATCTCGAGCTCGTCGCCTGCACCCCGTCTTCGGCGCTCGGCTCGACGCGCGACAAGCCGGACCTTAAATATTGTCAGGAAATTTTCCGCGTCCTGCGCGCGCATGGGATCGGCTGTTTTTTCTATATCGGCGGCAATGATTCGTCGGACACGGTGCGCATCGTCTCGCAGGAGGCCCAAAGCGCCGGCTATCCGCTACGGACGGTTCACATTCCAAAAACCATCGACAACGATCTGATGGTCAACGACCACACGCCGGGCTTCCCCTCGGCGGCGCGCTGGGTGGCGCAGGCGTTCGCCGGCGCCAATCTCGACAATTGGGCCCTCCCCGGGGTGTATATCGCGATCGTCATGGGCCGGCACGCGGGCTTTCTGACCGCCGCCTCGGCGCTCGGCAAGAAATTCCCCGACGACGGCCCGCATCTCATCTACATCCCTGAGCGCGCCTTCATCGTCGACAAGTTCCTCGCCGACGTTAAGGCGACGATGGCGAAATACGGCCGCTGCGTCGTTGCGGTGTCAGAAGGCGTCTGCGACGAAAACCATACCCCCATCGCCGAAAAGCTCGCCAAGGCGGTGGAGCGCGACGATCACGGCAATGTCCATCTCGGCGGCGGCGCGCTGGCCGACGAACTCACCCGCCTCGTGAAGGACCGGCTGGGATTCAAGCGGGTGCGGGCCGATACATTCGGCTATGTGCAAAGGAGCTTTGTCGGTTGCGTTTCCGACGTCGACCAGCGCGAGGCGCGCGAGGTCGGCGAAAAGGCCGTGCAATACGCCATATGGGGCGACCGCGACGGCTCGGTGACGATCCACCGGACCGGCTTTTATTCGGTCGACTATCAGTTAACGCCACTTGAAGAGATCGCCGCGAAGACAAAAGTCATGCCGGACGAATACATTAGCCCCTGCGGCACGGACGTCACCGACGCCTTCCGGATGTATCTGCGCCCCTTGCTTGGAAGCGGCATGCCGGACGCCTATCGGCTACGGCTCAATCGCGTTCCCAAGATCCTTACCGCCTGAGCCGCCGGCGAGGGCGCCTTTCTTGCTTCGACAGAGTTTCCGGCGAAGGTTGCAATTTGGCCGTCGTGTAAAATACACTAACTAGTCATGGTTCTCGGGCGCTCGTCGCTGACGACCGAAACTGGATGGGAAACGGGCACGCCAGCCGCTTCCACTTTTTGTTAGTCTGGCGCCGGTAACACAGGTGTTCGGGCCGATTCGCCCGGCAGGCCGGCCCGATAGGAGAGCAATATGAGCAAGGTCGGCGGCGGCGATTCCAAGAACACGCTTTACTGCTCCTTTTGTGGCAAGAGCCAGCACGAGGTCCGTAAGCTCATCGCCGGACCGACGGTGTTCATCTGCGATGAATGCGTCGAATTGTGCATGGACATCATCCGCGAGGAGAACAAGTCCTCGCTGGTCAAGCAGCGCGACGGCATTCCTACCCCGCGAGAGATTTGTAAGGTTCTGGACGACTATGTCATCGGCCAGTCACAGGCCAAGCGGGTGCTCTCGGTGGCGGTCCACAACCATTACAAACGCCTCAACCACGCGACCAAGCATGGCGACGTGGAGCTGGCGAAGTCCAACATCCTGCTGATCGGACCGACCGGCGTCGGCAAGACCATGCTGGCGCAGACTCTGGCGCGCATCCTGGATGTTCCGTTCACCATGGCGGACGCCACGACCCTGACCGAAGCGGGCTACGTCGGCGAGGACGTCGAAAATATCATTCTCAAGCTTCTGCAGGCGTCGGACTATAATGTCGAGCGCGCCCAGCGCGGCATCGTCTATGTAGACGAAATCGACAAGATTTCGCGCAAGTCCGACAATCCTTCGATCACCCGCGACGTTTCGGGCGAAGGCGTGCAGCAGGCGCTCTTGAAGATCATGGAGGGCACCGTCGCCTCCGTGCCGCCGCAAGGCGGTCGCAAGCATCCCCAGCAGGAGTTCCTGCAGGTCGACACGACGAACATCCTGTTCATCTGTGGCGGCGCTTTCGCGGGGCTCGAAAAGATCATCTCCGCCCGCGGGCGCAACACGTCGATCGGCTTCGCCGCCACCGTGCAGTCGCCCGACGAACGGCGCACCGGCGACATTTTTAGGCAAGTGCAGCCGGAAGACCTGCTGAAATTTGGGCTCATCCCCGAATTCGTCGGCCGCCTTCCGGTCATTGCGACGCTCGAGGATCTTGACGAGGACGCCCTCAAGCGGATCCTGACCGAGCCTAAGAACGCGCTGGTCAAGCAGTATCAGCGGCTTTTCGAGATGGAAAACGTCGAGCTCACCTTCCAGGACGACGCGCTGTCGTCCGTCGCGCGCAAGGCGATCGAACGGCGCACCGGCGCCCGCGGCCTGCGCTCGATCATGGAAGGGATCTTGCTAGACACGATGTTCGATCTGCCAGGTTTGGAGGGAGTCGAACAGGTTGTGATCGGACCGGAAGTCGTCGAGGGCAAAGCCCGGCCGCTCTATATTTACTCCGAACGCAGCGAAAAAAGCGGCGCGAGCGCCTGACGCGCGAAGACGAAGCGACGGCGACGCACGCGGGTTTAGGCTTGGGCGCCGCAGCGCCTTGAATCGATTGTTCGCGTAACCATTTGCGTTAACGGGGCCGTCGGGCGCATCCGCCGGCGGTCTTTAATTGGCGCGAAGTCGGCGGGCGACCGTATTCGCGGCCTAAACCCAAAATCGCCCTGCGGTCTCGCGCCGCCGCTTTAGCGGGACGCGTCAAGGACAGGACAAAAAGAATGTCGAACGAAAAGCGAGACGCCGTCACCCCCGGAACCATCGAAAGCTATCCGGTGCTGCCGCTGCGCGACATTGTCGTCTTTCCGCACATGATCGTTCCTCTGTTCGTCGCGCGCGAGAAATCCATCCGCGCGCTCGAAGAGGTTACGAAATCCGACAGGCTCATTCTGCTGGCGACGCAGAAGAACGCTGGCGATGACGATCCCTCGGCCGACGCGATCTATCCGATCGGAACGCTCGCCTCGGTGTTGCAGCTTCTGAAGCTGCCCGACGGCACGGTGAAGGTGCTGGTCGAAGGCGTCGCGCGCGCCAGCGTTCGCACATACACGCGCGCGGACGATTATTACGAAGCGGACGCCGAAGTTGTCGCCGACGATCTCGCCTCTCCGGTCGAGGTCGAAGCGCTTGGCCGGTCGGTGATCGCCGAATTCGAAAGCTATGTGAAGCTCAACAAGCGGGTCTCTTCCGAGGTCGTCGGCGCGGTGACGCAGATCGACGACTATTCGAAGCTCGCCGACACGGTCGCGTCTCACCTGTCGGTGAAGATCGCCGAGAAGCAGGACGTGCTTGAGACGGTCAGCGTCGCGCGCCGCCTCGAGAAATGTCTGTCGCTGATGGAGAGCGAGATCTCGGTCCTGCAGGTCGAGAAGCGCATTCGCACGCGCGTCAAGCGCCAGATGGAGAAGACGCAGCGCGAATACTATCTCAACGAGCAGATGAAGGCGATCCAGAAGGAATTGGGCGACGAGGACGGCAAGGACGATCTCGCCGAGCTCGAGGAGCGCATCAAGAACACCAAGCTTTCCAAGGAAGCGCGCGACAAGGCCTTCGCCGAGTTCAAGAAGCTGCGGCAGATGTCGCCGATGTCCGCCGAAGCCACCGTCGTGAGGAACTACCTTGACTGGATCCTGTCGATCCCGTGGGGCAAGCGCTCAAAGGTGAAGCGGGATCTCGGACAGGCGGAGGAAGTGCTCGACGCCGAGCATTTCGGCCTCGAGAAGGTCAAGGAGCGCATCCTTGAATATCTCGCCGTGCAGAGCCGCGCCAACAAGTTGACGGGACCGATCCTCTGCCTCGTCGGCCCGCCCGGCGTCGGCAAGACCTCGCTCGGCAAGTCCATCGCCAAGGCCACGGGCCGCGATTTCGTGCGCATGTCGCTGGGCGGCGTGCGCGACGAAGCGGAAATTCGCGGCCATCGGCGCACGTACATCGGCTCGATGCCCGGCAAGATCATCCAGTCGATGCGCAAGGCGAAGACGTCCAATCCGCTCTTTCTCTTGGACGAGATCGACAAGATGGGCATGGACTTCCGCGGCGATCCGTCGTCGGCTTTGCTCGAAGTGCTGGACCCGGAGCAGAACGCGACGTTCAACGACCATTACCTCGAAGTCGACTACGACCTTTCGAATGTGATGTTCGTGACGACGGCCAATACGCTCAATATTCCGGCGCCGCTGATGGACCGCATGGAAATCATTCGCATCGCCGGCTACACGGAAGATGAGAAGCTCGAGATCGCGCGCAGGCACCTCATCCCCAGTGCGGTGCATAAGCACGGCCTTTCGCCCGACGAATGGATGATCGCCGACGACGGGCTGCTCACCCTCATTCGCCGCTATACGCGCGAAGCGGGCGTGCGCAATCTGGAGCGCGAACTCTCGAACCTCTCGCGCAAGGCGGTGAAGGAAATCCTTCTTAAGAAGAAGGAGAAGATCCTCGTCACGAGCGAGAACATCGCCGATTATCTCGGCGTGCCGAAGTTCCGCTATGGCGAGGCCGAACTCGAAGATCAGGTCGGCGTCGTGACCGGACTCGCCTGGACCGAGGTCGGCGGAGAATTGCTGACGATCGAAGGCGTCATGATGCCCGGCAAGGGCAAGATGACCGTGACGGGCAATCTGCGCGATGTCATGAAGGAGTCGATCTCCGCGGCGGCGTCCTATGTGCGCTCGCGCGCGGTCGACTTCGGCGTTGAACCGCCGGTCTTCGACCGACGCGATTTCCATGTGCACGTGCCGGAAGGCGCGACGCCCAAGGATGGACCGTCGGCTGGCGTGGCGATGGCGACCGCCATCGTCTCGATCATCACCGGCATTCCCGTCCGGCGCGACATCGCCATGACCGGCGAGATCACGCTGCGCGGCCGCGTCTTGCCGATCGGCGGCTTGAAGGAGAAGCTGCTGGCGGCGCTGCGTGGCGGCTTGAAGAAAGTGCTGATCCCAGAGGAGAACGCCAAGGATCTGGCGGAAATCCCGGACGCGGTGAAGAACCGCCTGGAAATCGTGCCCGTCGCGCGCATGGAAGAGGTGCTGCGGCACGCGCTGATCTCCCAGCCGACGCCGATCGAATGGCGGGAAGACGCCGCCGCGATCGCCAAGCACGCCGTCAGCGACGATGACGGCACCGGCGTCCGCGCGCACTGATCGCAGAGCCTTCAACACCTCAAGAGCCTCGCTCCTCCCAGAGCGGGGCTCTTTCCCTTTGGGCGGCTAGGATGCGCGCTGCAGCCCCCAGATTGCATGAACATTTCGCCGCTGAGCCGCCATTTCCCCCGGAAAACCAGCGGTTCTGCGCCTTTGGCGGCCGCTAACCCTTGCTTTTCCTGCGATTCGCGACCAACACTCCATCGCTGCGCAACGCCGATTCGAGGTCGCGCATTCTTACGCCGGGCGGCTCGCAGTGAAGGAGAAGGAAAAAGCCATGAACAAACTGGAACTCGTCGAGCACGTCGCGAGCGAGACAGACAGCTCGAAAGCGGCGGCGGCCGCCGCCATCGACGCCGTCATCGACGGCATCACGAAGGCCCTCAAGAAGGGCGACGAAGTTCGCCTCGTCGGCTTCGGCACCTTTTCGGTCAAGAAGCGCGCCGCCGGCAAAGGACGCAACCCGGCGACCGGCGAAGAAATCAAGATTGCCGCATCCAAGAGCGCCCGCTTCAAGCCCGGCGCGACGCTGAAGACCGCGCTCAACAAAGCCAAGTAGCTGGGCGCGGGGAAGCGCTGGCGTCGCAGGCGTTTTTCGATACTTCGCATGACGGCCGTCGGAGCCCCGGCGGCCGTAGTTTTGAGCCGGCTTGCCTCGCGCCGCACCCGCCCTTAAAACCCGGCGGGCGCGCATCGTGTCGGGGCGGTTAGCTCAGTTGGTAGAGCATCTCGTTTACACCGAGAGGGTCGGCGGTTCGAGACCGTCACCGCCCACCATTGGCGCCCACGAGGCGGCGCGGGCTCGCTGCGGGAATTGGTGTTCCAAAGCCCAGGATTTCGCTTTAGCTTGTTGGGACTAGGAAGGCCGCCCGGATGAGATTGATCAAGACCGTCCTCTTTGCGCTCTGCGTCGCCGCATTCGCCCCCATTTTCGCGCAAGCCGAAGAGATGAGCTTTCGCATCGTCGGCGTGAATTCCGACGGCTGCCGCGCAAATTGCCCACAAGTGATCGCGGCGCAAGGCGAAATGAGCTTAGAGACGCCCGACGCCTTCATCGCCTTCGTGCGCGAAAATGCTCGTGGCGGCAATCTGCACGGAATTGTGCTGCTCGACTCGCCTGGCGGAAAGGTCGTCGCGTCGATGGAGCTCGGACAGGCCTTCCGCAAGCTCGGGATGGCGGTGATCGTCGCCCGTCCCGCGGCGGATCAATCTGGTACAATGGCGCTGGTATCGGGCCGCTGCTATTCGGCGTGCGTCTACGCGTTGATGGGCGGCAGGAAGCGCGTGATCCCGCCGCAGAGTAGCGTCGGCATCCACCGCATGTTCAATTATTCGACGAGTTTCGACATCGCCGAGGGGGGACTCGTGCGCGAGCGCAACTATGACGATGGCGGCATGCTCCAAACGCTTTCCCGCTACGCGGCGATGATGGGCGTGAGCACCGAACTCGTGAAGCTTGCCGAGCAGACGTCGCCCGATAAGCTTTACATGCTGACCGGCGCCGACATTGCCCGTTGGCGGCTTGGGTCGCGCAAGCTCTAGACGCGTCGGATTACGCATATCAGCAACCAGGGCAGCACATGAAACATATTCTCGACGGGCTTGAACGGCGGCGCGCGTCCGCCCGACTGGGCGGCGGCCAAAAGCGGATCGAAGCGCAGCACGCCCGCGGCAAGCTCACGGCGCGCGAGCGAATCGAACTGCTGCTCGATCACGGCTCGTTCGAAGAATTCGACATGTTCGTCGCCCACCGCTGCACCGATTTCGGCATGGATCAGGGCGAGAAAATCTCGGGCGACGGCGTCGTCACCGGTTGGGGCACGGTCAACGGCCGCGCCGTCTTCGTCTTCGCCAAGGACTTCACCGTCTTCGGCGGCTCGCTTTCCGAGACTCACGCGCAAAAGATCACCAAGCTGCAGGACATGGCGCTGAAAAATCGCGCCCCGATCATCGGCCTGTTCGACGCCGGCGGCGCGCGCATTCAGGAAGGCGTCGCGGCGCTCGGCGGCTATGGCGAAGTCTTCCAGCGCAATGTCATGGCCTCTGGCGTCATTCCGCAAATCTCGGTGATCATGGGCCCTTGCGCCGGCGGCGACGTCTACTCGCCGGCGATGACGGACTTCATCTTCATGGTGCGCGATACGAGCTATATGTTCGTGACCGGGCCCGATGTCGTGAAGACGGTGACAAATGAGACCGTCACGGCGGAAGAGCTTGGCGGCGCTTCGGTGCATACGACCAAAAGCTCGATCGCCGATCGCGCATACGACAACGACGTCGAAGCGCTCCTGCAGATGCGCAGGCTGATTGATTTCCTGCCCTCCTCCAACCAGGAAGAGCCGCCGGAATGGCCTGCTTTCGACGAGGTGGACCGGCTCGACGAATCGCTCGACACGATTGTTCCGGATAATCCGAACAAGCCTTACGACATCAAGGAGCTCATCCATAAGATCGTCGACGAGGCCGACTTCTTCGAGATCCAAGATGCGCATGCCCGCAATATCGTGATCGGCTTTGGCCGCATCGAAGGGCGCACGGTCGGTTTCGTCGCCAATCAGCCGCTCGTGCTCGCCGGCGTGCTCGATATCGACGCCTCCAAGAAGGCGGCGCGATTCGTGCGTTTTTGCGACTGCTTCAACATTCCGATCGTCACCTTTGTCGACGTGCCGGGTTTCTTGCCCGGAACGGCGCAAGAATACGGCGGCTTGATCAAGCATGGCGCGAAGCTGCTGTTCGCATACGCCGAAGCGACGGTGCCAAAAGTGACCATCATCACGCGAAAGGCGTTCGGCGGCGCCTATGACGTTATGGCGTCAAAACATCTTCGCGGCGACGTCAACTACGCCTGGCCGTCGGCGCAGATCGCCGTCATGGGCGCAAAGGGCGCCGTCGAAATCATCTTCCGCGCCGATCTCGGCGATCCGGAGAAGATCGCTCAGCGCACCAAGGAGTATGAAGATCGCTTCTTGTCGCCCTTCGTCGCCGCGGAGCGTGGGTATATCGACGAAGTGATTACGCCGCGTTCGACCCGCAAGCGAATCGCTCGCGCGCTCGCGCTGCTTCGCCACAAGGAATTGGAGAATCCTTGGAAGAAGCACGACAACATTCCCCTGTGATGCGGCGCAATAGCGCCCGCGTCGCCGGCGCCGGCGCGAGGGCGTTGCGCCATCTAGGGTGGGTCGGCGCGATCAGCCTAATTCAGCGGCGCCCGATCACAAAATTCGTCAGACTGCACATTTTTGAAGTGACAGTCCGCCCGTTTTGTCCTAGTGTTCGCTCGCCAGGTTGGTTGGGGTAAAAGCCTAAGCGTCGAATGCGTCGCAGGAATTAGGCCCAGCTACGGTCCAAGTCGGGGAGGACGCCGAACAGAACGCAGTTCGCCGAGGCTCGCAAGATGAGCCGGCGCGAAAGGCTATCGGAGCGACTTAAGACTTCGGAGCTTGGCGTTTCAGTTCGGTTAAGGACGGGGTGCCAAAGAGCGGGGAGCGGCGGGACGCCATTCCCGCTCTTTGTGTTTTTGTCGACGCGCGACCGATGCGTTTAATGAATCGCTAAGCGTCGAAGATTGATTCCGATTGTTCTGCACCGGATCTGCTCGGGACGTCGCCTTGACGGGCGATGACGCGCTTCCTACGTTCCGCGCACGTCTAACGAAAAGCCCAATGGAAGGCCGGCCATGTCCACGCAGAAAATCACTGACGCCACTTTCGAACAGGAAGTGCTCAAATCCGCAGAGCCGGTTGTTGTCGATTTTTGGGCGGAATGGTGCGGTCCCTGCCGCATGATCGCCCCGGCGCTGGAGGAGATCGCCGCGGAGATGAAGGGCAAGATCAAGGTCGTCAAGCTCAACATCGACGAAAATCCTGCCGTGGCAAGCAAGCTCGGCATCCGATCGATTCCGACGCTCATCCTGTTCAAAGACGGCAAAGCCGCCGCGCAAAAGGTCGGCGCCGCGCCCAAGGGCGAATTGTCGCGGTGGATCGCTGCAGCCGTTTGAACGATTCTTGCAGTTGGTGCCACGGCCGGCGCATCGCAACAGGCGTGCTCTCGAGCCATCAAACCTTGGGAGCTGCGTAGATGCGCCGACTGCATGGATTTCTCGCTTTCTGTTGCCTGATCGCTTTAACGCTCGCGCCGCTCCGCGCCGCGACGGCCAGCGAAATCACCATTGCGGCGGCGTCCGATCTCAAATTCGCGTTGCAGGAAATCGTCTCGAACTTTCAAGCCGCCCATAAGGGCGACAAGGTCGATGTTATTTACGGCTCTTCCGGCAAGCTGCAGACGCAGATCCGCGAGGGCGCGCCCTTCGACATTTTCTTTTCGGCCGACATCGCCTATGCGCGCGCGCTGCGCAAGGACGGCTTCGCGGCGACCGAGCCCATGCCCTACGCGGTCGGCAGGATCGTTTTGTGGAGCGCGACGCGGGACGCGGCAAAAATGCGCCTGGAGGATCTAGCCGATCCGAAGATCAGCAAGATCGCGATCGCAAATCCGGCGCATGCGCCTTACGGCAGATGCGCGGAACAAGTGCTGCGCGCCGCCGGCCTTTGGGACAAGGTGAAGGACAAGCTTGTGTTCGGCGAGAACATCTCTCAGGCGACGCAATACGCCGAGACCGGCGCCGCCGATGTCGCGCTGACCGCTCTTTCGATCGCTTTGAGCAAGCAGGTCGCGGACAGAGGCGGCTATTCTCTGATCCCTGAGACGCTGCATTCACGACTCGAACAGGCCTATGTGGTGACCCGCCAGGGCGCCGACAAAGCTCTGGCGAAGACCTTTCTCGACTATCTCAAAACCGGACAATCGCAGGCGATCATGATAAAGTTTGGCTTCGCGCCCCCCGGCCAGGCCGCGCGGTAGGCCCGTTTCGCCCGTGCACGAATCCGCTAAAATGTGGAACAGGCGGCCGCTGACAATCCGCCGCCTGTCTTAACCTCACCGCCGCCGCTCGGCGGCAGGTCTCGCATGCCGACATCCGAAGATCTTGCCGCGATCTGGCTGACGCTCAAGCTCGCGACGATCGTCACATTTCTGCTGCTCCTGATCGGCGCGCCATTGGCGTGGTGGCTGGCGCGCACTGAGTCGTGGCTCAAGGGGCCATTGGGGGCGGTCGTAGCGCTGCCGCTGGTTCTGCCGCCGACGGTGCTGGGCTTCTATCTGCTGCTGACCATGGGCCCGCATGGACCCTTGGGCAGGCTCACCGCGTTCCTCGGCGTCGCGCCTTTGCCCTTCACCTTCGCCGGCCTCGTCGTGGCGTCGCTCTTCTATTCGCTGCCCTTCGTCGTGCAGCCGATCCAGAACGCCTTCGAGGCGATGGGCGATCGTCCGCTGGAGGCTGCGGCCACCTTGCGCGCCAGCCCGCTGGACGCATTCTTCACGGTGGCGCTGCCGCTCGCCAGACCCGGCCTCGTCACGGCGGCCATCCTCGGCTTCGCACATACGGTCGGTGAATTCGGCGTCGTTCTAATGATCGGCGGCGCCATTCCCGACAAGACGCGCGTGGTGTCGGTCCTGATCTATGACCAGGTCGAGTCGATGAACTACGAGCGCGCACATTGGCTCGCGGGGGGCATGCTGCTGTTCAGTTTCTGCGTTCTCCTCGCGCTCTATGGGCGCCGACGGAACGGCCGCAATGGCTAACGGCGCCATCGCCGCGCGTTTCCGCCTCGCCTATCCCGGCTTCGCGCTCGACGTTGACCTGGAGCTGCCGGGACGCGGCGTCACAGCGCTTTTTGGCCCTTCCGGCTCCGGCAAGTCGACCGCCCTGCGCTGCATGGCGGGGCTGGCGCGCGCGCCCGACGGGCTTCTCAGGATCGGCGGCGACGTCTGGCAAGACGAGGCGCGTGGCGTCTTCGTGCCGACGCATCGCCGCGCGCTCGGCATGGTGTTCCAGGACGCGAGCCTGTTTTCCCATCTCACCGTCAAGGGAAACCTCGACTATGGAATGACCCGCGCGCGCGTCACGGCGGCCGAGGCGAGCCGCGACGCGCTTTGCGAAATGCTCGACATCGCAGCTCTCGCGGAGCGCTGGCCGGATACGCTTTCCGGCGGCGAGCGACAGAGAGTCGCAATCGCCCGCGCCCTGCTGACGCGTCCGCAACTGCTGCTCATGGATGAGCCGCTGGCGTCGCTCGACGTGGCGCGCCGTCTCGACGTGTTGCCCTATCTCGAACGGCTGCGCGACGAACTCGATATCCCGATCATCTACGTCAGCCATGCGCCGGAAGAAGTCACGCGCATCGCGGACGAGGCCGTCGTGCTCGATCGCGGTCGCGTCGTCGCGCGCGGCGCGCCGCTCGACGTGCTGCCGAGCGCGAGCCGTCTTGTCGAAGGCGGCCGTTTCGGCGTGGTCAACGCGCTCAAGGCGCGCGTCGTCGCCGTCGACGAAGCTTACGGCGTCACGCGGCTTGCCCATCCGGCGGGCGAGATATTGATCGCTGCGCGTCTGACGACGCAGCGCGAAGCGCGCGTCGTCATGCGCGCGACAGACGTTGCGCTTGCGATGTCCGAACCCCGCGACACCAGCGTGCGGACGATTTTGCGCGGCCGCATCGAGAAGATCGATGCGACCGAGAGCGCCCTCGCCTTCATCACGCTGACGCTCATTGGCGGCGACCGTCTTGTCTCGGCGATCACGCGGCTCGCACTCGACGAGTTGCGGCTGACTGTCGGCGCAGACGTATTCGCCCTGGTGAAATCTGTCGCTCTCGACGAACGCGGTCTATAGGCCAGCGAATTCCGTCAGCCACAACGCCATGAGCGCGCCGGCGACGGCGAGAGTGGAAGCCGCGGCGAGTCTGTAGCCCATTCCGGCGCCGCCGATAACCCAGCCCATCACGACTTTCGACGCGGTGTTCGACAGCAGCGCCAGCAGCACCGCCCCCGCCGCCGCCCTTATGCCGATCTCGCTTGCGCCGAGCCGCGCCATGGTCAGTCCGATCGCGTCAACGTCGACGATGCCGGAAATGGCCGCGAGCGCATAGGCGCCGCCGCTTCCGGCGAAATGCGTCGCGAGCCGCGAGAGGATCATCACGCTCGCGAGGAGCGCGCCGAATTTGAGCACCGCCATCAGATCCAGCGGATTGCCGACAGAAAAGCCGCTTGATTCTGTGGGCCGCTCGCTTCGTCGCAGGAGAAAGACTCCGGCGAGCGCGAAGAGCACGCCGGCCGCAACGACCGGCGGCGCCAAACGCCACGCGAGCGTCGGATTGATAACCGCGATGACGGCGATGATTCGCGGCGCCATCACAGCATTCGCGAAGATGGCGCCCGCCACCGAAGCGCCAATCTGCGACGGATGTTCCCGCGCCAGCCGCGACATCGCCGCCGTCGCGGCCGTCGACGACGCCAGTCCTCCCGCCATGCCGGCGACGGCGACGCCGCGGTCGTAGCCGATAATCTTTACGGCGACGTAGCCCGCGAAGGAAATCACGCCGATTAGCACGGTCATCAGCCACAATTCGAAAGGGTTCACCGCTTGCCACGGATCGATGGCGCGATTCGGCAGAACCGGCAGCAAGATGAAGCTCATCGCGAGCAGCGCCAGCCCGGAGCGCAGCTCGTCCCAGGTGATGCGCTTGACGAGGCCGTGCAGAAACGCCTTGAGCGCCAGGATCGCCGTCGTCGCCACCGCTGCGGCTGCCGCCGCCTGTATGTCGCCGATCACCGCGAAGGCGCCGAGCGAAAAGGCGAGCGACGCCGCGACGACGGTCGTCGCGCCAAAGGTCTCGTCACGCACGTTTTCGCGGTAGCGATAGACCCCGACCAAAGCGCCGACGAAGGCGAAGGCGATCGCCAAAGCGACGACGCCGGAAGCGCCAAAAGGCTGAACGATTGCGCCCCACACGCCGCCGAGCAGTCCGGCAAGCCCATGCGTGCGCAGGCCGGCGGCGCGCTCGCCTTCCGACTCGTCGCGTGACGTCCAGCCTCGTTCCAAGCCAATGAGCAGCCCGATCGCCAGCGCAATCGACAGTCTCTGAATCAGTTCGATGGCGCTTAATTCGTACATTTGTTTTTCTTTGCCGTCTTTTTCTTTGTGGCGTGACGCCAAGCCGTTTCAAGCGCGTCGCGCAGCTCCGAGACGTCGATCGCCTCGAGCAGAATCGTCGTCCATCCCTGCCGCCCCCAGGCGTTGGGAACAGGCGCAAACGCCTGCGGCGCCATCATGGATTTGAACGCCTGCTCTTCGGGCGCGAATTTCACATTCGCCGTTCGTCCGTGGGCGGCGAGAGTCGCGTAGATCCGCACGACCTTAAAAGCAGTTCTGTCGAAATGCGGCGCTTCGCGCGTTCCCTCGAGAGACATTGCGATGCGCCGGAAATCATGGCTGCTGGCCATGTCTGCTCCATGAAAGGCCGGCATGAAAGGCCGGCGCGATGCGCGCCGCTCAAGATAATATGGCGCGCGGCGGCGAGAGCGTGCGCCTAACGGAGATTGGCAATAGAAGGCTCGTATGAACTTACCCCTACCCCCATCCCGTCGCTCCCAAATCGCGCCCTTCATGGCCATGGACGTGCTGCGCGACGCGAAAGCCTTGGAGCGCGCCGGCCGCAGCATCATCCATTTGGAGCTTGGCGAACCCGGGGTCGCCGCGCCGCGCCACGTGCGCGAGGCCGCCACGGAGTCGTTGCGCCAGGGCTCGATCGGCTATGGCGAAGCGCTTGGCGAGGCGCCGCTGCGCGCCCGCATCGCGCGCCACTATCGCGAACGCTATGGCGTCGAGGTCACGCCCGACCGCGTCATCGCCACGACAGGCTCATCCGGCGGCTTTCTGCTCGCCTTTCTCGCCGCGTTCGATCCGGGAGCAAGGATCGCCGTCACCGCGCCTGGCTATCCGGCCTATGCGAACATCCTTTCCGCACTCGGCCTGGAGCCGGTCCTGCTCGACGTCGGCCACGAGACGCGCTTTGCGCCCACCGCGGCGATGCTCGAATCGGCCCATCGAGGCGGCAAGCTTCACGGCGCGCTCTTCATGAGCCCGGCCAATCCGACCGGCGCGATGATTGCGCGCGACGAATTGGCGCGGATCTGCGCCTTCTGCGACGAAGCCGAAATCGTTCTCGTCTCCGACGAGATCTATCACGGACTCGAATATGAGATGCGCGCGGAGACCGCGCTGCGCTTCTCGCAACGCGCCCTCGTCATCAATTCCTTCTCGAAATATTATGCGATGACAGGGTGGCGGCTCGGATGGCTCGTCGCTCCGCCCGAATTGATGCGTCCGCTCGAGCGCTTGCAGCAGTCGCTCGCGATCTGCGCCCCGACTTTGTCGCAGCGCGCCGCCCTCGCCGCTTTCGACGCTGGCGACGAATTGGAGGCGAACCGCGCCGCCTATGCGCAAAACCGGGCGCTTCTGCTCGACCGCCTTCCCAGACTGGGATTGGACAATTTCGCGCCGCCCGACGGCGCTTTTTACATCTACGCCGACATCTCGCGTTTCACCGACGATTCGATCGGGTTCTGTCGGCGGATGTTGCACGAAGCCGGCGTCGCGACGACGCCCGGCCTCGATTTTGATCCGCGCCGCGGCGCAAAAACGCTGCGGCTTTCTTACGCCGGGCCGGAGGCGGACGTGCGCGAGGGCCTCGCCCGCCTAGAAGCCTGGCTGCGGCCCTAAGAGCAGGTTCCGAAAAAGTTGACAGACTTTTTCGATGAGAACCTGCTCCACCATTTTTATTTCGAGCGATTCCTTATCGATCACATTGAGTCCATGTGATCGGGAAGCGCTCTAGCTTCCGAAAGGCGTGCGCACGCGCTGCCACCAGCCGCCCTTCTTGGGGCGGTCCGGATCCGCTTGCGTAATGACCACTTCCGTGGGCTCGCGCGGGGCGACCGGCTCGGGGGCGGGCTCGGGCGTCGGCGTCGGCGCCGCCTGAGATGGAGCGATCCGGGCGACCGGCTCGCTTGCGCGCTCTTGGGAGGGCGGCGCAATCTCGGCGCCGTTTACCGGCGGCGGAACCGGCAAAGGCGCCGGAAACTCCGGCGCCTGCGCCCCACGCGGGGAGATCAGCGCCTGCGCGTCCTCACCACCCTCGTCGAGCGCGAAGACCGCGGAAGGGTCTTTGAATTCCTCTGGCATGGGGGCTGATCGCCGCCAACGGCCAGGACCGCGATCTGGACTGCGACTGCCGCCGCGTCGGCCGCCGCGTCGGTCAGGCCGTTCCTCGGCGGGCGCCGGCGCGCCCTCAATCGCCGCCATGATCGCAAGGCCTTCATCGGACGGCTGCTCGGCGCCAGGCGCCAGGAGTTCGCCGCCCTGTGCGCCGCCGCCACGGCCTCGGCGACGGCGACGACGACGGCCGCGCGACGCGTCTTCATCCGCGCCCAAGCGCGATCGTTCGCCGTTCTCGTCACGCTGATCGCCGTTCGACTCGACGGCTTCCTCTTCCGCCTCGACGATTTCGCCAGCGATCATGTCTTCCGGCGCCTCTTCCTCAAGAGGTTCGGCGAGCACCGAATCGACGCGCAAAGGCGCGTCGCGCTGCGAAACGCGCGGCCCGGTCGCAAGTTCTCCGCGCTCGAGCGCGTGATAGGTCGCACCGGTGAGCGTGTCATCGGCGGCGACCGTGATATGGACGCCGAAGCGGCGCTCCAGCTCCTGCAGATGGGCGCGCTTCTGGTTGAGAATGTAGAGCGCCACGACCGCGCGAGTGCGCAGAGTCACGTCATGCGCGGCGCTCTTGACCAGCGCCTCCTCCAGCACCCGCAGCACATGCAGCGCAACGGAGGCGGTGGAGCGCACATGACCGGCGCCGAGGCAGTGCGGACATGGCACCGTCGAGCCCTCGACGACGCCGGCGCGGATGCGCTGGCGCGACATTTCTAGCAAGCCGAAATGCGAGATGCGGCCGACCTGAATGCGGGCGCGGTCGTTTTTCAGCGCGTCCTTGAGGCGTCGCTCAACAGCGCGATTGTTGCGACTCTCCTCCATGTCGATGAAGTCGACGACGATCAGCCCGGCGAGATCGCGCAGTCGCAACTGCCGCGCGACTTCGTCCGCGGCTTCGAGATTGGTGCGAAGCGCCGTGTCCTCGATATTGTGCTCGCGCGTCGAACGTCCCGAGTTCACGTCGATCGCGACCAGCGCCTCTGTCTGGTTGATGACCAGATAGCCGCCCGATTTTAGCGTGACATGGTTGGAGAACATCGCGTCGAGTTGGGCCTCGACGCCGCTTTCGGCGAAGATCGGAAAAGGCTCGCGATGCAGGCGCACGTTCTTCGCGTGGCTCGGCATCAGCATGCGCATGAAGTCTTTGGCCTCGCGATAGGCGTCTTCGCCCGAAACGACGACTTCCTCGACGTCGCGCCCATAAAGGTCGCGAATGGCGCGCTTGATGAGTGAGCCTTCCTCATAGACGAGGGTCGGCGCCGCGGAGCGCAGCGTCAATTCGCGCACGCTCTCCCACAGTCGCAGCAGATATTCGAAATCGCGCTTGACCTCCTGCTTGGTCCGCGTCGCGCCGGCCGTTCGCAGGATGACGCCCATCCCCTCCGGCACCTCGAGATCATGCACGATCTCTTTCAGCCGCTTGCGGTCCGCGCCGTCCGTGATTTTGCGCGAAATGCCCCCGCCCCGCGCGGTATTGGGCATGAGCACGGAATAACGGCCGGCAAGCGAAAGATAGGTCGTGAGCGCGGCGCCCTTGTTGCCGCGCTCTTCCTTGACGACCTGAACGAGCAGCACCTGGCGCCGCTTGATGACCTCTTGAATCTTGTACTGACGACGGGCGCGCGGCGCGCGATAGGGCGCTTCGTCCATCGCGTCCCCGCCGATGTGCTCGACGTGATCGTCCTCGTCGTCATGCTCTTCCTCGTCGTGCTCCTCAACCGGGGCGTCGACGCGGGCGCTGACCTCAGCCGTTTCGTCTTCCGAATCTTCGCGGGCGCGTTCACGCGCCTCGTCACGCTCGTCCTGTCGGCGCGCTTTCAGTTCGTGGTCAGGCTCTGGCGCCTCGAGGGCAAACTCCTCGGCCTCGCCGGTTTCGACCGAACCGAAGCCGGCGGGATCGATGGAAATCTGCTCATGCTGCGCCGTAGCGATCGCCTGATCGCCCGCCTCGGCCTCGATGTCCGTGCGCTCTGACCGACCCTCGGCGGAGCCAGGCTTCCCTGCGTCGGGCTCCTCCGCCCCGAGGTCTTGACCACGCCCTTGGGTCTCGACGGCCGCTGGCGGAGCATCAAGACGTTCTTGCGCCCCAGCCTGGGGCGCGAACTCCGGCGCGGCTTCAAACCGTTCGTCAGCCGATTCGGCGAAGCCCGTTTCGGCCTGATCCTCAATGAGGACCGGCGAAGCGCCCGAATCCTCGAGGGGCTCGCTCGTCACCGCCTCGTCGGCGCTCACGCGCTTCTCGGCGCCCTCGTGTTGGCGGCGGCGCGAACGGCGCCCGCGACCGTGCGGAACGCGCTCTTCCTCGTCGGCCTGCTGATGGGCGCGGCTCTCTTCGTCGAGCAGCGCCTGTCGATCGGCGACGGGGATTTGATAGTAGTCAGGGTGAATTTCCGCGAAGGCCAGAAAGCCGTGACGGTTTCCGCCATAGTCGACGAAAGCGGCCTGAAGGGACGGCTCAACCCGCGTGACCTTCGCGAGATAAATGTTGCCGCGTAGCGGTTTTTTGTCGGCAGCCTCGAAATCGAATTCCTGAACGCGGTTTCCACGTAGAACGACTACGCGGGTCTCCTCCGGGTGGGAGGCGTCGATGAGCATCTTGTTAGCCATGGGGGACTCTTCTGCGGCGTGGCGCGCAATAACGCCGACGGGGCAAGCCTGAGTCCTGGAATGGACTCGGCGACCGCTCTTTGGCGCATCCTGACGGCGCGAACGCTTCTTGTGAGGATTAGGGAGACAGGCCTGAGGCCTGCGATACGCTTGCCGGCTTGCGAGCCGGCGGGACAAAGCGCATCGCGCCTCGTCCCCATGAGATGACGAACGAGCCAAGAGCCCATGTTTTTAGCGAAGCTGCGCCCTGCCGCGCGGACATGCCACACGGAGGAATCGCCTGCTCTCGCGCCTATCACGGTCCTGGCCATGAGATCGTCAAAAAACCTTTCGCGCCGCCACGTGGCGGCGACCAAACGTCACGACCTGCACGGGGCGGCGTAACGGAAAGCAACTGTCCGAAATTCTGTTGGCTCGACTTGACGGCCGCATATCGCGGAGAATATCGCGCCGCAGAATTCGCAGCTGTTTCCTTACATATCGGTCGACGTAGGCCGGCGCAAGCGCCGGCTCGGCTATTCACCGAAAAATTCGTGGAGAAAGGTCCCGGAGCTGACGGCTTTCAGATAAGCTAACGATACGTTAACGGCGCTCCTCCAAAATCGACAATTGCCGGATCGAAGCGCCGCGCGAATCTAGGGACGAACATGAGGAGGACAGCTTTGCGCGCAGGGACGCCGCCACCGTTCATCGCCATGGCGGCTGCGCTCCTCGCGGCTCTGGGCGGGCTCGCGCGGCCCGCCGCGGCCGAGGACCCGCAGAAGGAAATCTCTGCGCTGACCGCCCGCATTGAGGCGCTCCCCGATCGTTCCCGCCTCCTCTTCGATCTCACCGGCCTGCCGCCGGTGACCGCGCATTCTGTGGCGAACCCGCCGCGCATCATCGTCGATTTGCCCGAAGTGCTCTTCCGCATGGAGGCGAACGCCGGCCTGTCTCCAGGCGACAAGCTCATAAAATCATACCGTTATGGCATCTTCGCGCCGGGACGCTCGCGCGTCGTGATTGATCTCGCGGCGCCCGCCAAAATTCTCAAGGCGGACAGTGAGGCGACGGCGGGGGGACCGCGGCTCGTCATCGAGCTCGCCCCGACCAGCGCCGGGCATTTCGCCGCGACTGTCGCCGAACAGGCGCGCCTGCAGCCCGCAGAGCCGCCGAAACTGCCAGCGACGGCCGCCAAAGCGCCAACGGACAAGCCCATGGTGGTCATCGATCCGGGCCATGGCGGCGTCGATATGGGCGCGACCTCCAAGCACGGCGAAATGGAAAAGGACGTCGTGCTCGAGTTCGCGCGCACGCTGCGGGACAAAATCCAGGAAACCGGCCGCGCCCGCGTGCTTTTGACCCGCGACCACGACATGTTTCTCCCGCTTGCCGAGCGGGTGCGAATCGCTCGCGAAAACAATGCTTCCCTGTTTGTCTCAATTCACGCGGACACGCTCGCCGCGTCCCGCGTCGAGGGCGCGACCGTGTATACCGTCTCCGAGCGCGCGTCGGACGCCGAAGCGGCGCGGATGGCGGAGAAGGAGAATCTCGCGGATCAGGCCGCCGGACTAGAAAGCAAGGCGGACGCCGAAGAGGTCGGCGACATATTGTTCGAACTCACGCGGCGCGAGACCCGCGCCTACAGTCGCCAGTTTTCGCATTCGCTGATCTCATTTTGGAGGGAAGTCGGGGCGCTGAATAAAAATCCGAGCCGCTCGGCCGGTTTCGTTGTGCTCAAAGCCTTCGACGTTCCCTCCGTGCTGCTCGAACTCGGGTATCTCTCGAGCGAGAAGGATCTATCCCGGCTGACGTCCCAGGACTGGCGCGAGCGCGCCGCGCAGAAAACCGCCGAAGCTGTTGACGCCTTTATCAGCGCGCGTAGCCGTGAAGCGCGGGCCCCCGCCGAAGCGCCCTCGGGCGCGGCGCGCCCACAATAAAACACAAAATCACGGCACATGAAGACAGTCGCGACGCACGATCGCCCGCGCGTCGCAGCCGCCGAAGCACGAGAAACGCAGACGCGGCGTCACATACTTGCGGATAGGCGCTTCTCGCGTCGCGGCAATTCGTGACCGGCGACGATCGCCGTCAAACGCGCCGGGAACCGGCGCCGGGAATTCGCCGAACGGTGGAATGATCCAAAACGGGCGTTGTTAAAGAAAATGACCCCGGAAAGTGCGATCGCTCACTATATCTGAGCTGAACGAGTCGCTTTCGCGCGCCGGCCAGGCTCAGGCGCCCGCCGTCGCGCAACGGACTTTGGCATTAGAAACATAGCCGACGCCAGCCGCCGGCCGCTCCAAGGGTGAGATTTCATGCGAATGCTCGCAAGGTTTTTGGGCTTCGTCTTCGCGACCGCGACGATCGTCTTCCTCATCGGTGCGATCGCCGGGTCCGGGCTGATCTATTATTTTTCCAAGGATCTGCCCGACACGGCCCAGCTGCGCGACTACGAGCCGCCAGTGACGACGCGGTTGCACGCCGGCGACGGTTCGATCCTCGCCGAATATTCGCATGAACGCCGCCTGTTCCTGCCGAGCTCCGCCATTCCGCAATTGGTGAAGCAGGCGTTCATCTCCGCCGAGGACAAGAACTTCTACAACCACGTCGGCGTCGACCCGGAAGGCGTGATGCGCGCCGTGACGGTGCTCGCCCAGGGCGGCCGCCATGTGCAAGGCGCCTCAACCATCACGCAGCAGGTCGCCAAGAACTTCCTCGTCGGCAACGAGCGCTCGATCGAACGCAAGATTCGCGAAGCGCTCGTCGCCTTCCGCATCGAAGCCGCCTATCCCAAGGACAAGATTCTCGAGCTTTATCTCAATGAGATCTATCTCGGCCTTGGAAACTACGGCGTCGCCGCCGCCGCGCTCAATTATTTCAACAAATCGGTCAATGAGCTCACGCTCGCAGAAGCGGCCTATCTGGCGGCGCTTCCAAAGGCGCCGAGCAACTACAATCCGTTTCAAAACCGCGAGCGCGCCCTCGAACGCCGCAACTACGTCATCGATCGCCTGATCGCCGACGACTATGTCACCGCGGAAGAAGGCGCAAAGGCGAAAGCGGAACCGCTCGGCGTCAATCCGCGCGTTCTCTCGCCCAACACTTATGTCGCCGGCTATTTCGCCGAGGAAGTGCGGCGTCAGCTGCTGGAGCAACAAAGCGAGAAGAAGCTCTACGAGGGCGGCCTTTCGGTTCGCACGACGCTCGACCCGAAGATGCAGGCCTGGACAAGAAAAGCGCTGGCCGACGGTCTCGTTCGCTTCGACGAGGCCCATGGCTTCCGCGGCGCGATGAACCACATCGACATCTCCTCCGATTGGGGCGTGACGCTCTCCGCTATTCCCGCGCTTGGCGACGTCAAGCCATGGCGCCTCGCCGTCGTGCTCGATGTGACCGGCGACGCCGCGCGCATTGGTCTTCAGCCGGGACGCGAGAAATCCGGCGAAGTGGCGCGCGAACGCGAGACCGGCCTTCTACCGGCCGAAGGCATGCGCTGGAGCGGCCGCACGCCGCGAACCGCTTTGACGACGGGCGACGTGATCTACGTCGAGCCGCTCGCGGGACGCGCCGGCCAATATCGTCTGCGCCAGATCCCCGACATCTCCGGCGCGATGGTGACCATGGACCCGCATACGGGCCGCGTCTTCTCCATGGTCGGCGGCTTTTCCTTCGACCAGTCGTCATTCAATCGCGCGACTCAGGCGTTGCGCCAGCCCGGCTCCTCGTTCAAGCCCTTCGTCTATGCGACGGCGCTCGACAATGGCTATACGCCGTCGTCGTCCATCCTCGACGAGCCGATTTCCATCCAGCAGGCGGACGGCACCTATTGGACGCCGGAGAATTTTGAAGGCGGCCACGGCACCGGCGCGCATCCGCTGCGCTACGGAATCGAGCATTCCAAGAACATGATGACGGTGCGTTTGGCGAAAGACGTCGGCATGCCGCTCATCGCCGAATACGCCAAACGCTTCGGCGTCTATGACGAGATGACGCCCTATCTCTCCATGGCGCTCGGCGCCGGCGAAACGACGCTGCTCCGCATGGTCACCGGCTATTCGATGCTGGCGAATGGCGGCAAGCGCATCAAGCCCACGCTGATCGACCGCATTCAGGATCGCTGGGGCAAGACGCTCTACCGCCATGATGAGCGTCAATGCATCGGCTGCGACTCCGCCAAATGGGAGAATCAGCTCGAACCGAAGCTGATCGACAAGCGCGAACAGGTGCTCGATCCGCTCACCGCCTATCAGATCACCTCGATCATGGAAGGCGTGATCCAACGCGGCACCGGCGTTTCGATCAGATCGGTGGGCAAGCACCTTGCCGGCAAGACCGGCACGACGAACGACGCGAAAGATCTCTGGTTCATCGGCTTTTCGCCCGATCTCGCGGTCGGCGTCTTCATCGGCTACGATCGGCCGCGCTCGCTCGGCAGCCACGCCCAGGCCGCGCAGTTCGCCGCGCCGATCTTCCGTGACTTCATGACGGTGGCTCTGAAGGACAAGCCCGATACGCCGTTCCGCGTGCCGCCGGGGATCAAGCTCATTTCCGTCGACGCGCATTCGGGGCTGCGTTCGTCGGGAGGAGGCACGATTCTCGAAGCCTTCAAGCCGGGGACGGCGCCGCCCGACTCCTACTCTGGCGGCGGCGGCCCGCGTCAGCTCGATACGCCGCATGACGTGGATCAGCAGGTCGGCAGCGGTACCGGCGGCCTCTACTAAATCGCGCACGGCGGCCGGGCGATCGGTTGAAGGGCTTCCTCATCCTGAGGAGCGTGCGCAGCACGCGTCTCGAAGGACCAGGAAGCCCGTTTTCGCGCATTTTTCCTCACCCTCGTGCTTCGAGACGGCTCATTCGATCTCGGGCCTGCCCGAGATCGACATTAAATTCGCAAGTCTGGTAAACCCGACTTGCGGAGCCTCCTCAGCATGAGGGCGAGAAAAACAATCATTCACCCGATTCCCCTGAGCGCGGCGGCCGGATACCTTTGGTTTCCCGCCGCCGGACTTATATGCTCGAAGCGATGACCCTGGACGCCGAAACAACCGCGCGCGTGACGCTGGAGACCACGGCTGACGTCGCGATCCTTACGCTGAACAGCCCCGCCTCGCGTAACGCCTTATCTCTCGCGATGATCGACGCCCTCTCCGGCCGTCTCGACGCGCTTGCGACCCACGACGACGTTCGCGTCGTCGTGCTGCAGGCGGAAGGCCCCGCCTTCTGCGCCGGGCATGACCTCAAGGAGCTGACGGCGCATCGCAACGATCCCGACCGAGGCCGCGCCTTCTTCGATAGGACGATGCGGGCCTGCTCGGCGCTGATGCAGAAAATCGTGACGCTGCCTCAGCCGGTCGTTGCGGCTGTCGATGAGATGGCCACGGCCGCCGGCTGCCAGCTCGTCGCGAGTTGCGATCTCGCCGTTGCGGGTCCGCGCGCGCGCTTCTGCACGCCGGGCGTTAACATCGGCCTTTTCTGCTCGACGCCGGCCGTGGCGCTCTCGCGCAATGTGGCGCCAAAGCAGGCGATGGAGATGCTGCTCACGGGCGTTCCCATCAGCGCCGAGGAGGCGCTGCGCATCGGCCTCGTTAACCGCGTGTCAGCCGATGGCGCGCGGATCGGCGCGCTGGCGCTGGCGCGCCTCATCGCCGAAAAATCTCCGCAGGCGATCCGCTTCGGCAAGAGGGCTTTCTATGCTCAGAGCGAGAAGCCGCTTTCGGACGCCTATGAGCTGGCGAGCGCGGTGATGGTCGAGAACATGCTGGCGGAAGACGCCAAGGAGGGCGTGGCCGCGTTTCTGGAGAAGCGCGCGCCCACATGGGCCGAAAAGTGAGAACCGGCCTTATACGCTACTAAAAGTCGCGCCGATCAACGAGCGGCTCATGGCGATCGACCCAGGCGAAGCAGGCCCGCAAAGCCGCAGGCTGATGAAGAGTTGGTCGCGGCATATGCCGAGCGCGCAGCTCTCGGCTGCGCTGCGACGCTAATCTTTCTTGTGCCTCTCTCAGCTAACCGGACGAGGCGCCGGACGCTATTTCGATCTTAAATGAATGTTCTCCGCGCGTGACCTGTTTCGCTCGGCGCGTCATTTTTGAAGGAAGAGAAAAATGTCCAGATTGCGCAATCGCGTCCTGCATCTGGCGCTGCTCCTCGCGCTCGCGATCGCCTTCACGCTCGCCGCTTTTCCGGCGCGCGCAAGCTGACGGTCGAGCGCCGGCGCTCGCGTCAATTGCTTGAGCAAGGGCTATTGGCTCTATCGCAATTTCAAAGCTCATTTTTGGAGAGGTGAGATGAATGTTTTTCGTCTTTCGATCGCGCTCGCCGTCGCATCCTGCGCCTTTACGCCGCCCGCGAAGGCGGATTTGACCGTCTGCAACAGAACGCCCGATCAAGTCACCGTTGCGTCCGCCTGGGTGAGCCCGAGCGGCGGATTCACGTCGGAGGGATGGTGGAAGCTTCGCGCCTGCGGCGGCTGCGAAAGAGTCGTCCTGCGCAGCGAAACGTCCGATCCGCATAACTACTTCTTCTATGCTCACGGCGGCGGCAGGGAATGGCGCGGCGACTCAAATTTCTGCACGACGTCGGGGGCGTTTAAGATCGGCAACGCCAAGCGCTGCGTGTTTGGACGACGCGGCCAGATGAAGAACTTCGTTCATGTCACGAGCCGCAGCGGCAATCATACGCACAGCCTGACCGGCCGTTCGAACAGCGGCCGCGTGTGCATTGATTGAATCGCGACCTATTCGCCGAGATAGCGTAGCGCCGCGGCGGCCGCGAAGGGGCAGAGCGCGAGAGCGGCGAGCGTGATCGCGCAGAGAATCGCGAAGGGCGCGTAGAAGGGCACGGCGCCGCCGCTCGCCGCCTCGGCGGCGGAGACGCCGAAGATCAGCACAGGAATCGTCAGCGGCAGGACGAGCAGCGCCATCAGCAGGCCGCCGCGTCGCACGGTCACCGTCGCCGCCGCGCCGATGGCGCCGATCAGCGTGAGCGCCGGCGTGCCGACAAGCAGCGTCGCGACGACGCCGAGAAGCGCCATGGCCTCCTGTTGCAGCATCAGCCCCAGAAACGGCGCGGCGATGACAAGCGGCAGGCCGGTCGCCGCCCAATGCGCCGCGCATTTGACGAGCACCGCCAATTCGAGCGGGGTCTCGGAAAGATGGAAGAGATCGAGGGAGCCATCCTCGGCGTCGGCCTGAAACAGCCGATCGAGACAGAGCAGCGTCGCGAGCAGCGCCGCGATCCACTGGATCGCAGGCCCGATGCGAGCTAGGAGATTGGGGTCGGGCCCGACGGCGAAGGGAACGATCGCGACGAGCGTCAGGAAGAAGACGACGCCCATCGCGCCCGAGCCGCCGATGCGGCGCGCGACGCGCCATTCGCGCAGAAAAAGCGCGGCGAGCGGAGAACTCACGAGGCGCCGCCCAAGGCAAGCGAGGCCGCTTCATCGAGCCCCAGCGGCTCATGCGTCGCGGCGACGATCAATCCGCCGTGGGCGCAATGATCGCGCATGGCCACGGCGAATTTCTCGCGTGAGGCGCGGTCGAGCGCGGTCAGCGGCTCGTCGAGGAGCCAGAGCGGCCGAAAGGCGACGAGGAGGCGCGCCAATGCCGCGCGACGCTTCTGGCCGGCGGACAGCACGCCGAATGGCGCAGCCGCGACATGGCCGAGGCCGACGATCGCGAGGGCGGCGTCGATCGTATGGCTGCGCGCGTCCGGCTCTCGAGCGAGATAGCGCGACCAAAAATCGAGGTTCTCCTCGATCGTCAACGCCGACTTCAAGCCATCGTTATGCGCAAGATAATGCGCCTGCTGCGGCAGTTCGACGTCGGGCGGCCCGCCTTCGAGAGCGATCGAGCCTCCCGCGCGCGGCAGGAGTCCCGCCAAGGCCCGCAGCAGCGTCGATTTCCCGGCGCCGTTGGGGCCCGTCACGATCAGCGCCCGGCCGGCGGAAAGCGAAAAGCTCACGCGATCGAGAACGCGCCTGCCCCCGCGCAAAACGCCGAGATTGTCGACGCAAAGACGTAAAGCGCCATCGACGGGCGGCTGAACGGGCTGGGACACATCGATCGACATGCGCTCCGCATAGAGCTTTGCGATCGACTCCGCCAGACGGGGCGGACAGATAGCCCCCTTGACGAGGGCCCCTCCGCTCGCGCCTCAAGCGCCCCGCCCTGCCCCCGGCCGCGCCGCTGGCGCAGACGGGACGGGAATGCTAAGCAGCGGAGACCCTTTCTTGGACGCTCAGCGGCCCAAGTTCTCGCCAATAGCGCGCGGCGCGCCCGTTATTCAGGGATTGCCCAGTAAGTGACGAAGCATAAGAGCTTAGAGGATTACGCGGCAAGGCGATTCCGTTTTGCTGGCAACGCTTTGCTGGAGTTCAGCGACCCGTTCTTCGCCCAGATCGACAGGCTGCGGGCCGAGTTCGAGGCGCAGGGCAAGCATTTCGTCAGCTTCGCCAATTACGATTATCTCGGGCTCGCGAATCACCCGCGGATTCGCGAGGAAGCAAAGCGCGAGATCGACGGTCTCGGCATCGGCGCGCTGGCCTCGCGGCTCGTCGGCGGCGAACGCACCACGCACAAGCCGTTCGAGGCGGAGATCGCCGAATTCCTTGGCATGGAAAGCGCGCTGACGCTCGTCTCCGGCTATCTCTCCAATGTGACGACGATCGCCTGGCTGATGAGCGGCAAGCGCGACGCGATCTTCATCGACGAACTGGCGCATAACAGCATCGTCGCCGGCGCCGACGGCGCGCCGGCGCAGGTCGTCAAATTCCGCCACAACGATTTGGATCATCTCGAACATCTGCTCGCGCGCCACCGCGAGGAATACCGCAACGTCCTGATCGTGGTGGAGGGCGTCTACAGCATGGACGGCGACACCGCCGACCTGCCGCGGCTCCTCGCGATCAAGGAAAAATTTCAGGTCTGGCTTCTCGTCGACGAGGCGCATTCGCTCGGCGTGCTCGGCGCGACGGGCCGCGGCCTCGCCGAACATCAGGGCGTCGACCCTGCGCGCATCGACCTCATCGTCGGCACCATGTCGAAGACGCTGGCGTCCTGCGGCGGCTATGTCTGCGGCAAGAAGCAGGTCATCGACTGGTTCCGCTATACGCTGCCGGGCTTCGTCTACAGCGTCGGCCTGTCGCCGGTCATTCTCGCCGCCGCGCGCACCGCCCTGCGACTGATGCAGGAAGAGACCTGGCGCATCGCCAAGCTCGCGGACAACGCCGAGGTCTTCCGCACCGTCGCGCATGAAGCGGGATTCTCGACCGGGCCGGCGATCGGCCGCGGCGTCGTGCCGATCCTGTTCTCGAGCGACGTCGAGACCATGTGGGCGTCGCAGCATCTGCTGGAGAACGGCTATTACGTGCCGCCGGTGGTGCGTATCGGCGTGCCGAAGGACGGGCCGCGGCTGCGCTTCTTTTTCTCGGCGAACCACAGCGAAGCGGAAATTCGCGGCGTCATCCAGATGCTGCGCGACATGCCGCCCGTGACGGAAGAGGCGCATCAGATCGTCGCCGCGGCGATGGCCGGCGGATAGGCCATTCGCCATATCCGCGTCACTTTGACGCTTTCGGTTAATGCCGACTTGCCGCTAGGACTAGCATCATGGCGCGGATCGAGATTCTTCCGGTCGACGGCCCTTTTCGCTTTGCGACCTTCTGCAGGCTGCCGCGATTGCTCTATGCCGGCGCGGAGGGCTTCGCGCCGCCGCTCGACATCGAGCGCTGGAGCGTCTTCGCGCATAAGCTCAACCCGCATTACAAGCTCGTCGAGGAACAGAAATTTCTCGCGCGGCGCGACGGCGAATGGGTCGGCCGCGTCATGGCGCAGATCTACAAGCCCGGCGTCACGCCGGTCGGCGCCTCCAATGCGCAATTCGGCGCGCTCGACGCAATCGACGATATCGAGGTCGTGCGCGCGCTGACCCAGGCCGCCGAGGACTGGCTGCGCGCCAAGGGCGCGGAGCGGATCAACGGACCGTTCTCGCCGTCGATCAACAGGGAATGCGGCGTGCTCGTCGATGGCTTTGACGCCACGCCGATGTTCCTCACGCCCTGGCATCCGCCCTATCTCTCGCGCCATATCGAGGCGCTGGGGTATGAGAAGGCGCAGGACCTCTTGTCCTTTCGCTTCGAAATTTCGAACGACGAGAGCGACAAGCCGGCGCGCATTTCAACGCGGCGCGAATGGCGCGATCGATTGAAACTCCGGCCGTTGAACGTGAAGGCCTTGAAGCAGGGCGAGACCGCGCTGATGGCCGAGTTGTTCAACGACGGCTGGAGCGGAAATTGGGGCTTCGTGCCCTTCACCAAGGAAGAATTCGACTCCGACGCCGATTCGCTGCAATTTCTCGTGCCGGAGGATTTCGGCATCGTCGTCGAGCTCGACGGCGTTCCGCAGTCATTCGCGATCGCGCTTCCCAATCTCAATGAGATTTTGGCCGATCTCAACGGCCGTCTGTTCCCCTTCGGCTGGGCGCGCGCGTTCAAGCGCTTCCGCTCGCATCAGTTCAAATCGGCGCGGCTGTTGCTGCTTGGCACGCGAAAGACGCTGCAAAGAAGCGCGACCGGCGGCGCGATCTTCCTGTCGCTGGTCGAAGAGATGCGGCGGCGCCACGCGAAAATCCGCGTTCCGCATCTCGAAGCGGGCTGGGTGTTGGAAAGCAACGCCGACATGCGCCGACCGATCGAAATGTTCGGCGGCAAGGTCGACAAGATTCACCGCATCTATGAAAAGCGCCTCACGGTCGGCGGTGGCGAGGCGATGCGTATGCGCGACGGCGTCACGGCAACTCAGCTACAGGATGCAACGTCATGAATGGCATATCCGTCACCGCCAATGGCGCCGACCGCTCGCATGTCGAGCGGCGCAAGCTGATCCTCGAAAAATATCCGCAAGTGCGCGAGCTTTTCGGCAAGGACCCGGTGACCTTCAAGATCACGGCGGCGATTTTCGTCGGTCAGCTCGTCATCGCCGCGATTTTGGGGTCGCTCGGCCTCTCCTATTGGTGGCTGTCGCTGTTGATGGCGATCTGCGTTGGCGCCTTCGCCAATCACGCCAATTTCGTCATCATCCACGACGCCATCCACAATTGCGTCTTCGCGAGCCCGCTCGCCAACAAGTGGACGGCGATCCTCGCCGATCTTCCCAACGCCTTTCCGACCGCGATGGGCTTTCGCTGCTACCACATCAAGCATCATTCGCATCTGTCGGCCTATGACTATGACGCCGACATTCCGAGCCGCTGGGAGGTCGAATGGGTCGGTAACAGCGCCTGGCGCAAGGCCGCGTGGCTCTTCTTCTTCCCCGCGATCCAGCTTGCGCGCCTGTCGCGCCTCAAGGGCACGGTGCCGATCTGGGGAACCTGGACCTATATCAATACCGCCGTCATCGCCGTCTTCGATCTTTTCGTGCTCTGGGCCTTCGGGCCGAACGCCCTGCTCTATCTTTTCTTTTCCTTCTGGTTCTCGGTCGGCGGCCTGCATCCGTTGAGCGCGCGCTGGCTGCAGGAGCATTTCGCCTTCGGCCCCGACCAGGGCACGTTCGACTATTACGGGCCGCTCAATACGCTCGCGCTCAACATCGGCTATCACAACGAACACCACGATTTTCACGAGATCCCGTGGAACCGTTTGCCGGAGCTGAAAGCGATGGCGCCGGAGTTCTATGACGATCTGCGTTGCCATCGCTCCTGGGTGGCGCTGCTCGTCACATTCATCTTCGATCCGACCTATTCGCTGGGAACGCGGTCGGAAAATGTGACGCAGGCGGCGGGGCGCGAAGCCCCCATCGTCGCGCCGGCGGAGTAGCCCATGTCTCAGGACGCAAGAACGGAAGCGCTCGACGCTTCGCCCCGCCTCTTCGAGAGCGATCTTCTCGATAAGCTGTCGCGCGTGCATCATTTGACGCCGGTGATCGTCTATTGCCCGATCATTCTCGGCCTGGTGATCTATTCGCTCACCTTCAACAGTCTGACGCTCGTCTTATTGGGTCTTGTCGTCGGCTATCTCGGCTGGACGCTGACCGAATATTTCGGTCATCGCTATCTCTTCCACACCGTGTTCGCGCTGCCGTTCGGGCTTGGACCGCGCTTCCAGTTCCTCATCCACGGCGTGCATCACATCTATCCCAACGACCCGCTGCGGCTCGTCATGCCGCCGTTGCTCTCGGCGCCGATCATGCTGATCGCGCTCGTCTGCGCCCGCGTGCTCTTCGGCGCGACATTCGCCTGGCCGGCGCTCGCCGGCTTCATCTTGGGCTATGTGATCTATGATTGCGTGCACTACTGGACGCATCACGGGCAGCCGAAATCCGAGTTTGGCCGCTTAGTGAAACGCCTGCACATGCTGCACCATTTCCGCGACGCCGAGAAAGGTTTCGGCGTTCACGCGATCTGGTGGGACTATGTGTTCGGCACGGCCTATCGGAAAGACGAGACCCCCGGCACGCGCGCGGTTTGAGGCGCGCTCTTTCAGCCGTCATGCCCGCGCTTGTCGCGGGCATCCACGTGACGCCGCTACGCACATCTGTCAGCGTTTACGCATCCTCTCGGCGTGGATGGCCGGGACAAGCCCGGCCATGACGGGCTAGTGATCAGCTGGGATTGTCACCCCTGCCCGGTCCGCTTAAACCACTCGTCTTCGCTGATCACCTCGATCCCCAGCTCCGCCGCCTTTTTGAGCTTCGAGCCAGCGCCGGGACCGGCGACCACGAGATCGGTTTTCTTCGACACCGACGCCGCGACATGCGCGCCGAAACGCTCGGCCTGCGCCTTCGCTTCATCACGCGTGAGCCGCTCCAGCGCGCCGGTGAACACCACGGTCTTGCCGGAGACGGGCGAGGTGGACGCCACCGCCGGCATCGGCTCCAGCGTGACTTGTTTTAAAAGCGCATCGAGCTCACGCTCATTATGCGGCTCAGCAAAAAAATCGTGCAGCGCTTCGGCGACAACGGGACCGACGCCATCGATCGAATCGATGCGGGCCCGCGCCTCACCGCCGGGCGCCGCGTCGCGCGCCGTCTCGCGCAGCGACTCGAAGTCGCCGAAATGGCGCGCCAGCCGGCGCGCATTGGTTTCGCCGACATGGCGCATCCCAAGCGCAAAGATGAAGCGATTGACCGGAACGCTTCGGCGCGCCTCGATCGCCGCAAAGAGGTTGCGCACCGAGGTTTCGCCATAGCCCTCGCGCTCCGCGAGTCGCGGCGACATCTGCGCTTCGCGCTCGGGAAGCGCAAAAATATCGGAAGCGGTCTTGATGAGCCCTTCATCGTAGAAAAACTCGATCTGCTTGTCGCCGAGCCCCTCAATGTCCATGGCGTTGCGCGAGGCGAAATGCTTTAGGCGCTCGATCGCCTGCGCCGGACAGACAAGCGAACCCGTACACCGGCGCACGACATCCGCTTCGCCGGTCTTCGCGTCGATCTCGCGCAACGCCGCGGAGCCGCAGCGCGGGCACACGTGCGGAAATTGATAGGGCTTCGCGCTGTCCGGGCGCTTCTCCGTCACCACGGCGACGATCTGCGGAATCACATCGCCCGCGCGCTGCACGACCACCGTATCGCCGATGCGAATATCCTTGCGCGCGATCTCATCTTCATTGTGCAGCGTCGCGTTCTGCACGACGACGCCGCCGACCGTCACGGGCTCGAGCCTCGCGACCGGCGTCAACGCGCCCGTGCGACCGACCTGAATCTCGATATCGCGCAAAATTGTCGTGGCGCGTTCAGCAGGGAACTTGCCCGCGACGGCCCAGCGCGGGGCGCGCGAGACGAACCCGAGCCGCTCCTGCAGCGCGATGTCGTCCACCTTGTAGACGACGCCGTCGATGTCATAGCCGAGCGTCGCGCGTTGCGTTTCGATCGAACGGTAATGCGCGAGCATGTCCTCCGCGCTCTCGCAGAGCGTCGTCAGCGGATTGACGGGCAGCCCGTAACCACGCAGCGCCTCCAGCACGCCGATTTGCGTCTTCGCGGGCAGCGCGGACGTCTCGCCCCAACCATAGGCGAAGAAATGCAGCGGCCGAGATGCTGTGATCTTCGGATCGAGCTGTCGCAGAGAACCAGCGGCGGCGTTGCGCGGATTGGCGAAGAGAGTCTTGCCGCACTCCTTTTGCCGCATGTTGAGCGCAGCAAAATCCTTATGCGTCATATAGACTTCGCCGCGCACTTCAAAAACGTCGGAATGATCGCCGCGCAGCCGTTGCGGAATCTCGTCAATCGTTCGCACATTGGCGGTGACGTCTTCGCCCTCATAACCGTCGCCGCGCGTCGCCGCCTGCACGAGATGGCCTTTCTCGTAGCGCAGCGAACAGGACAGCCCGTCGATCTTCGGCTCGAAGGTGAAGCGCAGCGGGCTTTCTCCCAGGCCGAGAAAGCGGCGCACCCGCGCGACGAATTCCAGGACCTCTTCATCCGAGAAGACGTTGCCGAGCGAGAGCATCGGCACGGCGTGCTTCACTTTGGCGAATTTTTCAGAGGGCTTGGCGCCGACCGTCTTCGTCAGCGACTGCGCAGTGGCGAGCTCGGGGAAAGCTTTTTCCAATTCCTCGTAACGCAGACGCAGCGCGTCATATTCGGCGTCCGAAATCGTCGGCGCGTCTTCGCGGTAATAACGGCGATCATGCGCCGTGAGTTCTTCATGCAGCCGCGCATGTTCGGCGCGCGCTTGGAGCGGCGTCAATTCCTCGACAGAAGCAGGATGGGCGTGAGAAGGCTTTTTGGTCATGCAGCGAAACGGTTCAATGCGTCATACAATTGCCGTTTGAACTGCTCGCGCGTCATTCCCGACGCGCGTCTTGCGCGCGATCGGGAATCCAGAGCAAACCCAGCGTTCCTGGATCGGCTCTGGATTCCCGGTCAGGCCTTCGGCCTGCCGGGAATGACAAGCCCAGCGAACAGATCGACCGGAATTCTTACCCTCGAAGGAGCATTCCGAAACGGTTGCGCGTTCTGAGCCTAACCGTTTCCCTGCGCTACGGCGAGAACTAACTATGCCGCTTCCGGCGCGGCTCCGACAAGGCGGCGCGCATCCCGCGCGCTGATCGGGCGCCCAAAGGCGTAGCCCTGCGCGAAGCCGCATCCGAGCTGATAAAGCTCGATCGCATCCTGCTCGGTCTCCGCGCCCTCGGCGACGACGTCCAGGCCGAGATCCTGCGCCAGCGCGATGATCGAGCGCAGAATGATGGGGCGCGCGCCCTTGCCAGACTGCTTGATGAAGCAACGGTCGATCTTGATCGTGTCGAACGGGAAGCGCTGCAAATAGGCGAGCGACGAATAGCCGGCGCCGAAATCGTCGAGCGACAGCCCCGCGCCGAGTTCCCTGATGCGCGCCAGCATCTGCGCGGCATATTCGGGATTCTCCATCACCAGGCTCTCGGTCAGTTCAAGTTTGAGGCTGCCTTTGGCGATATCATTGCGCATCAACACGCTTTTGACGTCGCGCAGGAGGTCGTGGCGCAGGAGCTGGCGCGACGAGACGTTAACGGAGGCGAAGATCGGCGGATCGACCGCAAGCGCGCGTTGCCAGGCCGCGAGTTCGCGCGCCGTGCGCTCCAACGCCAGAAGCCCGAGATCGACGATCAGTCCCGTCTGCTCGGCGACGGGAATGAATTCGGAAGGCTCAAGCCGACCCAGGCGCAGATGGTCCCACCGCAGCAAGGCCTCGAACCCAGCGATGGTGCGATCCTCGAGCCTGACGATCGGCTGGAAGAACACCTTGATCTCGCCCCGCTCCAGCGCCCGCCGCAGATCGGCCTCGAGCGTCAGCCGGTCGGAGCGCTGCGCGCGCATGGCCGGGCGGAACACTTCGATGCGGTTGCCGCCCGAGCGCTTGGCGTGGCGCATCGCGATTTGGGCGTCTTCCAGCATGTCGCGGGCGCTGGGATGCGTCTGCTGGTCGTAAAGCGCGATGCCGATCGAGGCGAATAGCGCGATCTCGCGATCGGTGAAGCGCACCGGAATAGACAGCGCGCGGCGCACCGAATCGGCGATGGAGATGACATGATCGGCGTGCGACTCCGAGACCAGGATGATCGCGAATGTATCGCCGGAAAGTCGCGCCAGCGTGTCTTGAGGCTGCAGCAGCCGCGTCAGACGATGCGCCACGGTGAGCAGAACGCTGTCGCCCATCGCCATGCCGACCTGCTCATTGATCTGCTTGAAGCGGTCGATGTCGATGACGAGGATCGTCGGGCGCACGTCCTTTTCCATGCGCGCGAGAATCAGCGCGGCCTCCAGCCGATCGAAGAACAATTCGCGGTTCGGCAGGCCCGTGAGATTATCGTGCACGGCGTCGTGCAGCAGCCGCTCCTGGGCGTTGCGCTCATCGGTCACGTCATTGAGCGTGCCGACGACGCGGATCACCTCGCCGTCCGGACCGACGACGGGCCGCGCCCGCAGTCGATAGCAGAGGTAATGGCCGTCCGCGGCGCGCAGGCGGAAGTCCTGATTGATGCGGCCGCGCCGCTGCTCGAGAATGGCGTCGAGACAGGCGCGATAGCGGTCCTGCTCGAAGGGATGCAGCAGATCTAGCCAGGAGGAGGCGGCCCCCTCGAGCCCGCCGCGGTCGAGCCCCAGCGCCGCTTCCGCTTCCGGGCTGACATAGATGTGGTCCGACGGAACGTCCCAGTCGAACACGATCTCATTCGCGCCGGTGAGCGCGAGCGCCTTGCGCTCGACGTCGCTGATGGCGCCGTGCGACAGCCCGCCGGCGGCGAAGGCGTTTTGCATCACCGTGAAACCGATCAGCATCACGATGAGCACCAGGCCGCCGACGAGCGCCGGAGAGACAAGGTCATTGGTGATCCAGCCGGCCACTGCAAATCCGGCCGTCGCCACCCACACGGCCAGCAGGAACCACGTCGGGATCAGCATGATGGCCCGATCGAAGCCATGCGTCGCGAGATAGAGAATCAGCACGAAGCCGACGACGGCGGCCGTCGCCAGCGAGATGCGCGCCACGCCAGCGGCGACGGGCGCGTCGAACACCGCCAGGCCGACGAGGTCCAACAGGATCAGCAGCCACAGGGCGGCGACGTGCCAGGCGCGCACATGCCAGCGGTTGAGGTTCAGATAGGCGAAAAGGAAGACGACGAGCGTCGCCGAGAGAACCGTTTCGGCGCCGGCGCGCCAGACGCGGTTGGCGTTGGCGTCAAAGCCGAAAATCTTGTCCCAAAAGCCGAAATCGATGCACACATAGGCCAGCACCGCCCAGGCGAGCGCCGCCGCCGCCGGGAAGATGACGGCGCCTTTCACCACGAAGACGATTGTCAGAAACAGCGCGAGCAGGCCGGCGATGCCGATGACGATGCCCTTGTAGAGCGTCAGGCTCGTCACCTTGTCCTTATAGGCCGCGGGCTCCCACAAATAGAGCTGCGGCAGGTTGGGCGTGCGCAGCTCCGCGACATAGGTGACCGTGGTTCCGGGGTCGAGCGTCAGCCGGAAAACGTCGGCGTCCGAGGCGTCTTCGGCCTCGGGCGGAAAGCCCTGGCTGGCCGTGATCGCCGTAATGCGCGTCGAGCCGAGATCGGGCCAGATGACGCCCGAGCCCTGCAGGCGGTAATGCGGGGCGACGATCAGGCGCTCGATCTGCTCATCCGTGTCGTTGGTGAGCGCGAAAACGATCCAGTTGGGCTGGCTGCCGGCCTCCTTGGCGCCGACCTCGATGCGGCGGACGATGCCGTCCGAGCCGGGCGCGGTCGAGACCTGCAGCCGGTCGCCCTGCGAGGAATGTTTCTCGATGACATTGGTGAGATCGATCGCCCGCGCGCCCTGCGGCACCCGCACCGACTCCATGGCGACGGCCTGAGCCGAGAGGATGAACAAAAAGAGCGCAACCAGGTATTTTTTCAGACGCACGAATTCTCTTCTCGATGCCGCAGGCTCGGAGAACGCGTCTGGCGCGGCCGATGCCGGGCGCGAAGCGCGTGGGCGGGCTGTCATCGCCAGACTCTGATCGGAAAGTGGTAGAGGCTTCGAGCCCTGCCGGCAAGCCGATTCGCCAAGCTGTGCAATAACGGTATGTTCCTTGCGTCGCCGCGCTTCTTGGCCGCGCTTGCGGAGCGCGGACGGCGCCAATATACGCTGCTTGAAGGCCACCGTCGCTATCTGCAGGCGCATGGCGGTTTTTTTGCGGTGTGCCCACCCGCGAAATTCTGGGAAAACGGGAAAGGATTGGATGCGAAGCGCTCTCGGCGGCCCTCGCCTTCTGCTGCGGCGACTCCGCGAAATCAGCGCGGAACCGGTGAGCGCGCAGGCGCGGCTCGACAAGATCGTGGTGCAGATCGCCGCGAATATGGTCGCCGAGGTTTGTTCCGTTTATGTCCTGCGCGCCGACCAGCGCTTGGAGCTTTACGCCACGGAGGGCCTTAACCGCGAGGCCGTGCATCTCACCACGATGCACGCGGGCGAAGGCCTTGTCGGCCAGATCGCCAAGAGCGCCGAGCCTCTCGCCCTCTCCGAGGCGCAGGAGCATCCCTCCTTCTCCTACAAGCCGGAGACGGGCGAAGACGCCTATCACTCCTTCCTCGGCGTGCCGATCCTGCGCGGCGGCAACACGCTCGGCGTGCTCGTCGTGCAGAACAAGGTGCGCCGGGTTTATTCGGAAGAAGAGATCGAGGCGCTGCAGACGACGGCGATGCTGCTCGCCGAGCTGATCGCCTCGGGCGAATTGCAGGCGATCGAAGACCCGCGCGATCTCGCGCTTTATCGCCCGGCTTCGCTGAGAGGCGCGCCCATGGCGGAAGGCGTCGGCCTCGGCCATGTGCTGCTGCACGAGCCGCGCGTCGTCATCAAGCAGCTCGTCGCCGAGGACATGCCCTCTGAACTCGCGAGGCTCGAACATGCGATCGACGCGATGCGCCAGTCGATCGACGAGCTCGTCGCGCATAGCGACCGCATCGCCGCCGGCGAGCCGCGCGACGTGCTCGAAACGGTGCGCATGGTCGCCTACGACCGCGGCTGGGTGCGCCGCCTGCGCGAAGCGGTGATGACCGGGCTGACGGCGGAGGCGGCGGTCGAGCGCGTTCAGAACGACGCGCGCGCGCGCATGCAGCGTCAGACCGATCCCTATCTGCGCGACCGCCTGCACGATCTCGACGATATCGCCAACCGGCTGCTGCATCAGCTGACGGGTCAGAGCTACGTCGCCGATCGCGACAGCGTGCCGGAAAACGCCATCATCGTGGCGCGCAACATGGGGCCGGCGGCGCTTCTCGACTATGACCCCAAGCGGCTGCGCGGGCTCGTGCTGGAGGAAGGCGGGCCGACGAGCCACGTCGCCATTGTCGCGCGCGCGCTTGGCGTCGCCACCGTGGGGCTCGTCGCCGGTCTGATCGACATCGTCGAAACCGGCGATCCGATCATCGTCGACGGCACGACCGGCGAAGTGCATGTCCGGCCGCAGCCCGACGTGCAGAGCGCTTATGCTGAAAAGGCGCGGCTGCGGGCGCGGCGTCAGGAGCAATACGCCAAGCTGCGCGACGTGCCGGCGGTCACCAAGGACGGCGTCGAAATCGGGCTGCACATGAACGCCGGCCTGGCGATCGACATGCCACATCTGCGTGAGACCGGCGCGAATTCGATCGGACTCTTCCGCACCGAATTGCAATTCATGCTCGCGCCGCGCTTTCCACGCATGGACGAGCAATATCGCTTCTACAAAGCCGTGCTCGACGCGGCGCCGGATAAGCTGATCACGTTTCGCACGCTCGACATCGGCTCCGACAAGATCCTTCCCTATATGGCGAAGATCGAAGAGGAGAACCCGGCGCTCGGCTGGCGCGCCATCCGCATCGGCCTCGACAGGCCGGGGCTTTTGCGCATGCAGCTGCGCGCGATGCTGAAGGCGGGCGCCCATCGCAATTTGCGCATCATGTTTCCGATGATCGCCAATGTCGCCGAATTTGACGCGGCGAAAGCGATTGCGCTGCGGGAACTCGACCACATCACGCATCATCGCCATCCGCCGCCGACGCGCCTGGAACTCGGCGCGATGGTGGAAGTGCCGTCGCTCCTGTGGGAAATCGATCTTATCGCCGAGCGCGCGGATTTTCTGTCGGTCGGATCGAACGATCTGGTGCAATACATGTATGCCGCCGACCGCGACAACACGCGCGTTTCGAAGCGCTACGACAATCTCTCGCGGCCGGTCCTGCGCGCACTCGAGCGCATCGTCACGGCCGGCGCGCGGCACAACGCGCCGGTGACGCTCTGCGGCGAGATGGGCGGCCGCCCGCTCGAGGCGCTGGCGCTGCTCGGCATCGGCTACCGCTCGCTGTCGATGGCGGCCTCCGCCATCGGTCCGGTCAAGTCGATGATCCTCAGTCTCAATCTCGAAGAGACGCAGATGTATCTCGCCTCGCTGCTCGCGTCCGACGACGGCAGCGCTTCGGTGCGGGAGCAATTGCGCGATTACGCGATCGCGCGCGGCGTGCCCTTGTAGCGAGCCTCCTTTCTTCACGCCGTCGCCGTCACCATTGCTCGGGAAGCCTCCTCTTCATGTTCGCTCAAGACAAGCTCGACCTCATTCTGCGCCGCTACGACGAGATCGGCGACAAGCTCGCCGTCGGCGCCGACGGGCAGGCCTTCGTCGCGCTCTCGCGCGAACGCGCGACCCTCGACGCGGTCGTCGACAGGATTCGCGCCTATCGCGCGGCGCAGAAGGAATCCGACGATCTTTCCGCCATGCTCGCTGACGCCTCGCTCGACGCCGAAATGCGCGGGCTGGCTGAAAGCGAGACGGAGGCCGCACGCGAACGACTCGCTGCGGCGGAAAGCGCGCTGAAACTCGCGCTTCTGCCGAAGGACGAAGCAGACGAGAAGGGCGTCATTCTCGAAGTGCGCGCCGGCACGGGCGGCGACGAGGCGGCGCTTTTTGGCGGCGATCTCTTCCGCGCCTATCAGAGATATGCGGCGCTCAAGGGCTGGCGCATTGAGATCGTGTCCGAAAGCCCTGGCCAGCTTGGCGGATTCAAGGAAATCGTCGCCGAGATCATCGGTCGCGGAGTCTATGGCCGGCTGAAATTCGAGTCGGGCGTGCACCGCGTCCAGCGCGTCCCGGAAACCGAGACGCAGGGTCGCATCCACACGTCGGCCGCGACGGTCGCAGTGCTGCCGCAGGCCGAGGACGTCGACGTCGACATCGATGAGAAGGATTTGCAGATCGATACAATGCGCGCGCAAGGCGCCGGCGGCCAGCACGTCAACAAGACCGAATCGGCCATCCGCATCACCCATATTCCATCCGGCATCGTGGTGATGATGCAGGAAGAGCGCTCTCAACATCGCAACAGAGCCAAGGCGATGAACGTTCTTCGCTCGCGTCTCTATGACGCCGAACGCCAGCGTCTCGACAAGGAGCGTTCGGACGATCGCAAGCAGCAGGTCGGCTCAGGCGATCGCTCCGAGCGTATCCGCACCTATAATTTCCCGCAGGGACGTGTCACCGATCATCGCATCAACTTCACGCTCTATAAGCTCGACCGCGTGATGGAAGGTGAATTCGACGAGATCATCGACGCGCTGACGACCGATCATCAGCAAAAACTCCTCGCGCAGAGCGAGGCGTAGACGCGCGCCGCCGAAATGACGTGCGCATGCGTCCTGTGCGCCGACGCACGAACGTCGTGGGAGGCTCTCGCTAGAGTGCGTCTACTCGCCAGGTGACGAGTGAGAACGCCGAGGAGAACCTCATGTCCACGTTGAAAAAGATCATCTCTACGAGCCTCGCCGCCAGCGTCATGTTGGGGGCGGTCGCGAGCGCCACGCCGGCATTGGCCTGGTCCAAATGGCATCATCACGGCTATGGCTGGGCGCCCTACGCCGTGGGCGGCGCGCTCGCGTTAGGCGCAGTGGCGGCGGCGGCCGCGAGCGAGCCGGATTGCGATCACGTTCGCGAGCCGATCTATAGCCGCCGTGGCTATGTCATCGGCTACCGCGCCGTGCCGATGTGCTGACGCGGCCAAGATCCCATCGTCAGGAAGGGGCCGGCCCACGCCGGCCTTTTCATTGCGAGGCGCCGCTCACCAGCCGTAATCGAAATACTGACCGATTTCATTGTAGCGCTGCGGATCTTGCAACGAGAAATCCTGCTGCTCCAGGAAGTAATTGTCATTGGCGTAACGATTGGGCTGCAGATTTCCCTTCGCCGCGTCCGGCGCCGCGCCGTCGTCGAGCCAGTCTTTGCCGGTCGTCAGATTATGCGGCAGAGGAATCGAAAAATCATCGCCCTGCGTCGCAGTGACCTGCCCCGTCGCAACAGGCGCGCGTTGTTTCGATTTCGCGAGAGCGTCGCTCGAAGCAAGCGCGCAAACCAACGCGAGGCCCAACGCCAGTGTCAAAGACTTACGCATTTTTTGAACTCCGTTTCGCGTCAAGCGACCACTTTAGCTGGATCGCCCGGCGCATTGCTAGTGTCGGAAGTGGCGCACGCCGGTGAAAACCATGGCGAGACCCTGCGTGTCCGCCGCAGCGATCACGTCCTTATCATTCATGGAGCCGCCGGGCTGGATAACGGCCGTCACGCCTGCCTCAGCCGCCGCCAGCAATCCGTCTGCAAAGGGAAAGAAAGCGTCGGAAGCGACGACGGCGCCTTTCGCGAGACTGTCCATCAAGCCTGCCGCGCGCGCGGCCTCCTGCGCCTTATGCGCGGCGGTGCGCGATGAGTCGACGCGCGACATTTGCCCGGCGCCGATTCCCACCGTGGCGGCTCCCTTCGCGTAGACGATCGCGTTCGACTTGACGTGTTTCACGACGCGGAAAGCGAATTTGAGATCCGCGAGCTCCTCGGGCGTCGGCTGGCGCTTCGTCACAACCTGCAGATTCATCTCGTCGACGACGGCGCTGTCGCGCGATTGCGCAAGAAAACCGCCCGAAACCGAGCGATAGGTCAAGCCGGCCGCGCGCGCATCTGGAACGCCGCCGGTCAACAGCAGGCGCAGATTCTTCTTGGCGCCGATGATTGCGATCGATTCTTCGTCGGCGTCGGGCGCGATGATCACCTCGGTGAAAATCTTGACGATCTCGCGCGCCGCTTCGGCGTCGAGCTTGCGATTGAGCGCGACGATGCCGCCGAAAGCCGACATCGGATCGCAGCGCAACGCCTTGGCGTAGGCTTCGACAAGAGTCGCGCCTTCGGCGACGCCGCACGGATTGGCGTGTTTGACGATGACGACGGCCGCGGTCCGCGCCGGATCGAATTCCGCGACGCATTCGAAGGCCGCGTCGGTATCATTGACGTTGTTGTACGAAAGCTGCTTGCCCTGAACCTGGCGCGCCGTGGCGACGCCCGGCCGCTTCTCGCCGGTGAGATAGAAGCCCGCGGATTGATGCGGGTTTTCGCCGTAGCGCATCGGCTCGGCGAGTCGTCCGCCGAAGGCGCGTAGCGGCGGAGAGGCTTCGCCGAGCTGCTGCGCGAGCCAATTGGAGATCGCGGCGTCATAGGCGGCGGTGCGCGCGAACGCCTTCTGCGCGAGCCGCCGACGCGTCGCGAGCCGCGTTGCGCCCTTCGTCGCCGCGAGCTCCTCGATGAGCATCGCGTAATCATCGGAATCGACGACGACGGCGACGTCGTCGTGATTCTTCGACGCGGCGCGGATCATCGCCGGCCCGCCGATATCAATGTTTTCGACGCATTCTTCGAACGGCGCGCCTTTCGCAAGCGCCGCCTCGAAGGGGTAGAGATTGACGACGAGCAGGTCGATCGGCCGGATGTCATGCGCGAGCATCGCCGCTTCATGTTCGGGATTCTCGCGGATCGCCAGAAGGCCGCCGTGCACCTTGGGATGCAGAGTCTTCAGCCTTCCGTCCATCATCTCCGGAAACTGCGTGAGATCGGCCACGTCGCGAACAGCGAGACCAGCCTCGGCGAGCGCTTTGCGCGTGCCGCCGGTGGAGACAAGCTCCACGCCATGCGTCGCCAGAACGCGTGCGAACTCGACAAGGCCTGTTTTGTCGGAAACGGAAATCAGCGCGCGCGCCACATGGCGCAAATCAACGGGCATTGCATACTCCTAACTGGCGCCGCGCTTATCACACCTTGCCGCCGGGAGGAACCTGCTCACCGGCGCGCCGCCGGAAACTCCAAGCGATCTCGGCCTCAGGAGCCGCCGCCCCTCGCACAATGATTTGGGCGCATTTGCGCGCGCCGCCGGGCGCGGCGAAAAAAATGCTGTCTTCGATTTCGGGCGTCAGGTCTTGCGCTTCAAAGATGAGGATTTCGCCATCGGCAAGAGTGAGTTCGATTGCGCCGTCGGCGTTCGGCGCAACGCGCACGCGCGGATGAATATGAAAGCGCAGGGCGAAATCGCTCGCTTGCGGATGTTTTCCGCCGCACTCCGCAGCGACGAGCCGATCGACGCCCAGGAGCGCGGCGCCATCGGCGGGAAGGGTCAGTTCGCGCTGATGGACAAGGCCGAAATCGCGCACATAGCCGTCATGCGACAAAAGGAGCGTCGTCTCGCCGTCGAGACGGCGGCGCTCGACCTCGGTGTTGCGCGGGCCGCCGAGAACGCGCCCGGCGCGCCGGCGCGGCGCGCTCTGCGGCGCGATGCGGGCGCTGGAGCGGTCGCCGAGGACGAGCGTCGAATGCGCGGCGGTGGCGCGCGCCAGCTCACGGGCGTCCAGATGCGGCGCCGAGGGAGCGCCGCAGTTGACGACGACCCGCTCGATTCCAAGCGAATATTCGAAAGACAGGCAGCCTGCGTGCGCGGACAGGGAAAATTCGAAAGGCGGCGGCCCGCCGGCGTCGACGAGGACGAGCGCGTCGCCAGCCTCCATACGCTGATAGCCGGCGTATGGGGCGTTGACGGGCGGCGCGCCGCGCGTGTCCTCGTGGGCGAGCGCGCTCGCCAGCCGGTCCAGCGCCGTCGCGCCCATCCCGTTGAACAGCGCCAGCGAGCCGTCGCCATGCTGCAGCATCCGCAGCATTGGCATCATCCGGTCGATAGCGCGCAGGACGGCGGAGGGCGTTTGCAGCCCGCGCGCCGCAATCACCTGCCGCAGCGGCAGCAGATCGAGCAGCAGGTCGACCGCGACCTGCGGATTGCGGCTGACATGACCGCCGTCGATGAGGATCTGGCGGTCGAGCTCCCCGCTGAGCGCGCGCGACACATGCGGGGCGATTTTGCGGCCGGTGTCCGCGCAAACGGCGAATTCGGCAAGCGCGATGGCGCAGAAGGCGCGATCGGCGCCGCGCGCGCCGTCGCCGGCCAGCGCTCGCCACAACAGCCGCGCGTTGCGCGCGAGCGCCAGCATGAAGGCGTCATAAAAATCGGCGTCGGCGCCGTCGAGCAGCGTCGGCGATTGCGACAGGAAAGACAGGAGGCGCCGCGCGACGACCGCAGGCTCCATCGCCGGATCGTCGGCCGGAATTTTCGGAAGCGAAAGAAAATCCGCGACAAGCTCCTGCGCAGTGGCCAGGGCCACCCTGTTGTCCGAGGCCTGCAAATGCCGCAGCCAGGAGAAGCCTGCAAGGGAGCGCCGCCAGCATTCGGATGGCGCGGCGACCAGAAAAGGCGATACGCCCCGCGCCTGTACGGTTTTGCCGTCGAAGGAGAAATAGCCGGCGTAAATCTGGTCGGCGACGGTCGAATCGGTGGTTCTAATGTCGGGAGGCGCGATGCGCAGCCGCTCCGGCGGCGCGATCGCCATCGACTTCATGAGGTGATAGGGCGCGGCGGCGCCTCGCGCGAAGGCCCCCGCCGCGCGCGCCGCCGAAACGCTCGCCAGCCGAACCCGATCCCGCAACATGATGGCGCTCAGTGGGCGTCCTCCGACAGCGGCTCTCGCGCGATAGATCCCCACCGGCAACGCGCCAACCGGCAATATCAAACCCCGCCGTCCGCTTATAGTCCATATTTCCGTGACTTCCGAATGAGATCGTGGCGGCTTCGGCGCTACGCCATTGCATGCAAAAGGGGGAAAATGCCAATGTCGCGCCTCTTTTTTAGGAGGCTTCGCCCATGCCGCTGTACACGATCGACGGAATCGCGCCGCGCCTTCCGTCCCCCGGCCGGTTCTTCGTGGCTCCAGGCGCGCACATCATCGGCCGCGTCGCGCTGGAGGAGGACGCCAATGTCTGGTTCGGCTGCGTGCTGCGCGGCGACAATGAGTGGATCACCGTCGGCGCCCGCTCCAATATTCAGGAAAACAGCATTCTCCACACCGACATGGGCTTCCCGCTCGTCATCGGGCCGGACTGCACGATCGGCCATGGCGTCATTCTGCATAGCTGCATCATCGGCGAAGCGACGTTGGTCGGCATGGGCGCGACAATCCTCAACGGCGCCAAGATCGGCGCGAACTGCCTCGTCGGCGCCAATGCGCTGGTCACCGAGGGCAAGGAATTTCCCGACTATTCGCTGATCGTCGGCTCCCCCGCCAAGGCGATCCGCACGCTCGACGAAGCGGCGCGCGACCGCCATCTCGACTCGGCGAAACATTATGTGGAGAACGGCCAACGCTACGCGAGCGGGCTGACGCTGATCGGCTGAAAGCGGCCTCACCGCGACACATACAGCGGGGCGCTGGTCGCCGGGGCAATCGCCACCCAGGCGTTCTGATTTTGCTGCGACTGTCGCTTGACGAAGCGATAGGGAGCGCGCGTCCAGGGCCGCATCTCGTTGGAAAGATTGTCGAGCACGAATTCGCCGCGGTTGGTCTTGACCGTCAGGACGGAATGGCCGTCGCCGTTCTTCTCCTTCACCACCGTGAGCAGCAGCGCCTGCCGGGGAAAGCCTTCCTCGATCAGCATGCGGCGCTTTAGAAGCGCGAAATCCTCGCAGTCGCCCTTCCCGTCGCTGGGATAATCCCACTGATCGACCGCGCCCCAGTGATCGGCGTCGGCGATCGGGTCGATATTCCCATTCACCCAGGCGTTGATGCGCGCGATCTTGCGGTAAACGGCGGCGGTGAGTTCGACCTCCTGCGGCGCGGTTTCCTCGTTCTGGCATTCGCCCCGGTAGCGCTGGCAGAAGTCCACCCAGCCGTAGGGCACGCTGGTTTCGAGGCCAAGCGTGGCGAAGGTCGCGGTATCGGGTCCGGCGAAACTTTTTGCATTGACGGCGATAAGCGCCGCACCCGCCATCCCGAGAGCCACAACCGCCTTGCTAACGATGCCCAACATAACCCGCCTCCGTGACATGAGGCGAGGTTAGTTTTGTTGTTTTGCTGTCGATGAAAGTATTTCTGTCGGATTTTATCCGAATGCGTTCAGATTTTTCCAGGTCTTCGGTAAGTATAATTTTGTGCTGTCAAAACGCGTAAAATTTGATGAGATCACGTATCTCGTTGGATCAACAAACCTTTTATTGCTCCGCGCCTCGGCTCCGACGCTGAAATCTCGCCCCGGCCTAAGCTTCAAGGCGCGCTGGTTAACTTATGCCCGTTTCAGAGGTTAACGCGCGCCCTCGGCGAGAAATTTTTTGGCCGGCGCGACGACAGCGCGCCTTCCTCGACGCGCAAAATTCGTCACAGAGATTTCGAGGCTTGGCGCCAGAAAGTCGTGCCGAATGGGTCTGAGCGGCGCAGAGATGCGAGGGTCGCGCCGAACGCGGCATCCGCTATCACTTGCAAGCGATTGACTCGGCGAGAACGATTGACTGGGGGAACGCGTTCGCAGGCCCAAGCGCCGGCGGGGCACAAGCGCCGGCGAACACAAGCGCTCAGCGCGACTTCCTGCACGAACGCGTGTAGGAACGATCGCGTTCAAAAGAACAGTCGACGTCCTGGAGAAAATCTTTGGAGAAGCAGCGGCTCGAAGCCTTCAGCGACGGCGTCATTGCGATCATCATTACGATCATGGTGCTCGAGTTGAAGCCGCCGCATGAAGCGAGCTTCGCGGCGCTCGCGCAGCTCGCCCCGGTGTTTTTCAGCTATGTTTTGAGTTTCGCCTATATCGCCATCTACTGGAACAATCACCATCACCTGCTGCAGGCGGCGTCGCATGTGACAGGCCGGGTGCTGTGGGCCAACGTCCATTTGCTGTTCTGGCTGTCTCTCATTCCCTTCGCCAGCGCATGGATGGCGGAAAACCATTTTGCTGGAGCGACGGTCGCGGTCTATGGCGCGGCGCTGCTGGCGCCGGCCATCGCTTATTTCATCCTCAGCCGAATGTTTCTGAAGACGCACGGACCCGAGTCGACGCTCGCGCGCGCGCTGGGCGTTGACGTCAAAGGCAAGATCTCGGTGCTGTTTTATCTTCTCGCCATCGGGCTGACGTTCATCGATCCGCGACTCTCGCTCGCGATTTACGTGCTCGTGGCGCTGATGTGGCTTGCGCCCGATCCGAGAATTGAGCGGGTCCTCACCGAGAAGCGACGAAGCGAACCCGAACGCTAACGGTAAAGCCAGGCGTTGCGCGCCAGCATGCCGGGGCCGCCGAGCGCCCGGATCGCAAGATTGCGCGCGGCGGCCGGCAGTCCGCGCATATGGAAATAGCCGCCCTGGCGACGCGAGACGCGCACGACCCGCGCGGCGCGGGTAAGCCTTGCGTCCTCATAGGCGGCGAAGGCGGCCTCGACCGTTGCGCCCGGTCGCATGAAGGCTTCCCCCAAGGCGTCGGCGTCCTCGATCGCCTGCGCCGCGCCTTGCGCCAGGAAGGGGACCATCGGATGCGCGGCGTCGCCGAGGAGCGTGACCTGTCCCTGCGTCCAGTGTTCCAGCGCCGGCCGCGTGAACAAAGGCCAATGGCGCCAGGAGGCGCCGGCTTCGATCAAGTCGCGCAGTTCTGCCGCGATTTTACGCGGCGCGAGTCGGCGCGCGAGCGCCGCGCCGTCAAGCGACAGGCTTGACGCGGCGTCCTCCGCCTCCGGCGGCGCTTCGATGATGACGACCGCGTTGATCAGCGATGCGTCGCGCAGCGGATAGTGCACGACATGAGCGCCCGGCAGCAGCCAGAGATTGGACGCGCGCAGGCGCAGCGCCGCCGGAACGCTCTCGGCGGGCAGCGTCGCGCGCCAGGCGACACAGCCGGAATATGCGGGCGCGTCGCGCTCGGACGGGACGAGATGGGCGCGCACGCTCGACCGCACGCCGTCGGCGCCCACGAACCCCGCCGCCTCGATTTCCTCGACGCCGTCCTGGGTGTGCACGCGAAGGCGAACGCCTCGGGCGGTCGCTTCGAAATCGCCGACGCGGGCGCCGGCGCGGACATGGGTCTGCGGATTGTCCAGCGCCGCCTGCAGCAGCGCGCCCTGCAGGTCGGCGCGGTGGAAAAGCCGGAACGGCGCGCCCCAGCGGGTCTTCGCGGCGGAAAGGTCTAGGCGCGCCAGAACTGCGCCGTCCCGCCCGCGGCGGATGTTGATGGCCTCGGGCTCCAGAGCGACGGCGGCGAGCGCCGGCTCAAGCCCGAGCTTGGCGAGGATACGCCCGGCGTTCGGCGCGATCTGCAGTCCCGCGCCGACCTCGTCGATCCGAGCAGCGCGCTCGAGGACCAGCGCACGCTTGCCGGCGCGCGCCAGCGACAGGGCCGCGGCGAGGCCGCCAATGCCTGCGCCGGCGATGACGATCGGCGCGTTCACCCGCGTAATGTCAGGCGGCGGCGTCTTCGGAGACGCGATAGACGCATTCGGCCGGGTCGGCGCCGCCGCGCAGGGCCGGGTCGTAGACGTAATGCGTCGAGCAATAGGGGCAGACGGCCTCGTTCGACGCGCCCATGTCGATATAGACATGAGGGTGGTCGAAGGGCGGCAGCGCGCCGATGCACATGAATTCCTTGGCCCCGATCCTGATCTGCGCGACGCCGGGCTGATTGTGGAAATGGGGCGTGGAATGCTGGGCCATGATCCGCTCCTTGAGAGGCGCCGGGGCGGCGGGAACTGTCCCGCCCCTATAATCCAGCGGGCGTGCGTTGGATAGGGGTTTAGCTCTTTGGGGTTTAGCTCTTGGGGGTTTAGCTCTTGGGCCTTTCCAAGTCCGAGACGCCCAGAGTTTTCAGTCGCGCGCGCTCTTCTTCGCTGAGCGCCTTGGCGGGCGCGGCGGGGACGCCTGCCCGTCGCCGCGCCGCCATCCAGATGGCGGCGGCGCCGGCGAGCAGAGCGATCAGCGGCGCGGCCCAGAGCAGCAGCGTGCCGGGCTTCACCGGCGGGCGGAGCAGCACGAAATCGCCATAGCGGGCATGGACGAATTCGCGCACCTCGCCGTCGCTCATTCCCTCCTTGAGCTTCTCGCGCACGAGCACACGCAAATCCTTGGCGAGCGAAGCGTCGGAATCGTCGATCGACTGGTTCTGGCAGACGAGGCAGCGCAGCTCGGTGGTGATCGCCCGCGCCCGCGCTTCGAGCGCCGGATCGGCAAGCCTTTCGCCGGGCGTGACGGCGTGGGCCGTCAGGGGGAAGAGAACGAGCGCGATGAAGACCCCCACCCCAACCCTCCCCCACTTCGCGGGAGAGGGAGCAAAATTCGGCGATTTCTTGCCATCCGGCAAATGCCGATCGTTAGGGTCCCCTCTCCCGCGACAGCGGGGGAGGGACAGGGAGGGGGCTTCGACTCTCATTCGGCCGGCTCCAGGGCTGGCGCGGCGGCGCGGCGGGCGACGCCGATGCGCAGACGCCGGTCGGCGAGCGACAGCGCGCCGCCGAAGGCCATGACCAGCGCGCCGATCCAGATCAGCGTCACGAGCGGCTTCCAGTACAGCCGCGCGTCGATCGTTCCATCCTCATGCGACTCGCCGATCGCAGCGTAAACCTGTCCGAGCGCCAGCGTGACGATTCCGGCCTCCGAGCGCGCCATGCGCCGCGCCTGATAGAAGCGCTTGGCCGGCTCGATCGTCGCGAGCGTCGCGCCGTCCTTGCGCACCGCCATGACGGCGTAGACTTCCGAATAATTCGGCCCCTGGCGCGGCGAAACAGATTCGATGCCGATCTGATAGGGACCGACGTCATAAAAGCTCGAAGGCTTCATCGCCACGATGGTTTCGACGCCCCAGCCGGTCGCGGCGAGGCCGAGCAGCGTCAGCCCCATGCCGGCGTGAGCGATCGACGTGCCGAAGACGGATAGCGGCAGGCCGGCGAACCGCTTCAAGCTCGCGCGTCCGGAGGTCCCCCGCACGCGCAGCGCAAGATCGCTCAAAGCGCCGACGACGAGATAGATCGCGATGCCGGCGGCAGCAATCGAGAGGAACGGCGTTCCGTACCAGGCGCCGAAAGCGGCCGTCGCGACGACGCCGACGATGAAAGCGATGCGCAGCCGCTGCAAGGCGGCGGTAAGATCGCCGCGCTTCCAGGAGAGCATCTGGCCGATCGGCATCAGCAAGGCGAGCGGCAGCGCGATCGGAATCAGCACGGTGTTGAAGAATGGCGCGCCGACGGAAATCTTCTCGCCGGTGATCGCTTCGAGCGCCAGCGGATAGAGCGTGCCGACGACGACGGTGGCGCAGCACGCCGAAAGCAGCAGATTGTTGAGAACAAGCGCGCCTTCCCGCGAGATCGGCGAAAACAGGCCGCCGACAGGCAGCGCGCCGGCCCGCAGCGCAAAGAGCGCAAGCGCGCCGCCGATAAAGAAGACGAGAATGGCGAGGATGAACACGCCGCGGTCAGGATCGCTCGCGAACGCATGCACTGACGTCAGCACGCCGGAGCGCACCAGGAAGGTGCCGAGCAGCGACAGCGAGAAGGCGAGGATCGCGAGAAAGATCGTCCAGACCTTCAGCGCCTCGCGCTTTTCCATCACGGCGGCGCTGTGCACGAGCGCCGTGCCGGCGATCCAGGGCATCAGCGAGGCGTTCTCGACCGGGTCCCAGAACCAGAAGCCGCCCCAGCCGAGCGTGTAATAGGCCCAGTACGACCCCATGGCGATGCCGAGCGTCAGCGCGATCCAGGCGAAAAGAGTCCATGGGCGAATGACGCGCGCCCAGCCGGCGTCGATGCGTCCGCCAATGAGCGCGGCGGCGGCGAAAGAGAACACGATCGAAAAGCCGACATAGCCGAGATAGAGCAGCGGCGGATGGATCGCGAGGCCGGGATCCTGCAGGATCGGGTTGAGGTCGCGACCCTCCCACGGCGCCGGCGCGACGCGCGCGAAGGGATTTGAGGTGAGCAGAATGAAAAGAAGAAAGGCCGCGCCGAGCAGCCCCTGCACGGCGAGCGCGTCGGCGCGCAGCCGGTCGGGCATTGCGCTGGAGAAAACCGCGATCAGCGCGCCGCAAAAGGAGAGAACGAGCACCCACAGAAGCATCGAGCCTTCGTGGTTCCCCCACACGCCCGAGATTTTATAGATGAAGGGCTTCAGCGAATGGGAATTCTCGATCACGTTGACGAGCGAGAAGTCGGAAACGACATGCGCATATGTCAGCGCGCCATAGGAGAGCGCGACGAACAGGAATTGCGTGATCGCCGCGGGGCGCGCGACGCGCATCAGCGCGGCGTCATTCAGCCGAGCGCCGATGAAGGGAATGGCGAATTGCGCCAGCGCCAGCGCCAGCGCCAGAACGAGCGCGTAATGTCCGGTTTCAACGATCATGCGGACCTCGACAGGCGCGCGGCGATACAGTCGCCCTCATGCTGAGGAGCGCCGAAGGCGCGTCTCGAAGCGCGAGGGCGCCGCGCATTCTGGGATGAGCGGTTTCCTCGTCCTTCTAGACGCGAGCTTCGCTCGCTCCTCAGGATGAGGAAACCTTGGCTTGCGTCATTGCGAGCGAAGCGAAGCAATCCCCGAAGCCCATCAACGGCCTCATTTGCTCCATGGGCAATACAGTTTGCGCTAAAGTCGCCCATCACTTCGTCTCTCCCTGCCAGACGCCCTGCTTCTTCAAGGCGTCGGCGACGTCGCGCGGCATGTAGCGTTCGTCGTGCTTAGCGAGCACGCTGTCGGCGCGAAAGGCGCCGTCCGGCTGCAGCACGCCGTCGACGACGACGCCCTGCCCTTCGCGGAATAGATCCGGCAGCAAGCCTGTGTAGGACACCGTAAGATCGCTCGTCTTGTCGGTGACAGTGAAGCGCACATCTTGGCCATTCTTCACCACCGTGCCTTCCTTCACCAGACCGCCGATGCGCAGCCGCGCGCCGGAGGCCGTTTGCTTCTTCGCAAGCTCCGAGGGCGTGTAGAAGAATACGATATTGTCGCGCAGCGCGAACAGCATAAGCCCGGCGGCGAGGGCAAGAATCGCCATCGCGCCGGCAATCAACGTCAGCCGCTTTCCCTTACGCGTCATTGTGCTTCAAAACGCTCCCATGTGCCCACGGCGGACAGTTCTCGCGAAGAGGCGAAACTTCGCTCTAGATCACGCTGCATTTGGCGCGCTCTAGCCTCCGATATTCAGCTCTTTCGCCAGCGCCTCGATGCGGGCCATGTCGTCCTGCTTGCTGGCGAGCGCCTTGCGCGCGTCGGTCACGGCCTTCTTCGCCTTTTCTGTCTCGGCGAGGACGCTATAGGCGCGAATGAGCTTTAGCCATCCCTCGACGTCGTCTCCCTTGGACTCGAGCCGCGAGGCAAGACGATCCACCATGCCGCGGATCATCTCCTGACGCTGATCGGCGGGCATCGCCGCGATTGCTTTACCCTGCTCGCTCGACGGCCCGCGCGCGACGACCGGCGGATTCGCCTCGCCGCGCAGAATGGCGAGCTGGGCGTTCACAGCCTTCAGATAAGCGGCGTCGGCCGGCGCGTCAGCAGCCATCTTGGAAAAGATTGCGATCGCTTTTTCCTTCTCGCCGGCCTGCGCCGCGGCGAGTCCAAGATAATACTGCGCCTCTGGCACTGAAGGGTCGAGCGCGAGCGCGGCCTCGAAATCCTTCTTGGCTTGCGGCGTCACCACGCCTTGAGCGACGACGACGCGCGCTTCTCCAAGCGCCGCATGTCGCGCCGCGGTTGCGCCCAAAAGTCGCAGCGCTTCCGAATAGGCGTGGACGGCGTCTTCGCCGCGCCCCGTGCGCAGCAAATATGGCGCGATGACTTCGAAGCCGCGACCGTCTTCGGGATGCTCGCGCAAATGCTGTTCGATGCGCGCGACGGCGCCGGAGAGGTCATTGCGGTCCGGCGCGGAGTCGAGCCGCGCCGTCAGCGGCATGTCCGGCATGTCGGAGTGGCCGAGCCGCGCATAAAGCGTCAGCGCGACGGCGGGGATGACCACAATGGCCGCGAGCGCCGCGGCGAGCGCGAGTTTGCGCGAGGAGACGACCCTCGCCTTTGGCGCGGCTTCGGCGCGCAACAGTCGGCGCGCCGCCTCGGTCTTCGCGGCTCCCGCGTCCGCCGCGTCGAGGCGACCTTCCTCGCGCTCGCGCTCGATTTCGGCGATCTGCTCCTCGAAAAAGGCGACGTCGGCGGCGCTTTCATCCTGCGCCCCATTCCGCATGGCGAGCGGCGCCAGCACCGCCATCACCGCGGCGCCGGTCAGCAAGGCGAAGATAAGCCAGATCATGCCCGCTCTTTAAGGCTTTGCGCTCCCTATTGGAAGGGCGGCCATTGCCCGTTCGCGCCCGTCCATCGATATTGCCGCCAGGGAGGCAGTGTGATCACGCGGCTCGCAATTTCCGGCTATCGATCGATTCGCGATCTGGTCCTTGCGCCGGGGCGTCTCACCGTCGTGACTGGCGCCAACGGCGCCGGCAAGTCCAGCCTTTATCGTGCGCTGCGCCTTCTCGCCGATGTTGCGCAGGGGCGCATCATCCAGTCCCTTGCCCGGGAGGGCGGACTAAATTCGACGCTGTGGGCTGGGCCCGAGAAATTCTCCCGCGCCATGAAAGCGGGCGAGACTCCGATAGAGCCCTTGGCGCGCCAGTCGCGAAAGGCGCTGAAGCTCGGCTTCGCTTCGAAGACCTATGGTTATGCGATTGACCTCGGCCCAACTTCCAATGCGACGGAGGCCTTCCCGCTCGATCCGCAGATCAAGCTCGAGGCGCAATGGACCGGAGAACATCTTGGCCATGCTAATCTTTTCGCCGAGCGACGGGGACCGAGCGCGCGCATTCGCGGGGAAAATGGCGAATGGCGGCAGGCCGGGGCTTCACTCGCCGGCGTCGACAGCATGATGACGCACTGCGCCGACTTGCGCGAAGCCTATGATCTCTCAATCTTGCGTGAGACGGTGCGGAGCTGGCGCTTCTATGACAATTTGCGCGCCGACCGCGAGGCGCCGGCGCGACGCCCGCAGATCGGCACCTTCACCCCCGCGCTCGCCGATGACGGCGCAGACCTCGCGGCGGCGCTCGCAACCATTCTGGAAATTGGCGACGCGGACGGCCTGGGAGAGACGATCGACGACGCCTTTTCATCCAGCACGATCAATATTTCGGCATCGGACGGTTACGTGGAGACGCTGATGCGCCAGCACGGTTTGCTTCGGCCACTACGCGCCACGGAGCTCTCGGAAGGCACGCTGCGCTATCTGCTGCTCGTCGCTGCGCTGCTGACGCCTCGCCCGCCGCCGCTGATGGTGTTCAACGAACCTGAAGCGAGTCTCCATCCCAATCTCATCGGCGCGCTGGCGCGGCTGATGCGCAAGGTCTCCAACGAGACGCAGCTGTTCGTCGTGTCGCACTCGGCGCAACTGGTCTCGGAACTGAGAAAAGACGATTGTTGCGTCGAAATCGCGCTAGAGAAGCGTCTGGGCGAGACCCTCGCGCCCGAACATGAGTCGCCAAAATGGCGCTGGCCGTCACGGTAACGCTTGACGGGCGGGCGCGCCTAATCGGAATTGCGCGGGATCCTCGTGCGAGACCTCATGCTCCGAGACCCTCATGTTCCGAGACCCTCATGCTCATCAACACGCCCTCGATCGAACAGCTTTCCAATGTGATCTCGCAGGTCACCGGCCCCGCCTTCCTGCTCGCAGCCGAGGCGCAGCTCTTGACCGTCCTCGTTTCACGATTGGACCGCATCATCGATCGTGCGAGAATCATCGTCCAGACGGACGGCGACAGCGCGGCGCAGGTCCATCTGAAAGCTGAACTGCCAATCCTCAGAAAGCGCGGCCAGCTGATGCATCACGCCATTTACTGGGGCGTGGCGAGCTGCATCGTGACGAGCCTTCTCGTGATCCTCAGTTTTGCGGCGGCATTTTTCCATGTGCGCCATGAGTATGGCGCGGGGTTGCTATTCGCCCTGGCGATGGCGCTCTTCACCGCCGCGCTGATCGCCTTCGCGAGAGAATTGCAGCTCGGATATATGGAGATTAGCGGCGGCGCTAAGCCTCCCCAAAGACCCGCGCGAAAATCGTATCCACATGTTTGAAGTGGTACGAGAGATCGAAGAGCGCGTCCAATTCCGCTGCCGATAGTTTCGCGCTTACGTCCTTGTCCTGCCCGAGCAGGTTACGGAAATCGCCCTCGCCGCGCCAAACTGGCATGGCGTTGCGCTGCACCATGGCGTAGGCGTCTTCGCGCGAGACGCCTTTTTGCGTCAGCGCCAGAAGCACGCGCTGCGAATGAATGAGCCCGCCGAGCTTCTCTAAGTTCTTGCGCATATTTTCCGGGTAGACAACGAGATTGTCGATGACGCTCGTCAAGCGCGCCAGCGCGAAGTCCAGAGTCACCGTCGCGTCAGGCCCGATCATGCGCTCGACGGACGAATGCGAAATATCGCGCTCGTGCCAGAGCGCGACGTTTTCCATCGCGGGGATCGCCATGCCGCGCACCAGCCGCGCGAGTCCGGTCAGATTTTCGGTCAGCACCGGATTACGCTTATGCGGCATGGCGGAAGAACCCTTCTGCCCGGCCGAGAAATACTCTTCCGCCTCGAGCACCTCGGTGCGCTGAAGATGGCGGATTTCGATCGCCAGCCGTTCAACCGACGACGCCACCACGGCGAGCGTCGCAAAATAAGCCGCATGGCGGTCGCGCGGAATGACCTGCGTCGAGATCGGTTCGACGGTCAGACCCATCTTATGCGCCACATAGTCTTCGACGCGCGGATCGATATTGGCAAAAGTGCCGACGGCGCCGGAAATCGCGCAGGTCGAAATTTCTCGGCGCGCCTGGAGGAGCCGCTCCCGCGCGCGGGTGAATTCGGCGTAGGCCTGCGCCAGTTTCAGCCCGAAGGTCGTCGGCTCGGCGTGAATGCCGTGCGAGCGGCCGATCGTCGGCGTGTATTTATGCTCAAAAGCGCGCGTCTTGAGCGCGGAGAGCAGCGCGTCGACGTCGGCGATCAGCAGATCCGCGGCGCGCGACAATTGCACGGCAAGACAGGTGTCGAGCACGTCCGAAGACGTCATGCCCTGATGAACGAAACGCGACTCGGCGCCGATGAATTCGGCGAGATGGGTCAAAAAGGCGATCACGTCATGCTTCGTCACCCGTTCGATCTCGTCGATTCGCGCGACGTCGAAGGTGACGAAATCCGCTTTGTCCCAGATCGCCTTGGCGCTCTCCCGCGGAATGACGCCGATCTCGGCGAGCGCGTCACAGGCGTAGGCCTCGATCTCGAACCAGATGCGAAACCGCGTCTGCGGCTCCCAAATCACGGTCATCTCGGGTCTGGAATAGCGGGGGATCATCCGGCGCGCCCTAAATTTTACGGAGGAGAGAGGCGCCTAGCATGCGCGTTGCATCAAAGTCCATATATGGGAAGACCAGGTGGGAGGATTCATGCAGTCGACGGATGTCGTCGTTCTTGGCGCGGGGATCGTCGGCGTCAGCGCCGCGCTGCATCTGCAGGCGCGCGGCCGCGACGTCGTGCTCATCGATCGCGCCGGCGCAGCGGGACAGGAGACAAGCTTCGGCAACGCCGGCCTGATCGAACGCTCTTCGCTCATCCCCTATCTGTTCCCGCGCGACCCGGCGAAGCTCATCAAATATGCGCTGAACCTTCTCCCTGAAGCGCATTACCACGTCTCGGCGCTGCCGGCGGTGGGGCCATGGCTCCTGCGCTATTGGCGCGAGAGCGCGCCGGAGCGGGTGCGGCGGAATATCGAAGCGCGGCGCCCGCTGATCGAACACAGCCTGAGCGAGCATGAGGCGCTGATCCAGCAGGCAGGCGCCGGCGAGCTGTTGCGCAGGACCGGCTGGATCAAGCTGCATCGCAGCGAGGAGACTCTCGCCGCCGGCCTCGCCGACGCCGACCGGCTGCGCGCCTATGGCTTACATATTGATACGCTAGATTCGGCAGGGGTTGCGGCGCTGGAGCCCGATCTCGCGCCGATCATGGGCGGCATCCATTACCGTGACACCGCCGCGATCATCGATCCCGCCGCGCTCTCGAAAGCCTACGCCGATCTGTTTGTCTCACGCGGCGGCCAGTTTCTTTCCGGAGACGCGCGCAGCCTTTCGCAAGAGCCGGATGGGCGCTGGCGCGTCGAGACGGCGAACGGGCCGCTCGTCGCCGGCGCCGCGGTTGTGGCGCTCGGCCCCTGGTCGGATTTTGTTTATGGGCCGCTCGGCTATCGCATTCCGCTCGGCTGGAAGCGCGGCTACCACATGCATTACGCCGCGAAGGACGGCGCAAAGCTCAATCATCCGATCCTCGACGCCGACGTCGGCTATCTCCTGGCGCCGATGCGCCGCGGCGTCAGGCTGACGAGCGGGGCCGAATTCGCCCGCCGCGATGCGCCGCCGACCCCCGTGCAGATCGAGGTTTGCGAACCGACGGCGCGCCGATTGTTTCCGCTCGCCGAACGGCTCGACCCGGAACCCTGGCGCGGCGCGCGGCCCTGCCTGCCGGACATGCTGCCGATCGTCGGTCCGGCGCCGCGTCATCGCGGCCTATGGTTCGATTTCGGCCATGCGCATCATGGGCTGACGCTTGGGCCGGTTTCCGGCCGGCTGCTCGCCGATATGATGACCGGCGAGACGCCCTTCATCGATCCGACGCCCTATCGCGCCGATCGATTCTGATCTTGCGACGACGACTTTGTGAGATGCTTGTGCGCCTATTCGGCGCCGACGAGCCTCAACGCGCGGTCCAAAACCCGCACCACCCTCGAAAGATCATGGCCGCGCCGAAGCACGAGCCCCGTCGCTGCGATCACGGCATAGGCCCCCTGCCGCCGCGCCAACGCCGGGTTCTTCTCGATTCGATACAGCGGCGCCTCGCTTGCGCGCCGAAAAATGGAGAACACGGCCTTCGCCGGCGTGAAGTCGATCGCATAGTCGCGCCATTCCCCCTGCGCGACTTTCTCTCCATAAACATTGAAGATGACGTTGAGTTCTGGGCGGCTGAACGAAACCGCCGCGCCGCGCTTGTCTCCCCGGGCTCCCGACGCCGCGTCCGGCGAAGCGCCGTTCACGACGACGAGCGCGGGTCGGGCCCGGCTGGGCTCCGTCGTCTCCGACTCCGCCATGCGTCCGCTCTCCTCGATCTCTCTTAACCATGTTGGCCTGCACGGATGCGCCGGGCAAGACTTAATGACTGGTTTACGACGAGAATCTTTGCATCCGCTCCGTGGGATAAGACTTGGCTTGTAATAATCATACTTTCGCCGACTTGGCGCCCCTTGCCAGCCAAATGCGCCGCCCAAAATGAAGTTCATTGCCTCGACAGCTCGGGGCCACGCGTTTTCGGTTTCGTCAGCCCCCCAGCCCCCCGAAGCGTGCGGTTCCGAGATATAGAGGTCGTGGCGATGGTCGGGCCGGCCGGGAGTTTCGCTCCCGCGCCGGCTCGTCTAGCTTTAGCGGGCCACCGTATCCGCCTCTAGCGGCCGCGCGACGGCGCCCCGCCGCCGAGGCTCTTGCAAATTCTGCAACAATGACGAACTCAAGAGCCGCCGTCGCATCGACCGCGACGTGCATTCTCTTTTTCTTTTCATCGGAGAGAACATGACCGACGACGCCGCATCCGTCGCCGCCGCGGCTCCCGCCGCCGATCCGCAAACCGCCGCCGATTTCGGTTTTGAGGCCGACGTCGCGCGGCTGCTCGAGCTGATGACGCACTCCGTCTATTCGGAGCGCGACGTCTTTTTGCGCGAACTCGTCTCGAACGCCGCCGACGCCTGCGAAAAGCTGCGTTACGAGGCGCTTTCCGACGAAAAACTCGCCGCGCAAGCCGCCGCGCCGCTCGTCACGATCTCACTCGATAAGGAGAAGCGCACGCTGACGATCGCCGACAATGGCGTCGGCATGTCGCGCGAGGAGCTGATCAGCGCCCTCGGCACCATCGCCAATTCGGGAACGCGCGCCTTTCTCGACAAACTCGGCAAGGAGAAGGACGCCGGCTTCATCGGCCAGTTCGGCGTCGGCTTCTATTCCGCCTTCATGGTCGCCGACCGCGTCGAGGTCGCGACGCGGCGAGCCGGCGAGGATCAGGCCTGGCTGTGGAGTTCAGACGGCAAGGGCTCCTATCAGATCGCGGCTCTGCCGCTCGAGGAGGCGCCCGCCGTCGGCGCCCGCGTCACGCTGCATCTCAACGCCGACAGCGATGAATTTCTCGACGGCTGGCGGGTTGAACGCGTCGTGCGCGAGCACTCGGGCGCGATCGCCGCGCCGATTGATCTCATCGCGGCGCCGGGCGAAGAGCCCCGGCGGATCGCCGAAGGCGTCGCCCTGTGGACGAAGCCGAAGTTGGACATCACACATGAGCAATATGTCGACTTCTACCGGCAATTGTCCGGGCAGCTGGACGAGCCCGCGCTGATCGCGCATTGGCGCGCCGAAGGACGCACCGAATATACAGTGCTCGCCTTTGTTCCCGGGACGCGGCCCTTCGATCTTTTCGACCCGGCGCGAAGGAGCAAATCCAAGCTGTATGTGCGGCGCGTGCTGATCTCGCGCGACATGGAGCTGCTGCCCGCCTGGCTGCGGTTCATGCGCATCGTCGTCGACAGCGCCGACATTCCGCTCAATGTCTCGCGCGAGATGGTGCAGAAAAGCCCGGTCGCCGGCGCGATCGGCAAGGCCATCGCAACGCGCATTTTGCAGGAACTCAAGAAGCTCGCCGACGCCGAGCCCGAAAAATTCGCGGACGTGTGGAAGAACTTCGGCTCCGTGATCAAGGAGGGGCTGCACGAAGACCCGAGCCGCCGCGACGCCCTCTTCGAAATTGCGCGTTTCGCCTCGACGACGTCCGAGGAACAGACCCGCACCCTCAAGAATTACGTCGCCGATCTGAGGGAAAATCAGACGGCGATCTATTATCTTGTCGGCGACGACATGAAGCGGCTGCGCGCCAGCCCGCAACTCGAAGGCTTCCGGGCGAGAGGCGTCGAAGTGCTGCTTCTCGACGACGCCGTCGACGCTTTCTGGGTGACGAGCGCGCTTGGCTATGAGGGCAAGCCGTTCAAATCCGTCACGCAGGGACAAGCCGACATCGATTCGATCGCGCTCGTCGAGGACGCCAAGACGGAGGCGACCGCGCCGGCCGACGTGGCCGACCTGCTTGCAGCCCTCAAGGAGACGCTTGCGGATCATGTCGACGACGTGCGCGCCTCGACGCGACTGACAGATAGCGCCGTTTGCCTGGTGGCGCCCGATACTGGGTTTGACCGCCAATTGTCCCGCCTTCTGGCCGAACATGGACAACAGGCGGCCTTCGGAAAGCCGGTTTTGGAGATCAATCCGAGGCATGAAGCGATCGTCGCGCTGGCGACGGCCTTGCGCGCAAAGGGGCGTGAAGCGGCGCGCGACGACCAGCTCCTCCTGCTCGATCTCGCCCGCGTCGCCGACGGCGAGCATCCCATCGACGCAGCAGCTTTCGCAAAAAGGCTGACGGCGCTTCTCGCCAGCCGGGGGTAGAGATGAGTCTGGGCGCGAGGAAGGCCGCAACGAGCGATCCGCTGACGCGCGCCCAGGCGATCGCGACAGTTGCGGACTATCTCGACGCCCGCGGGGTCGACGACCCGCAGGAGGACGCGCGCGCTCTGCTGCGCGCCGCCACAGGGCTGACGCGGCTCGAACTCGCCATGACGCCGCGCGCGCCGCTTTCTCAGGAGGAGGCGAGCGCCCTCTCCCGCTATGCGGCGCGACGGGCCGCCCGTGAGCCGGTGTCGCGCATTCTTGGAGAGCGCGGCTTCTGGACGCTGGACCTCGTCGTCGCGCCGTCAGTGCTCGATCCGCGGCCCGACACGGAAACGCTGGTGGAGACGGCGTTACGCTTCGTTGCGGAACGGCGCGACGCGCCGCTCTCGATTCTCGATCTTGGCGCCGGCTCGGGCGCTATCGCCTGCGCGCTTCTCAGCGAGCTTCCGGCCGCGCGCGCCCTCGCCGTCGATCTCTCGGAGGACGCCTGCGCGGCGACCGCCGCAAATCTCGCCCGTTGCGGCCTGTCAGACCGCGCGGCGGTTGTGCGGGGCCGCTGGGCGGAGGCGCTTCAGGCGCGTTTCGACCTCATCGTGTCCAATCCCCCATATGTGCGCACCGGGGACATTGCAGGGCTCGATCCCGAAGTGCGGCTCCATGATCCGGCGCTGGCGCTCGACGGCGGCTCCGACGGGCTCGAGCGGTATCGGGAGATCATCGGCGACTTGCCGCGGTTCATTGACGAGGACACGGTCGTCGTATTCGAGGTCGGCTTCGATCAAGCTGCAAGCGTCGCGGCGCTGTTGGAGGCCCAGGGCTTCAAAATCGACCGTGTGGCGCGCGACATTGGGGGCCACGAGAGGGTTGTCGCGGCGCGGCCTTACCCGTCAAGGCCGTGACATATTGGCGACAGTGACCGCTTTTTTGGCCCGTCTCGCCGCGCTCGGCCTTGTTGGCGGCCACCCCCTCCACTATAGTCATTCCAGGTCCAGCCGATCGCCAACTTCGAGAGAGAACTCGAACGCTTTGGCTCTGCTTCGCGAACGGAAGCCCGAAACGACCGGCCAGGAGCAACGTCGAAATCGACATGAAAGCGCCGGAGTGAAGACCACTTCGATTGTCGGGAGCGTTGCGATCCGGCAGGCAGGCATGCAGTCGCGTTGGGCATCAAGCAGTTGCGCTGAGGGGAATTGGCGCAGAGCGACGTGGGGCCGCCGATTGCGGCCGACTTGAGGAAAATCGACTCGCGCACAGCATTATCGAAGCTTGAGGTCCGAAAACGGATTGCTGTCGCCTGTCCGTTGGCGCATGCGCCGGGCGAAGGAATTTAGCGGCGACGTTGTTGGGAACGCCGCGCAGGCGGGGCCGAGCGCAGCAAGATTTCGGGGAGTTTGATGAGACCAGGGCAAAACAAGAGAATGCGCGGTCGGAGCAACAACCGCAAAGGGCCCAATCCGCTTACACGGTCCTATGAATCGAATGGCCCCGACGTGAAGATCCGCGGCACGGCTCAGCATGTCGCCGAAAAATATCTTCAGCTCGCGCGCGACGCGCAGTCCTCCGGCGACACGATCATGGCCGAGAGCCTGCTGCAGCACGCGGAGCACTATTTCCGGCTGATCGCCGCCGCGCAGCAACAGCAGCAAGTCAACGGCTATGGACGCCCGCAGCTGGAAGCGGAAATCGACACCTCCGAGGACGACGACGATTTCGCCCCGCTTCCAGACCGTTTCGCGCCGCTTGCAGAACGGCTGCCGCCGCCGGCCTTCCAGCCGCCGCCGCCCTTCGCGCCGCAACCGCAGCCGCAGCCGCATTTCTCGCAGCCGCAGCCGCAGCCTCAGCCTTTCGAGGAGCGCCCGATCGGCGAGGTGCGCGCCGGCGAGCGCGCGGAGCGTCCGGAACGGCAGCAGCGGCCCGAGCGACCGCCGTTTAACCGAGACCGCAACGCCGAAGGCGGCGAACGTCCTCGTCATCAGGGATATGAGCGCGGCCGCGACCGCCGCTTCCAGCCGCGCCCCGAGGCCAGCGCGGTCGAGAGCGAAGCAGGAACGGCGCTTCCTTCATTCATCACCGCGCCAGTGGCGCGCGCCGCCCCTCCCAGCGAGAGCGCCGCCGGAGCGGAACCCGTTCTCGAGCGCGAGAATGCGCCGCGTGAACACGAGGGCGGAGTCAATTATCATTTGAGTTCACGCCGGCGCCGGCGCCCGCGCCCGCCGATTGATGACGTCGCCGGCGGCGCACGGGACGATGAATCGCCGCAGGTGGGCGAACTTCCGCTCGAGCCAGATCGGTTCTAGAGCTTCAGGCGAGGATGCTGATCGCGTCGCCGGCCTTGATCCGGCCACCCTCGATCACCCGCGCGTAAACGCCGCAATCAATGTGGCCGAAGTTCTGGCGCAGCGTTTGAACGATATCCATGTCGCGTCGCCCCGTGCCTGGCTCGACGCCTGTGGCCGCGCAGCGATCGGTCATTTTGAGCACCTCGAGCCGCGCGCCGCCGATCGACAGGGTTCGCCCCAGGAGCGCCGCTTCGGCCCATGCGCCCATGTCTTCGACGTAGAGATTGGCGCGAAACCGCAGCGGATCGATCGCGGCCCCTTGCGCCTGCGCAATCGCCGCGACGCTCGCCAAATTGACGAGTGAGACAAATCCCGACTTCGAATCCGTGAAGCGAAAACCGTCGGGCGCTGCCAGAAGCCGCACGCGGCCGCGGATTTCGGGCCCAAGAAAGCCGGTCAGGAAGGCCTCGATGGGTTCGCGCCCTTTCGCCGACCGCAAATCCCCTCGCGCGACCTCCCGTCCTCCCCTGGCGATCGTCAATATGCCTGTCGCCTCATCGTAGCGCGTCGCAAGACCCGCGAGCGCGCCGTTCCTCATCAGCATCAGAAATTTGATCTTGGGCTGATGCTCGGGCGCCGCGGGATCGAAGCCTGAAGGGCCGTTTTCCAGCGCAAACAGTCGATCTCCCGGAAAATAGTCGCCAGTCTTCAGATCGGCGGCGTCCAGCGGCTCGGGCGAGAGGCCTTTGACGGGATAGCGATAGAGAGAGGCAAGTCGCATGGACGTCCCTGTTTCGGTGACACGTCGAGGCGGATTGCCTACACCCGCCCGGCCGTCAGGAAAATAGACTCGGCCGTTCGCAAGGAGAGCCAGCCATGCCGGACAAGACGCTCACGGTCCTCGTTCTCGCCGCAGTGGCGTTTTCCGCCGCGCATGATCTCGACCACCTGTTGCGCGACGATTTCTCGCAACCAGGGGCATGGTCGATCGCCGCCGCTTTTCTTTCGGCGAAATACGCGCTTACAGGCGCCGCGCTGTATTTCTATTTCCGCGGCAAGATCGGCGCGGCGTTCTGGGCGGTCATCGGCGTTCTCGGCGCCGTGGCGCTCTGGTTCGCGCATTTGAGCCCTGCCGCCGAGCAGCGGCCGTCCAACATCTATGCGATGTATGGCAGTCCCATCGCCGGTCTCATCGCCTCGGGCTCGGTCTATGCGATGATGCTGTCGCTTGTGGCGCTCTCGCTCTATGGCGGATGGCGCGCGCTCTGGCCGGCTGCGCGCCAACATCGCCAAAGCGATTAGCCGAGGTATTCCGATGCGCCCGGCGCGGTCGAGTCCGCGCTTTCGCGCCGCACCCCCTTTAACCCCGTGCGGCCCTTCCCATATCGACCACGAGGGCAGCCGCAAGGGGCCTTGAACGAGAAAATTTTGGACGCGAGGCGCGCCGCTTAAAACAAAGGGTCGCCTCATGGTCAGAGGGGCTATAAATGAACTTTGAGAAATACACCGAACGCGCGCGCGGATTCGTTCAGTCGGCGCAGTCGATGGCGACGCGCGAAGGCCACCAGCAGTTTACGCCCGAGCACATATTGAAAGTCCTGCTCGATGACGACCAGGGCCTGTCCGCCGGGCTGATCGACCGCGCCGGCGGCCGCTCGCGCGAGGCGCTGGCGAAAACCGAAGCCGCGCTCGCCAAACTGCCCAAAGTGATGGGCACCGGCGCCGGCCAGCTCTATCTCGCGCCGGCGACCGCCCGCCTCTTCGACAACGCCGAGAAGATCGCCCAGAAGGCGGGCGATTCTTACGTCACCGTCGAGCGGCTGCTGTTGGCGCTGGCGATGGAGAAGGACTCCGAGGCCTCGAAAATTCTTGCCGCCGCCGGCGTGACGCCGCAGACGCTCAACGCCGCGATCGAAGATCTGCGCAAGGGCCGCACGGCGGATTCGGCCTCCGCCGAGAACGCCTATGACGCGCTGAAGAAATACGCCCGTGATCTGACCGAGGCGGCGCGCGAGGGCAAGCTCGATCCTGTGATCGGCCGCGACGAGGAGATCCGCCGCGCGATTCAGGTGCTGTCGCGCCGCACCAAGAACAATCCGGTGCTCATCGGCGAACCCGGCGTCGGCAAGACCGCGATCGTCGAGGGTCTGGCGCTGCGCATCGTCAATGGCGACGTGCCGGAATCGCTTGAAGATAAGAAGCTGCTCGCGCTCGACATGGGCGCGTTGATCGCCGGCGCGAAATATCGCGGCGAATTCGAGGAGCGGCTGAAGGCGGTGCTGAACGAAGTCACCGCCGCCGAAGGCAATGTCATCCTGTTCATCGACGAGATGCACACGCTCGTCGGCGCCGGCAAGGCCGATGGCGCGATGGACGCCTCCAATCTGCTGAAACCGGCGCTCGCGCGCGGCGAATTGCATTGCGTCGGCGCGACGACGCTCAATGAATACCGCAAACATGTCGAAAAGGACGCGGCGCTCGCCCGGCGCTTCCAGCCGGTCTTCGTCGACGAGCCGACCGTCGAGGATACGATCTCGATCCTGCGCGGCCTGAAGGAGAAATACGAACTCCATCACGGCGTGCGCATCACCGATAGCGCGATCGTCGCCGCGGCGACTTTGTCGAACCGCTACATCTCCGACCGCTTCCTGCCGGACAAAGCGATCGACCTCATCGACGAGGCGTCGTCGCGCCTGCGCATGCAGATCGACTCGAAGCCCGAGGAGCTCGACGAACTCGACCGGCGCATCATCCAGCTGAAGATCGAGCAGGAAGCGCTCAAGAAAGAAACGGACACGGCGTCAAAGGATCGACTGGCGAAGCTCGAAGGCGAGCTTGCCGACCTCGAAGAGAAATCAGGGGCGCTCACCGCGCGCTGGCGAGCCGAGAAGGACAAGCTCGGCGCGGCGCAGAAGCTCAAGGAGCAGCTTGAAGCGGCGCGCAACGAACTGGCGCAGGCGCAGCGGCGCGGCGAATATCAGCGCGCGGGCGAACTCACCTATGGCGTGATTCCCGATCTCGAAAGGAAGCTGGCGGAGACGGAAACCGAAGCCGACACGCTCGTCGACGAGGAGGTCACCGCCAATGACGTGGCGCAGGTCGTCTCGCGCTGGACCGGCGTGCCGGTCGACAAAATGCTCGAGGGCGAACGCGAGAAGTTGCTGCACATGGAGGACGAACTCGCAAAGCGGGTCGTCGGCCAGCATGACGCGGTCGTCGCCGTGTCGACCGCGGTGCGCCGCGCACGCGCCGGACTGCAGGACCCTAACCGCCCGATCGGCAGCTTCATCTTCCTTGGCCCCACGGGAGTCGGCAAGACGGAGCTGACGAAGGCGCTCGCCGCGTTTCTCTTCGACGACGAGACGGCGATGGTGCGGCTCGATATGTCGGAATATATGGAAAAGCATTCGGTCGCGCGGCTCATCGGCGCGCCGCCCGGCTATGTCGGCTATGAGGAAGGCGGCGCTTTGACCGAAGCCGTGCGCCGTAGGCCGTATCAGGTCGTGCTTTTCGACGAGATCGAGAAGGCGCATCCGGACGTCTTCAACGTGCTCCTGCAGGTGCTCGACGACGGCCGCCTGACGGACGGCCAGGGCCGCACGGTCGATTTCAAGAACACGCTGATCATCATGACGTCGAATCTCGGCTCGGAATTCCTCGTCATGCAGAAGGAAGGCGAGGATTCCTCCGCCGTGCATAGCGAAGTCATGCAGGTCGTGCGGGCGCATTTCAGGCCGGAGTTCCTGAACCGCGTCGATGAGATCATCCTGTTCAACCGGCTGCGGCGCGAGGATATGGGCGCGATCGTCGACATCCAGGTCAAGCGGCTGCAGAAGCTCCTCGAAGATCGCAAGATCACGCTGCATCTCGACGCCAAGGCGCGCGACTGGCTGGCGGCGAAGGGCTATGACCCGACCTATGGCGCGCGGCCCTTGAAGCGCGTCATGCAGAAGGAGCTGCAGGACACGCTTGCCGAGCGGCTGCTCGCGGGCGAGATCATCGACGGCGCGAGCGTCGAAGTGTCGGCCGACGCCTCGGGCCTCGTCATCGACGGCAAGTCGGCGCATCGACAAGCCGCGCCGCCGCTGCTGCGAACGGTGGGGAACGCGTAACCGAGACCGCGCATTGTCATTCCCGGCAGGCCAAAGGCCTGACCGGGAATCCAGCACAAATCCCCAGATTTAATCATGGCTCTGGATTCCCGATCGCGCACGTTGCGCGCGTCGGGAATGACACTCTACCCCAGCCGCTCTTTGCTGCGGTTCAGCACATCCGCTTCGCGCAGATCGAGTTCGCGCTCGATGCGGCGGCGGGCCTCGTCCTTGAGCGCGCCCTCGCGCAGCATGCCGTTGATCGCGTCGCGCTCCGCGGCGATGAGCAGCAATTCAATCTCGTCGTGAAGCTCGGTCAGCGCGCGGCGTTCGTCCTCGATGTCGCATTTCATGCGGATGCGCGACAGGAAATAATCCTGTTGCGCTTGAAACGACAGCGTCGCTTCTTCCGGCACGTCCTGCTCGGCGACTATCGCCGCCAATCTGGCGGTGGAAGCCTCGACGGCGGAGCGGCGCGCCTGAATTTCCTCGGCGCGGTCGAGCAGACGCTCCTCCATTCCGGTTTTCGCGACCCCGAGCTTGCGAATAACCCAGGGCAACATCGCGCCCTGGAAGACGAGCGTGACCATCACGACGCAGAAGGCGAGGAAGAAAATGGAGTCGCGATAGGGAAAGGGCTCGCCGCGCGCCGTCGTGATCGGGATCGCCAGAGCCGCGGCGAGCGAAACGATCCCGCGCACTCCGGTGAAGGAAATGATGAAGAGCCCTTGCCAGGGCGGCGCCGGCTGGCGCCGCGCGCGCGGGATGAACCATCGCGGCAGATAGGCGTGCGGAAAAATCCAGACGAAGCGCGCCACGATCACGACGAGCGAAACGAGCGCCGCCGACGCCGCCAGATCGTAAAGCGAGTGGTTCTGGATGCGTGCGAAAAGCGCCTGCGCCTGCAGGCCGGTGAAGAGAAAGACGAGGCCTTCGATCAGATAGATGAAGAAGTCCCAGAAGAATATGCCCTGCAGACGCGTCGCGGCGCTGATCAGCCGGGGTCCGTTCCAGCTGATGTAGAGGCCCGTCGCGACGGTCGCGATGACGCCCGAGCCGCCAAGATGTTCTGGCGGCCAGTAGGCGAGGAACGGCGTGATCAGCGACAGCGTTATTTCGATGCGCGGATCGCGCATGAAGCGGCGCAGCCGCAACATCGTCCAGCCGACGCCGACGCCCCACACAATCTCCGAAACGATGATGATCGTGAAGGTTTCGCCCGCTTGCGCCAGCGAAAAGGAGCCAACGCTGACCGCCGCCACCGCGAAACGATAGAGAACCAGGGCCGTCGCGTCATTGGCGAGGCCTTCTCCCTCCAGAATGACGCGGATGCGCCGAGGCAGCCGCATGCGGCGCGCGATGGCGAGCGGCGCGAGGGTGTCGGGCGGCGAGACGATTGCGCCAAGCACGAAGCCGACCGCCCAGGGCCAGCCGAGCAACCAGTTCGTCGCCGCCGAAACGGCGATGGTGGTGAAGACGACGCACCCGATCGCCAGCACAAGGATCGGCTGCAGATTGAACTGGAATTCCCGCCAACTCATGGAGATCGCCGAAATGTAGATCACCGGCGGCAGGACGAGGAGTAAGATGAATTCGGGCTCGAGCACCAGCGGCGGCACGCCCGGCGCCATCGCGATCGCCACGCCCGCCGCGACGAGCAGGATGGGCGAAGCGAGGCCGAGGCGCGAGGCGACGAAGGCGACGGCCGCCACCACCGCGAGGAGAACGACGAGCGTTTCCAGAGCCGTTATCATGCGCTCACCCTATAGCCGCGCCTTGCGCAAGCGAACTCCGCGTCGCGGCCCAAGCGAAGCTCATAATTTGCGAAGCGCCACTTCCTCGATCCTGTGATCGGCGTCCTTGGTGAGGATCAAACTCGCGCGCGGGCGCGTCGGGGCGATGTTCTGGCGCAGATTCTCGAGGTTGATGCGCGTCCATATGTCTTTTGCGACGCGCGTCGTCTCCTCTGCGTCGAGATCGGCATAGACCCGGAAGTAGGATTCCGGATCGCGGAACGCCGTCTGCTGAAGCCGACGAAAGCGCTCCACATACCATCGCTCCAGCACGTCTTCAGGCGCGTCGAGATAGACCGAGAAATCGAAGAAGTCGGAGACGAAGGGAATTTCGCGGCCGTCGCGCATGCGCGGCGCAAGCAGAACGTTGACGCCTTCGACGATGAGAATGTCGGGCCGGTCGACGCAGCTCGCTTCGCCCTCGACGACGTCATAGGTCATATGCGAATAGACCGGCGCGCAGACGTTGCGCCGTCCCGCCTTCACATCGGAAAGAAATCGCAGCAGCGATTTGTTGTCGTAGCTTTCCGGAAAGCCCTTCTTGTCCATCAGCCTTTCGGCTTCAAGGATTCTGTTGGGCAAAAGAAATCCGTCGGTGGTGATGAGCTCCACTTTCGGCGTATTCGGCCAGCGCGACAGGAGGGCGCGCAGCACGCGCGCCGTCGTGGACTTCCCCACGGCGACGGAGCCCGCGACCCCGATAATGTAGGGAACCTTGCCGTCCTCGGCGCCGAGAAAGCGCTGCGTCGCCTTAAAGAGGCCCTGCGTCGCCGCAACGTAAAGAGCCAGCAGGCGCGACAGCGGCAGATAGATTTCGATGACTTCTTCGAGCGAGATTGGATCGTTGAGCGATTTTAGCCGGACGAGATCATCGAGCGTCAGCGTCAGCGGCGTATCGGCGCGCAGCGACGCCCATTCGGCGCGCGTAAAATGCCGGTAGGGGGAAAGAGCCTCGTTGTTGGGGACGAGCTCCGCCACCGTCATTCCTTTGCTCCGCGCGCGGCTTTCTCTGCAAGGCCAGACTGTTTCGTGCGCCGCTCCAGTTCGCGCAACACGTCGTCGAGCGAGATATCCCGCGCTTCGAGCATGACCAGAAGATGATAGAACGTGTCCGCGGCTTCATTGATGAGCGCGCTTCGGTCGCCCTCCATCGCCGCGATCACGGTTTCGACCGCCTCTTCGCCGAATTTCTTGGCGATGCGCGGCATTCCAGCGTCGAGCAGGGTCTTCGTATAGGAGGTCGAGGCGTCGTCCTCGCGGCGTGATTTGATGAGCGCCGCGAGATCGTCCAGCGTGAAACTCATGACAGGCCCCCTCCCCAACCCTCCCCCGCTGCGCGGGAGAGGGAGCAGGCTCGGCGCTCGATATTGAACCCGCAAGCGCCGATCGCTTGCGCCGTGTCATTCCCGGCAGGCCGAAGGCCTGACCGGGAATCCAGAGCCAATTCAAGAATGCTGGTCTTGCTCTGGATTCCCGATCGCGCGCGTTGCGCGCGTCGGGAATGACATCCGAGCCGCTCAACAGCCATCATCCCATCGCCTCCAGGCCGTCGAGGCGCATCGGCAGCCCCGCCGCCGCCATGTGAAGCTTCGCCTGCGGGATCGAATATTCGCCGAAATGGAAGATCGAAGCGGCGAGCACGGCGCTCGCATGGCCTTCCTTGACCCCGGCGACGAGATGATCGAGCGTCCCAACGCCGCCCGAGGCGATGACCGGCACCTGCACGGCGTCGGCGACGGCCCGCGTCAGCGCGATGTCGAAGCCGCTCTTTGTGCCGTCGCGATCCATCGAGGTCAGCAGGATTTCGCCGGCGCCGAGTTCGCTGACGTCGCGCGCGTATCGCACTGCGTCGATCCCCGTTGCGCGGCGCCCGCCGTGGGTGAAGATTTCCCAGCGTCCCTCGGCTGCGCGCTTGGCGTCAATGGCGACAACGATGCATTGCGCGCCGAATTTTTCCGACGCTTCGCGAACGAAGCCGGGATTGGCCACGGCGGCCGAATTGATCGAGACTTTGTCGGCGCCGGCAAGCAGCAGATTGCGGATGTCGTCCAGCGTGCGCACGCCGCCTCCCACAGTCAGCGGCATGAAGCAGGCTTCCGCCGTGCGCTGCACGACGTCGAGCAGAATGCCGCGGTCTTCATGGCTTGCGGTGATGTCGAGAAAGCAGAGTTCGTCGGCGCCGGCGGCGTCATAGGCGATGGCGCATTCGACCGGATCGCCGGCGTCGCGCAGATCGACGAAATTGACGCCCTTGACGACGCGTCCTCCTTTCACGTCCAGGCAGGGAATGACGCGCGCTTTCAGCATCACGCGTTCTCGGTCGCCGCACGCGCGCGGATCATCGCCAACGCCTGCGCCGGATCGAGCCGCCCGTCGTAGAGCGCCCGTCCGGTGATGGCGCCGGCAAGCTTGCGGCAATCGGGCTGCAGCAGCCGCTCCACGTCGGCGAGCGACGCGAGGCCGCCCGAGGCGATGACGGGAATCGTCAAGGCGTCGGCGAGCGCCAGGGTCGCCTCGATATTGAGGCCGGTCAAAACGCCGTCGCGCGAGATGTCGGTGTAGATGATGGCGCTCACCCCCGCGTCTTCGAAGCTCTTGCCGAGATCGAGCGCCGACATGCGTGTCGCGCGCGACCAGCCGTCGACGGCGACAAAACCGTTCTTGGCGTCGACCCCTACGGCGACGCGGCCCGGGTGAAGACGCGCCGCCTCACGCACGAAAGACGGGTCTTTGACGGCCGCCGTGCCGATGATGACGCGCGCAACGCCTTTTTCCAACCAGCAGGACAGCGTGCGCATGTCGCGAATGCCGCCGCCAAGCTGCACAGGAATCGTCAGCGCGGCGAGAATGGATTCGACCGCCTGGGCGTTGCGCGGCGCCCCCGCGAAGGCGCCATCGAGATCGACGACGTGCAGATATTCGAACCCGACCCGCTGGAAAGCGCGCGCCTGCTCCGCGGGGTCGTCATTGAACACCGTCGCGCGGTCCATATCGCCCTGGGCCAAGCGCACGCATTGCCCTTCCTTCAAATCGATTGCGGGAAACAGAATCACGGACGCCACCTCAGGAAATTGCCGATCAATGCTAGGCCCAGCCTCTGGCTTTTTTCGGGATGGAACTGCACGCCGACGAGATTGTCGCGCGCCACGGCCGCCGTGAGCGGCGCGCCATAGTCGGTCGTCGCCAGGATGTGATCCGGCGACGCCGGCGTCAGCTGAAACGAATGCACGAAATAGGCGTGCAATCCACGCTCTCCCGTCGGCACGCCGGCAAAGAGCGGATGTTCCCGGCTCAGCGTCAGCGTATTCCAGCCCATATGCGGGATTTTGAGCGAAGGATCCGCGGGTTCGATCGCCGAGACGTCTCCCGGAATCCAGCCGAGGCCCGGCGTTTCGCCATGTTCAAGGCCGCGCGCGCCCATGAGCTGCATGCCGACGCAAATCCCTAAGAACGGCCGGCCGCGGTCGATGACCGCCTCCTGCAGGGCGGCGTAAAGACCCTCGATCGCCATCAGGCCGCGGCGACAATCGGCGAAAGCGCCGACGCCCGGCAGAACGACACGCTCAGCGGCGCGCACGACGTCAGGATCGCTGGTGACGCGAATGTCGTCTTGCGCCTGTGACTCGCGGGCGGCGCGCTCAAAGGCTTTCAAGGCGGAATGCAGATTGCCTGACCCATAGTCGATGATCGCGGTCGTCAAGGAGCAAGTCCCCCAGCGACATCGTCTTTCGCGATCCGCTCAGAAGTGCGATGGCGGTGGAAGTAGGCCGCCTCCGCCTCGTCGAGGTCATCGCCAATGACGAGATCCTGCTCGACATAGCCGCGACGCGCCAAATTCCAGCCGACGAGCCGCTCCCCCTCGAAACCGAGCCAGACAGCGAGCCCGAACGTCAGCCAGGACATCGCGTCGCGCGACACCCGCAGCTGCCAGGCGATAAGCGCCAAGGCGACGAGAAGCAGCGTCCAGAGGACGGCGACCAGCCAAGCGCGCCGCCAGGCCAGCCAGAACGGACCAAAAATAAAGGCCGGCCAGGAAAAGCCGTCGCGCAAAAAGACGATCTTGTCCGGCGCGGGAAGCTGGCCCGGCGCCATGCGCGGAAAATGAACAGTGAATATCGCCATCGGCCGTCCCCTCGTCGGCGTCACACGCCTGTTTTCAGGCGGTGAGCGTTCCCTTGGTGGAAGGCGCTTCCCCCTGCGTGCGGCGCGGATCGATCGCCACCGCCTTGCCGAAGGCGCGCGCGAAGCCCTTGAAGGCGCTTTCGGCGATATGGTGGCTGTTGACGCCGCGCAGACATTCGATGTGCAGCCCGACGCGGGCGTGAACCGCAAAGGCCTGGAAGAATTCGCGCATCAGCTCGGTGTCAAAGCCGCCGATCCGCTGCGCCGGAAATGCGACTTCGTAAACGAGAAAGGGCCGGCCCGAGACGTCCACGACGACGCGGGTCAGGGCCTCGTCGAGCGGCACATGCGCGTCGCCATAACGGGAAATGCCCTTGCGGTCTGCAAGCGCGCGATCCACCGCCTGGCCGATGGCGATGCCGACGTCCTCGACCGTGTGATGGCCGTCGATATGCAGATCGCCCTCAGCGCGCACGGCAAGATCCAGCGGCGCATGACGCGCGATCTGGTCGAGCATATGATCGAAAAATCCCACGCCGGTCGATATGTCCGAGCGGCCGTCCCCGTCGAGGTCGACGGTGACCGAGATTTTGGTTTCCTTGGTGTTGCGCTCGATCGTGGCGCTGCGCATTTCCGACCTTTTCTTGGGCCCTACCGGCGTTTCCGGCGACTGCGGCCGCAAGCGGCCAGCTTGTAGCAACTCCGCCCTGGATTCGCCACCCGAACCGCTCGGGCGTCAAGAGAAGCGAGATGCGCGCCAACGACCGCCGCTTGTCGGCGGATCGGACACAAAACAAAGAATGGTCCGTCTGGTCGCGTCGATTCCCTGGTTAAGCGCGACCACGGCAATATCTCCGACGCCCGCAGGCGCTTGTACCTTCGCGACAACGCATCAAGAAGACGCTAAATGCCGCAGCGGCGGCGACTTCGGCCGGTGGCGGCCGGCAGAATCGCGAAGGCGTGGCGAGAATCTGCGGCGCCGCAGCGCCGCAAGGAGGCTTAAACATGCGACTTAGGCTCGGTTTCGCGATCCTCGCGGCGTCTTTGATATCCATTCCGGCCGCCGGCGAGCCTTGGCGGGACGGCTTCGTGCCGCGCATCGAAGCGCTGGCGCTCATGCAAACGCTCAACGCCTCCCTGCTCGCAAGCCGCAGCGCCACGGCGACGCTTGAGAAATGGTGCGCCGATCACAAGATGTCCGCCGAGCCCAAGATCATCGCCCGCCGCGTTGCCGGAATCGAGCAGCAGCCGAGCGCGGACACGCGCCAGCGGCTCGACGTCAGCGACGAGGAGCCGGTGAAATACCGGCGCGTGCAGCTCGCCTGCGGCGATCACGTGCTCTCGGAGGCCGACAATTGGTATGTGCCTGGGCGGCTTTCCGATGAAATGAACCGCACGCTGGAAATGACGGAAACGCCCTTCGGTAAGGCCATCGCTCCGCTGCAGCCGTTCCGTCGCACGATCGATATGAAGATGCGCTGGTCGCCCTTGCCTGAAGGCTGGGAGCTTTCGGCCATCCCGACGGCCTCGACTGAAAATGCCGGCGGCGCGCTCTCCATTCCGCACGACCTCTTCGAGCACACGGCCGTGGTCTATGCGCGCGACCAACGTCCTCTCTCCGAGGTGCATGAGACCTATACGCGCGAGGTCCTGGATTTTCCCGCGCCGCTCGCCGGCGCCCCGCGCGAGTGAGTCTTGCAGTGAACGCCCGCCCAACTGGCGAATTGCGCGGCTGCCCTGTCGCCGCTCCGCCCTTGCTCAAATCGCCGCCAAACCTTACATCGGCTGAACATCTCAGGCTGGATGAGGCGAATGGATAGCGAAAAACACCGCTTTGCGGCCATGCACGCGACGACGATCATCCTCGTCAAGAAAGCCGGAGAAACGGTGATCGCCGGCGATGGCCAGGTCAGCCTCGGCCAAACGATCATGAAGGGCAACGCCAAGAAAGTGCGCCGTCTTGGCAAGGGCGACGTGATCGCCGGTTTCGCCGGCGCGACCGCCGACGCCTTCACCCTCTTCGAACGGCTTGAATCGAAGCTCGAACAATATCCCGGACAATTGATGAGGGCCTGCGTCGAACTCGCCAAGGACTGGCGCATGGACCGCTATCTGCGGCGCCTGGAGGCGATGATGCTCGTCGCCGACAAGAGCGTCGGCCTCGTGCTGACCGGCTCTGGCGACGTGCTTGAGCCGGAAAGCACCGGCGAGGGCGCGGTGGCCGCCATTGGTTCGGGCGGAAACTACGCGCTCGCCGCCGGACGCGCCCTGCTCGATTCGCCGCTCGACGCCGAAACCATCGCGCGCCGCGCAATGGTGATCGCCTCCGAGATTTGCGTCTATACCAACCAGAATGTGGTGGTGGAAAAGATCTAAGGCGGTCGGCAATAGGGATTCGGCGATCGGATGACATTGCCGCAACATGCTGCCGCCAAACGCCGACTGCCGAGCCGAAGGAACTCACCATGGCCGACTTCTCGCCGCGCGAGATCGTTTCCGAACTTGATCGCTATATCGTTGGGCAAAGCGATGCAAAGCGCGCCGTCGCCATCGCGCTGCGCAACCGCTGGCGGCGGCTGCAGCTCGAAGGCCAGATGCGCGAAGAGGTGCTGCCGAAGAACATCCTGATGATCGGCCCGACAGGCTGCGGCAAGACAGAGATCGCCCGCCGTCTCGCGCGGCTCGCCAATGCGCCCTTCATCAAAGTCGAAGCGACGAAATTCACCGAGGTCGGCTATGTCGGCCGCGACGTCGAACAGATTGTGCGCGATCTGGTCGAGGTCGCCATCCTGATGGTCAAGGAGCGCCGCCGTAAGGACGTGCAGGCGCGCGCGCAGCAAGCGGCCGAAGAGCGCACGCTCGATGCGTTGGTGGGGCCCGCCGCATCGCCCGGCACGCGTGAAACGTTTCGCCGCCGCCTGCGCGCGGGCGAACTCGACGACAAGGAAATCGAAGTCGAGCTGACGCAGTCGGGCTCCTCGATGCCGATGTTCGAACTGCCGAACATGCCCGGCGCCAGCGTCTCCGCCTTTTCGCTCGGCGATATTTTCGGCAAGGCGATGCAGCGCGGCAAGCCGCGCAAACTCTCGGTCAAAGAGGCGCAGGGACCTCTGATCGCCGAAGAGAGCGACAAGCTGATCGATCAGGAAGCGAGCGTCCGCGAGGCGATCCACGAGGTCGAAAACAACGGCATCGTTTTCATCGACGAGATGGACAAGATCTGCGCGCGCGAAGGCCGCGGCGGCGCCGACGTCTCGCGCGAAGGCGTGCAGCGTGACCTACTGCCGCTGATCGAAGGCACCACCGTCGCGACGAAACATGGAACGGTGAAGACGGACCATGTGCTGTTCATCGCCTCCGGCGCCTTCCATGTGGCGAAGCCCTCCGACCTGCTGCCGGAACTTCAGGGACGCCTGCCGATCCGCGTCGAACTCGCCTCGCTCAATGAAGACGACTTCCGCCGCATTCTGACCGAAACCGAAGCCTGCCTGACGAAACAATATTCCGCGCTGCTGGGCACGGAAGGCATGACGCTCGAATTCGCGCCATCCGCCGTCGATGCGATCGCCAAGGTGGCCGTGCAGGTGAACACTTCCGTCGAGAACATCGGCGCGCGGCGCCTCCAAACGGTGATGGAGCGCGTGCTCGACGACATCAGCTTCTCGGCGTCGGACCGCGCGGGCGACAGTGTCGTGATCGACGGCGCCTATGTTGAGGAGCATATCGGCGATCTGGCGAAGAACAGGGATCTGAGCCGGTTTATTTTGTGACGCGATTTAGCCAGCGCTCATCGCCCGAGCCCCTCACCGTACCTCTCCCCGCAAGCGGGGAGAGGAGTCGCCAGCGCAACGCCTAACGCCCCTTCTCCCCTCTTGCGGGGAGAAGTGAGATGAGGGGCTGGGGCATTTGACAAATTCTATCCCCCAAACAGCACGCTTGCCTCAGCCCCCGCTTCTCGCCATAAGACCGGCCAAACCCAAAACCTTGGCCAATCCCATGTCCCCTTTCCCTCAGCGCGTCTTCTCGGGCGTGCAGTCCACCGGCAATCTGCATCTCGGCAACTATCTCGGCGCGATCGTCAAATTCGTCGAGCTGCAGAAGAACTTCGACTGCATGTATTGCGTCGTCGACCTGCATGCGATCACGGTGCCACAGGACCCGATCGCGCTGAAGGCGAACACGCGGGAAATCGCCGCCGCCTTCATCGCCTGCGGCATCGACCCCAAGGAGAACATCGTCTTCAACCAGAGCCAGGTGCCCGAGCACGCCGAGCTCGCCTGGGTGTTGAACTGCGTCGCGCGCATCGGCTGGCTCAACCGCATGACGCAGTTCAAGGACAAGGCCGGCAAGGATCGCGAGAACGCCTCCATGGGCCTGCTCGACTATCCGGTGCTGATGGCCGCCGATATTTTGATCTATCGCGCGACCCATGTGCCTGTCGGCGACGACCAGAAGCAGCACCTCGAACTTGCGCGCGACATCGCGCAGAAGTTCAACAACGACTTCTCGGAATCGATCGCGCGCAACGGCTTTGGCGAGGCGTTCTTTCCCCTGCCCGAGCCGCTGATCTCCGGCCCGGCGACGCGGGTGATGAGCCTGCGCGACGGCACGAAGAAAATGTCGAAGTCCGACGCTTCCGACTATTCGCGCATCAATCTCTCGGACGACGCCGACCAGATCGCGCAGAAGGTGAAGAAAGCGAAGACCGACCCCGACGCGCTGCCTTCCGAGGAAAAGGGCCTCGAAGGGCGCCCCGAGGCCTATAATCTCGTCGGCATATTCGCGGCGCTTTCAGGACGCAGCAAGGCGGATGTGCTCGGCGAGTTCGGCGGGGCCAATTTCTCGAGCTTCAAGAGCGCGCTTGTCGATCTCGCCGTCGCCAAGCTCGCGCCGATCACCGATAAGATGCGCCGCATTCGCGAGGATGAGAGCTATGTCGACGGCGTGCTGCGCGACGGTGCCGAACGCGCCCGCGCCATCGCCCGCGAGAACATGAATGCGGTGAAGGATATTGTTGGGTTTTTGCGTTAGCCCCAAGTTACACGGACTGATCCGCTAGATCAGTTCACATGACGTGTCATTCCCGGCGGACCGCAGGTCCGACCGGGAATCCAGAGTCAATCCATGAGTTTTGGCCTTGCTCTGGATTCCCGATCGCTCGCTTCGCGAGCGTGGGGAATGACACAGGCGATCGCGTCAGAAGACAGCGCTTCCAATTTCTCCGTGAGCGAGCGCGTCAGGCTTTGGCCCCCCGCTCGCCCAGTCGAGCAATTCCACTGTGTGGACGACCGGGACGGGCGTACCCGACCTGATCTGCACGATGCAGCCGATGTTGCCCGCCGCGACAATGTCCGGCGCGACGCTCTCTATATTTGCGACCTTTCGCGACCGCAACGCACCGGCCAGTTTCGGCTGCAGCACATTATAGGTTCCCGCCGAACCGCAGCAAATGTGTCCCTCCGGAACGGAGACGATATTAAAGCCAGCGGCGGTCAACAGCGCGATCGGCTCTTGCGATATCTTCTGCCCATGTTGCAGAGAGCAGGCGGAATGGTAGGCGACCCGAAGTTTCGGCGCATCGCCCGACGGCGCAAAGCCAATCTCAGTCATCAGCTCCGTCACGTCTCTGGTCATCGCCGAGATGCGCGCAGCCCTGTCCGCGAGAGCCGGATCGTTGCGGAACATATGGCCATAGTCCTTCACGCTCGTTCCGCAGCCCGACGCGTTGACGACGATATGATCGAGTCCGCCAGAGTCGATTTCGCGCCACCAGGCGTCGATGTTCGCGCGCGCATAGCGCAGCGAATCGTCGACCTTGCCGAGATGATGCGGCAGCGCCCCACAGCAGCCGGCGCCTTTCGCGACGACGACCTCGACGCCATGGCGCGTGAGCAGCCGTATCGTCGCTTCATTGATTGATGTGTCGATAACCGTCTGAACGCAGCCATTGAGTAGAGCAACGCGCATCTTGCGCGCGCTTTGCGCGGCAAAGACCTGCGGAGAGTCGACGCTGGAAGCTGGCGGAAGGCTCGACGGCGCGAGCGCGAACGGCGCCGCGAGTCGGCGCGGCAGCAAGCGCGCCAAGGGGCGGATCGCCGCTGCGACGCGAAACAGCGGGCGCGCCAATGAAGGCCGGGGCAAGACGAAAGCGAGCGCGGCGCGCAGGGCGCGCTCTGCGAACGGTCGCGCATATGTTTTTTCGATATGCGCCCGGGCGTGATCGACGAGATGCATGAAATGCACGCCCGAAGGACATGTCGTCATGCAGGAGAGACAAGACAGACAACGATCGATATGAAGGGCCGTGCGCGCGTCAGCCGGCCGCTCGTTCTCGAACATCTCCTTGATGAGATAGATGCGGCCCCGCGGCCCGTCGAGTTCGTCGCCGGTGAGAAGATAGGTCGGACATGTCGCCGAGCAGAACCCGCAGTGCACGCAGGCGCGCAGAATCTTCTCCGTTTCCGCCATTTCGGGATCGGCGAGCGCCTGCAGCGAGAAGAACGTCTGCATCGTCTCTTAAAACTCCGCGCGCATGCGGCAGCGCTCCAAAATATGCGCCGGATCGAAGCTGTTCTTGACGCGTCGCGTCAGCGCCGTGAGCGCCGCCGGTTGCGGATGGAAGACGTCGACCGTCGCGCGAACCTCTTCGCTCGCACGGATCAGCGTCGCATGGCCGCCGCTGGCGTTCACCGCGCTGCGCACGACGGCGGCATACGCGTCAGGCGCGGTCTCGAGGCACAGCCAGATCAGTCCGCCGGCCCAGTCGTAGAAATGCGCAAGCATCGGCGCGCCCGCGCGGCGGATGCGCTCGACAACCGCGAAACCTTCGCTCGGCGCGACGGACATACGCCAGACTTGGCCGACCTTGGCGGCGACGGGCGCAGCGTCGCGCAAACCCCGCCACAGCGTCTTCGAGTCGTATTCGTCGAGCGTCTCAAATCGGAGCCCGCCGCGCGCCAGTCGCGCGACGAGGTCGTCGCGGCGCGCCGTTACGGAAATCGCGGGACCCTCAAGGCGAATGGCGGCCGCATCGGCGTTCAGCGCCAAGGGCGCGGCGCCAGCCGGCAGCATGGCGAGCGCGGAAGGCTCGCAGGGCGTCGCGGTGGCGCGGCGCAGCAGCGCGAGGCTCTCCGCCTCATCCGCGCCGATCGCCAGCAGCGTGCATTCGGTTTCGGGCTTTGGAAGCACCTTGAGCGTCAGCTCCGTCAAAAGCGCCAGCGTGCCGTAGGAGCCGCAGACAAGCTTGGAGAGATCGTAGCCGGTGACGTTCTTCATGACGCGGCCGCCGGACTTCACCAACTCGCCGCGACCGGTGACGCAGCGGAACCCGAGCAGATGATCGCGCGCCGCGCCGGCTTTGATCCGCCGCGGGCCGGCGGCGTTCACCGCGATGGCGCCGCCGATCGTGGCGCCGCCCGCTTCAGCGCGAAAGACCAGTCCGTAATCCATTGGCTCGAAGGCGAGCTGCTGTCCATGCTGGTCCAGCAGCGCTTCAATCTCACTGAGGCGGGCGCCGGCGCGCGCCGAGAGCACGAGTTCATTGGGCTCATAGAGCGTCACGCCGGTCAGCGCGGCTGTGGAGAGCGCCTGCGCTTGCGGTGCGTAGCGGCCAAGCCCCGACTTGGAGCCGCCGCCGACGATCGCGCAGCAGTCGCCTTTCGCCTTTGCCGCGCAAATCGCGTCAACGGCGTCCGCCTCGTCGCGGATTTCGAGCGTCGCGCAAGTGGACGGCATCGCTAAAATCTCGGCAGGTTGGGAAAGGGCATTTTGCCGCCCGAGACATGCATCATCCCGAGTTCAGCGCAACGATGCAGCGTCGGAAACACCTTGCCCGGATTCAGCCGGCCCTCCGGGTCAAAAGCGCATTTCAGCCGCATCTGCTGCGCGAGATCCACCTCGGTGAACATCTCGCCCATGAGGTCACGCTTCTCGACGCCGACGCCATGTTCGCCAGTGAGAACGCCGCCCAGCGAGACGCACAAGCGCAAGATCTCGAAACCGAGCTTTTCCGCGCGCTCAATGTCGCCCTCTTTCGACGCGTCATAGAGAATGAGCGGGTGGAGATTGCCGTCGCCGGCGTGAAAGACATTGGCGACGCTCAGCCCCTGCTCTTTGGCGAGCCGATCCATGCCGGCGAGCGCTTCTGGCAGCCGCGCCCGCGGGATCGTGCCGTCCATGCAAAGATAGTCGGGCGCGATGCAGCTCACCGCCGGAAAGGCGTTCTTGCGTCCTGCCCAGAACTGCAGGCGCTCGGCCTCGCTTGTCGAAGCCCGTATCGTGGTTGCGCCTTCCTCGCGCGCGATATCCTGCACGACGCCGACGAGATGATCGACTTCGGCCTGCGGCCCGTCGAGCTCGACGATGACCAGCGCTGCGGCGTCGAGCGGATAGCCGCAGGGCTGGAAGCGCTCGACCGCATGGATCGTCGCCTTGTCCATCATTTCGAGGCCAGCGGGGATGACGCCGCGCGCAATGATCGCGCCAACGCAGCGCGCCCCCGCCGCCACGCTCGCAAAGCCGAGCAGCAGCCCCCGCGCAACAGGCGGCCTTTGCAGCAGCCGCACGGTCACCTCCGTGACGACGCCGAGCAATCCCTCGGAGCCGGTCATCAGGCCGATGAGGTCATAGCCTTCGCTGTCGAGATGCTTGCCGCCGAGCCTGATCAGGTCGCCCCCCATCAGCACGACGTCGAGCCCGAGGATGTTGTTAGTCGTCAGGCCATATTTCAGGCAGTGAACGCCGCCGGCGTTCTCGGCGACATTGCCGCCGATCGAACAGGCGATCTGCGATGACGGATCCGGCGCATAATAGAAGCCCTGCGCTTCAACGGCCTTGGAGATCGCCAAATTTTGAACGCCTGGCTGGACCCGCGCGCAGCGGTTCTCATAGTCGATTTCGAGAATTCGATTGAACTTGGACATGCCGAGAAGAATGCCGTCCTCGAGCGGCATCGAACCGCCAGACAGCGACGTGCCGGCGCCGCGGGGCACGACCTTGACGTTCATTTCGGCGGCGAGCGCCATGATCGCGCGCACCTGTTCAACGCTCTCCGGCAGCGTGACGACGAGCGGGAGCGCCCGATACATGGTGAACGCGTCGCACTCGTAGGCGCGGCGCGCGACCTCGTCGACGATAAGGCTTTCGCGAGGCAGTATGGCAGCGAGTCGCGCAATGAGTTCATTGCGCCGCGACATAATCGCCGGCTCGGGCTTCGGCATGAGAAGCGTCATGGACTCAGAAGCGTCATGGACTCGCGCCTCCAACGCGAGCGAGAGCGCTGCTGAACCTGCAGCTATTCGCCTAAGCGGAGCTTGAACCCTGCTCCGGGCTGCGCCCTATGGTCCGAACCGTTTAGAGGAGCCTGGAATTGCCTGCAAGCATGGCCCGATCGCAAAACCATTAGAAATGCGCGGATTTCTGGCGCTTTTCATTAATCCGCCTATGCTAGGTGAGATCGATCGCACGCGGAAACACGGGCCGAAGGGAAATGACCAAGACCATCCTCATCGTCGAGGATAACGAGCTCAATATGAAGCTCTTTAATGATCTCTTGGAGGCCAACGGCCATGCGACGCTGCAAACAAAGAGCGGCTTCGAAGCGATATCCCTCGCGCGCAATCACCGGCCGGATCTGATCCTGATGGACATCCAGCTGCCCGAGATCAGCGGTCTGGAAGTCACCCGCATGCTCAAGGAGGACGATGATCTGCGCGCCATTCCCGTCATCGCGATCACCGCCTTTGCGATGAAGGGCGACGAGGAAAAAATCCTTCAGGGCGGCTGCGAAGCCTATTTGTCAAAACCGATCTCCGTGGCGAAATTCCTGGAAACCGTGAATTCCTTTCTCGCAGAGAAGCGCTGAGAGTTCTGTCTTCACTTGAACGCGCACTCCCGTCATTTACGATCTGCCCGCGAACGACCGCGCATCTTGCAGCCGATGACGGCTCCCTGGCGACCGTCTGTGGACTGGAGGCTGGCGCAGACACTTCATCGCCAGACCCGATAGTCCGGCCACGGCGGATCGGCGGCCCTCTTTAAGCGGGCTTGCAGGCGACGCGCGGCTGAACTATACAGCGCGCGACGACGTCAAGCCGTCCGGCCTCCCCCAAGAGGCGTCCGAATAGAACGGGGCCATAGCTCAGTTGGGAGAGCGCTTCAATGGCATTGAAGAGGTCGTCGGTTCGATTCCGTCTGGCTCCACCACTATCCTAGTTCGCTGTTTTAACGTGGCTTTTTCGAAGAACCAACAAAATGGTTCTCGACAATCCGGGACTTGGCCCTAGCCGAATCGCAAGAACGCCTCACAGCCTCTGAACCTGGCGGCCGGTCTCGGCGTGGGCAAATTGTTCTCGCGTCCAAACAGGTGATCCCGCGACGAAACCCCGGCGCGAGAGACCCGTTCATAGACGCTCACCAAATGGACGAACTGAATCCGAAATGCGTTCTCACAGATTGGGTTGGCGCCGATCTCGCGACAACGGCGCCGCCTGCCAGCAATATCGGTTGACGCCCATCGGCGCGCGCAGGGCGACACATCCAAAGAAAAGGACATGCGAAATGAAATCACGACTATCCATTGTGACGATCATATCTTTGTTCTGCTCGGGTTGGGCCTTCGCTGAAGATGCGCCGGTGACGTATCAATGCGAGGTCTCCGCTCAACAGAGCGACCCAAGCCAGTCCGCGCCATTTTCCATCGAGATAAGAGGCGCCGCGGTGAAGCTGAATAACGTCAGCGCCCTCGACAGCAATTTTTCCCTCATTCGAAAGAATGACGCCTTTTACGTCTTTAAAAATAAGAAGAATCAGGGAGGCAACATCAACCGTTCCACCGGCGCAGTGGAATTATATGCCGTGAACGCCGCCTCCCACGAGATGACGGTCTCAATCAACGGCGCGTGTGTCGAACAGAAGTGACCTCGAATTTCGAGCGCCTCAAAGACTCACCCAAGAAAATCGATCCGATTGATCGACGATCGTACTCACCGTGTTTCCACACGGATGACCTGCAACAGCGATCGTAAAACAGGACCTCCTGCTTTACGTCTGGCAACAGGCTTTTCCGGTAAGCAGATCAATGATCGCCGCCCAGTCAGGCGCGACGCGCGAGCCAGGACGCATATTCTCAATCTGATTTGCGATCGTCTCCTGAAGCTGCAAGGGAACCAATCCCAGTGCTGGCGGTTCTAGTTCCGCGTCTCGGATCAGGCCATGCACGGAAGACTGCAGGCGACATCACGCCTTCCTCAGCGGAGCTTGCTTACGTGCCAGACCCCGGGCAGTCGAAAGACGCGCTCACGAGCGCCCGCAGATGGCTGGAGGAATTCGGACAGGCGGCTTTGGCGACCGTCGTCTCCACCTGGGGCTCGTCGCCCGTACCGGTCGGCGGCCAAATGGCCATCGGTCCAGGCGGTCAATTCGAGGGCTCTGTCTCCGGCGGTTGCGTCGAAGTGGACGTGATTACCGAAGCGGCGGACGTTCTGGCGCGCGACAGACCGAAGCTGCTAGAGTTCGGAGTCGGAGAGGAACTGGCGTGGAAGGCCGGCCTGCCCTGCGGCGGCGCTATCAGCATCTACGTCGAGCCTCTGCAGCGTGAGCGAGATTCAGCTTTTCTCGACAGAGTGTTTTCAGCGCGCCGCGCGCGGACGTCGCTTGCCGTGCTCACGACGCTTGCGACCGGCGAGCGGCGCCTATTCGACACCGGGGCGCCGATGCCGGCCGAGATCGCCCAATGCCTCGTTTCGTGTGAGAGCCGGCTTCTCTCTCTTGGAGATGCTCCGGTCTTCTTGCACGCGCTCACCCCGCCAGTTCGCGTCGTCATCGTTGGCGCGACGCATGTCGGCCAGGTGCTTGCTGATTTGGCGAACCGCATTGGTTACGACGTCGTCGTCGTCGACCCGCGCGCCGCATTTGCGAGCGCCGACCGCCTCGGCGATTTGAAAAATCTCACCGACTGGCCTGAAATCTCGCTGAAGGCCTTGGGGCTCGACCCAAGGACCGCTGTCGTCACTCTGACCCACGCCGCCGCCATTGACGATGAAGCGCTCACCGAGGCGCTGCGCTCGCACTGTCTGTATATTGGCGCCCTGGGCTCGACGCGGACACACGCCAAACGCTTGCAGCGTCTCACCGCCGCAGGCTTCAACGATGCGGAACTCGCGCGCATCAGCGCCCCGGTCGGACTGCCGATTGGCGCGAAGGGACCAGCTGAGATCGCCGTCTCCATTCTCGCGGAGATTGTGCAGGTCGCGCGCGAAACGAGGCAAGGGTGAATATTGCAGCTGTGCTCTTGGCTGCTGGAGCCTCAAAGCGATTTGGGGAGAACAACAAGCTTCTCTCCGACCTTGGCGGGAAGCCGCTCATCCGCAGGGTGGCCGAAACAGTCGTCTGCAGCGGTGTTGAAATCATCGTTGTTACCGGCTGCGATCGCCTGCTGATCGAAAAAGCTCTCGAAGGCTTGCCGCTGCGATTTGCACACAATTTGAACTGGGAAAGCGGCATGGGGTCGTCGATCGCCGTCGGCATAATGGCGCTCGGCCAGCAAACACAAGGAGCGTTTGTGGTCCCGGGCGATCTGCCCTTTTTGACATCGGATCTGATCAAAGACCTGATGACCGTCTTTATGGAAAGCCGGGGAGCGTTGATCACTTATCCAACGACGTCCAAGGACGAGCAGCGCAACCCTGCTTTATGGCCCCGACGATTCTTCCCTTCGCTGGCGTCGCTCTCTGGATCGCCGGGCGCCAAGCATTTACTCCAGAATTGCGAGGATGCTCAAAAGCAGGCGCACGTATTTGATGAAAGCGCCTATATCGACATTGATGCGACCACTGATTTGGAAGCAGCGCGTTCGCGATTGAACATTGAGAATCTTTAAGAGCTGTTCGCGGCGCAGAATTCGTCCTGCAAATGGGCCGCTTGTCACTGCGCGCGCGACGATGGAAAGACGCTGCGTGACTGCGTCCGGGCTTCCATGCGCCTCAAAGAGCTGCGCGACCTTGATGCGTGCGGCTCAAGCAATATGTTGCAGCATAAGCGGCCATCAAGCGATCGACGTTCAGGAAGAGGCTCCGATGCAAGAGGCTTCCGGCCGCGACGAAATCGCAGGCCCCGTCATGCGCTATGAACTCTATTATTGGCCCGGCATTCAGGGGCGTGGGGAATTCGTCAGGCTCGCGCTGGAAGAAGCCGGCGCCAGTTATATTGATGTGGCGCGTGAGCCACACGCCGAGGCGACGCTTATAGCCTTCCTCGAACGAAGCGACCTCGCCCATCCGTCATTCGCACCGCCGTTCTTGAAAGACGGACATGTGATCGTCGGACAGACCGCCACAATATTGCTTTATCTCGGCGATCGTCACGATCTCGCTCCGAGAGATGCGGCGCGCAGACTTTGGGTTCACCAAATTCAGTTGACGATCGCTGATTTGGTCGGCGAAGCTCACGATACACATCACCCTTTAGGCGGCGATTTGTACTACGAGGAACAGAGACCCGAGGCCTCACGCAGAGCGAAGTGGTTCCGCGAGGAACGGATACAAAAATATCTTGATTGGTTCGAAACGATTCTCGCACGCAATCCCGACGGTGACGCGCATCTCGTCGGCGATACCTTAAGCTACGCCGACCTTTCCCTGTTCCAGGTCGTCGAAGGCTTGCTCTATGCGTTTCCCAAGACAACAAAAGCCATCCTGGCCGAGTCGCCGCGAGTCTCCGCTCTTCGCATGATGGTCGCGCAACGCCCGCGCATTCGCGCATACCTCGAGAGCGATCGCCGGGTGAAATTCAATGAGCAAGGTATATTTCGTCATTATCCTGAACTCGATGGCTGACCAGCGGGGTCAGTCCTTACACGGATCTTAGATTGATCGCCTCGCCCTATATGCTCACCTTGTCCGGGCATGCAGCTCGGGTTCGGCTTGCTTCTTGGAGAGATGTTGATGGGTGGATTAGCCTTGGTCCCGGAGACACAGCTTTCGGCGAGCGCCTCCAACGCCTTGAGCGATCGTCTTTTTGAAACCCGCAGACTTTCCATCGAACTTGCGGCTCCGCTCAGCGCCGAAGACATGGTCGTCCAAGCGATGGAAGACGCCAGTCCGACCAAATGGCATCTCGCTCATACAAGCTGGTTTTTCGAAACCTTTGTCTTGACGCCCTATCTGACTGGCTATCCGCTGTTCGATGCGGCGTTCAACTATTGCTTCAACTCCTACTATGAGCACCAGGGCCCCCGGCAGCCGAGGCCGAAGCGCGGACTTCTCACCAGGCCGTCGCTCGATCGGGTTCTCGCCTATCGGCAGCATGTCGACCTAGCGTTGACGCAGCTCCTTGCTGAGCAAACCGACCCGCCGCCAGCCTTGATCCATACGCTCGAGGTCGGGATTCATCACGAGCAGCAACATCAGGAGCTGATGCTCACAGACATCCTCTCCCTTTTCGCCGCAAATCCCCTCAGGCCAGCCTACCGCCCAACTCAGCCGCGCTCCATTCCGGCGCCACGTGAACCGCTACGCTGGATTGATTTTGCCGGCGGCGTCTACCAGATCGGCCACGAGGGAAAGGATTTCGCTTGGGACAATGAGGGGCCCCGCCATGATGTGCTCCTCCGCCCGTTCCGGCTTGCGGATCGCCTAGTCACAAACTGGGAATGGTTGGCGTTCGTCGCCGACGGCGGCTACGAAACGGCGACCCTATGGCTGTCCGATGGCTGGGCCGCGATCACGCGCGAAAACTGGCATGCGCCGCTCTATTGGGAGTCTCGTGACAGAGAGTGGTTTGAGATGTCGCTCGAAGGACTGCAGCCGCTAAGCCTCGATGCGCCGGTTGCGCATGTGAGCTACTACGAAGCCGATGCTTTTGCGCGCTGGTCTGGCAAACGATTGCCGACCGAATTCGAATGGGAGGTCGCGGCGGCCATAGCGCCCAAGCAGGGAAATTTTCTTGAAACGGCGGCATTGCGTCCGATGCCGGCTGAAGCCGAACCAAATGGATCGCCTCGTCAGATGTTCGGCGACGTCTGGGAATGGACCCAGAGCGCCTATCTGCCTTATCCGGGCTATCGCGCCCCTGAAGGAGCGCTGGGAGAATACAACGGCAAGTTCATGGTTGGTCAGCACGTGTTGCGCGGCGGCTCCTGTGTGACCCCGCAAGATCACGTCCGCCCGAGCTACCGCAACTTCTTTTACCCCCATCAGCGTTGGCAGTTTTTGGGACTACGCCTCGCTTCGGAGATTGCGTGATGTCAGAGGCGACGGAACGCTCAGCGCCGCTCGTGCGGCAAGCGGACGACTTCGCCGTTAGCGTGCTCGAGGGCCTGTCCCGGCCGAAGAAGAGTCTTCCCTGTCGCTTCTTTTATGACGCTAAAGGCAGCGCGCTTTTCGAAGACATTACGCGCCAGCCTGAGTACTATCCCACAAGAGTTGAGGTTGGGATTCTCACAGCCAATGCGATGCAGATGCTCGAGGGAGCGCTCGGAGAGACGGTTCTCGTCGAGTTTGGCTCTGGTTCGAGCATCAAGACGGAAATCCTGCTCGGACACATGCGGCGTCTACACGCCTATGTGCCGATCGATATCTCGGAGAGCGCTCTCACGGATGCTCGAGAGCGGCTGACGGCTCGATTTTCGGGGCTCAACATCCAGCTGCTATTGGCTGATTTTTCGCATCCGATCGAGCTTCCTCCCGAACTGGCGCCACGGCCTAAGCTGGGATTTTTCCCTGGATCGACGATCGGCAATTTCGTCCCCGCGGAGGCGACGCAGTTGCTACGAGCGATGCGAGAGACGCTTGCGCCGCGCGGAAAGCTGATCATCGGCGTCGATCTGAAAAAGGACGTTCGCCAGCTTGTTGCAGCCTATGATGACGCCAATGGCGTCACCGCCGCATTCAATCTCAATCTCCTTGCGCGCATCAATCGTGAACTCGATGCGACGTTCGATCTTCAAGCATTTCGCCATGCTGCGACCTACGAGCCCTTCGAAGGACGCATTGAAATGCATCTCGTCAGCGTGAAGGATCAGGACGTCTGGGTGGCAGACAGAAAAATTCGCTTCCGGGCAGCGGAGACGATTCACACTGAGAGCGCTTACAAATACACGATCGAGGAGTTCCGTCTGATCGCGCAGGCGGCGGGATGGACCCCTCTGCGCGTGTGGAAGGATGAGCTAAATCTGTTCAGCGTACATGAATTGGTCGCGCCTTAAGCGGAAGGCGACACAGCCGGGACCAGCTGAATGACTGCCACGAAGGTGAGCGAAGCAGAGCGAGACGCGTGGCCAGCATTGCCTTACTTCGCTTGGCGAGAGACCTATAAGACTCTGCATCTCTGGACTCAGATCGTTGGCAAGATCCGGTTGTCGCTGACTCCCTGGCTAAACCACTCTTGGCATGTTGCGCTGTATGTGACGACGCGTGGCCTCACGACGTCGCCGATCCCATATAGCGCAAGGGTTTTTCAGATTGATTTTGATTTTATAGACCACGTGCTGCGTATAACGACGAGCGATGGCGGAGAACGCCAAATGCGGCTCCGATCTCAAACTGTCGCTGATTTTTACGCGCATCTTTTCAGCACGCTCGAGGAGTTGGACATTTTTGTCCATATCAATGAGCATCCCAACGAGATGCCTGATGCGCTTCCCTTCACCAAGGACCGGATTCATGCTGCCTACGATCCTGTTTATGCAAACTGCTTTTGGAGATTGCTTGTACAAGCCGATCGCGTATTCAAGTTCTTTCGCACGGGCTTCATTGGCAAGGCCAGCCCTGTGCATTTTTTCTGGGGCAGCTTTGACTTGGCGGTGACGAGGTTTTCTGGTCGCCGTGCGCCGCGCCATCCTGGGGGCGTTCCAAATCTGTCAGACGCCGTTGTGCGCGAAGCTTACTCGCATGAGGTGAGCAGCGCCGGCTTCTGGCCTGGCGGCGGCTCGATCGATTTCCCCGCTTTCTATTCCTACGCCTATCCCGCGCCGCCTGGATTCGATCGCGCGACGGTTGCACCGGACGGCGCGTTTTTTAGCAAAGATCTCAAGGAATTCATCCTGCCCTATGAGATCGTGCGAAAAGCCAAACATCCAGATGCGACGCTACTTCGCTTTTTGCAGAGCACATATGAGGCGGCCGCCGACGCCTGCGGATGGGACCGCGCCGCGCTCGAATGTCCGTTAGGAAACGTCGGCGTTCCGCGTCCAGTTCAAGGATAAGGTCTTCGACCGGTCAATTTGCGCGCTACTCTCTGTTCTTTCCCACTCGGATCTCGGAGCACGGCGCCGTCCCCGCTTGGCGACGCCGCGGCATCTCGGCCCTCGACAGACCAAGGCTTCGCGCTAGATTTTGCTTTATTCACAGATTCATTGTTCAGCGACAGATGGAGAACTAAAATGCGGCATTCTCTTCCACGCAGGCTTCTCGCTGAATTTCTTGGAACTTTTTGGCTCGTGTTCGGCGGCTGCGGCAGCGCGGTGATTTCCGCCAGCTTTCCACAGCTCGGCATTGGCTTCCTCGGCGTGGCGCTGGCCTTCGGGCTCACGGTGCTAACGGGCGCTTACGCATTCGGCCCCATATCCGGCGGCCATTTCAATCCAGCGGTGACGCTCGGCGTCGCGACGGCCGGCCGCTTCTCCTGGAAAGACGTCGGACCCTTTTGGGTAGTGCAGCTTCTCGGCGCGACATTTGCGGCTTTTGTGCTGCTCAAGATCGCGCAGGGCAACATTGATTTTTCGGTCGCGAGCGGCTTTGCCGCTAACGGCTATGACGAACATTCGCCCAATGGCTACACATGGCAATCTGGCCTTCTTGCTGAAATCGTACTGACGGCCTTTTTCCTGCTTGTCATTCTGGGAACGACCGAAGGCCGTGCGCCAGTCGGCTTCGCGCCCATCGCCATAGGATTGGCGCTGGCGCTGATCCATCTGGTCGACATCCCAGTCACCAATGCTTCCGTGAACCCTGCGCGTTCGACGAGCCAAGCGCTCTTCGTCGGCGGCTGGGCCCTCGAACAACTTTGGCTGTTCTGGGTCGCCCCGCTAGCCGGCGCAGTCATCGGGGGACTCATTCATCGCTTCACCCTCGCTGATGACTGAATGACACGAACCGCCACGATCGTTGCGCGAAAAGCAGCTGATCTAGACGCATTCAGTGGACGTTCGGCTTCGCCGCAGCGTCCCTGACACACTTCTTCGTGAAGCTCGTCCGAGCTGCGCCCGCCAGTTTCTTTTCAGCCGCAGCGGCGTCGCAGGCGCTTGCAGCGGCGTCTCTGTCGCACTTTCTCATGAAACTTTTCAGCGCTGCGCCATGCAGCTTCTTTTCCGTCGCCCGCGCGGCGCAGTCGGGGCCAGCTGGCGTTGTTTGAGCAAAAGCAGCAGCCGAGATCAAAGCGCCAGCGACGCATATACCGGCAATCAAAATTCTTACCGACATGTTGTCCTCCCGTAGCTTCGGCGAAGAGACTCAGTTAGCATGACGGCGACGCGATCTGCTGACATGACCTGAGCCCAAGACACTAGGCGCCAAGAATGTCAGCGCTCCGTGAGCGCATCAGCGGCGTCGCTGTCTTCGCGCGCTCGCGCTTCCGCTACAAAGAACGGCCTTTCCCCACGTTCCATTCGCGGACAAGCGCTGTCCATTTCCAGCCCCTCCAACAGATCGCGGAACCGATCGGGAAGCGGCTCTCGAAGAACGTCGTCGTACGTTTGCCGTAGCAATTCGGCAATTTGGTCGCCGACCTTTTGGCCATACATAGGGGACCGACGCATGTTACGCCTCCACTCGCCCACAGCGGACGTGAGAGCGTCGACTTGGGTTGCGGCCATAATGTGAGCGACGCTCCCCGGCGGGCCTGGAACAGGCGATTTGTAAAATTTATGGTAAATTTGACACATCGCATCCTGCTCAATCGTCCCGCCATCGGTCTTCGGCAGCGGCAGCCGTTCGCATGGCGCCCTTGTCAGCATTGAAGGCAAAGCGAATTTTGACCGCTGGTCAAAAAGCTGAGCTCGAGTAGGCGCTTTCAATATCGATCGTTTTGGCGCTATCTTTGCGCGACCAGCGCAGAGCGCTTGTTTTCTCTCTCGGAGGATCGCGTATGTGTCAGGCCTGTGGCTTTGCCGATATCGTTCATGGCAGCAAAATGCGCCGCAGGGCCTTTGTCTTTGGCGCCGCCACGGCGGGAGCGCTGACAGTCGTCGGAAGCGCGCGCGCGCAGGGCCGCAAATCCCCGTCAAAAGAAACTCAGAAGAGTAATGCGCCGCCCAAGCCTGAGAACGTGATGACTCCGGACGAGGCGTTGGCGCGCCTGATGGAGGGCAATAGACGATATCAGAAAGGCATCGCAAAACGGCACGACTTCGTCGCGGAACGCGAGGCGCTCGTCGGCGGACAAAATCCTTACGCCGCGATTCTCAGCTGCGCGGATTCGCGGATCGCGCCGGAATACGCGTTTGACAGTTCGCGCGGAGATCTCTTGGTCGTTCGCGTCGCTGGCAACTTCGCCAACCCGGACAATATTGCGAGCATGGAATACGCCGTCGAGGTCCTAAAGACGCCTCTCATTCTGGTGCTCTGTCACGAAGCCTGCGGCGCTGTTAAATCCGCAATTTCCTCAATCCAGGAACATACGACTTTGCCTGGCCACCTTCCCTCGCTCGTCGCTGCTCTGGCCCCGGCGGTCAAAGCAGTCGCGGGCCGTCCAGGCGATCAGTTAGAAAACGCGACGATGGAAAACGCCCGGCTCGGCGTTGAGACGCTGAAGACTGCGACGCCTTTGCTGAGCGCCGCTTTCAATGAAAAGCGCTTCAAAATCGTGAGCGGAATTTACCGGCTTGGCGACGGTCGGGTCGATCTGTTTGCGTGAGGCTGAGCAGCTGGCGCTGACTTGTCGGCGCCGTCACAGAACGTAACGTCGATCGCGGCGCAGGAACGCCAATCGAGCGCGAACAGCCGACCGCGCCTGCTATCAAGCGAGAATCTGCCGATCGATCTGCGCAACTGAGGTGACGCCCGTCAGAGTCATCGCCACGCGCATTTCCTTGGCGAAGATCTCAAGCATATATTCTCGACGCCCGCCTGTCCGGCCGCGGCCAGCGCATAGGCGGCCGCCCGGCCGAGCAGGACGCCCTTTGCGCCGAGCGCCAGCATGCGGACCACGTCCAGTCCCGATCGAACGCCTGAATCGACAAACACTTCCAGATTGCTTCCGACGGCGTCGGCGATTGGGGGCAAGGCTTTGACTGTCGACAGCGCCCCATCGAGCTGCCTTCCCCCGTGATTGGAAACAATGATCCCGTTCGCTCCGAAGCGCACGGCGTCCCGCGCGTCCTCGGGATCCAATACGCCTTTGACGATCAAAGGCCCTTTCCAGAAATCGCGGATCCATTCCAGGTCCGACCAGCTGATCGACGGGTCAATGTTTTTTCCAAGCCAGCCGATGTAATCCTGCAGTCCGGTCGTCTTGCCGAGATAATCTGAGATATTGCCGAGATCGTGCGGTCGTCCGCGGATCCCGACGTCAAAGGCCCAAGCGGGTTTTGTTATCGCCTGCAGTATTCGCCGCTGCATGGCGTAGGGTCCTGTGAGCCCGGAATGGGCGTCGCGGTAGCGCGATCCATGCACGGGCAAGTCTACCGTAAACACAAGTTTTTCTATGCCTGCGCGTTGGGCGCGCTCCAACATCGACTGCATGAATCCACGGTCTTTGAGCACGTAGAGCTGGAACCAGATGGTTCCTGCGCTGCATTGCGACGTAACTTCCTCGAGCGAACAGACCGAGAGCGTCGATAGCACGTAAGGAACGCCCTTCTTCGCCGCAGCTTTGGCCGCCTGCACCTCGCCTCGACGGGCAAACATCCCGCTCAGCCCGACAGGCGCCAGGATCACGGGAAGCTCAGAAGGCTGACCGAACCACTCCGTCGCGAGACTGAGGTCGGAAACGTTCTTCAGCACGCGCTGTCTGAGGTTCACGGCTCTCAAATCAGCGACATTGGCCTGCAGCGTGTCTTCAGCGTTCGCCCCGCCGTCGATATAATCAAAGAGGAAGCGCGGCAGCTTGCGCTGCGCGACCTTTCGATAATCCGAAGCTGACGAAACGATCATTCGATTCTCCAAAGGCTGGTCGGGCGCCGGAACGGGGGCGCGCGTCCGCGCCTGAACGCACAGACGCGCATCGAGGCTCACGCCCTGCGCCTTTGATCGCAGCAGCGCGGCGCATCGTCAAACCGGTCTTTCGTCTTGGGATGCTTGCCGCTTCGGCACAGCTCAAAAGCGTTCGCCTGCAAGCTGGCCTGGTATCGCAAATGGATGGATTAGCAACACGCGGCGCGCGGCGCGGCGACGGCGGCGTGCCGCTGGGCGTGATCCATGAGAAGGTTTTGGACAAAGCCCAGTTTCTCTTTCACGACCGGCGAAATCACGAAGGGATAGATGTCTGGTTGCCCCATCGATCGGTTGATGTTGTTCAACGCAAACGAAATGTCCAGCCAACTATCGACCATCTCATTTATGTCGGGATAGGCGTAGGGATCAAAATCGACCCGCGCCGGAGAACCGTCATCCCGCCGCACGACGAGCCCTGCGCTGCGACCCGTTTCGAGCGTGTCGACGATATGGAGATAATGCGCGAAGGTTTCCGCGAAATCTTCCCACGCGTGACAGGAGGCGTATGCGCTTATGTGCTTCTGTCGCCAGTCGGCTGGAGGCCCTTCATCGTAATGTCTCTGCAGAGAGTTGGAGTAATCTTGCCGCTCGTCCCCAAAGAGCTCACGAAACGCCCTAAGATGTTCGGAGTGCGGCACGATGCGATCCCAATAATAGTGGCCGATCTCATGCCTGAAATGCCCGAGCAACGTACGATAGGGTTCACCCATATCGTCACGCATTTTTTCCCGGACCGGATCGTCCGCTTCCTTCAAGGCGATCGTAATCAGGCCCCAGCTATGGCCCGTCAGCACCGGCCTTTGCGACGGCTCCTCCGCCAAAAAATCAAAGACGAGCGGCTCGCCGTCGTTCTCGGACGCCGTGGGCGCAGGAAGATTCAGTCTGATCAGGCTGTAAAAGAGCCGTCGTTTGGCGGCTTCGATTTTCTGCCACGCGGCGTGGCGCTTGTCGTCCGACAAGTCAGGCACGGTTCGATTGTGCTGGCAGGCAAGACAATACTCCGAAGGGCCGCCCTTCTCGACCATCCAATTACATCCGTGCAGCTCCCAGTTCTTGCAGAAGCGATATTCGCGGGTTCCGTCAGCGAACGCGCGCCATCCGTCACCGGCAGGTTCGACTGCGGTCATCGCGCCATGCGTCGGCAAATAGCCGAGCGTGTGCCCGCAACTTTCGCATTTGGTGTTCTCAAAAAGTATGCTCTGGCGGCAAACCTGGCATCGAAAGGCTTTCATGGAGGATCTTTCGGGAGCGCGCTTGCCGCCTTAACTGCGCTGCAGGCGGAATGTTCCTGGTCGAGACAGAGCGGTGGTCGCTCGGGAGCCTCGGTCTTCCGGAGCATCCTATACCGGCGCCAGTTGAATGCGCAGCCCGTATTCACCCGCTAGGCTTATTGCCGCAATTTCGGACAAAGCCGCCATTTTGGCGGCTCTTCAGATTGACACTGCGCGGCGCGGCCCCGCTAAACTCCCGGCAGTGGCCCTGCGCCAATTCGTAAGCGAATGGCGCTGAAACGAGACGCTGATTAACGTGTCGATCCAGATCGCGCTTCACCATATCACCCACTACAAATATGACCGCCCGGTCGCGCTCGGTCCGCAGATCGTCCGCCTGCGCCCGGCTCCGCATTGCCGCACGAAAATCTTGAGCTACTCGCTCAAGATCGCGCCTTCGGAATATTTCATAAACTGGCAGCAGGACCCCCACGGCAATTGGCTGGCGCGTCTGGTGTTCCCCGATAGCGCGAGCGAATTCAAGATTGAGGTCGACCTGCTGGCGGATCTCGCCGTCTATAATCCATTCGATTTCTTCATCGAGCCTTATGCCGAAGAATTTTCGTTCGCTTATCCGGACGAACAGAAAATTGAACTCGCCGCCTATCTGGAACCCGAGGACGTGGGGTCGTTGACAGAAGACTTCGTCCGAAGCCTTCCGCGGCAAAAAACGCGGACAATTGATTTTCTCGTCGAACTCAACGCGCGGCTGCACCGCGACATTCGCTACGTCATCCGGATGGAGCCTGGCGTGCAGGCGCCGGAAGAGACTCTCGCGCTGGGATCGGGTTCGTGCCGCGATTCCGCTTGGCTTCTCGTGCAGATCTTGCGCAAGCTCGGTCTCGCGGCGCGTTTCGTCTCCGGCTACCTCATCCAGTTAAAGGCCGATGTCGATCCGATTGAAGGCCCGAAGGGAACCGATCACGACTTCACGGATCTGCACGCTTGGGCGGAAGTTTTTCTGCCCGGCGCTGGTTGGATCGGTCTTGACGCGACGTCGGGACTGTTCTGTGGCGAAGGTCATCTGCCGCTATGCAGCGCGCCGCACTATCGCTCCGCCGCGCCTCTGTCGGGCCTCGTCGAGCCCGCCCAGGTCGAATTCGGTTTCGAGATGCGCGTCGACCGCATCAATGAGGCGCCACGCATCACAGCGCCTTTTTCGGACGACGCATGGGGCCGACTTGACGCCTTGGGCGAAAGTGTCGACGCGGACCTTAAAGCACTCGACGTTCGCCTCACCATGGGCGGCGAGCCGACGTTCGTCTCGATCGACGATTTCGAATCCCCCGAATGGAACACGGCGGCGACCGGCCCTACCAAGCGCGACCGAGCCGATGACCTCATACGCCGGCTACGCGAGCGCTTTGCGCCAAACGGGTTTCTGCATTACGGCCAGGGCAAATGGTATCCCGGCGAAAGCCTGCCGCGCTGGGCCTTTGGGCTTTACTGGCGCCGGGACGGCAAGCCGATTTGGTCGCAGCCGCTGCTGATCGTCGATATCGCCGAGCCGAAAGGCGCGACCACGGCGGAAGCGGAAGTCTTTGTGCAGGATCTGGCCGAGCGTCTCGGGGTGGGCGCCGAACATGCTTTGCCGGCCTACGAAGATCCCGCGCATTGGATGGTCAAGGAGAGCGTCCTCCCGATCAATGTCGATCCCTCCGATCCCAAGATCGACGATGCGGAGGAACGCTCTCGCATGATGCGGGTGTTCGAGCGCGGCCTGAGCAAGCCGACCGGTTTCGTCCTTCCCATCCAGCGCTGGAATGCGCGCGCCGAGTCCCAGTCGCGCTGGACCTCGGAGAAGTGGACGCTGCGACGAGGAAAGCTGTTTTTGGCGCCGGGCGATTCGCCTATCGGACTGCGGCTCCCCGTCGCATCCTTGCCCAAGCTCCCCGAAGGCGAATATCCGTTCATCTATCCGCAGGATCCTTTCGCGCCCCGCGAGCCGCTGCCCGAGCCCGGTCATTTTCGCCGCATTCAAGGCGGCGGGGCGACGTCCAGTGGTCACGCGCGCCAGGACCTGCACGAACAGTCCATTGTCGAAGGGGCCGTGCGCACCGCTTTCACCATAGAACCAAGAGACGGCAATCTCTGCGTGTTCATGCCGCCCGTCGAAACGCTCGAGGATTATCTCGAGCTGCTCGAGGCGGTGGAAGAGAGCGCCAAAGCGACCGGGCTGCCGCTCTATATCGAAGGCTATCCGCCGCCCGACGATCCGCGCCTCGAAGTGATCAAGGTGACGCCTGATCCTGGCGTCATCGAGGTCAATATTCACCCGGCCGCCACATGGCGGGAGGCCGTCGAAACGACGACCGCGCTCTATGAGGACGCGCGGCGGGCGCGGTTGACGACCGCCAAATTCATGATTGACGGACGGCAGATCGGCTCGGGCGGCGGCAATCATGTCGTGCTTGGGGGCAAAACGCCAGCCGACTCGCCCTTCCTGCGCCGCCCCGACCTGTTGAAGAGCCTTGTGCTTTATTGGCAGCGGCATCCCTCACTATCCTATCTGTTCTCCGGACTGTTCATCGGTCCCACCAGCCAGTCGCCCCGCGTCGACGAGGCGCGGCACGACTCGCTGTATGAGCTGGAGATCGCACTGGCGCAGGTGCCGTCTCCCGGCGAAGGCTATGTGCCGCCATGGCTCGTCGATCGGTTGTTCCGCAATTTGCTGGTCGATGTCGGCGGCAACACCCATCGCGCCGAAATCTGCATCGACAAGCTCTATTCGCCCGACGGACCGACCGGGCGTCTCGGGCTCGTCGAATTCCGCGCGTTCGAAATGCCTCCCGACGCGCGAATGAGTCTCGCGCAGCAATTGTTGCTTCGCGCGCTCGTCGCTTGGTTCTGGCGGGAGCCGCAGCACGGAGACCTGGTGCGCTGGGGAACGGCGCTGCACGACAAATTCATGCTGCCGCATTTCGTCTGGCAGGACTTCCTCGGCGTTATCGATGATCTGCGCCGCGCCGGCTACGGCTTCGAAGCGGAATGGTTCGAGGCGCAGCGGGAATTCCGCTTCCCGCTCGCCGGAAGCGTCGAGCACGGCGGCGTTCATTTGGAAATCCGCGGCGCGCTCGAGCCTTGGCATGTGATGGGTGAAGAAGGCGCGAACGGCGCCACGGTGCGCTACGTCGATTCATCGCTTGAGCGCCTGCAGGTCAAAGCGAAGGGCCTCGTTCCGGGCCGACACATCATCGCCTGCAACGGACGCCGCGTGCCGATGACCAGCACCGGAGTCCCCGGCGAGGCGGTGGCGGGCGTGCGCTTCAAGGCCTGGCAACCGCCGTCGGGCCTGCATCCGACGCTGCCGGTCCATGCGCCACTGACCTTCGACGTCATCGACTGCTGGAGCAGGCGTTCACTGGGCGGCTGCGTGTATCACGCGACGCACCCTGGGGGCCGCAATTACGACGCCTTCCCCGTCAACAGTAACGAAGCCGAAGCGCGGCGCTTGGCGCGATTTCAGGATCATGGGCACACGCCCGGGCCTGTCGATCCGCCGCGCGAGGAGCCCGGCCAAGAGTTTCCGCTGACATTGGATCTTCGGAGGAGCATTGTCCGCTGAGCGCCCCATGGAAACGGACAAGGCGTCGCAGCGCGTTGCCGCCTGGATCGCTCAATATGCGCCGATGCGCAACGCGCCGGATGAGCTTCTCGACCCAGATGGACGTCCGCGCGCGCACTGGCTCCAGTTCCTGGAATCGCTCGCCGCATTCGGCGATACCGGCCTCGAGCAACGCTTCGCCGCGGCCGGCCGCCGCATCGACGACATGGGGATTTCCTACCGGGTTCACGGAGAAACCAAGGAGCGCAGTTGGCCGTTAGGGCGTTTGCCGCTTCTGATCCCGGAATCAGAATGGCGCGATATTGCGACTGGCGTTGCACAGCGCGCCGAACTTCTCGATCAGATCCTGCATGACGTTTACGGCGAAGCGCGGCTTGTGGCTGAGGGCGCTCTGCCCGCTACGGCCATCACGGGATCGCCGGACTTCATACGACCGATGTGCGGAGTCGCGCCGCCCGGCGGACGTTGGCTGCGCTTTTACGCCGCCGATATCGGGCGCGGGCCCGATGGCGCCTGGCGGGTGCTCGGCGATCGCGCGCAGGCGCCTTCGGGAGCTGGTTACGCCTTAGAAAATCGGATGATCCTGTCGCGCGCTCTGCCGAGTCTCTATCGAGACATGAACGTCGAGCGCCTCGCGCCGTTTTTCCGAGAATTCCGTGCGAGCATTTCCGGCGCGGCGCAACGCGCCGATCCGCGCATCTGCCTGCTGACGCCTGGCCCTTGGAGCGAGACCTATTCCGAACAGGTGAATCTCGCCCGCTATCTCGGCCTTACGCTGGTCGAAGGCGAAGATCTCGTCATGAGCGATGGCAAGCTGCATGTGCGCACCATCGCCGGCTTGAAGCGCGCCGATGCGATTTGGCGTCGCGTCGACGCTGACTGGTGCGACCCGCTGGAGCAGAATGCCGCGTCGCGTCTGGGCGTCGCCGGGATGTTCGAGGCCATCCGTCGCGGCGCCGTTGTCGTGGCGAACATGCCCGGCGCCGGTCTCATCGAATCGCGCGCGCTGATGAGTTTCCTGCCGGAGCTGTCGCAACGCCTGCTCGGCGAGAGCCTCAAACTTCCCAATGTCGCGACGTGGTGGTGCGGACGCGAAAGCGAACGCGATCAGGTTGTCGAGGCCTTGAGCGACTACGCGATCAGCGGGGCGTTCAGCGACAGGCTCCCGGGATTTGGCGAACGTCGTGAGGCGCTCGGTCATGCGCTCTCCAGCGAGGAGCGCACGCGGCTGCTCGACGCTATAAATCAGCGCGGCGTTGACTATGTCGCTCAGGAACCGGTCAAGCTCTCCACGACGCCGGCTTGGGCCGACGGCAGGCTAACGCCGAGACCTTTCGCCTTACGCGTGTTCGTCGCCGCGACGGCTGACGGTTGGACGGTGATGCCCGGCGGCTTTTGCCGCATCTCCAACCGGCTCGACGCGCGCGCCGTGTCGATGGACGCCGGCGCGCAATCGAGCGACGTCTGGGTGTTGACGAGCCGTCCGATCGAATGGTCGACGCTGTTGCCGTCCGATGAGGATCCGCCGATCGTGCGCGCGCTCGGCAATTTGCCGAGCCGCGCCGCCGATAATCTTTTCTGGATGGGACGCTATCTCGAGCGCGCCGAAGCGACATTGCGCGTCGTGCGGTCGCTCGGGGCGCGGCTGGGCGAACTCCAGCACATCGATCTTCAAGGGCGCCAGTCGATCGAACGGCTTGCGCGACTGCTGATCGCCTGGGGCGCCGCGCCCGAAGACATGCCGGACATGGACCCGACGCAGATCGCATGGGCGGCGGCCGCAGGCGCCGACAATTACGGTTCAGCGCTCTCTGTCGTGCGCTATGCAAGACGCGCAGCCTCCATCGTGCGCGAGCGCTTGTCCCAAGATGTCTGGCATCTCATCGGACGCATTGAGACGCGTCTGACGCGCGCCGGCGCCGGCGCGATAACCGAGCCCGAGGCGCTCGAAATCGTGGAGCGCTCGCTCCATACGCTGGCGGCGTTGTCTGGACTGATCGACGAAAATTTCAACCGCGTCGCCGGCTGGAGCTTTATCGATCTCGGGCGCAGAATCGAACGCGCCATCGGAACGTGCCGCTTCGCCCGACAGTTGGCCGGCGACGATGCGACGGTCGAGACGCTGGACGCTCTGCTCGATCTACTCGATTCGCAGATCACCTATCGCTCCCGCTACATCGCCGGCGCCGCGTTGGCGCCCGTCCTCGACATGGCCATGCTCGATCCGTTCAATCCGCGATCCGTTTCCTTCCAGGCGATGCGTATCGACGAACATCTCGCGGCGCTGCCGAATCTGCGAGACGATGGAGTCATGGAGCCGCCGCGGCGACTCTCCGTCAAGCTTCGCGCCGAACTCGAGTCGGAAGATGCGCGCCGCTTGGACGCCGCGATCATTCTTGCGTTTGAGCAACGCCTGATGTCTCTCGCCGACAAAATCGCCGAGCGCTATTTCACGCATGGCGCCGATGGCGCCGCAAATTCTCAGCCGTCGCGGATCGCGTGATCTACGATATCGCCCATCGCACGATCTATAAATATGACGCGCCCGTCGCTTCGGCGCGCTGCGCCATGCGCCTGATTCCGCGCAATGATCGCGGCCAAACACTGCTGTCTCATCGTATTGAGCTGTCGCCATCGGCCGAAATCCTCAATGAACGAATTGACTTTCACGGAAACCGGGTCTGCGAAGCGCGCATTCTCAAGCCTCATACGAGACTGCAAATCGCCCTTGCGGCGCGCGTCGCGGTCGAGCGAGCGCCGCCGCCTGCGCCGGCGCTGACGCCGGCTTGGGAAAACGTGAGGAATGCCGCCTACGCGGCCGACTCGCTCGCCGCGTCCTCTCCCGCCCATTACATTTACGCAAGCCGCTTTGCGCCGCTGTTCGATGCGGCGACACATTATGCGCGCGAGAGCTTTTCGCCCGGGCGGCCGATTCTCGAAGGCGCTATTGAACTGACGCAGCGCATCCACGCCGACTTCGCCTACGATCCGGATGCGACCCATATTGCGACGCCGATCGCGCAGGCGCTCGAACGCCGTCGCGGCGTCTGCCAGGATTTCGCGCATATCATGATCGCGGCGCTACGCGGTCTCGGTTTGGCGGCGTCCTATGTCAGCGGCTATCTTCGAACTTTCGCAGCCCCAGGCCAAGCGCGGCTGGAAGGCGCCGATTCAACCCATGCGTGGGTTTCTGTTTGGTGCGGGCCGGAATTTGGCTTCTTCGACCTTGATCCGACGAACGCCCTTGTCGTCCGAAACGACCATATCGCTATCGCCATCGGACGCGACTATGCGGATGTTTCGCCGATCGACGGCGTGATTATCGGCGCCGGCGATCAAGATTTGGATGTCAGCGTCGACGTGAAAGAAGCAGCGATTTAGGAAGAACTCCTTTGCCGGTGTCCAAGGCTTCCCACCCTCAATGACGCGAGCGCCGCTTCATTGCTATCCGAAGCGAAGTTGTTACGCTGCTGACCGGCCGATGTGACGCCTGCCCCGTGTAGCGGCCAATTGCGGGAAGGTTTTGTCTTGAGATTTTTTTTCTTCTCCGACGTGGCGGATAAAGGTTCGCGCAATTCATGTTTCGTGGCGGCCGCGCGGCGGATCCTCGGCGCGCTTGTTTTTTCCGCGATGCTTGTCGCAAGCGACGCTCCGGTTGAAGCGGCGGAAAACTACAGAGGCGATGACCCCGACTCCTACGAGTGCAGTTCGGATTACCAGATTCTCAACCGATTTTCTGCGCCGCCAGGTGCTCCGTCGCAATCGACCAAATATGCGGACATCAAGTTTACCAAGAGGAACAACGTCATCTCGGTAAAGGACGCGTCGAATTCAAAGGATTTGGCGTACATCGCCGTGGGAGAAGATACCAAATATTGCGCCTTCAAAGATATGGAAGTTTTTGAGGAGAAAAAATTATGGCGCAAAGAATGTAATATGAAATACCACGCATTTCACCTGAGAATCATTGTAGATCAGCAACTACCTGTAATGCCATTTGGTTTCCCCGGCAGATTGCCGGCAGAAATAAAACAACCATTCGATAAAATGAACCATTTCATTGATATTAATCTTTACCTTACGGCGGATAGCCGAAAAACGTATTTATCGGCTCGATGCACAGACGCAAGCGGAACGCCAGAAGTCTCTTATAGGCTGCGTTATTTGGACCAGATTGTCACGGGCAATAAATCGGCTGTGTCGATAAGTGAAGTAGCGCCGTTCTATCTCAAAGAAGCTGGCAGCTATATGAAGTATGAGCGTGAAGCTATGAAAAAGGCAGGGCCGGGAATTCCGCGGCCCAAGTAAGAAAGTTTCCTTCGCGTCGAGCGTCAGATGACGTCCAACTGTACGGCAGCCTTACGTTGTGCGCGAACCCAGTCATAGAGCGTCTGCATGCCCGCGCCGGTCTTGGCGGAGACTTCAACGATTTCAACATCCGGATTGACGCGGAGAATATTCTCTCGCGCCCGCGCCATCGAGAAATCAAGATGCGGCAGGAGATCAATCTTGTTGAAGATGACGAGCTTCGCGGCGCTGAACATATGCGGATATTTGAGCGGCTTGTCTTCGCCTTCCGTCGTCGAAAAGATAACCACCTTAGCGTGTTCGCCAAGGTCAAAGAGCGCCGGGCAGACGAGATTGCCGACATTTTCGATCAAGACGAGCGAAGCGACGCTCGGCTTGAGTTCGGAAAGTGCGCGCGCGATCATTTCCGCGTCGAGATGACATCCTGTGCCGGTGTTGACCTGAACCACCGGCGCGCCCGCCGCGCGAATCCGCTCGCCGTCATTCGACGTCGCCTGATCGCCCTCGACGACGAACAGCGGCAGCTCGCCTGAGAGGTCCGCGATGGCGCGCTCCAGCAGCGTCGTCTTTCCGGCGCCGGGCGAGCTGACGAGATTGAGCGCCACAATTTCGCGACCCGCGAGCCATGCCCGGCATTTGGCGGCGATCGCGTCGTTCTTCGCGAGAATGCGCGTCTCCAATTCGAGGCGCCGGTGGGAATCCTCGTGAGCGTGATCGTGATCGCCGTGTTCGTGCGCATGCGCGTGGCTGTGATCATGCCCGTGCGCATGACCCTGCTCGTGCCCGTGATGATGATGATCATGAGCATGTTGATGTTCGTCATGAAAATGACCATGGCCATGGTCCCCATGCGAATGGGCCGCGCCGTCTTGCTCGGGCAGCGCCTCGATCTCCGCGCGCGCGCCGGTCTGCAGATTGGTCATTGTAGTCCCCTGCCCTTGGCAGCCGCAGCTCGCGCACATTACGCAGCCTCCTCAACTTCGATGCTCTTGATGTTCAGCTCTTCGCCGCACAGGCGTTGGAATTGACGAGAGCCGCATGGACACGCCGAGAGCATGTCGGGCGTGGGAAACTCAGCGCCGCAGACGTCGCAGCGCGCCTCGGCGTCGACTTCGCGGATGTCCAGCGTCGCGTCTTCAACCGGCGTGCCTCGGGCGACTTCCGGAAAACAGAACGCGACGGCCTGCGGCTCGACGCCCGACAATGCGCCGATCTCGATCGTCACGCGGCGCACGTGACGCCCTTGCGCGGCCTGCGACGCCAATTCGACGATGCTGCATACGATCGAAAGTTCGTGCACTTCGGCTCCTTTAGCAGATGCGCGGCAATTGCTCGCCGACCAGCATGTCGACGATGCGGCGGCCGCCGAAAATCGTGCGCATGGTGACGCGACCCGGTTCGCCCGCGACGACGCTGCCGATGATCGCCGCCTGTCGTCCCAGAGGATGCGCCCGCATGCCCTCAACCGCCGGTTCGGCCTCGTCGGGCGGAACGATCGCGACGATCTTGCCTTCGTTGGCGAGATAGAGCGGATCGAGGCCGAGAATTTCACAAAAGCCGCGCACCTCGTCGCGCAGCGGAGTCGCCGTCTCCTCGATTTCGATGGCGACCTGAGCGGCTTCGGCGATTTCATTAAGCACGGTCGCCACTCCGCCGCGCGTCGGATCGCGCATGAACCGCGTGTTGGGCGCGGCATTGAGTAGGCTTGTGATAAGACCCTGCAGCGGCGCGCAGTCGCTCTCGATCGGCGATTGCAACGCCATATCGCCGCGCGCGCCAAGAATGGCCGCGCCATGATCGCCGAGCAGTCCATTGACCAGCACCGCGTCGCCCAGTCGCGCGCGGTGCGCGCCAAGCTCGACTCCTGCGGCGACGACGCCAACGCCGGTCGTGGTGATGAACATCTGGTCGCAGGCGCCCTTGTTCACGACCTTGGTGTCGCCGGTGACGATCTTCACCCCGGCCTCCTGCGCCGTCGCCGCCATAGACCTTGCGATCTGCCGCAGAAAATCGATCGAGACGCCCTCCTCGATGATGACGGCGCAAGAGAGATAGAGGGGCAGCGCGCCGCCTACCGCGAGGTCGTTCACCGTGCCGCAGACCGCAAGCTTGCCGATGTCGCCGCCGGGGAACACCAGCGGGTCGACGACGAACGAATCCGTCGTGAAGGCCAGCCGGTCGCCATATTGCGCGAGGTCCAAGAGATCCATCCGCGCAGAATCGTCGAGCGACGCCAGCAGTGGATTGTCGAACGCCGCCACAAAGACGTCGTCGATCAAATCCTTCATTGCCTTGCCGCCGCCGCCATGCGCAAGCGTGACGGTCGGCACATGCACCTTGCCGCGCGAACGCCGGGGCGGGAAGGAGACCATATTCATGCGACGCTCGCCTCCGCTTCGTCGCGTCCCCGCTTTATACCGCCGTACTGGAAGTATGCCGCGCAAGCGCCCTCAGACGACACCATCAGCGCGCCGAGCGGCGTCTCAGGCGAGCAGGCGCGGCCGAACACTTTGCACTGCCAAGGCTTGATGACGCCCTTGAGGACTTCGCCGCACTGGCAGGATTTTGGATCGGCGATTTTTGCATTGGGCACTGCGAATTTCCGCTCGGCGTCAAAGCCGGCATAGGCGTCGCGCACTTTGACGCCAGAGTGATCGATGGAGCCGAGCCCGCGCCATTCGAAGAATTCGCGAAGTTCATAGACCTGCGCGACCGCCCGCAACGCGACGGCGTTGCCTCCCGCCGGAGCGACCCGCGCATATTGATTTTCAATTTCGCAGCGTCCTTCATCTATTTGCTTGAGCAGCATCCAGATCGATTGAAGGATGTCGAGAGGCTCGAACCCCGCGATCACCATCGGCTTCTTGTAGTAGCGCGCAATAAATTCATAAGGCGCATCGCCGATCACCATGGAGACATGGCCGGGTCCCAGAAATCCGTCGAGGCGCAGATCCGGGCTGTCGAGAATCGCTTTGATCGTTGGAACGATGGTGATGTGATTGCAGAAGATCGAAAAGTTCTTGATCCCTTCACGCTCCGCCTGCAGCACGGTCAACGCCGTCGACGGCATGGTGGTCTCGAAGCCGATGCCAAAGAAGACGACCTCGCACGTGGGATTTTTACGCGCGAGCGCCAGCGCATCCATTGGCGAATAGACCATGCGCACGTCACAGCCGTCAGCCTTCGCCTGTAACAGACTCTTGCGTGAACCCGGCACGCGCATAGCGTCGCCGAAGGTGGTGAAGATCACCTCCGGACGCTCGGCGATGGCGACGCAATCGTCGACGCGTCCCATCGGCAGCACGCAAACAGGACAGCCGGGTCCATGCACCAGTTCGATGGATTTCGGCAGCATGCCTTCAACGCCGTAGCGGAAAATCGAATGCGTGTGCCCGCCGCAGACTTCCATGATCTGCAGCGGCCGATTCTGGTCACGCCCAATGTGAGCAAGCAGCCGCTCGATCTCCTTGATCAGAACATCCGCCTTCGCCCGATCGCGAAATTCGTCGACATATCTCATGCCGCGACGTCCTTGCTTATGGCCGAGCCGCGATCGTCGGCGAGCAGCGTGTGAACGAGGTCCCACAGAATGTGATAGGCGGCGACGTGGCACTCCTGAATGCGATGGACAGACGTCGTGAGCACGACAACACAATGATCGCAGACGCCGGACGCCATCTTGCCGCCGTCGCCGCCGCTAAAGCCAATGGTCGTCAGACCCATTTCCCTCGCCTTCACGAAGGCGGCGATCAGATTTGCCGAATTGCCGCTGGTGGAGAGGCCGATAAGCCCGTCTCCCGCCCGGCCATGAGCGATAAGCTGGCGCACGAAAATGTGCTCGAAGCCCACGTCATTGCCCACGGCGGACGTCATCGCCACGTCGGCGGTGAGATTTATCGCTGCAAGCGCCGGCCGACCGGCGGTGATCGGATGGAGGAACTCGACGGCGACATGCGAGGCGTCACAACTCGAGCCGCCATTGCCCATGGTGAACATCCGGCCGCCACGTCGATAAACGCCGGCGAGCGCCTTCGCCGCGTCGAGCAGAACAGAGGCTTGCTCGGCGAAGAAACGCGCATTGGTCTCGCGCGACTCGCGCGCTTTCTCTTCAATGGAGTGCAGCAACCCAGCATCGACGGCGGCAGGATCCTGCTCTTTGCCATGCAGGAACGGATAAAGGACCTCCAGTGCGCTCTTGCTGGTCATGATCCCTATTCCTGCGCCGCGACTGCGTCGGTGAGCGTTTGCATAGTCTCAAGTTCGGCTTGGAGTTCGCCAAGCTCTTGCAGCAATCTGAGCGTCTCCGCCGCCTCCGCTTCGTTGATCCGGCTCATCGCGAAACCGACATGGACGAGAACCCAGTCGCCGACGCAGGAGTCCACAGGATGCGCTTCATCCACGATGCAGCTGATGTTGATCTGACGACGCACCCCGCTCACGTCAACGGTCGCGACGAGATCGTCGGCATTGTCTATGCGAACGATGCAGCCGGGGATGCCGAGGCACATGCGCCGTCCTTTCCATCTCTTGTCATGTCGGTTCTCATCAGATGCGCGGCGCCGATGGCGGCCTGACCCAGCGAGAGCCCGCCATCATTCGCCGGCGCATCTGCATGGGTGAGCACCGTGAAGCCAGCCTCGCACAACCCTTCGTAGACGCTTTCGAAAAGCAGGCGATTTTGAAAGCAGCCGCCCGACAGCGCCACCGTTTCAAATCGTCGCGCAGCCGCCAGTCGCATGGCGACTTCAGTGATTGACTGAGCCAGACCAAGGTGAAAACGGCGCGCGATGGTCTGCGCCGTAACGCCCTGCCGGAGGTCATCGAGAATTGCGCGCCACATCGGCGCCGCATCGATGTCGATGAGCTCGGACTCGGTAATCCTAAGCGCATAGCCGCGCGTCGCGTTTGGCGCTGCCGCAGCCGCAAGCGCCTCGAGTCGCGCCGCCGCTTCGCCTTCATAGGCCTGACGGTCGGCGCAGACGCTGAGCGCGGCGGCGACCGCGTCGAACAGACGTCCGCACGAGGAGGCGAACGGCGAATTGAGGCCTTGCGCGATCATCCGGTCGATCGTCGCTAGCGGTTTGCCGTTCAAGGCGCTCCAATCGCCGGACGCAGAAAGCGTCGCATCGAACGCGCCCGCAGCCTTAAGATGCGCATAGAGGTTTCGCCACGGTTCGCGCACCGCCTGTGCGCCGCCGGGCATGGCGACCGGCTTCAAACGTGCGAGCCGCTCGTAGCCAAGATAGTCGGCGAGCAGGAACTCGCCGCCCCATATCGCGCCGTCATCACCAAAACCGAGTCCATCGAGCACGATTCCGAGCGCCGGCGGCGCATGGAGCGGTCGGCCGTTCTCAGCAAGACAGGCGGCGACATGGGCGTGATGGTGTTGAACCTCAATCAACGGCAAGGCCCGTGTGTCGGCCTCTGCGCGTCCGAGTTTCGAGGACAGATATTCAGGGTGCCGGTCGACGACGATCGCCGACGGCGCGTGATCGAACATGCTCCGATAGAGAGCGAAGTTCTTTTTATAATCATCTAATGTCGCCGCGTTCTCGAGATCGCCCTGATGCTGCGACAGGATCGCCTGACCGTCCTTGACCAGGCAGAAGGTCGCCTTCAGCTCTCCGCCCATCGCCAAAAGGTCGGGCGCATTCTCGAAGCCGTTCGGCAACCGCAGCGGCGCGGGCGCGTAGCCGCGGGCGCGGCGAAGAACGCGCGATCGCCCGGCCATGACCCGCACGACCGAGTCGTCGACGCGATTGGCGATGGCGCGATTATGCGTCAATGCGAAGGAGGCGATTTCGGCAAGCTGTCGGTACGCCTCCGCGTCATCGACGACGGCGGGTTCGTCCGAAATATTGCCGCTCGTCATCACGAGTGGTTGTTCGAACTGATCGACGAGTAGCAGATGCAGCGGCGTCGTCGGCAACATAAAGCCGAGCGTGTCGAGTCCGGGCGCGATGGCCTCGGGCAGGCGCTCCGGGCCTGTTGCGCGTAGCAGCACGATCGGCGCCTTGACGCTTGTGAGTTCGCGTTCCTCGACGGCGTCGATTACGCAGTAGCGACGGATAACGGCAAGATCCCGCGCCATCAGCGCGAAGGGCTTTGCGTCACGGCGCTTCAATCGGCGCAGGCGCGCGACGGCCTCGGGGCTGATCGCGTCACACGCGAGATGATAGCCGCCGAGTCCCTTGACGGCGATGATATCGCCGCGCGCGATAAGCCCAGCCACAATCTTTACCGCGTCGGGGCCGCCGTCGCGCGGCGCTCCCGCTTGCCCGAAGGCAACGAGCGATGCGGTCGGCCCGCAGGATGGGCAGGCCACCGCTTCAGCGTGAAAACGGCGATCGTTCGGATTGCGATATTCCGCCTCACACGCCGCACACAGGGCGAAGGGCGCCATCGTCGTCGTCGCGCGGTCGTAAGGAACGGCCGTCACAATGCTGAGGCGCGGTCCGCAATGGGTGCAATTGATGAACGGATAGCGATAGCGGCGCTGGCCGGGATCGCGTAGCTCCGCCGCGCATGCGCCGCAGAGCGCCGCATCCGGCGCGACCTGGGTGCGGGCGGGTCCGCCGATGCTCTCGGCGATACGGAACTCCTGTGGCAGTCGGCCGCTGTAGCGCCGCCTTTCGATGCTGTCGATATGCGCCAGCGGCGGCGGGCTCCGTTCGATTCGTCGAAGCAGCGCAGCGATCCGCGACTGAGCGCCGCTGACGCGCACCAATACGCCCTCGCCGTCGTTGAGAACCTCGCCGGCAAGCCCAAGTTCGCGCGCCATGCGCCAGACGGTCGGACGAAAGCCGACGCCCTGCACGCGGCCGCGCACCCGAAATTCGAGCGCCTGCGATGGCTCTACCGCCGCGAAACTCATGATCGTTGTCAGCCTCACATGTTGCTGATCTTGATATAGCGATAGAGGTCCTTCGCATTGATGACGAGCAATATGAGGATGATAACCCCCAGGACGATTCCTGTAATCTCCCATCCGCTCATGACGTTTCTCCCTTTTCCGATACGCGGCGCGAGCGCGAATTGCGCCATGTTACGCCGCCAACATTCCATCGATCAGCTCTTCCACCGTCTCGGCGGCGACGGCCACCGCCGCCGTGACAGGCTCGCTCAAACCCATGAGGCCTTCCTCGCCGCCAAGCGTCAGCGGTTCGCACGCAACCAGGAGCACGCGCCGGCAACTTCCGCCGAGCGCCGACGCCAGGCGAAGAACTTTCGCCGGATCGAGCTCATGCGGCGAAAGCGACAGATCCTCGGGTGTGGAGTCTCCTGCCTCGATGAGGTCGGGCTCCACCACTGAGACGACGCCCGGCGCTTGCCCTCGCTGCGCCGCATCGACAAGAATCACGGCGTCATAGCCATCCATCAGCGCGTAGGTGAGATCTATTCCGCGAATGCCGAAATCGATCACGCGTACCCCGTCCGGGAGCGTGACCTGTGAGAGCCGGCGCGCCACCTCGAATCCGAAGGCGTCATCGCCGCTAAAGATGTTGCCGACGCAGGCCACGAGAATAGAGGTCATGCTCCATCTCCCGCGGCAATCGGCTCGATCTCCTCCTGGCTGAAAAAGAAGCGATGTCCGGGAAAACCCGCTGCGCCGAGATCCCGGCCCGGATCGTCGATCAACGTCACCGCGACATGGATCCGGTCCTCGAAATCGCGCTCGATCGCCTCGATGACCGCGATCTTGTCTTTCAGCGCAATATCCATGATGTCGCCGCCCGATTTTGGACGTAGTCGCACGCGGGCGCCGACACATAGGCTGCGTCCGCTCTCCAGCAGCGAGACGAGGCGGGGCTTCTCATGATCCCCGCCCATCGGCGGCGGTTCAATCGGACTGGCCTGAGAGCGGTGATCGCGCATGACGCCATGAAGTCGCGCCATGTCCTCGGCGGTCAAAGCATGCGTGCGCTCCAGAAGCGCGCGCGCACGGGCGTCGACGGACGCCATCTCGCGTTTTTCGGCGTCGGTCATCGCGAGGATGCGAAGCGTCAAGATTTCGTCGATCTCAGTGCCGTCGAAGAGGTCGCCGGGACTTTCCGGCGCGATCGCCGGATGATCATAGAGGATGATCGGCGAACCGAGCATGGCGCTATTGTCTTGTCCCCCGACCAGCACCGGGAAAGCGCCGACATTTCGACACTGCGCCGCAGCTTCCCGCAGATCGTCCGGAGGATCGAGCAACGAGACAAACGCGCCATCTTCAACCGTGAGGATTGCATGCGTTGAGGCGAAGGCGCGAAGTTGCGCTGCTGCGCGTTTCTCACGATCCGCGCCCGCAAGCGGCGTGACGTTCTCGATTCCTATCGTCAGCTTCCACACGTCCGACGCGAGCCTCTGCGCCTTCGCATCGATGACGCCCTGAATCTTATGCGACGTACGAATGAGAACGGCCGCGATGCAGCCGTCCTGGGCGCGCACCGGCTCAATTTCGCGTGCGCCTTCGAAGCGGAACGGCAAGACAGTCGCTACCTCTTGAATATCTGCCGGCCGCAGCGGCCCTATGGCGATCTCCCGTTCGATCGCCTCCTCCCAGGCCAGCAACTCCCGACCGTCGACATTGAAGCTCGGAACGCGCGTCAGCGCCGGCTCGCCCTCTTCCGGAAGCTCTTGCGCCAGCGTCGCCAACTGTCCGACCTCGCGCGTCATGACCTGCAAAAATCGAAAATGGACGTTGAACGCCGCCTGCTCTCCGCCCCGCACGAGAACTTGCGTCTCCATGCGAGAGGCGTCGCCCTGTTGATCGAACGCCTTCGGAAAGACGCCCCCGATCGTCCAGCGCTGACGATTCTTTATTGACGATGGCCGATAGGGATAAAGGATGTAGCCCTCGTAAAGAACGGCGTTGGCGATCGCTCTGATGGAGTCAAGTTTCATGTCGCCTCCGCCGCGTTGGCTTCGAGTAGCGCCTGCAAGGCGCGTTCAAATGTCGGAAGTCCTTGCCGGCGCCGGTACCGGTCCAGTTCGTCAAAAGCGTCGCGATGCAGGCAGAGCCACATGCTCTGCGGATAGTAATGCTCCATCATCGCGCGCCATACGCTTAAGGGCAGACGATACGCACATTCCTTGCTCCAAGCGACCTGCTCGATCTGAAGCCTGCCTTCGCTGTCGCGGTAAAAAATCGAGCCGCTGAACAGAAAATTGAGCGGAACGTCGCCCTGCTCCAGGCCATGAAAATATTTCGTCGCTGCAATGTTGAAGTCATAGCTGCAAGGCGCCGGCAGATCGATCCTGCGTTCAGCGTTGACGGCGGGAACGGAAACGCTCGCGTGCGTCCAAAGGAAACTCCGCATCGTCTCGCCCCAGCGCGACGGATGACCAAAGAGATCGGAAAGCCGATCGTGCTCATCGCCGTCATAGCGCCGCCGCGCAGGCTGGATACGGATCTGGCAGTTCAACATCACGTTGAGAATGGCTAGATCCGGCGTCTTGTTTACGACATGCAACGCAAACAGCAGCAGCGGCGCCGCCGAATATTTCTCGACTTTGACGTCTTCGATGCGAAAGTCGAGATCAACCATGAACCCTGTCCTTCGTCTCGACGTCGTCTCGCAGCGTGCTAAAATAGTCGCGAACAGACTCCCAGACTTCTTCGCCGCCGGACAATCCGCGCCAATGCCTTCGGATCAGCCCAATGAGCGCATAGCAGCGATCAATCGAAACAAGATAGTATTCCCGTGCGCCATTCATTCGATTGACGAGCAACGCCTCAACGTCCGGATCAAGGTCGGCCAACATCGGATTGGCCGCGATCAGTCGCGACCAGCCATCGGCGGCAAAAGGAGACTCGATCGCTCCGGCCGGACCTGGATAGATCGCCACCGGACCCTGCGCCGGCGTGCTGTGGAACACGAATGCGAGATCAATTGGGATGCGAAACCCCTCCCATTCGACGTCGCTCAGATCGACGTCGTGCAGCGCATCGGCGCGTGCGCGCAAGGCGGCAAAACGCTCTCCCCCTCCCAAGAGGAACGCACATTGGGGACAAGCGCAAAAGAACTTTCGCGTCGCGCGCTCAACCAAATGCGCGTGGCGGGAATTGATGGCCTTCGAGCAGAACTCGCAATGCTCTTCTTCCGTCGCGCGCACGAAGCGCTGCAGCCGAGACGCCCAATTCCCCGATTCTATTCTTTCCATGCTCTCGCGCCTCTTTGTGGCTAGGCGGCGGTTTCGACGTAAAAGGCTGTCATGTCCATTTCGATCAAAATATCGTCGAGGTCCGGCGCCGCGTCGGTGAGAGCGTTCTCGATTTCCAGCCGCAACTGGTCGGTAGGCTCAGCAACGCCATTCCTTTGCAGCTGAACCATTGCAAAGGCTTTACTCGCACTCATGAGGCTCACATGGAGGCCGCGCGCGCTCCATTGTGGCTGCATGCGCGCGATGACATCCTGTAGACGATCCTCCACGCTATGCGGATGTAGCCCGTGGAGGAGCAATATTGCCCGAAGGGCCCGATCCTCGACGATCTTCTCGAGTATGGCGGCGCTATCGTCCGATGCTGCAATGATTGTGCTGAGTCGCGCCAGCGAGCGCGCGTGCAAATCGAGCACGAGCGCCAGCAACTCACGCGCCGCCTCCCGCCCCGTCCCGTCCGCGATCCCCTCGAGCGCGGCCGTCAGCCTTTCCAGCCGGGCCAGTGACTGCTCCAGCGTCTCCGTCTCGCGCGCTTCTCCGCTCATGGCGACGGCTTTCGCGAGGCGCCGAACATGGGCGAGTGCGTGGTCTTAACGGTCTTGCCGCCGCCCACATACATATGCACGCCGCATGGCAGACAGGGATCGAAACTGCGCACCGCGCGCATGATGTCGATGCCCTTAAACTTGTCCGGACCATTCTCTTCGAAGATCGGCGTGTTCTGAACCGCGTCCTCGTAAGGTCCAGGCGTTCCGAAATCGTCTCGCGGCGTCGCGTTCCACGGTGTCGGCGGATAGGGATGATAATTGGCGATTTTCTTGTCTTTTATGACGAGATGGTGCGACAGCACGCCGCGCACCGCCTCGTGGAAGCCACAGCCGATCGCCTCATCCGGAACCTCGAATGGCGTAAAGGTCTTTGTGCGGCCCGCCTGAATCTCTGCGAAGGCCTGTTCCAGGAAATAATAGGCCGCGGCGGCGCAATAGGCTTGAAAATAGGTGCGCGCCCGATCGCGTTCGATCGCGTTGCTCCACTTTGGAACCTTCCATTCGAACTCCACCGCAGGTTTGAGCGCCGTTTTGGGGAGATTGATCTTCACGCTGTCGCCCGTGGCTTTGACATAGCCGTTCATGTCGACGAGCCCTGCCAGCGCCGTGGAGAACAGACGCGCAAAGGCGCCTCCGCCGGTGTCGAGCGGCAGATGATCTCCGCTGCTCTTGTCGAGCCAGCGCGGACACATGACCCAGGAATAGTTCTTGTCGAAGTCGCGCTTCTGCGGCCTCGGGATGGTCGTCTGATTCCACGGATGCTTCTGATCGACCGGATTGCCCAGCGGATCCGTCTTGACGAAGGTTTCACAATTGTCCCAGTCGTCGTAGTAGGACTGCCCGCGCAATATGCGAATCTGCAAATTGATGTCGACGAGGTCGGTCGTGACAAGCTTGCCGTCGACGACAACGCCCGGGGTGACGAACATCTTCCGGCCCCAGTCGGTCATATGTTTATAATTGTAGTCGCAATGGTTCGGGTCCTGAAACGCGCCCCAGCACCCCAGCAGAATTCGTCGACGTCCGACTTCCTCGTAACCCGGCAGCGCTTCGTAAAAGAAGTCGAACAAATCATCGTGCAGCGGCACGCATTTTTTCATGAATTCGGCGTAGCGTACGAGTCTTGTGAGATATTCGGTGAAGAGCTGGTTCGACGGGACGGTGCCGACGCCGCCCGGATAAAGAGTGGAGGGGTGCACATGGCGCCCCTCCATCAGGCTGAACATCTCACGCGTGTAGCGACTTACAATCAATGTCTCACGGTAGAATTCGCCGGAAAAAGGATTGAGCGCGGTCATGATCTCGGCGATCGTGCGATAGCCATGCGCGTCCGAGTTCCGCGCCGGGGTCCGTTGCGCCTTTACCCAGACGCTTGGATTGGTTTCCTTGACCATCTGCTCGCAGAAATCGACACCGACGAGGTTGTCCTGAAAGATATTGTGGTCGAACATATATTCCGCGGCTTCGCCGAGATTGATGATCCAGTCGGCGAGCGGCGGCGGCTTGATGCCATAGGCCATATTCTGCGCATAGACCGAGCACGTCGCGTGATTGTCGCCGCAGATTCCGCAGATGCGACTGGTGATGAAGTGGGAATCACGGGGATCTTTGCCCTTCATGAAAATGCTGTAGCCGCGAAAGATCGACGACGTGCTGTGACATTCGGCGACCTGCCGATTTTCGAAATCAATTTTGGTGAAAATTCCGAGACTGCCGACGATCCGGGTAATCGGATCCCAATTCATCTCGACAAGATTTGGCGACGCTTTATGGGGGCTCGGAGACGCGGAGCGACGCGTTGCAAGGTCGACCATGATCGCAGTCCCTTACTTTAGAGTGGATGAGTTTTGTTCGGCTGATCAGGATCGTACCCGGTTGTGTAAGTCGGCTCCTTGTTGCGCCACCTTGGCTCCTTGTTGAGCGTGTGATTGGTGATTTTCCGCAAATTGCGGATCAGCACGCCGTAAGGCTTGATGAGAACCGATGAGATGCGGGCGCCGGGCGGTTCGTCCATGAACGGCATGAACTTGTCGGGAAAGCCCGGCATGGTGCAGCCGATGCAGATGCCGCCGACATTTGGGCAACCGCCGAGACCAGCGATCCAACCCCGCTTGGGCACGTTGCATTGAACAACCGGGCCCCAGCAGCCGATCTTCACCAGGCACTTCCGCGAGCCATACTCTTGCGCGAAATCGGCCTCTTCGTAGTAAGCGGCGCGGTCGCATCCCTCATGAACGGTGGGACCAAACAGCCAGCGCGGGCGGCCGTGTCCGTCGACGGGAATCATCGGCGCCAGACCGGCGAGCTGGCGCAGCAGGTAGAGGAATGTCTCCATGAAATTGTCGGGCTGGACAGGACAGCCTGGAACGTTGACGATCGGGAGACCGGCTTTTGATTTCCACTCGGCGCCCAGATAGTCCTGAAGGCCCATGCAACCGGTTGGATTGCCTTTCATCGCGTGGATGCCGCCAAATGTCGCGCATGTTCCGGCGCCAATTACGGCAAGCGCCTTTGGCGCTAATCGGTCGATCCATTCAGTGGTTCTGATCGGCTGGCCAGTCGCCGCATCCGTGCCAATCGCAGCCCAATAGCCATCGCCGCTGAGCTTCTCGTTCGGGATAGAGCCTTCGACCACAAGCACGAAGTTTTCGAGTTCGCCCCGCGCGCCTTGGTGGAAGGCCTTCATGAAGTCATCGCCCACTTCGTAGGAGAGCACTGCATTGTGCAAGCGCACCTTCGGTAGTCCGGGGATCGCTCCAAGAATGACGTCTTCTATGCTCGGTTCGCTGGCGGCGGTGATTGAGACCGAGTCGCCGTCGCAACTCAGTCCTGCCGTAAGCCAGAGCACATCAAGCTCTTCGATTGTGGAGGAAGGCCGTTCTTTTCCTTTTGGGGCTGGATTGGAATTTGGAGCCATCGGTCAATCCTTTCACCAAAAGACGTGGCGAGGGCCGACACATAAAATTTCAATCCGGGCCAGCTTGCTCAGCTTTCGCTTGGCGACGCGCACCCAACCGTCGCCCGCACGCAGCGGCGGCGGACAGGCCCGTCAGAGACTGAAGGAAAACTCTGGTACTTGAGAAATGTTCCTAGGAAGGAACAAAATGCACAGCTCGTGCGCCATGCCGGACCGCCAGAACGACACTGCCGGGCGCGCAAGTTCTTCTTCGCCCATGCGACGCATTTCTTCCAGCATGGCTGGCGCAGTGTTGAGCCGTGCAGCGCGATCGCCGTTCCCGGCCGAACGAAATTGAAGGCGAGAGCGCGACTGAAGCGGCCCTGTAAGCGCACTTCAGTCGCGCACTGGCGCTGCCTTAACTGACGCAGCGCCTCGCACTTCAGCTTGAGCCTATTTCGCTTCTGCGATGCTGATGAGATCGAAGTGGCGGTTGACGCCGGCGTGGATGAGGTTGCCATTGAAGCGCGTCGAGCTTGACGCGCCGTAAGCGTAAAAGCCATTCGACTGCGCCGCGAAGGCGGAAGCGGTCGCATTGCCGAGATCGTAGCGAAGATAATCGACCTTGACGCTCCAATCGGGCGTGAACATCCATTCAGCGCCGCCGCCCGCCGTCCAGCCGATCAAGCTGTCCTGATAGACGGGATTGACGAGCGTCTGGTTCGTGCCGCCAATTCTTCGGGTGAAGATCGCGGCGTTGGAAACGACGCCGCCATAGGCCATGCCGCCCGTGCCATAGAGGGCGAGCGTCGGGGTGACGAGATAGCCCAATCGGCCGCGGATCGTTCCCAGATAATTGAGGGTCGCGGTGCGCTGCGCATAAGTGACGAAACTATTGCCGCCCCCTTGCGCCAGGGTCGCTTGCCACCGCGTGTCGGTGTTGCCGGAAACGCCGTGCAGATCCGCCTCGGCGCCGGCCAAGAAGCTGTCGGCGAACTTCCAATTGGCGCCAATCTGGAAACCGCCGATGAAGCCGGCGAGATGGTTCGTCTGGTCGATCGGCGTCGCGCTGGTGGCCACGGCTGGACTCGCGGCGGCTGCGCCGAAGGGCCAGGGCTGTACGAACGACCGCGGGCTCGACCACGCCCCGCCGCCATTGAGGCCGACGTAGACGTCAGACCAGCTTGGCGGCGGCGCAGGCGGCGGGGGAGGCCCCTCAGGCGAGAAGAGAGCGAGAAAATCCGAGCCCGGCGGCTTGGTGATCGGATTGCCGTCGCCAAAGGCATTGGCTGAGACTTCCAGATAGAAGAAGTCGGTCGGGCGCCCGGTCAGACCATTCGTGGTCGTGCTCTGTCCGGAAAAAGATTGCGGGAAGAACGGCTGCAGCGCGACCGGCGGCGCGAAGCTCGACGTAAACGAGCCCGGCCAGAAACGCGAGTAGCTCGCCGTCAAATTGATGAACTGATTTAGTTTGTAGCGGATGCGCAGATCATATTCCGTACCGATGAATGTGCCTCTGTTGCCGAGCGGCGCAAAGAGATTAGCCCGGTCCCAAGCGGCGGCGGCGCTCGCCAGCCAATAGGCGCTGAACGCCGTATCGATCCGGAGATCTTTGAAAGGCGAAAATTCCAAGCGCGCCTTAGGCGCTTTGACATTATTCCAGGCGATATAGTCGTTGCGCGAGAACGGCTGGTTGAAGCCATAGAAGATGTCGAAGGTCTGATTGGCGCTGTCGAACGGACTCTTATTGCCCGAGCCATAGGCGTAGTTGGCGCTGATCCGCGGCTTCCATGGATGATCTGAAAATGTGTAGCCCGCCTCAAACGCATAGGCGATGGCGTCGTGCTGGACCGTCGTTTGAACGGCGTTGCGGCGCGCGCCGAAATCGCGGAATTCACCGGTTTCGCCAAACTGCTTGTTGATGTCGACGTCGTAATCGAAGTCGTTGATCACGCCATAGACGCGCAGGCCGGGCGCGTATGTGTCGCGATGAAACTTCAGCGCGTTCGAGACGTTGAGCGGATCTCCATATTGCTTGCGGCCCAAAAAATAAGGCTGGATCGTCGCATATTCCGACCAGCGGCGGATACTGAACACGCTGCCGTAGATCCAGTTCTGCCAGTCAGGTCTGTCGAATTGATATGGATAACGAATAACCGGCCGCATCAGGAAACTGTCGATATCCCAGTCATTATCCTTCTTGCCGATTTTGATCCGGAAGCCGTCAAAGTTGTTGGTCGTGTTGCGAAACTCATTCTCGGCGATCAATCGTCTGTCGAGCAGCTCGAAGTGGAAGCGTCCGGCGCGAAGGGTCAGCGGCCGATCATTGCCGAGATCGTCCTTGCCGAAGGCGTCCTTGAAAAAGAGTTCGCCATAGCCCGAAATGAGCTCCGTCTGATTAATCTCCTGGCCCTGATATTCATAGATGCTGTTGTAGGCGCGCGAGTCCTGAAATTCGAGGACGAATCGAAAGGGATCGAGGATGTTCTGCACGCCCAGATAGGCCCGCGTGCGCGACAGCCAAAGCGAATTGGGAAAATACTTGCGCTGCGACGTCGGCGGATTGGTCGTCGTGTTCGTCCAAGGCCGATAATCGTCCTTGCGATATTCAAAACGCACGCGCGAATCGAGACCGACGTTCAGCCAGTCGATGCCTTCGAATTCCTTGTAGGTCTTAGCCAGATTGCGCACATAAGGCGGAATGTCGGGCTGCGGCTCCAAGCGATAGCCGCGGGTCGGCACGTAATAACTCTTCTTCACCAGCGGGGCCGCTGGCGCCCCGGGACCAGCAGCGACACCCGCGCCATTGGTCTTCGTCTTCACTGACCCTTTTTCCGGCGCGGCTGTTTTTGCGCCGCTATCCGACTGACCCACTTTTCCAGAAACTTCGTTTGAGGGCGTTTTGCCTTCGGCGCCCGCGATTTCGGGAACGCTAAAGGCGGCGCCGACAACGGCGCCAAACGCGGCTAACCTTAACTTCTTTCTGTTTTTGCTTGTCGACATCGATTTTTGTCCCGTATCGCTTAACCCAACTCCGGTTGACGCGCTTTGAACGACGTACCGATGTGTAAATCGTATACATATCGGTATGCCGTCACGGTTGAGCTGTTAAGCTCATGTTTTAGTCAACTCGATTTTTCGACTTGCGCTGTTGCGAAATAGCCACAGTAAACGCCGTAACTGCAGCCCGCGCCTGAATTTTCGCTTCGACATTCCAGCTCTCTCTCGTCCGCCGTGGGTAGTGCCCTCTGCGAGCCATTTCCGTCCACGCCGCAAGAGGCAGTAAAGCGAACCATTAGCTTTTTGTCTATCGATTTAGTAGACTAAATAGCGCATCAAGCGAAAGCGTTGCGGCAATGTCACAGTTTGTTGGATTGGGCGCCGCCGTAGCGACCAGAGACCTAGACCGCCGCCCTATTTCTGCAGGGCGAAGAAGAGGCGCGGATACCGCAGAAGCACTTTGCCGTCCGGCTGGCGGGGATAGGCCTGTGCGAGCCTATCTCTGTAGCGCGTGAGAAATTCGGCGCGCTCATGTTCATCGAGCAAATCAAGAAATGGACGAAGGCCCGATCCTTCGAACCACTCGACCACGCCGTCAGGGCCGTCGAGCGGGTGGACATAGACCGTCTGCCAAATGTCGATCGTGCTGCAGAGCGGCGCGAGCAGATTGTAATATTCCTCGAGCGGACCGAGCGTCATGATCGACTTGGCGACTGGAAGCAGACGCGGCGCCCAAGGGCCTTCCGCCGCCACCATGCGCATCGCCGCGTGCGAAAGCTCATGCGTATTGTTCGGCATCTGGACCGCAAGACGTCCGCCGGGCCGCAAATAACTCAAAAGCCTGGTCATCAACCCGCGATGATCGGGAAGGAAATGCAGCGCCGCATTGGCGAAGATGAGATCGGCGGGCTCCGACGGGCGCCAATGCGCGATATCCTCCTTAATAAAGGTCGCGGTGGGCGTGCGCGCGCGGGCGACCGATAGCATATTGTCGGATTTGTCGATCCCGATGATGTCGGCGCCGGGAAAGCTCATCGCGAGGAGCTGCGTGCTGTTTCCAGGTCCGCATCCGAGGTCGAAAACCACGCGCGTGTCGCAATAAGGCACGTGCGCAAGCAGGTCGCGCGCGGCGCGCGTGCGCTCCGCTTCGAATTTCAGATAGAGCGCCGAATTCCAGTCGTTGGCGGCATTCTTCGCATCGATCGCGTCAGCAGGCGCCGCGCTCAAATGCCGTCTCCGGCGTTGACATAGTCGCCGTTCTCGTCCGCCGGAAAGATGCGGGCTTTCGCCAGCGAGAGCGGAACGCGGCCGCCGAGCGAAGCCGAACGTTCGAGCGGCGAGTCGATCTCAAGCGTTTGATCATAGCCGTCGATGGCGATCGTGGCGCGAACGCCGGCAGGCGTGCGCCGCAGGCTCTCGACGCGTCCTTCAAGATCGCCGCTCCCTTCCGCCGTGACGGCGATGTCCGCCGGGCGGAAGAAGACCCTCGCCGGCCCGCTACGCAAGCCGTGGGTGTCGATGTGCAATTCGCGGCCGCCGAATGTTACGTGGCCGTCGGAGATGGTGACGGGCAACGCGATCGCTTCGCCAACGAAGGAGATGACGAACGGCGAAGCCGGACGATCGTAAAGTTCTTCAGGCGTGCCAATCTGTTCGATGCGGCCTTCGTTGAGCACGACGACGCGATCTGCAAGCTCCATCGCTTCATCCTGATCATGCGTGACGAAGACCGTCGTCAATCCTGTTTGCTTATGAATGTCGCGCAGCCAGCGGCGCAAATCCTTGCGCACGCGCGCGTCAAGCGCGCCAAATGGCTCGTCCAGAAGCAGCACGCGCGGCTCGATGGCGAGCGCGCGCGCGAGGGCGACGCGCTGACGCTGGCCGCCGGAGAGCTGCGCCGGATAGCGGCCGCCAAGACCGTCGAGCTGCACAAATTGCAGCAGCTCCGCGACGCGCGCCTTGATCGCCGCCCGCGAGGGACGCGTGCGTCTGGGACGAACTCTCAGACCGTAGCCGATGTTGTCGGCGACGGTCATATGTTTGAAGAGCGCATAGTTCTGAAACACCATGCCCACATGGCGGTCCTGCACCGGAAGATTGGTCGCATTCTCGCCGTCGAAGAGGATCCGGCCGCGATCAGGAGAATTGAGACCCGCGATCACGCGCAGCAGCGTCGTCTTGCCGGAGCCCGAGGGTCCGAGCAGCGCGACGAGTTCGCCAGGCTGAATGTGAAGGCTGACGTCGCGCAAGGCCGGAAAGGCGCCGAAATCCTGCGCGACTCCCTCGATGCGAATGGACGTTCCGCGCTTACTTCCTTCAGTCGCGGCGAGCGCGTCCGGAGAGCGCGTCGGCGTGACGCCATTCGAGGAACGTCTTGAGCCCGAGTGTGACAAGCGCCAAGCCTGCAAGAAGAACCGCGAGCGCGAAAGCGGCGACATTATTGTACTCATTGTAGAGTATCTCCACCTGAAGCGGAATTGTGTTGGTCAAGCCGCGTATGTGGCCCGATACGACCGAAACGGCGCCGAATTCGCCCATGGCGCGGGCGTTACACAGCAGCACGCCGTACAGCAGGCCCCATTTAATGTTGGGCAGCGTCACGGTGAGAAAAGTCTTGAAGCCGGAGGCCCCGAGCGTGAGCGCCGCTTCCTCCTCGATCTTGCCCTGCTCCTCCATCAACGGAATGAGTTCGCGCGCAACGAAAGGAAAGGTGACGAAGATGGTCGCCAGCACGATGCCGGGCACGGCAAAGATGATCTGCACGCCGTGAGCCGCGAGCCACGGGCCGAAGAGGCCCTGGCCGCCAAACACCAGCACATAGACGAGGCCGGCGACGACCGGCGATACGGAGAACGGAAGATCAATCAGCGTGATGAGAACGCTCTTGCCGGGAAAGGAAAATTTGGCGATCGACCACGACGCCGCGAGTCCGAACACAAGATTGGCCGGCACAGCGATCGCCGCGACAAGAAGCGTCAGACGAATCGCGGCGCGCGCGTCTGGATCGCCGAACGCGGTCAGAAAGGGGCCAAGCCCTTTGCTGAAGGCTTCAACGAAGACGATGGCAAGCGGCGCCAAAAGAAAGATGGCGAGAAACAGCACCGCGGTCGCAATAAGGGCGTAGCGCGCAAACGACGAGTCCTGCGTGACCGGACGCAGTTTGACGCCGCGACCGCGGCCGCTGGACGTGACCGCGATCTCAGACATGGCCGAATCTCCTGCGGCTCCATGCCTGGACCAGATTGATGAGAAGCAGCGCGGCGAAGGAAATCGCCAGCATGATCGTCGCGATTCCGGTCGCGCCCGGGACATCATATTGTTCAAGCTTCACGACGATGAGCAGCGGCGCGATCTCGGAGACGTAAGCGATATTGCCGGCGATGAAGATCACGGATCCATATTCGCCAATGGCTCTGGCGAAGGCGAGCGCGAAGCCGGTGAGCAGCGCCGGCGCCAGGGGCGGCAGCATCACACGGATGACGGTTTGTAGCCTGCCCGCGCCGAGAGTGGCGGAGGCTTCCTCGAGTTCCGCTTCGAGCTCGGAAATAATCGGCTGCACCGTGCGCACGACGAACGGCAAGCCAATGAAGATGAGCGCGACCAGAATGCCCCAGCGGGTGTAAGCGACCTTGATGTCGTAGTCGGCGAGCGGCGCGCCCAACCAGCCATTCGGCGAATAGAGCGCCGCAAGCGAAATGCCGGCCACGGCCGTCGGCAACGCGAAGGGCAGATCGACGAATGCGTCGAGCAGTCGACGGCCGGGAAAATCGTATCTTGTGAGCACCCAGGCGACGATGAGGCCAAAGAACAGGTCGACGACCGCCGCCGCGAAGGAAATGAAGAACGTCGTGCGCAGCGACGCGGCGACGCGCGGCTCCGAGGCGATCGCGTAAAGGCCGGAAAATCCCAGTCCCGATGACTGCCAGATGAGCGTGGCGAGCGGAAAGAGGACAATGAGGCCAAGATAGATCAGCGTATAGCCGAAGGTCAGGCCGAAGCCTGGAATGACGCTCGGCGCCGCGAAGCGCCGAGCGTTTTTGCCGACAAGGCTCGGGGAGGTCACCTTGTCAGCTCTTGTTTCTGGATGTCGTCGAAAATGCCGCCGTCGGCGAAATGCTTCTTTTGCGCCGCCGCCCAGCCGCCGAAACTTTTATCGACGGTGATGAAATCGATCTTGGCGAATTTCTTTACGTCGTCCTTCGCCGCATATTCGGGATGGACGGGACGATAGAAATTGCGTGCGATGATCGCCTGCGCCGGCGGCGAATAGAGGAAGTCGAGATAGGCTTCCGCGAGCTGCCTGTTGCCTTTGGCGTCGGCGTTGGCGTCGACGACGGCGACCGGCGGCTCGGCCAGAATGGATTGCGGCGGCGTCACGATCTCGAACTTGTCAGCGCCGAATTCCTTCAGCGCAAGGAAGGCTTCGTTCTCCCAAGCAAGGAGCACGTCGCCGATGCCGCGCTGGGCGAAGGTGATCGTCGAGCCTCGCGCCCCAGTGTCCATGACCGGGGCGTTCTTGTAGATCGCCTTGACAAAATCTTTGGTCTTGGCTTCGTCGCCGCCAAATTTTTTCAGCCCATAGCCCCAGGCCGCAAGATAATTCCAACGAGCGCCGCCGGACGTCTTGGGGTTGGGCGTGATCACCGCGACGCCGGGCTTGGCCAGATCGTCCCAATCCTTGACAGCTTTCGGATTGCCCTTGCGGACGAGAAACACGATCGTCGACGTATAGGGCGACGAGTTATTCGGTCGGCGCTTTTGCCAATCGACCGGAATCTTGCCGCTCTTGCTGGCGATCGCGTCGATGTCGGCGGCGAGCGCCAGCGTCACGACATCAGCGTTCAGCCCCTCGATCACCGCGCGCGCCTGCGCGCCCGAGCCGCCATGCGACGCCTGAAGCTCGATTGTTTCGCCGGTCCGGGCTTTCCAGTCCGCCGCGAAAGCGGGGTTGATCGCCTTGTAGAGTTCGCGCGTCGGGTCATAGGAGACGTTCAGGAACGTCTGCCCCGCTTGAGAATGCGCGCTCGCCAGCATCGTAAGCGCAGCCAAGCCCCCTAAAATCCCAAGACCAAGCTTCTTCTGTAAATTCTCACTCATGGGTGGCGTCCCTCCAATAGTCTACAAAGTCACTAGCATGAGTAGACTGATCGGGCAAGGCGCAAAAAACACGGGTCAAGTTGTCGCGTCAGTGAAGTTTGGAGTTGGACGGCCGCGAAAGTAAGCGCCTACCAGCGCAGCACTGCGCCGCCCCAGGTCATTCCCGCGCCGATCGCCATCATCGCGATGACGTCGCCCTTTTTCAGCTTTCCGGCGCGATTGGCCTCATCGAGCGTAATCGGCATCGAGGCGCTCGACGTATTGCCGTAGCGGTCAATGTTGATCCAGCATTTCTCGAACGGAACGCCGAGATTCTGCATTGCGGACTCGATGATGCGCTTATTCGCCTGGTGCGCGATTACGTGATCGACGTCGGCCGCGGTCAGCCCGGCGGCTTCGAGCGTGTCGCCGACCACTTCAGGCAACAGCCGCGTCGCCACCCTATAGACCTCGCGCCCGCGCATCTTGATTTTGCCGGCCTTTTCTTCGAGCATTTCGGCAGATGGCGGGCGGCGGCTGCCGCCGCCATAGATGCCGAGAATGCCCGTCATTGAACCGTCCGTGCGCAGGCTCGCGGCGAGCAGGCCGCGCCCTTCCTCTTCGCTGGCGCCGAGCAAAATTGCGCCAGCGGCGTCGCCAAACAGCACGCATGTCTCGCGATTGGTCCAATCGACGAAACGGCTGAGAGTCTCGGCGCCAATCACCAGCGCGCGCTTCACCTTGCCGGTTCTGATGAACTGGTCAGCGATGGACAGACCGTAAAGAGAGCCGGCGCAGGCCGCGCCGACGTCGAAAGCGAAAGCGTTCTTCGCGCCGAGCTGCGCCTGAACAAACGACGCGCAGGACGGCGTCGGCGCATCGCCTGTCACCGTGCACACGACGATCATGTCGACGTCGTCCGGCTTTACGCCAGCGAACTGCAGCGCCTCGCGCCCGGCGGCCGCGGCTAAATCCGATGTGGCCTCATGATCTGCGGCCACTCGGCGCTCTTTGATGCCGGTGCGGCTGACGATCCACTCATTGTTCGTCCTGACGATTTTCTCGAGGTCGGCATTGGAGATGACGCGCTGGGGCGCATAAGACCCAGTTCCGAGAACTATGGAATTCGTCAAGACGTGGCGCTTCCTTCTGAGACGGCGTGGCTGAAGCTCATAGTGAGGCGCTATTCATTAAGAGCGGCTCAGGCCGAGCGCAAATTTTTCTTTTTGAGCTCCGGCAAGGGCCCAATCGTCACTGACTTATTGGCTTTTTTGCGCCTGCGACGGAAGACTGTCCCAAAACGAGGCCGTCAACGCTTTCTTAAACGCGCGCGACTAGGCCAACTCGGGGCTCGTCGGAGTTGCGTTTATGGTCCACGCTGTCATCTTTGCCGCCGTCGCGCTCTTCGCTCTCATTGGCGCGCTGACGGCGTAACGCTGAGCCTGCGATTGCAAAGTCCGCCGCCGCATGGCAAGGGGCGCCATGCAGGAACAACAGAGGCCGCTGAGCGCCGCCCCGCGCGTCTCCTTCGTCTCGCTCGGCTGTCCGAAGGCCCTCGTCGATAGCGAACGGATCATCACGCAGCTGCGCGCCGAAGGCTACGAGCTGTCGCGCACCCACGCCGGGGCCGACGTCGTCATCGTCAACACATGCGGCTTCCTCGATAGCGCCAAGGCGGAGTCGCTCGAAGCGATCGGCGCCGCGCTGAACGAAAACGGCAAGGTGATCGTCACCGGCTGCATGGGCGCAGAACCCGAAGCGATAACGGAGCGCTTCCCGCAGGTGCTGGCGATCACCGGCCCGCAGCAATATGAGAGCGTCGTCGATGCGGTGCATCGGGCCGCCGCGCCCGCGCATGACCCGTTTGTCGACCTTCTCCCCGAACAGGGCGTGAAGCTCACGCCGCGCCACTACGCCTATCTTAAAATCTCGGAAGGCTGCGACAACAGCTGCTCCTTCTGCATCATCCCGCATTTGCGCGGGCCGCTCGTCTCGCGGCCGGCCGCCGATGTGCTGCGCGAAGCGGAAAAGCTCGCGCGCGCCGGCGTCAAGGAGCTGCTCGTCATTTCGCAGGACACGAGCGCCTACGGCCGCGACATTCGCTACGCCGAAAGCATGTTCGGCGACCGTAGCGTGCGCACGCGCTTTCTCGATCTGGCGCGCGAACTTGGCGATCTCGGCCTTTGGGTCCGCCTGCACTACGTCTATCCCTATCCTCATGTCGATGAGGTCATGCCATTGATGGCGGAAGGGAAAATCCTTCCCTATCTCGACATTCCTTTTCAGCATGCCGCGCCGAATGTGCTGAAGGCCATGAAACGCCCGGCGAATGATGAAAAGACCCTGGCGCGCATTCTCGCATGGCGCGACGTGTGTCCGGACCTTGCGTTGCGATCGACGTTCATCGTCGGCTTTCCCGGCGAGACCGACGCGGATTTCGATTATCTTCTCGATTGGCTGGAGGAGGCCGAGATCGACCGCGCCGGCGCCTTCAAATATGAGCCTGTCGCCGGCGCGCCGGCCGAGGCGCTTGGCCTACCTGCCGTCCCCGACGACGTGAAGGAGACGCGCTGGAAGCGCTTTATGGAGAAACAGCAGGCGATCAGCGCGCGGCTGATGAAGCGCAAAATCGGCAAGCGCCTTTCAGTCATCATCGACGAGCCGGGCGGCGGACCATCGGGCGCGCGCGCCAAGGGCCGCACCAAGGCCGACGCGCCACAGATTGACGGCGCGGCCTTTATCGCGTCGCGGCGCCCGCTGCGCGTGGGTGACATTGTCACGGCGAAAATCGAGCGCGCTGAGGCATATGACGTCTATGGCGCGGCGACCTAAAGCAGCCCTATATTGGGGCCAAGCACAGAATATCGGGAGAGAAGCCCATGACCGAAGAACCCCACGACGAGGGCAAGCCGCAGAATGAGCCGCAGGAAACCCCGCAGCCCAGGCCTGAAGATGCGCCGGCGCAGCCGCAGCTGCCGAAGTTCGTAATTCCCCGCAGCCTCTACATCGCCACGGCGCTGATCCTTATCGGCTCATTCGCGATTACGCTCTTTGTGCGCAATCCCTATACGCAGTCCGTGACCGAAGGCGGCGGCTTTTACGAGCACAGCACGGACAATTCGGCTCTGATGTGGGTCGCGATCTTCGTCGGCATTCCTCTGAGCTTCTGGGCCTATAAGCGCTGGATATTGCCGCTCTTCGAGCGCAAATAGCGGCAGCGTTTCCGCCCAAGCAGCGGACGCCCCTCAATTCGAACCGGAGCGCGTTCATCAACGCGTCCCGGCGCGCAGTTCGGTCGACGAACGCTCGAGTCTCGGCCCGTGCAGGTAGACGATCGCCGGCGGCGGCGTCACGGCGAGCATACCGGCCTCGCTCTCGGGAATCCTCGCGCTCTTGAAATAGACCGCCGCTTTGGCGTTGGCGGCTTTGAGCGTCGCGCCCGGCCGGTCGATGACGGCGATCGGCGTCATCCGCGCAATGTCCTGCCATCGCCGCCAGCGATGAAACTGCAGCAGATTGTCGGCGCCCATGATCCACACGAAGCGCACGCCGGGGCAATGGAGGCGAAGATAGTCGAGCGTGTCGCAAGTGTAGCGTGCGCCGATCTCAGCCTCGAATCCGGTGAAGGCGACCCGCGGATCGCGCAGGATCTTTTTCGCCGCCGCTATTCGCCCTTCGATTGACGGGAGTTGGCGCGCGTCCTTGAGCGGATTGCCGGGCGAGACGATCCACCACAGCCGATCGAGCTTCAAGCGCGTCAGCGCGAGCCGCGAGACAAGCGCATGGCCCTCATGCGGCGGATCGAACGAGCCGCCGAAGAGACCGATGCGCATGCCGGGCGCGTGAGGCGGGAGCCGGACGGGGGTGGAAGTCATCGAGCCGATATGCGGCGCAAGCTTGGGTCAGATCAAGCGTTCTCAGGCGGCGCGCGGCTCGATCGCGACGAGCTCGGAGCCGATCTGCCGGCGCCGGGCCATAAGGTCATAGTCCGCCTGCAGCCCGAGAAAGAAGCCTTCCGAAATCCCGAAATATCGCGCCAGGCGCAAATCCGTGTCGGCAGTGATCGCGCGCCTGCCAAGAACGATCTCATTGATGCGGCGGGGCGGCACGCGAATGGCGCGCGCGAGCGCATTCTGGCTCAGTCCCATGGGCTTCAAAAATTCCTCGGCAAGAATTTCGCCCGGGGTCGGATTGGGCAACAGCTCAGTCATGGTAGTCGACGATCGTGACATCGGACGGCCCTCCCTCGATCCAGATAAAACAGACGCGCCATTGGTCATTGATCCTGATCGAATGCTGGCCGAACCTTGCCTTTCAGCGAGAGAAGGGGCGCTTCAAGGGCTCGCGCAGCGCGCCACCCAAGAGACCAAATCACCCCCGCACCTGGCCGTCGCCATAGACGCGATATTTGAACGAGGTCAGCTGCTCGACGCCGACGGGTCCGCGCGCATGCATACGGCCCGTAGCGATGCCGATCTCGGCGCCAAAGCCGAATTCGCCGCCGTCGGCGAATTGCGTCGAGGCGTTGTGCAGCACGATCGCGGAATCAACCTCGTTCATGAAGCGCTGCGCCGCAGTGGCGTCGCGCGTGATGATGCAATCGGTATGGTGCGAGCCGTACGTCTCGATGTGATCGATCGCGCCCTCCAGCCCGTCGACGACCCGCGCCGCGATGATGGCGTCGAGATATTCGGCGCGCCAGTCGTCTTCGCGCGCCGGCTTGACCCGCGCGTCGGCGGCTTGAGAGGCTGCGTCGCCCCGCACTTCGCAGCCTGAATCAATCAGCATCGAGACGAGCGGCTGAAGGTGGGTCGCGGCGCAGGCCTTGTCGATAAGCAGCGTCTCCGCCGCGCCGCAAATGCCGGTGCGCCGCATCTTGGCGTTGAGCAACACGCGCTTCGCCATGTCGAGATCGGCGTCCTTATGCACGAAAACATGCACAATGCCCTCGAGATGCGCGAAAACTGGCACGCGCGCCTCATGCTGCACGCGGGCGACGAGACTCTTGCCGCCGCGCGGCACGATCACGTCGATATTGCCGTCGAGGCCCGCCAGCATCGCGCCCACGGCGGCGCGATCCGCCGTCGCGACAAGCGAGATCGCCGCTTCGGGAAGCCCAGCCCCCTTCAGCCCCGCGACAAGGCAGGCGTGGATGGCGGCCGATGAGCGCAGGCTTTCGGAGCCGCCGCGCAGAATCGCGGCGTTGCCGGCCTTCAAACACAGAGCGCCAGCGTCGGCGGTGACATTCGGCCGGCTTTCATAAATTACGCCGATGACGCCAAGCGGCGTCGAGACGCGCTCGATCTTCAGGCCGTTCGGGCGGTCGAAACTCGCCAGAACGCGGCCGACAGGATCCGGCAGATCGGCGATCTCCTCCAGTCCACGGGCGATCGCCTCGACGCGGGCGGGATCGAGCGTCAGCCGATCGAGGAAGGACGCCGCCGTTCCGCGCGCCTTGGCGTCAGCGACATCGAGCGCATTGGCGGCCAGTATGGCGTTGCTCTGGAGGCGAATTTCGCCGGCCGCTGCACGCAGCGCCTTGTTCTTGGCGTCGGTGGAGGCGAGCGCCACCGCCCGCGCCGCTGCGCGCGCCGCGCGCCCGAGCGCGACAAATGAGTCGCTCAGCGTCGCGTCTGCGCCGCCTGCCTGCGGCTCGGCGCATACTGCCTGCGTCATGGCTTTCTCACGGGACATGCTGGAGTTTCGCTAACATGGCGGCCCCGACAAGAAAAGCCGCCCTCCAGACAGCCGCCCTTGCGAGGCCGGTCACGATATGAAAAAAAGCCGCATGTCCGCGCTTCAAGAGAATCCGTTCACTGGGCCCTTGGCGGCCGAATATGACGTGCTGCGGCTGATGTGTCCAAACGCCGCCACGCTCGCCAAAAAGATCGGCGAACGGGTCGCCGAGTGGCGTTCCAACGCAGGGCCTATCGATGGCTTCGAGATCGGCTGCGGAACGGGGATCAGCACGCTCGCGGCGCTCTCAGCGCGGGGCGACCTGAAGCTCACCGCGATCGACAGCGCCGGCGAAATGCTCGATCAGGCGCGAACCAATCTCGCCGATCACGCCCTGGCGGGCCGCGTCGAATTTATCGAAGCCGATGCGCTGACGGCGCTGCGCGCATTGCCCGATGCGGGCATGGATGTCGTCATTTCGAATTACGCGATCCATAACTTCCCTGACGACTACCGTAAGGCCGTGGTTTCGCAGATTTTCCGCGTCCTGAAGCCGGGCGGAATTTTCGTCAACGGCGACCGCTATGCGATGGACGACCCGGCGGCGCATCTTGCCGATACGCAAGCCGTGGTGCGGGGTTGGTTCAAAATTTTTACGAAGATGAACCGACTCGATCTGCTCGAAGACTGGATTGTGCATCTCTTGAGCGACGAATCGCCTCTGCACATCATGCCTTTCGAGCCGGCGCTCGAGCAGTTGCGCGCCGCGGGCTTCGCGCCGGTCGCGGTTGAATTCCGCGACGGCGTCGACACGCTGGTGACGGCGATGAAGCCTGACTTTTCAACGAAGAACGCATGTTGATCGGATAAGGTTTCCTCATCCTGAGGAGCGTGCGCAGCACGCGTCTCGAAGGACGAGGAAACCTTCGTTCGCATCCTCTGCTTCGCCCTCGCGCTTCGAGACAGCGGCGCGCCGCTTCGTCAGCATGAGGGCGTATGCGGCCAAACTCGCAGCCGCTCGCAACGCCAGTTCCCACCCTCGCTGATCATGCGCTATAGCGCGCCATGGACTTCGCGCTTCTCGCCCTTCTCGCCTCGCTCGTCACCGCCATTTGCCAATCCGTCACCGATCTCGGCACCAAGGCCGCGACGCGAACGGCCGACGATCGCGCCATTCTCGCCGCGCAATGGTGCGCGGGCGCTGTCCTGCTGAGTCTTGCTTGCGTCATCTTCTATCCAGGCCTTCTCGGCGCGCCGCGCGAGACGCTTGCGTCGCTGACGAGGCCCGAATTCTGGAATCTCCTCGCCTGGTCGGGCGCGCTCAATGTCGTCGCCTATGTGCTCTACATCCGCGCCTTTCGACTGTCCGACGCGTCGCTGGTCGCGCCGCTCGTGCTGCTCACGCCCGTGCTGATGCTGTTCACCTCACCGATCATGACGGGCGAGCACGCGCCGCCGATGGGCGTCGTCGGCGTGCTGTTCACCGTGCTCGGCGTCGGCTTGCTCGACGCCGACCGTGCAAACGGGCGCCGCTTCAACTTCCATGTCTTCGCGCGCGACAAAGGCGCGCGGATGATGATCGGCACCGCTGTGATCTGGAGCGTCACCGCCAACATCGACAAGCTCGGCGTCAGGGCGTCGACGCCGCTTGTCTGGATAACAGCGGTGACGATCGTCATCGCCTTTTGCGCCCTGCTCTATTGGGTCGCCGGGCGCCGCGCCGCGCCAAGCGCGTTCGATTTGCGTTACGCCATCGGCGCGGGTTCGGCGATGGCCTTTGGCAACACTTTGCAGATGTGGGCGCTCACCGTGCTGTTCACGCCTTACGTGATCGCCATTAAGCGCCTGTCGGCGCTCTTCACGGTTGTCGCGAGCGGACGTGTGCTGAAGGAGGAGTCAAGCGGCCGGCTGCTTGGCGCGGCGGTGATGCTGCTTGGCGCAGTGATGATCGCGCTGGCGCGGGAGTAAGGCGTCAGTAATGATAGCGGCATTGAGCAAATTTGCGCATGGCGCAGTTTAGCCCGTCATGGCCGGGCTTGTCCCGGCCATCCACGCCGAGACGTTGCGCTCGCTTCGTAAGAATGGCGGCGGCTCTATCGCGTGGATGCCCGCGACAAGCGCGGGCATGACGCGCGGGAGCTTCGGGGAAAGCCCTACTCCTCCATTTTCAGCGCCGCAATAAACGCCTCCTGCGGAATCTCGACGCGGCCGAACTGGCGCATCTTCTTCTTGCCTTCCTTCTGCTTCTCCAGGAGCTTGCGCTTGCGGGTCACGTCGCCGCCATAGCATTTCGCGGTGACGTCCTTGCGGAAGGCGCGCACCGTCTCGCGCGCGATGATCTTGCCGCCGATCGCCGCCTGAATCGGCACCTGGAACATATGCGGCGGGATGAGTTCCTTTAATTTCTCGCACATCTGCCGGCCACGTCCGTCGGCGCGCGTGCGATGCACGAGCATGGAGAGCGCGTCGACCGGCTCGGCGTTGACGAGAATGCTCATCTTGACGAGATCGCCGGCGCGATAGTCGGTGATCTGATAATCGAAGGACGCATAGCCCTTCGAGATCGACTTCAGCCGGTCATAGAAATCAAACACCACCTCGTTGAGCGGCAGATCGTAGACCGCCATGGCGCGCTTGCCGACGTAGTTGAGATCGACCTGCACGCCGCGCCGGTCCTGACAGAGTTTCAGCACCGAACCGAGATAGTCGTCGGGCGTCAGGATCGTCGCCCTGATCCAGGGCTCGTTGATCTCCTCGATCTTCACGACATCCGGCATGTCGGCGGGATTGTGCAGCTCGATCTCGTCGCCGTTCGTCAAGGTGATCTTGTAGATGACCGAGGGCGCCGTCGCGATGAGATCGAGATCGAATTCGCGCTGCAGCCGTTCCTGAATGATTTCGAGATGGAGCAAGCCCAGAAAACCGCAGCGGAATCCGAAGCCGAGCGCGGCGGAGGTCTCCATTTCGTAGGAGAAGCTGGCGTCGTTCAGGCGCAGCTTGCCGATCGCCGCGCGCAAATCCTCGAAGTCGGCGGCGTCCACGGGGAAAAGTCCGCAAAACACCACGGGCTGCGCCGGCTTGAAGCCGGGCAGCGCCTCGGCGGTCGGCTTCTTGTCGTCGGTGATCGTGTCGCCGACGCGCGTATCCGCCACCTGCTTGATCTGCGCCGTGATGAAGCCGACTTCGCCGGGACCAAGCGACGCGACATCCTGCATTTTGGGACGAAAGACGCCGATCTTATCCACTTCGTAATGGGCGTCGGCCGCCATCATCTTGATCTTCTGGCCCTTCTTCAGGGTTCCGTCGAAGATTCGCACCAGCACGACGACGCCGAGATAAGCGTCGTACCAGCTGTCGACGAGCAGCGCCTTCAAAGGCGCCTTCTCGTCGCCATTTGGCGGCGGCAGGCGCGTGACAATCGCCTCGAGCACGTCGGGAATGCCGATGCCGGTCTTGGCCGAAATGAGCACCGCGCCCGAGGCGTCGAGCCCAATCACCTCCTCGATCTGCTCCTTGATGCGGTCGGGCTCGGCCGCCGGCAGATCAATCTTGTTGAGGACGGGAACGATCTCATGGCCGGCGTCGATCGCCTGATAAACATTGGCGAGCGTCTGCGCTTCGACCCCCTGGGAGGCGTCGACGACAAGCAACGAGCCTTCGCAGGCCTTCAGCGAGCGGGACACCTCATAGGCGAAGTCAACGTGGCCCGGCGTGTCCATCAGATTGAGGACGTAATCCTTGCCGTCCTTGGCCTTGTAGTTGAGGCGCACCGTCTGCGCCTTGATGGTGATGCCGCGCTCGCGCTCGATATCCATCGAATCGAGCACCTGCTCGACCATGTCGCGCGCGGCGACCGTCCCTGTCTCCTGAATGAGCCTGTCGGCCAGGGTCGATTTGCCGTGGTCGATATGCGCGACAATCGAGAAATTGCGGATGTTTTCGATCTTATGGGCGGTCATGTGCGCGGGGATAGCAGCGCCCGCCAAGGAATGAAAGGGCGCGTCAGTCCGCGCCCAGCGCCATTTCATTCTTAGGCGGGCGCCCTAGGGCGCCGCCTGAGCCTTCTGGAAGCCTACTTCTTCTCCATCCGCGCCTCGAGCTCCGCCTTGCCCTTGTTAAAAAGCTCGATAGCTTTGGGCACGGCCCAGCGGATGAAGGCGTCCGTCGCCCTCACGGCCATGCAGCCGACCTGGGTCACGAGCGAGACCGTCTTGTCAAACCAGGGCAAAGCCGGGCTGTCTGCGGGGAACTTGCCCCTTACCCAGGCGACGCCATCCCTGGTCTTTTCCGAGATGAGGCTCCACAGCACGACGGCGGGATCGGATGACGGCGCGGTGGCGATCGCGTGGCGCAGCCGCACGACCTCCGCCGAAGCCTCGTCGGCCCGGCGATTGGCGGCTTCGAGCTGTCGGGAGGTCTCAAGCGCTTTCGTCGATGCCCCGGCGTTCTCCGCGGCGAGGCGGTCGCGCTCTGCGGTCATCGCCGCCAGGCTGTCTCGAACATCGTCGCGCTCCTTGGCGTAGGCGTTCGCCTTTGCGACGATCTCGGACTTCTCGAAAATCTGCCGGTCGCGCTCCATGCGCGTCGCTTTGAGCTGCTCCTGCAGATTGGTCAGTTCGGAGCGGGAAACCGTATCTTCGGGTTGCGAGGAAGTTTCTTCGGACATGGCCGCCTCCTTTAGGGAGAGGATGGCTCGCGATGTGCGAACGGGTCGCGCGAGCAAAAACGGAATGGCCTCGGTGGCGGTTCGGCCTCAAAATCGCGCGCCAAGCGCGACCATGTTTAGTGTCAAAAAACTGATTCTGCAAAAACCGGCGCAGCAGCGCAGCTATTGCACACTCTACTCTCGTGGATTGCCGTTAATGCGCGCGACCGGCGGCGGACTGCACCCGCTGCGCCGCCACGAGGCAGTCGCGCGGCGCCGCCAGACATTTATCGCGCGCTGCGCCGGCGAGCGCGTCGCCACCGGCGCGAATCAGCGCGGACGCTTTCTCGATAGCGTCCTGTACGAAGCCAGCCGGGTGCTGCGGCGCTGAAGCGCGGACGGTTGCGCTTTTCGGCACAACTGGCGCGTCATCAGCGCGCCATTGCAGGGCGACGCAGACGAGGAGAATGCAAATCGCGCATTTGGCGAGAAAAACCAACACTCGTCTCCATCCGGGAAAGCGGTTTTCTTTGTAAGTGATGTGGCCGCCAGGTTGAGCCTTCGTAAACGCGCCATCGATTCTTTCCCTGAAAGTTACGGCAATAAAATGCAAACCATGTCGATGCGTCGCCGAGCAACGGGTGAAGCTTTCGCATCGGCTTAGCGGCTGCTTAAGGACGCCCTGCTATCGCTATTGCCGATAGGGAGCGTACGCCTTGAGTAGCATCGCCGAGGACAGCCACGACCGGTCTTGCGTGGACGCCGCATTGCATGAGCGGGTCGCCGGACGACCGGTGGAAGAGGCGCGTCATCGGACGTTCATCATTGCTCGGCTCGTCGTCGCCGCCTGTGTCCTGCTCTCGGCGCCGCTGTTTCTCTTCTTCCACGGCGCGCCGACGACAAGCGACTGCGTCCTTTTCCTGCTCGCGCAGATCCCGCTCGCCTCTGTGATGGTGTTGTCGCGCACGGGAGATTTGCGCATCGCGCGGAGCCTTTCGATCGGCGGCTGGCTCGCGATGGCGACGGCGATTCACGCGCTAATGCCAGGCTACGACGCCTTTTCAATCGCGCTGCTGCTCGTTGCGCTCGTAGAGGCTGCCCTGACGCCGGACGTCGGCGCGGTCATCGTCATAGAAGTGGTCGCCATCGCCGCCCTTGCGCTGACAGCCGGTCTCAATCTGCGGGCGCCGCGCGAACTGCTGACCGAACATGCAACGACGACCATGCTTCTCGGAGCGCCGCTATTTCTCTATATCGCCGCTCTCGTCTTCGGCACCGTCCGGGTCGAGCAGGCTCGCGCCCGCGCCGAAGCGCGCAACGACCGCGACCTCATGCTCCTGACAGGCGCCGTTGGCGACATCCTGCTGCACCTCGATCGCGCCGGCTTCGTCAAAGCGGTCCTGGGCGACGGGCGCCACGTCTTTGATCTCAAGCGCGATCTGATCGGCCGCGAATTCTTCAAGCGTATTCACGTCGCCGACCGACCGAGCTTCCTCAAGGCGGTCTCCGACGCCGTTGACGGCAAGGCGGTGGCGACCGCCGTTCGCGTTCAGGTTGGCGTTGCGCGCAATGCTTCCAGCGAATTCGTCGCGCCCGTTTTCAACTCTTTCGAGGCGCGTGTGCGCCGCGCTCAGTCCAACGGCGAGGAAGACGAGGCGGAGGCCGTCCTCTGCGCCCTGCGAGACGTAAACGCCACGCTCGAAGCCGATATCGCGCGTGCGGCGGCTCATGCGGCAGCCGAGCGCGCCGCAACCAGCAACGTGCGCCTTCTCGCCAATGTCAGCCACGAGCTGCGCACGCCGCTCAACGCCATCATCGGCTTCTCCCAAATGTTGGCGACCGACGAGATTGCGCCTTCCGAACCCGCCAAACAGCGGGAATATGCGTCAATCATCAGCGACTCCGGCCACCATCTGCTCGAGATCGTCAACTCCATCCTGGACATGTCCAAGATCGAATCCGGCGCCATGGAAATCGCCGCCGAGTCGTTCGCTCTGCGGACACTCGCCGATCAGTGCTGTGACATGATGCAGCTGAAGGCCGATCAGTCGGGCGTCACGCTTGCGCGCGAATATGCCGAAACCCTTGGCGAAATCGTCGCCGACAAACGCGGCTGCAGGCAGATCCTGATCAACCTGCTCTCTAACGCACTGAAATTCACGCCGCGCGGCGGCACGGTCAAGCTGCTGCTTCAGCCTGAAAGAAATCACGTCGTGGTCGCCGTCGCCGACGATGGGGCAGGCATCGCCGCAGGCGATCTCGCGGGGCTCGGCGATCCCTTCTTTCAGGCGCGCGCGTCGCTTGAACGCGGGCATGAGGGGACGGGCCTCGGACTTTCCGTGGTGCGCGGACTCGTGGGTCTGCACGGCGGCTCGATCACCATCGAAAGCGGACCGCAGGCGGGCACGACGGTTTCCGTGCGCCTGCCGCTCGACTGCCGTAACAGCGGCGCAACCGGCGCGCCGGCAAGAATCGCAACGATCGCGCGACTAGGCGCGCCGCCAAGCGCGGCCGTCGTCGTCGGCGTAGAATCAGCAACGGTGAAGAAAATTGCGTGACGCCTCGCTCTACGCCTCTCGCTTTCAGGCTTCCCCCGCCGATCGCGCCCCGCCGCGCGACGGACGGCGCAATGGTCGTCGCTCAGTCCTTGCGCGCGTGTTCGGCGCGAAGCGAATCGGCGTCATGCTTATCCTCGGCATCGCCGCCGTGGCCGCGATCGGCGTGCCCATGAACGCGCTGTTCCTCCAGGACGGAAGACATCCGGCGCCGCTCTTCTCGTCTCCGCCTTCGAACGCGGTCCTGGGCGCGCCGACGCCGCCGGCGCGACGACCGGCCGTCATTGAATCCGCACGGATCGAGCGAGACGCGAATGTCCCCGCGCGCGCCACTCCGAAAGACCCTATCGCCAGCAAGATCGAAAAGCTTGACGTCGCCAAAAGCCCCGACTGGGGCAAGAGCGCGCCGGCGAAAGCGGATCCGCCGCACGCCGCGGACAAGAAACGGGACGCGATCGGCCTGCTGATCGTCGGCGATCCGCCGCCGATCAAGGCAAGCGCCGACAAGACCGACAAGGCCAACAAAGCCGACAAGGCGGCCAGCGCCGACAAGACTGCGCCTGTCGACAAAAACGTTCTTTATGCGCAGCGCGCGCTCCTGAAGCTCGGCTATGTGGTGCGCTCCGACGGCGTTCTGAGCGGCGCGACGCGCCACGCCTTGGAGAAGTTCGAGGGCGACGCCGGCCTTCCGGTCAAAGGCCGGATCACGCCGAAATTGCTGCAGCAGCTCGCGGCGCGCTCCCGCCTCCCGCTCCCTTGAGTCGCGCGCGTTCGACAATCATGCCGCTCAAGCGCTAGTTTGCGCCCATGCGACTGAGGTCCGACATATTCGTCTCCGCGCTGATCCGCCGGGCTGAGGTGCAAGGCGCGGTCGCCATGCTACGCCGGCGCGGCGCCGCCGAGGCCGGCGCGATCTTTGTCAAGCTTGATCGGCTTGACGGGCGCGCCGCGGTCTATGGCCCTGCCCCGCAGAGCGAAGAGCCGCCGGAGGGAGTCGATCGGCTGTTCGCGCGCGTCCACGCCGGCGACTGGCTCGATCCGGCGGACGCCGAGCAGAGGCTCAAGCGCGAGATCATGTTCGACCCGGACCTTTGGATCGTCGAGATCGAGGATCCCGACGGCCGCGTGTTCGTCGACCTCGCCGCTTAGAGAACCTGCTCCAACATTTTGATTTTGAGCGATTCCTTATCGATCACATGATCCATGCGATCGGGAAGCGCTAAGCCGATTGATCGAATTTGCGCGATGGCCGCGCCAATGACTGCTGCGGCGCGGCGCGGCGGCGCGTCAGCGCGACCGGATCTTCTCGCGCCGCACGGCGAGAATTTTCACGCTCCGATCGCGCCGCGCCGGTCATTGCGCCCACGATGCGCGCCGCCGCCCGCTGCGGCGTCGAGCGCATCACGCCGAGCAACGCCCGCACGACCTCGACGTCATGGGCAATGCCAGGCTCGGCGCAAAGAAAGATATGCTCCGCCGATTCGAGTGGGACGCCAATCGCATTAAGAGCCAGAGCGAGCGCCTCCCCGAGATGATCGACGACGAGCGCGCGCGCCCGATCCTTTCGGCACTCGAGCGCCTCGGAGAGGAGAGCGGCCATCGCCTTGCGATCATGGCGTTGCGCGGCGGCTTCCAGTTTCTCGACGAGAGCGCCGTCGGCGCGAAGCGGCGCTTCGGTCGCGCCGCTCGCCAATATTTGGCGACAGGCGTTGAGCACGATGGCCGTGCGCTCGAGCCGGTTCGCCGCAAGGAAAAGCGGTTCTGGATCGAGGTCCAGGTCGTCGCGATCGAGCAACATGCGCGCGAGCGTCAGGTCATCGCGGGCCGCCACGACCAATGCGCGCCTGGACGCCGAGTCAAAATGCGCGGCGAGATTGCCGGCGAGCGCGCGAAGCACCTCGCCCTCGGGACGCGACGCAAGCGCCAGCATCGTCTCCCGATCGAGGTCGCGACGGCGGCCGACGGCCGCCGCGAATTGCGCCGGCCCCTGCTCGGCGGTGGCGATCATGTCCCGCTGCGCGAGATTAGGCGCGAATTGAAAGGCAAGCGCAGCCGCAGCGCCGCCCTTGTCGAAAAGACGCGCGAAAATCGAGGCAGGCGTTTCGGGATGAAAGCAGAGCGGCAGCGCCACGCGGGCCACTGTTTCAGCATCGACAATGTCGATGAGCCCGAGCGCGAGCTGTTCGAACTGCCGGATGTCGGCCGTCGGATGCATCGATCGCTCGACAAACTGATCGACGACCGCCCGAAGCAGCGACGCGTCGACCATCCGACGCTGTTCCCTATCGGCGCCCATCACTCACCACTCAAACCATACGCAACGAGCAGAAAATTTAGCATCCGGTCGTTGACGGAGCATTAACCCTCGCCAATTCCTAATCGTTAGGGACGGCTGATTCATCGTCGGCGGAACGAGCTTGGAGAAATCGCCATGGGGAAGGTCATCGCCTTCCAGCCGCGCGCGAGGGGGGCGTCGATACGCAACGACGTGCAGCAGCGCGACGCGCAGATCCTGTTCTTTCTCGGCGTGCGCTACCTGCGGATGGAGGACGCCCTCGTCAATCCGCAGGAGAAGCCCGCTCCGGAATCATGCGGCGCGCCGCCCGGCGGCGGCAAGCGCAGGCGCCGGGTCCGCGCCTGACCTCAGTCGGCAAGAACGAGCGCCCAATAGACCTTATATTTCGCCCCGGCCGCGTATGCCGTCGCGATCCCCATCCGCTTCACGCGCTTATCCAGCATGCGCGCATTATGCGGCGCGGAATCGCGCCAGCCGGAAAAAGCCTCCGCCAGCGTACGATAGCCTGCCGATACGTTCTCCACGGCGGCCGGCGTTTGAACGCCCGCGCCCGCGAGGCGGTCGCCGAGTTCGCCGCGCGCTGCAAGATCCCCGCTTTGCGCCATGTCCCGCGCCTGCGTCTCCGCGACGCGCTGCAGCCCGTCATCCAGCGTCAGATCGCCGAGCCCGCTGTTGCGTCGATAAAGCGAGATCATGTCGCGCGCCGTCACGGGATCGACGCGCGCGCCGGCCGCCGCCAGAGAGCGATACATCGGCGGCTCCGCCCCGGTCGCCCGAGGCGCAGGCTCTTGTCCGGCGTTGCAGCCGGCAAGCGCGCCGAGCGCCAGGAGAATGGCGACGCGAGGAAGAGGCGACGGAAACATTAAGCGCATCTCGCTCCTCATTGTTTGAGAAACAATGAATGGCAGGAATTACTTTGGTTGCGCATCGTCCGGCGTCGCAGCGTCCTCTTTCGAGTCGTCGGGCCGTTCGGTTTGCTCTTCTTCGCTCTTGCCGCCCGCCAGATTCGCTTCGATCGCCAGCGCGCTCGCGACGGCCGCTGCGGCCAGCTTGTCGAGTTCGGGAATGTTGACGATTGTCGGCGGCGGCGGCGCAGCAATAGGACCGATCGAGATTCCGGCGGCCTTGAGACGCTCATAGAGGTCGAAGTGCAGGTCGCTGCGCACGCGCGCGGACTGCTCGACGTCCTCGACGTAGCACCAAAGCTCGAATTTGAAGATGTTCGCCTCCATGCCGAGGAACATCACCTGCGGCGCGGGTATCCGCAAAACGCTTTCCTGCGCGCGCGCCGCCGCAAGAAGAATGTCGCGCATTCTTTCCGGATCGACGCCGACATGCGGCGAAATGGCGATCTTGATGCGGCCGACCTTGTCGCCGCGCAGCCAGTTCTTCACCACGCCCGCGACGAGATTCGAATTCGGCACGATCATCGTCGCGCGATCGAAGGTCTCGATCTCGGTGGAGCGGACATTGATGCGTTTGACATAGCCCTGCTCGTCGCCGACCACGACCCAATCGCCGACGCGAATGGCGCGCTCCCAGAGCAGGATGAGGCCGGAGACGAAATTGTTGACGATCGATTGCAGGCCAAAGCCGATGCCGACCGAGAGGGCGCCGGCGACGATCGCGAGTTTTTCGAAACCGAGCCCGACATAGGACAGTGCGAGAGCCGCCGCGAAAATGAAGCCGGCGTAGCCGAGCGTCGCGCTGATGGAGTTGCGCAAACCGAGATCGAGCCGGGTGAGCGGCAGAAAACGCGTGTCAAGCCAGCGCCGCAGTCCCTGCGTTGCGGCAAGCGCCGCGGCGAAGAGCAGCATCGCCACAAGCGCGCTCGAAGGAGAGATCGTGACGTCGCCGATCTTGAAGGAAACGAACGCCGAGCGAATATTGCCCAGGAAATCGCCCGACTCATAGCCGAGCGGCGCGAGCGCCACCAACGCCGCGGCGAGAAAACAGAGCAGCGTGACAATGCCGGACAGGAGCACGGCGAGCGGCGCGAGCTGCTCACGGCGCACGCCAAGACCGCTGATGATTTTACGACCGAGGATACTCGTCGGCGCAAGCGCCGCCTCGATGCCACCGCGCGAAAGAATCACGACGACATACAGGATGGCCAGGACCGCCGCCGTCCAGCCGATCTGCAGAATGACGAAATTGGCGAAAGTGACATAGCCGGCCGCACACGCCCCGACGAGCACGAGCACGATAAGAGCGCCGAAGAAACGCGCGGCGCTCATCCAGTCGCGGCCCTCGGGGGTGGCGACGGCGGCGCCCTCCTCGACGTCGACTCGGCTTGGCAGATTGAAGAGGGCGACGGCGATAAGCGCCGCGACGATCATAACGCCGAGGCCGCGCGTCACGATCACGAGAGGAAGCCCCCCCTGCACGGACTCTTCCAATTGCTCCAGGAAGCGCGCCGCGGAAAGAGTCACCGCAGCCAGCGTGACGAGTTGCGTGAGACGTTTCGCAAGCCGATCGCCCGGATCAATCAGCCGCCAGTTCGGATGCGCGGGAGCAAGAACCGCGCGCGCGATGGCGTAGGCGAAGGCGACGCGCGCCACGCCCTCGACAAAGCGTCGCCAGATCGGTTCGAGCGCGGCGTCGATTAGGTCGTAGGCGTCGAAGGCGAGGCTTAACGCTCCGACCGCCGCGACCGGCGCGGCCGCGATGACGAGCGCCGTCCATCCGGCGGCGGCGGCCTTGCGCAAAGCCGTCGGAGCGGACTCGTTTTCCGAACGCCGGGCGACGCGTCGCGCCATGAAGAGCGCCAAGGCGACGCTCGCTGCGATCAGAAAAATTACGGCGAAAAACTGCGCGCGTCGGCCATTGTTGACGCGATCGACGACATTCGCCGTTCGGTCGGAAAGAAAGCTCGCGGAATCGCTGATCGCGGCGGGCGCGCCGTCGAGCGCGGCGCGCCACAGCGAAGGCGAGAATAGACCGTTCGTGCGCAGAAATAGATTCTTCGCAAAGAGCCCGCGCTGACGCGCGACAATCGTTACGGCGACCTGCCGCGTCTCGAGCAACATGGCGCGCGCGCGTTTTAGAGTCGCGTCGACCGCGTCGTACAGACGACGCTGCTCTTCGAGTTCGGCGTTGGCGCTGACGCGCGCGGCCGCGTCAGCGGGTTCGGGTCCGTTCGGCGTCGCTTCGGGCGCCGGGACCGGCGGCCCTCTCGCCGGCGGCGGCTTCTCGACGCTGTTCTTTACAGCGGGTTTGCCAGGCGGCTTGGACTCCGCCGGCTTCTCGGGCGCTTTGGGAGCCTCTTTTGGCGGCTCATGGGGTTTTGCGGCGGCGGGCGCAAGCTCCTTCAGCCGCGCATCGATCGCGGCAAGACGCGGCGTCAGCTTTTCGATCGTTTCCTCGAGTTCGTGGGGCAAGGGTTCGATACGCGCGCGCAGACTGCGCAGCGCGGCGTCGGAAAGCTCGGGCTGCTCAAGCGCCTTCTGCACCTCGTCCAGCGTGGCGCGCGCGTGATCGAGACGTGCGTTGAACTGTTCGATCGAGCCAGGGGCTTCGTCGGCGCGCGGTCCTGTAGGGGCGAGCGTCGCAATCAGGATGGCGATCAGGAGCGTCAGTATGCGCACATGCGTTCCTTGAGTGGAGCGAGCCGATCAAATCGGTTTCGAGCACGCGGGCGAAAGGTCAATCTTGCGGCGGTTCGAGTTCGTCGAGGTAGGACCGCTTGTCGCCGTTCCGGTCGACCACGGTCCATCCCCCCTGCCCGTCCGGCGCGGCGGCGCCCTCGGCGACCCGCGCCTTACCGAACCCGCCGGGAATGTCGAGCACATAGGCCGGCAGCGCAACGCTGGTCACGCGGCGCGAGAGCTCTGCGTAGATTCGCCTGCCCGCCGCGAGGCTGAGCCGAAAATGCGCGGTCCCCGGCGCGAGATCTGGATGGTGCAGATAATAGGGCCGAACGCCCAAACCTGCCAAATCGCGCATCAGCCGCTCCAAGACGTCGACGTTGTCATTGACGCCCTTGAGCAGCACGGTCTGGGAGAGAAGGACTGCGCCTGCCTCGCGCAACTGAGCGATCGCCGCGCGCGCCGGCTCGGTCAATTCGCGCGCGTGATTGACATGCAAGGCGATGTAAAGCGTCTTGCCGCTTTCGCGAAGCGCGGCAAGCCGATCGCGCGTCACAAGATCGGGCGCGACCGTCGGCGCGCGCGTATGGACGCGTAACAGCCGCACATGCGGGATCTCGGCAAGCCGGCGCGACACGGCGCCGAGGCGACGCGCCGACAACATCAAGGGATCGCCGCCGGTGAGAATCACTTCGAAAATCTGCGGTCGCCGCGCGATGTAGTCGAGCGCCGCCGCGACGTGACGCTCGGGCAGCAGATCGCCCTTGCCGCGCCCCACGGTCTCGCGCCGAAAACAAAAACGGCAGTAGACGGGACAGACGGACAGTAGCTTTAAGAGCACGCGATCGGGATAGCGATGCACGAGCCCTGGCAGCGGCGAATGCGCATCGTCGCCGATCGGATCGGCGCGCTCCTGCGGCGTCGTCGCGGCCTCGCGAAGATCGGGGATAAACTGTCGCGCAATCGGATCATTCGGATCGTCGGGGTCGATCAGCGCCACGATCTCCGGCGTGACGGCGATGCTGTAGCGCTGCGCCACCTGATCGAGACCATTGACCTCGCTCATGAGGCGCGCGTCAACCAGATCGGCAAGCGAGGTAAGCGTGCGCGACGGCGCGCGAATGAGCGCTGCCGCGTCTTGATCCAACTGCAAGCGTTTCTCCGCCGCGCAATCTCCCTCTCTCCCGCGCAGCGGGGGAGAGTTGGAGAGAGGGCGATGCGGTTTGCGCTCGGCTCGAATATATTCCCCCTCCTTTACCCTCCCCCGCTCCGCGGGAGAGGGAGGCGTCAAGCGTTCCGCGAAAAAATCATCCGCGCGGTTCGTTATTGCTTTGCCCCGCGCGCGGCGCGCTTGGCCAGCGTGCGCAGCCGCAGGGCGTTGAGCTTGATGAAGCCTTCCGCGTCGCGCTGGTCGTAGGTTCCGCCTTCTTCGAAAGTGACGAGGTCCTGATCGTAGAGCGACCAGGGGCTTTCACGCCCGACCAGCGTCGCTGACCCCTTGTAGAGCTTGATGCGCACGCGGCCTGTGACATGCTCCTGGCTCTTGTCGATCGCGGCCTGCAGCATCTCGCGCTCCGGCGCGAACCAGAAGCCGTTATAGATCAGTTCGGCGTAGCGCGGCATCAGTTCGTCTTTGAGATGCGCGGCGCCGCGGTCGAGCGTAAGGCTTTCGATTCCGCGATGCGCGACGAGCAGGATCGCGCCGCCGGGCGTCTCATACATGCCGCGCGACTTCATGCCGACGAAGCGATTTTCGACGAGATCCAATCGCCCGATGCCGTGGAGCCGCCCCAGATCATTGAGCTTGGCGAGAAGCGCCGCAGGCGAAAGCTTGACGCCGTCCACGGCCACCGCGTCGCCCTTTTCGAAGTCGATCGTCACATATTGCGCTTCGTTCGGCGCATCCTCGGGATTGCCGGTGCGCGAATAGACGTAATCGGGCGTCTCGTTGGTCGGATCTTCGAGCACCTTCCCTTCCGAAGACGTGTGCAGAAGATTGGCGTCGGTCGAGAACGGCGCTTCGCCGCGCTTGTCCTTGGCGATCGGGATCTGGTTCTTTTCGGCGAAGGCGATGAGATCGGCGCGCGAGACGAAGTCCCATTCGCGCCACGGCGCGATCACGGTGATATCGGGCTCGAGGGCGTAATAGCCGAGTTCGAACCGCACCTGGTCGTTGCCTTTGCCGGTCGCGCCATGGCAGACCGCGTCGGCGCCCATTTTGCGCGCGATCTCAATCTGATTCTTGGCGATGAGCGGGCGCGCGATCGAGGTGCCGAGCAGATAAAGCCCCTCATATTGGGCGTTGGCGCGGAACATCGGGAAGACGTAATCGCGCACGAATTCTTCGCGCAGATCTTCGATGAAGATGTTTTCAGGCTTCACGCCCAGAAGCAGCGCCTTCTCGCGCGCGGGCTCGAGTTCCTCGCCCTGACCGAGATCGGCGGTGAAGGTGATGACTTCCGCGCCATAGGTCGTCTGCAGCCATTTCAGAATGATCGAGGTGTCGAGCCCTCCGGAGTAGGCGAGGACGACGCGTTTGATTTCTTTTTTCTGGCGGGTCATTTTGGCTCTGGCTCGGCGGGGGGCGATTGCGCGCGGACTATAGGCGCCGCGGGCCCGAGCGCAAGGCGGCGCGACGCGGCCCACGTCCGCGCAGGAGAAACGGCGTGAAGCGAACATTCGCCCTGGCGGGCGTCCTTTCTTTCCTGGGGCTGTCGGGTCTCTGCGCGCAAACCGACCAGCGCGTCTGGACGCTCGGCGGACTGGAGGAGAAAGCCGCCGACAGTATCTATCTCGGCTATGGCGTGCCGGAAAGCGACGACAGCCTCGGGAGCTTCACCTGCGCGCCCGGGGGCGGCTTGGTCAAAATCTGGATCGCCGAAACCAGCGACAAGCTTAAAGCGGGAGACAAGGCGACGGCGATCCTTTCCGTCGGCGAAAAGACGGCGAAGGTCGCCGGCAAGCTCGTCCCCAATGAAGAAGCCGGCGTGCCGAGCTTCGAAGGGCGGCTGCCGGCGAAAGACCCGATCTTCGCGGCGATGGCCGGCGGGGAAACGCTCGACATCGCCATCGGCGGGGCGAAGCGCACGGCGCCCCTCGCCGACGCGACGGAGAAATTCAAGAAATTCGCCGCGGCCTGCGCCAAGCGCTAAAGCCTCGTTTTTTACGTCGGAGCCCCCTAAATTGACGCAATGAGCAGCCGTTCGACGAAAAACTCCACACGGCCCAAGGTCGCCGGCCTGACCCCCGCGCGCCGCCGGGCGCTCGACATTCTCACGCAAGCGAACCGGCCGGTCGGCGCTTATGAGATGATCGACCTCATGGCCGACGAAGAGGGCAAGCGGCCCGCGCCCGTCTCCGTCTATCGCGCGCTCGGCTATCTCATGGACAACGGCCTCGCGCATCGGCTTGCGTCAAAAAACGCCTATATCGTCTGCGGCCATGCGCATGAGGCTGAGGAGCCCGTCGTTTTCATCATTTGCGAGCAATGCGGCGAAGTGAAAGAGGCGACGTCGCCAGGCTTTGCCCGCGAACTCGCGGCGCTCGTCGCGGCGGCGAATTTCAGCGCCCGCACGCGCGTCGTGGAAATCGCCGGGCGCTGCGCCCGATGCGAAGGCAAATAGCAATGCGGGGCGCCGCGCGCTGGCTCGCGCCGCTCCTCTTTTTCATCGCCTCGCTGGCCTTTGCGGCGGCGAACTATCCGCCGTTGACCGGTCGAGTGGTCGATCAAGCTAATATCATTGCCCCCTCGACGAAAAGCGCGATCGAGACAAAGCTGAGCGATCTCGAGGATAAATCCGGCATTCAGCTCGTCGTCGCCTCGGTCAATTCGCTGGACGGCCTGGACGTCGAAACCTACGCCAACGGCCTGTTTCGCGCTTGGAAGCTCGGTGAAGCAAAAAAGAACAATGGCGTTCTGTTTCTGGTCGCGCCGAACGAGCGCAAAATGCGCATCGAAGTCGGCTACGGTCTGGAAGGAACGCTCACCGACGCGCTGTCGAAGATCATTTTGACGAGCGCGGTGGCGCCGCGATTCAAAGCGCGAGACTATGGCGCGGGGATCGAACGCGGCGTCGAGGGAATCATCGAGGTGCTCTCCGGCGATTCCGCCGAATGGACGAAACGCGCGCAGGGGCCACAGTCCACGACCTTCGATGAGCTATCCCCGCTCATTTTTTTCGCCCTGTTTCTGTTCATCGTGGTCTGGATGGCGCGTAGCGCGCGCGGCGGCAGGCCGACGAATTACCGGGGCTACAGGCGCGGCGGACCGCCGATCATCGTGCTGCCCCCGAGCGGCGGCTTCTGGGGGGATGGTTCTAGCGGCGGGTGGAGAGGGGGAGGCGGGTTCGGAGACGGCGGCGGATTCTCTGGCGGCGGCGGCTCGTCCGGCGGCGGCGGCGCTTCGGGGGACTGGTGATGCAGCTCACGGCGGACGACTTCGAGCGCATCGCGGAGGCTATTCGTAGGGCCGAAGAAAAAACCTCCGGCGAGATCGTCTGCGTGCTGGCGCGTCGCTCATCGGATTACGCCTTCGTGCCGCCGCTCTGGGGCGCATTTATCGCGCTAGCGTCGCCATGGCCCATGCTGCTTTTCACCGAACGTTCGCCTCGTGAGATTTTTGCCGCGCAGATCGCTATCTTTATCGTTGCGACGCTCGTCGTTTCATGGGGACCGGTGCGCTTTTTGTTGACGCCGCGCGCCGTGAAGCGCGCCCGCGCCGCGCGCGAGGCGATCGAGCAATTTTTCTCGCGCGGCGTCTCCACCACCAAGGCGCGCACGGGCGTTCTCATATTCGTCTCATTCGCCGAGCGTTACGCGCGCATCGTGGCGGATGACGCCATCGCCGCAAAGATCAGTGATGACGAATGGCAGGGCGCGCTGGATCTGCTGCTGGAAGACATACGGCGCGAGAGAGTGGCGGACGGCTTTGTCGCGGCGATCGAGGAATGCGCGCGACTCCTGGCGCGGCATGCGCCGCCCGGCGCGAGCGGCGACGAACTGCCGGACAAAATCTATGTGATGTAGCGGGCCGCGCCTCTTAGCCGGGCCGCCTATCCGTCGCCCACGCTCAGGAGGCCTTTCGTTCGCGTGCGACTTCCCGCCAGCCGATGTCGCGGCGGCAAAAGCCGCCGGGCCAATCGATGAGATCGACCGCCGCATAGGCGCGCGCTTGGGCCTCGGCGACGCTTTCGCCGAGCGCGGTGACATTCAGCACGCGACCGCCCGCGGCAAGCAGCCGGCCGCCTTCCTCGCGCGTGCCGGCGTGGGTGATGGTGACGCCCTCGACGGCTTCGGCGCTTTCCAAATTGCGGATTTCCGATCCGGTCATCGGCGTTCCCGGATAGTTTTTCGCCGCCAGCACCACCGTCAGCGCCGCGAGCGGCGAAAACCGCGGTCGCTGATGAGGCGATTCGCCCCGCGCGGCGTCAAGCATCAGCTCGAGAAGATCGCCCTCGAGACGGGGCAGAATGACTTGCGCCTCGGGGTCGCCGAAACGGCAATTGTATTCGATGAGCTTTGGCCCCTCCTGTGTCAGCATGAGTCCGGCGTAGAGCACGCCCTTGAAGGGCGCGCCCTTGTCGCGCATGGCGCGCATCGTCGGCTCGATAATCTCGGCCATCACGCGCGCTTCTATTTCTGGCGTCACCACTGAAGCCGGCGAATAGGCGCCCATGCCGCCTGTGTTCGGCCCGACGTCGCCCTCGCCGACCCGCTTATGATCCTGCGCCGTCGCGAAAGGCAGCGCGCGAACGCCGTCGCAGATTGCAAAGAACGACGCCTCTTCGCCTTCGAGACATTCCTCGATGACGACCTCCGCGCCCGAGAGGCCAAACGCGCCCCCAAACATCGCCTGCGCGGCGCGCTCCGCTTCCTCAAGCGTCCGAGCCACGACGACGCCTTTTCCGGCGGCGAGCCCGTCGGCCTTGACGACGATCGGCGCGCCGCGTTCACGCAGATAACGCAGCGCCGGCTCAAGCGCGGCAAACCGCGCATAGCTCGCGGTCGGAATCCTATAGTCGCGACACAAATCCTTTGTAAAACCTTTGGAGCCTTCCAGCTGAGCCGCCGCCTGCGTCGGCCCGAAGGCGAGGATCCCGTGCTTCTCCAGTTCGTTGACGAGACCGCCGATCAGCGGCTGCTCGGGTCCGACAACGACGAGGGCAATTCCGGCCTCCCGACAAAAATTGATCACGGCGGGGTGGTTGGCGACGTCGAGATCGACGTTATCTCCTAGTCGAGCCGTCCCCGGATTGCCTGGCGCGATATAGAGCCCCGTCAGCAACGGGCTTCTCTTTAGTGCATTGCAGATCGCATGCTCGCGACCGCCCGATCCGATCAGAAGAACATTCATTAACGCTCGCCCGGTTGCTTCGTTTCCGCTTCTAGAGCGCGCGGACGCCAAAAGGCAATCCGCCGCCGAAATGCTAGGCTTGCCCGTTGCGTAAGCGCCGCTAGCTATTCGACCGGGGGCTAGCGGCTGGAGTGTCCCACATGTCCATTACTCGAGATATCGCATCGCATGACAATGCGGTCGCCTATGGCGGTCTCATTGACGCCATAGGCGGCGTCGCCACCATCGTCCTTGTAATTTGCGGTTTAGTTGGAATTGCGCCCCCCATGATGGTCGCGATCGCGACGATCGTGTTTGGCGTCGCACTGTTAATTCAAGGCGGAGCTATGCTGTCGGAATATACGCAAGTCGTGTTTCCCGGCGGCGTTCGAACCTCTTCCATCGAGCAGATGGGCGGCAATAGCCTCGCACTCGTCTTTCTGGTAGGCGCGGGCGGCATAGTGCTCGGCGTTTTGTCGCTCCTAGGAATCGGTGCGGCAGTCCTGACTCCGGTGGCCGCGATCGGCTATGGCACCGCTCTGTTGCTGAGCAGCAACGCCGTTTGGCGCCTCTATGTGCTGCGGCGCGCCTCCGCCCAGATGGAGACCACGGTTGGACAATCGCAACATGTCGGCGCCGAGATGCTCGCGAGCGAAATGGCGTCGGGTTCAGCGGGCATTCAGGCGCTCGCAGGACTGGCGGCGATCGTCCTCGGCATTCTGGCGCTTGCCGGCAGTCCCGCCGATTTGACCCTGAACCTGGTCGCGCTGCTGGCGCTCGGCTCCACGATTGTGCTCACGGGCAGCACTCTGAGCGCCACGGTTCTGAGCTTTATGCGAACCTGATCGCAACGCCAGCGCAATAAATGCCCCCGGCTGCCACCGGGGGTATTTTTATGCCTCGCGGAAGGCCAAACAGCTTCCCTCCCGGAGTGAAAATGCTCTAAAGACAGCGCAATCTCTCTTTGCGAGGCGATATGGCGCGCCAGTTCATCTATCACATGCAGGGCCTCAGCAAGACCTATCCGGGCGGCAAGAAGGTCCTGGAGAACATCAATCTCTCCTTTTATCCCGATGCGAAAATCGGCGTTCTCGGCGTCAACGGCTCCGGCAAATCGACGCTGCTGCGCATCATGGCGGGCGTCGACAAAGAGTATTCTGGCGAGGGCTTCGTCGCCGAGGGCGCACGGGTGGGCTATCTGCCGCAGGAGCCGCAGCTCGATCCGACGCTCGACGTGCGCGGCAATATCATGCTCGGCGTCGCGGCGAAGAAGGCCGTCCTCGATCGCTACAACGATCTCGCCATGAATTATTCTGACGAGACCGCCGATGAGATGACGAAGCTCCAGGACGAAATCGAGGCCAAAGGTCTTTGGGACTTGGACAGCCAGGTCGACCAGGCGATGGACGCGCTCGGCTGTCCGCCGGACGACGCTGACGTCACCAAGCTTTCGGGCGGCGAGCGGCGTCGCGTCGCGCTGTGCAAATTGCTGCTCGAACAGCCGGAAATGCTGCTCCTCGACGAACCGACGAACCATCTCGACGCTGAAACCGTCAACTGGCTCGAAGGACATCTGCGCCAGTATCCCGGCGCGATCCTGATCGTCACCCACGACCGCTATTTCTTGGACAATGTCACCGGATGGATATTGGAGCTCGATCGCGGCCGCGGCATTCCCTACGAGGGCAATTACACCAGCTGGCTGAAGCAGAAGCAGAAGCGACTGGCTCAGGAATCTTCCGAGGACAAGGCGCGTCAGCGCGCGCTCGAAGCCGAGAGCGAGTGGATCGCCGCTTCGCCGAAAGCGCGGCAGGCGAAAAGCAAGGCCCGCATTCAGCGCTATGAGGAACTCGTCGCCAAGCAGAACGACAAGGCGCCGACGACCGCGCAGATCGTCATTCCGGTGGCCGAGCGTCTCGGCGACAATGTCATCGATTTCGACCATCTGTCGAAAGGCTATGGCGATACGCTCCTGATCGACGATCTCTCCTTCAAATTGCCGCCCGGCGGCATCGTCGGCGTGATCGGGCCGAACGGCGCCGGCAAGACGACGCTGTTTCGCATGATCACCGGACAAGAGAAGCCCGACAACGGGACGATCGAAATCGGCGACAGCGTGCAGCTCGGCTATGTCGACCAGTCGCGCGACGCGCTGCACGCCAACAAGTCCGTCTGGGAGGAAATCTCGGAAGGCAATGAGGTGATCTATCTCGGCAAGCGCGAGATCAACAGCCGCGCCTATTGCTCGGCCTTCAATTTCAAGGGCGCCGATCAGCAAAAGAAGGTTGGGCAGCTCTCAGGCGGCGAACGCAACCGCGTGCACCTCGCCAAGATGCTCAAGAGCGGCGCCAATGTGCTGCTGCTCGACGAGCCGACCAACGATCTCGACGTCGACACGCTGCGCGCGCTCGAAGAGGCGCTCGTCGATTTCGCCGGCTGCGCCGTCATCATCTCGCATGACCGCTTTTTCCTCGACCGCATCGCGACGCATATTCTCGCCTATGAAGGCGACAGCCATGTCGAATGGTTCGAAGGCAATTTCGCCGATTACGAAGAGGACAAGAAGCGGCGCCTGGGAATCGACAGCGTCATTCCGCACCGGCTGAAATATAAGAAGTTCGCGCGGTGACGATGGCTGATGCACTTTGGCCTGCTTTCGTACGCCGCAAAAGCTTCTCAATTCAAGTTCGTCTTGCCTGAATAGCCTGCTCCGTTCTCAGCCGGGCGTTACAATCGCGACCTCCGGGAAATACGTCCGATAACGCGCAACGTCTCGGGTCAGCAGGGGAGCGCGGAGAGTTTCCGCCTGCGCGCCGATAAAGAAATCCGCCAGTACGTTCGTCTTGGCGCCGCCGCGTATCCGATAGTCGCGAAACGCCTGCCCGGCGCGCCAGAGGGCTTGACGCGACATTGTGGAATGTTCCGCCCCGAGCGCGCCTAAAAAATCGGAACAATCGGCTTCGGCCGTAAAGCCGGTCGCCAGCTCCGCAAAGACGGCATCGACGATCAAGATCGGTCCAAGCGACATTCTTCGTTCGAGCGCCTGCTGCGACGCTTCGAACCAATTGGGATTGTGCGTCAGCAGGTCGATGAAGATATTAGTGTCGACAAGCGTCAATCGTCGCCCCGCAGGAGACGCATCCACTCGTCAGTCGTCGTTCGAAATTTCACGCCCTTGCGATCCAGCGCGGCGAGCGCCCGCTCAATCTTGCTCCTCGCCGCCTTCAGCGCCGCGGGGTCCGCCTGAGCTGCATCACTTCGCTCCACCAGCACACCGCCCTCCGGCCTTGCGCGCACGCTGACGCGGTCGCCGGGCCGGATGCCGGCCGCTTCGCGTACGGCCTTTGGCAAGGTGACCTGGCCCTTTATGGTGACTTTTGTGCTCATGACGCCAAAGGGTAATACTCGCTCAAGAAGAGTAATACCCACTCGATCGAAGCGTCAATCTGCGGTGCGCTCAATGGGGCGTCCGCCCAAACGCCTTCCGCAGCTCGTCCTTCGCCTGCTCCAGCGCCTGTCGGCGCGCCTCGGGCAAATCCTTGCCGGCCCTATTGATGTAGAAGGTCAGCATCGACATGGCGGATCGGAACGGGTCCGCTTTGCGCCGCGCGCTCACCTCCGCCGACCGCTTGAGGGAGCGGGCGATCTTCACGGGGTCGTCCCAAGTGAATACCCCCGCATCGAGATCGAGCGCATTGCTGTGGCGCGTGACCTCGCCTGACCAGTAGTTGGTCGCCGTCTTTGAACTTTTTGCCGGCGCGCGGCTTTTCGGCTGCCTTTGCGCCATTATCCGCCTCATCTCAGGAGCGCTTGTCAGGAGCGCTTGTCAGAAGCCCTTGGGCAGGTAGTCGGCCGCCCACAGAAATCAACGTCCCCGAAGCGGGACCGCCACGAATTCGCCATTTGGGCATGGCGGATTTCCCTGCTGGGCCTTGGGCGGCCAATGAGGGAAATTTAGATGAGACTATTCCGCCGGGCCGCCGCCTTTGTCGCCATCGGCGCTCTGCCGCTCGCGGGCTGCGCCCCGCAGGAGTCGCCCGTCGCTTCGGCTCCCGCCGCCTATGACGAGGCCGCTAAGGCGACCGAACTCACCGGCCAGGACGCGCTGCATGCGCGAATCTCCCATTACGCCCGCATCTACGACATTCCGGAATCGCTCATTCATCGCTCGATCCGCCGCGAGAGCAACTACAATCCCCACGCCCGGCACGGACCCTATTGGGGGTTGATGCAGATCCGCCACGACACGGCGCGGCACATGGGCTATCAGGGCCCCGCGAGCGGTCTTCTCGACGCCGACACCAATCTTGCGTTCGCGGTGCCTTATCTCGCCAACGCCTATAAGGTCAGCGGCGGCGACGAAGGCCGGGCGATCAAGCTTTACGCCGGCGGCTACTACTATGAGGCGAAGCGCAAGCGGATGCTCGACGAGCTGGTGACGTCAGCCTCGCAGTGAATGCCCGAAGCGTTATTGGTTTTTTGGCGTGAAGGTGCTGCGCACCCGCCCCCCCTGCGCCGCGCCGCCCTGCACGGTCGCCATGCCGGTCGCCACGTCATAGACGAGCTTGTCGCCTTTCACGATGTTCTCGGCCTGGGTGAGCGTGACGTTGCCGACGAGATAAACCTTGTTTTCGGCCTTGTCGTAGCTGCCCCGATCGCCCGTCCCGATCTGGTCCTTTGAAACCAGCGTCACCGGCCCTTCGGCGTCGATATGTTTGACGCGGTCATTGGTCGTCGCGGCGGCTTGTCCGCTGCCCTTTCCTTCGAGAAAGATGATGAGGCGCGAGGCCTTGAGCGTCGAAGGCCCGTTCGTGACGATGACGCTGCCGGAGTAGATGAGCTTCTGCTCCTTCTCGAAATAATCGAGCTTGCCCGCGTCGATGTTGAGCGGATCCTTGGCGGAGGCGCCAGGCAGAATGCCGCCCGAGCGACCTGCGGCGCCGGCCGGCGTCGCGGCGACGAGCGCAGCAAGGAGAAGAACGAAAGGGTGGCGGCGCATTTAGTCCTTGGTCGCGGCGCCCGAAGTTTGCGGGGGCGTATCGCCCTCCCCGTATAGCACCGAATGGACGTCGCCCGCGAAGGACGCGTGACGGTCCTTTTGGGAAAATTCGACAGAGCGCGCGGTGACCTCGCCGCCGTCGATCTTCAAGAGCACGGGCTTGTCGGACGTCATCACGCTATCCTTGAAATCCATTACCGCCGACTCGAGCCGCATGTCGAAGTTGTTGTCTTCGTGGATGTCGACGCCGCCGCTCATATCGGCCCGATCGGCTTTCCTGTTGTAGACGCCCTTCGCCGCCGACAGGATTATGGAATTGTCCTTGGTGTTCTCGACCCGGACCTCGAGCTGATCGAGTTCGAAGACATCAGGCTTCGCCAGATCTTGCGTGCCTACAAGCGCGCGCACCTCATAGGGACGCCCGTCCTTGCGATAGCCGACGAGCTTGGGGCTCTCGATGACGATGCGGGAGCCCTTGAGCGCGACGCGCGCCAGGCTCAGATCGGCGGGCAGAAAGCGCAGCGAGCTGATCAGCAGGCCGAGGCCGACGACTCCAACGACGCCGCCCGCCCCCCAAAGGATCCAGCGGCGCAGGCGCGCAACTCGCGTCGTGTGGCGCAGCGCCTCCGGAAAGGCGCTCTGGCGCGGCGCAACAAGGCCGTCCAGGCGATCGCGCGTGCGGGGCGCCGGCAAGACGTCGGTCATGCCATGATCATGAGGCATGCAGGTGGCGAATTCGAGGCAAAGCCAAAGCCTCGATCGCCAGAGCCTTACTCATGGGCGAAAATGTCCGTTTCCGGCCAGCCGGCGAGGTCGAGCCGGGCGCGGGCTGGCAGAAAGTCGAAACAGGCCTGCGCCAGTTCGGCGCGGCCCTCGCGGGCAAGCATGGCGTCGAGCTTGTCCTTGAGCTGATGCAGATAGAGCACGTCCGACGCCGCATAGGCCTGCTGCGCGTCGGAAAGAACAGGCGCGCCCCAGTCCGACGACTGCTGCTGCTTCGAAATCTCGACGCCAAGAAGCTCGCGCACGAGATCCTTGAGGCCATGCCGGTCCGTATAGGTGCGGGCGAGCTTGGAGGCGATCTTGGTGCAATAGACCGGCGCCGGAACGAAGCCGAAGGCCTTGGCCAAGATGCCGATGTCGAAACGGGCGAAGTGGAAGAGCTTCAAAATGGCCGGATCGGCCAGCAGGCGCTCGAGATTGGGCGCGCGCGTCTGACCGCGCCCGAACTGGACAAGCTCGGCGTTCCCGTCGCCGAAGGAAAGCTGCGCCAGGCACAGCCGATCACGATGCGGATTGAGGCCCAGAGTCTCGGTGTCGATCGCGACAATGGCGCCAGCGCCGATCCCCTCGGGGAGATCGCCCTGGTGGAGGCGGATGGTCATGCGGCTCGAATCTTTCGATGTGGAGCGGACAGTCTATCGCAGAATGCGCAAGGCTTGTCGAAGCGTTACGGGTTCGCGCCCGACTCGCTCGCCTGCGCGGCGAATTGTGCTACCTAATGGCTGGGCCCTGGTCGATGGACCTCCTGGCCCAGGGAGTAACCCCATGCGTTACATTCTTGCTTTGATTCTCGCTTGCGCGATTGCTGCGCCGCCTGCCTCCGCGGCATCCTCGAAATCCAGCTCAAAATCCGTTTCGGCCTCAAAATCGGACCAGGCGACAAAAACCGGCAAGCGCAATCGGCAGAACGCCGATCGCGGCGGCGCCGGCGGCATCCATCCTTTGGTCGGAAGCGGCGACTATTAGGGCCGTTTGAACCCGCAGGACTTCGGCTGGCGTTCGGCGAGCTGCGGTTCGCCCGGAACCGACTCGCCCGATAACCCGCAAACTGCTCCTCTTGTCAGACGCCCGCCAAGTCTTCACTCTATTGCGATGCAAAATTCGCGGGATGGCGAGAAAACGCCGGTGAACGATCAAACCAACGGCCCCAACGGCTCCGACCGCCGCTTCAACGCGCGGGTCATCGAACTGGCGATCCGGCTGTTCGCGATCGGCGCGCTGATCTACTGGACCTTCATCATCGTCCTGCCTTTCGCGGCGATTATTCTGTGGAGCGTCGTGCTCGCCGTGGCGCTCTATCCGATCTTTCGCGTGGTGGCCGAAATATTGGGCGGCCGGCCAATAACCGCCGCCGTTTTGATGACGATCGCCGGCCTGGTGCTGATCATCGGACCCGTCACTTGGATGGCGGTCGGAGCCATCGACCCCATCAAGGCGGTGATGGCGGGCATTGAAACCGGCGATATCGCGGTGCCGCCGCCGCCCGCCTCGATCAAGGACTGGCCGTTCGTCGGCGAGCAGCTCTATTCCTTCTGGCTGCTGGCCTCGACCAATCTGCGCAGCGCCTTCACCCAAGTTTTGCCGCAGCTGAAGCCCGCCGGGGAATTCTTGCTCGACATGGCGAAGAGCGCCGGCGCGGGCACGCTCAAATTTCTCGTCTCCGTCCTGCTCATGGGCTTCATTCTCGCCGCCGCGCCGCAAATGCTCGCGGGGGCGCGCGCGCTGTCGCGGCGCATCGATCCATCGAGCGGCGAGAAATTCGTCGATCTCGCCGGCGCGACGATCAACGCGGTCTCGCGCGGCGTCATGGGCCTGTCGCTATTGCAGGCCGTCGTTGGCGGCGCCGGCATGTATCTGGCCGACGTGCCGGGCGCGAGCCTGCTGACGATCGCCATTCTCGTCCTCGGCATTATTCAGATCGGACCGTTGATCGTCGTGGCGCCTGTCATCTTCTGGGCCTGGACGACGTTGGCGACCGGGCCGGCGCTGGCGCTGACCGTCTGCATGCTCAGCGTCAATTACGTGGACAATGTGCTGAAGCCCTTCATTTTCGCGCATGGGCTGTCGACGCCGATACCGGTGATTTTCGTGGGCGTGATCGGCGGCGTTCTCGCGCATGGCATCGCCGGCCTGTTTGCAGGACCGGTCGTGCTCGCCGTCGTGTGGGAGCTGACGAAGGCCTGGATCGCCGACGACCTCAAAGTGGTCAACGACACAGCCGCCGAGCCCGACTTCAACGTGGAGACGTCGCCGGCGCTAACGTCCGCGCAAGGCGTTAAGAACCTTTAGGCCGGCGCGGCCATTGCGCTGCAAGCCGGCGCGCGACTGGAAATCGGCGATCGCCTCTTTGGTCTTCGTGCCGATCACCCCGTCGGACTCGCCGACGTCATAGCCGCTGCGGGTCAGAAGCGCTTGCAATTCGCGGCGCTCGGCGCGCGAGAGTCCCGGATCGTCGGTCGGCCATGGCGTCTGAATGCCTGGCCGGCCGCGCAGCCTGTCGGACAGGACGCAGATCGCCAGCGCGTATGATTCGGAGGCGTTATAGGCGTAGACCGCGTCGAAATTTTTCGTCACCAGGAACGCGGGTCCGTTCCGCCCCGCCGGCAGGAGCAGCGCCGCAGCTCCCTCGCCGAGGCCGCCGCCGTCGAGGCGCGTCACGCCGCGCGCCTGCCAGAAGCCCATGGATTGGCGGCCCTTGCGTCCGGAAGGTCCGGAATAGCCTTCCGGCAGACGCACCTCGAAGCCCCAAGGCGTTCCGGAGCGCCAGCCGCTCTTGCGCAGATAATTCGCCGTCGAGCCGAGCGAGTCGGCCGCCGAGCTGGCGATATTGCGCCTGCCGTCGCCGTCGAGATCGACGGCCATGCCGAGAAAGGTCGACGGCATGAATTGCGTGTGGCCGAAGGCGCCCGCCCAGGAGCCGTAGAACTCCTCCGGCGCGATATCGCCGTGGTCGAGGATTTTGAGCGCGGCGATGAATTCCTTGCGCCAATAGTCGTTGCGACGCGGCGCATCGCAGGCGAGCGTCGCGAGGCTCTGCACCACGGGGCGCTTGCCGAAACTCTTGCCGAAGTCGGATTCGACGCCCCACACGGCGACGATGGTCGGGGCGTCGACGCCATATCGGCTTTCCGCGGCGTGCAGCGCGCGGGAGTGCTGATGCAGCAGCACGCGCCCTTCCTCGACGCGCTCCTCGTCGACGAGCCCGGCGACATAGTCCCAGACGGGCGTCGTAAACTCCGGCTGCTTGTCCATGAAGCTGACGGCGTCGTTGGGGGCGAGCCCATTCGTCGCCGACGCGATGGTCTGCTGGCCGACGCCGGCCCCGGCCGCCGCCGAGCGCAGGCCGGAGAGGCAGCTCGACCATTCGGCGCGGGCCGGCGCGGCCGCAAACAACAGGGCGGCAAGCGCCGCCAGAAGATGATCTGCCTTCATGCTGCGAATTCTAGCGCAAGGACGCGGCTTTTTCATGAGCCGCATCGGTCGTGAAAAGACCGCATCACTCGCAGACGCGGCGCGGGCGGGAGCCGATCACCTCCCCATATTCGTCGAAGACGGGACGGCGCTCGACCCAGCACACCGGCGGCGGCGCGACATAGACGGGCGCAGGCGCATAGACGACGGGCGGCGCGGAACCGGCGAGCGCCCCGCCGGTGATGGCGCCAAGCGCAAACCCGCCAATGCCCGCCGCAATGGCCGGGCCGGCTGAATCGGCGCGCGCTGGCGCAACCGGCGTCAGCGCTGCGGCGCCGAGAGCTAAAGCCGCCGAAAGCGTCGCGATAGTTTTGCGCATCATACTCTCCCAGGACGGGCGAGCCACATCTCCGCACGCGCTGCGCCGGCAAGCTCGCTCGATGGGACAATAGGAGCGATCCCGTAGACGAATCGTTAATGGCCCGCCTGGCGAAGCTTCAGAGCTGCGAGACCCGCGGCTTGCCGGAAGGCGACTTCGGCGCCGGCTTGACCGGGCCCTGCTCCCGCGCGCCCTGGCCGCCGCCTGTCCTGAGCGCCGGCGCGTCATTCGCCTCCGACGTCGGGGTTTTGGCGCGGAACGCGGCGGCCAGCGCCTTGGCCGCGGCAAGCTCCTTGGAATCGAGCCGGGCGCCGATTTCGTCGCGCTTTTTGGCCGCGTCGTCGTCGCCCTGGTCGGCTGCGGCGGAAAACCACACGTAGGATTGCTGCAGATCGCGGCTGATGCCGAGGCCGCGGGCGTAGAGGATGCCGAGATTGAACTGGCTGTCACGGATGCCGTATTCGGCCGCCCGACGGAACCACTCTGCAGCCGCGGCATAATCCGGCTTGCCGTCGCCGCCCTCGGCGAGCAGCACGGCGACATTATGCATGGCGCGGGCGTTGCCGGAATCGGCCGCGCGCTCGTACCACTGCCTGGCGCGGGCGTAGTCGCGCCCGACGCCGACGCCCCTCTCATACATCGAACCCAGCCGGTATTGGGCGAGCGCCAGGCCCATTTCAGCAGCTTTTTCGAACCAATGCGCGGCCGCTTTGGCGTCGCGCGCGGCGCCGCGTCCCTCGACAAGACGCGCGCCCATTTCATACTGGGCGACCGGATTGCCCTCGACGGCGAGGCGCTCGATCGTCGCCAAGGCGTCGCCGGACGAGAGCGGCGGCGCCTCGATCGTTCCGGTGGGCGTCGGATCGATGTTCCGCTGTGCGGCGACAGGTTGTTCGAGGGTCGCCGACGCCGTCTCGGCGGGCGGCTCTTTGAGGACCGGCCCAGGCGTCGCCGGGCGCGCGGCCACTGCCGGCGACGAGGCGCTGTTAGAGGCTAGTCGCTTTTCTGGCGACAAAGCCGGCCGAACCGCCTTGGCTGGCGCCTTCGCCTCCTGCTGTCTGAGCGACGGCCCGACCGTCAAGCCGCCCTGCCCCTCCATGCGCGCGATCTGATAGGCCCCGATCAGCAGCATGACCGCGGCGAGGCTTAGGAGCAGCGGACGCTTGCGGTCCTGGATGAGGGCGCTGAAATTGACCACGGCGGCGGCCTGCGGCTTTTCCTGAACCTGTCCCGCGTGGCGCGCCGCTTCGGCCGACTGAGCGTCGGCCTCAGCCGAAGGCGTTTGCGCGGCGCGGCGCGCGGCGGCGATGAAGTCCGACTGAATCGAGCTACGATGCGCGGCCTGATCGGCCTCCGGTCCTGGCGGCCCCATGAAGGGCTCGCGCCGTTCGGCGACCCCATCGCCGACCGGCAGCAGGAACTCCATCGGATCGACTGGCGCCAAGGCTTCGCTTACAGCGTCTTGGGCGTCAGCGGCGGCCGGCGCACCTACCCGCTCGCGCGTATCATCGCCGCAAAGTTCGACACCGAGTTCTGCATCGGTCGAGCGCCGCGCGACGCCGCGGTTCTCGGTCAATTCGTCATCAAACACGCCTAGACGATTGACGACGCGCTCGAGCATTTGATGGACCGCCGTCAGCGTCTCATTCGTGCGCTGACCGTTGGCGTCCTGCGTCCTGAGCAATTCGTTCAATTCGCGCTGCACAGCGACGCGCACGGCCGCCGGCTGAACGCCCGCCGCATCGCGGAGAACCTCCGTGGCGGCCCGGCGAACCGCCGCCTCCGCCGCTTGCGTCGTTGCGGACCGCGTGTTCTCCAGGCGCGCGAAAAGATCGGTGATCTTCGATTCAAAGCCGATGAGCGCGCCGCTCCCCGCGTCGATCCGTTCGAGCCGCTGCGCCAGGGCGCCGATCTGAGTTTGAAGCGATTTGAGCGCGCCGCCATCGGCCGTGGAATCAGCCGACTGCTTCATGCGGTCGGCGAGCGACCCGACGAGAGCCGCCAGTTCGCCTTCTCGTTTCTCGACGCGCGCGCCGTCTTCGACCCGTTGCGCGAATGCGGCGTGCATACGGTCGAGGCGCTCGACGATGTCATCGAGCCGAGCGTTCTGTTCGCCAAATCTCGGCGCTGAGAATGGATCGTCGAGCCGGTCGATCTTGAACGAGAGCTGCGCGAGCTGACGCTCGACAGCCTGCAGATCGAGATCCCGCGCGTCGGCGGCGAACGCGGCATCCACTTTTCTGTCGAGGCCGCGCACCAAATTCTCGAGAGCGGCGAAATGTTCGGAATCGCCGGCGCCGGCCGGGTTTTCCAACCGCGCGGCGATCGTCTGTCGAAGCTCATCAATGCGCTGCGCAAGATCGGCGAACTGACGTTCGGCGTTCTGTTCGGCAAGCCTGGCCTCGATGCGCGCGAGCGATTCTGTCGGCGCGCTGTCCACGACGCGGGACTCGAACCGATCGAACCTGCGGCCGATCTCCTCGAACGCCGAGGTGTGACTGTCGCCGTCCAGCGCCGTATCGATTTTTTTGGCGAGCGTTGTGATGAGCGCTTCGAGGGGGGCCATATTGGCTGCGGCGCCGCGATCGATGCGCTGCGTCAGCGTCTTGCCGAGTTCGTCGATGCGCTCGCCGATCTCGTCGAACCGCGCCGCCGCCGATTGTTCGGCGACGACGTCAAGCTTGCGCGCAAGCCGTTCGAGCCGCTTGTTGAACGTCTCCAGTCCCTTTCCTGTTTCCGCCGCAACGATGGAGCGGATCGCCTTGACGACTTCGCCAAGATCCGCGCCGGACGCGCCACGTGACAGCGCCAGCGCGTCGACTCGCTGCGTGACGTCGATGATGCGCGTTTCGATCCTCTCAAGCGGCAGCGGACGCGCCATGAGCGCCGTCAGCTGTTCCTTGATCTCGTGAGTTTCGCGCGCGAGGTCGCGCACAGCGGAAGCGTTCGCAACGTCTCCATTCTGCAGCTTCTCCAGCCTGAAGCCGATCGTTTCGACGTCGGCGCGCAGGTTGCGCACGATGGGAGTCGGATCGAGATCTTCGATCACGGCGCGCAATTCGCCGATAATTCTTTCGGCAGGCGCGAGCGTCTCGTCTGGAACCCCGCGGCCGCGCTGCGACTCGATGCCCTGGCGGAGATCGCCCATCGCCGTTTCGATGGCGGCGACCGATGCGCGCGGCGCGAGCTCGCCGATTGCTTGCGCCACATCCTGGAGTTCGCGACGGACGTTTTCGATTTGTCGCATCATCACGAGCTGCTGGTCGCCGCGCTCGGCGGCGTCCTCGCGAAAGCTGTCCAGACCCTGCGTGACGGAATCGATCGAGCGCTGCAGCGCCTCAAACCGCGATCCGCCGGAGGGGCCCGACGTCATGGCCGGCTTCGCTACGCCCCCGCGCGCCGCATTTTCGTCCAGGCGTCCTGCAATTTCGGCGAGATGCTGATCAAGGCCGCGCAACGTCTTCTCGACGTCGGCGCCGCGATGTTCGCCCGACAGCCGCGCGAGACGCGATTCGAGCTCCGCCAGCGCGTTGCGAATCGGCCGCGCATTCGCGGAAGGCTGCTCGCCGAGCTGGCTCTCGATACGGCTTTTGGAGAGCGCGGCGATCGACCGCCAGATGGAGTCTTCGTCGACGCCACGATTCTCGTCGCGCGGCTCTTCCGCGTTGGGAAGATTTTCCCCTCGATGTCCGGCCTCGCGCTTATCTTCGGGCGACTCGGAATCTGGACGACCCTGATCAGGAAATTTCGCCTTGGTCATGTGGATGTCCGGGGGGCCGACCCGTGGAATTGGGACAAAAACGCGGTGGAACCAACGCGAACGCGCGAATCGCGCGCTGCTGACGGCGCACTCCGCCGACCGCGGCGACTTTCCGTCAACCAAGGTAAAGAAGCCGTTAAGGCGAGACGGCAAGCGCTATTTCGCGTCACCTCCGGTCGCCGAGAAATCGCGCCGGCGATAGTAGATGAACGGCGCGAATCGCTCCAAGATCACACAACGCCGCGACCCGCGCGTCGCGGCGGCGCCCAAAGCGCCAAGTCTTGATTCAGGCTTTTAAAGATACGTTTTTGATGAGGATTGAAAAATGTCAAATCAGACCGAAATCGGCGTCATCGTGCGGAACCATGTGGCGCATCTGACCGGCGAGCCCGCGCCCAATAAGCTCCAAGGGGTTCTGGTCGGCGTGACCTATAAAGGCGCTCGCTACTATTATCACTTTGGACAGGTGAAACTTTACAGCGGCGCCAGTGACGTTCTGATCAAAGATATTGTGTTCTTTATCGGCTCAAACAGCAAAGTCTTCACCGCGACGTTGTTGGCTCTTGCTGCGACGGCTGCGCAAAATCCTGTCACGCCCTCGACACCCGCGGCGAGCCTTCTACCCTCGAGCGTCGGGATGAACGAACCTTGTGGAGAAATTCTTCTTTGGCATCTCGCGACGCATAGCGCAGGATATCCCGACGGGCCTTGCGGTCCGCCCTACCCCTTCGGGAGCTATCCCTTCTCGTCGATGGGGCAATTCCTAAATGATTTCACGCCCCCCTATGCGCCCGGAAAATACTGGGTCTATAGCAATCAGAGCTTCGCACTGTTGGGGGTTCTGCTCTCGCACGCCTATTCGACAGACGCCACGAGCTCCGGCTGGGACGACTCCTATCAAAACTGGCCGGCGGTTGTGGTCGACAACGTCGCTGCGCCGCTCAACATGCCGAGCACGCAAGTCGATTACGCTAACGTGCTCACACGCGTTGCGCAGGGCTATGTGTTCAGTGACAGAGAGGATCATCCTGTCTTCACCCCTCTTGAGAATTTGCCCGACTGGGGGTTGACCTCGGCGGGTCTTGGCGCGGGCGCCTTGTCATCGACGCTCGAAGACATGTTGACCTTCCTCGAGGCGTCGATCAGCCCGCCGCAAGGGGCCCTCGGGGCGGCGATGGCCGAGACGCAGCAGGCCTATCCCGGATCTGAGGGACTTTCGATGGGTTTCGGCTGGCAATTGTCGAACGACTATCTCGACAAGAACGGCGGTCTTTCTGGGTATCAGACCTATATGGCCTTCGACCCTGTCGCCAAGATCGGCGTTTTCCTGTTCGGCAATACGAGCAGCAAAAGCCCCAACTCCGATCCGGGGAGCGCACTCGATAACGCCGGCAGAAATCTGCTGGGCGCGCTTCGCAACAGCAGCGCGGACCCTTCAAAATTCCCTAAACCGCCACACAACCCCCAGTGTCCCAGTGCAAGCGGCGGCGCATAGCGCGAACGGGCGATCGTAAGCTCCGATCGCTTGCGCCCGCCGCGGCGCCTCTCTACCTATGACGCAGCCCGAGAGAATCGCGGCGCGACGGCTCGGCCCCCAGCGCCGGCTTGCAAGGAGGCGTTGATGCCGAGCTACAAGGCGCCTGTAGACGACACCCTCTTCCTGCTAAATGACGTCTTGAATTTTCAGCGTTTCGGCAATTTGCCAGGCTTCGCGGACGTCACGCCGGACGTCATGTCGCAAATCCTCCTGGAGGCGGGAAAGATCTGCGAGGAGGCGCTCGCGCCGCTCAACCAGATTGGCGACGAAAAGGGCTGCAAGCGCCACGACGACGCCTCCGTCTCCACCCCGCCCGGCTTCAAGGAGGCGCATGACGCTTTCGCTCAAGGCGGCTGGATCAGCCTCGCGGTGCCGGAGGAATATGGCGGACAGGGCCTGCCCTATACGCTGTCGATGGCGATGAACGAGTTCGCCTCCTCGGCGAATATGTCCTTCGCCATGTATCCGGGTCTGACCCAAGGCGCGCTCGCCGCTCTGCTGCGCCATGGCGACGACGCGCAGAAGAAGCTTTATGTGCCCAAGATGGCCGAAGGCCGCTGGTCAGGCACGATGAATCTGACCGAACCGCAATGCGGCACCGATCTTGGACTGCTGACGACCAAGGCGTCGCCGCGCGGCGACGGCTCCTATGCGATCACCGGGCAAAAGATCTTCATCTCCGCCGGCGAGCACGATCTGACCGAAAACATTGTGCATCTCGTGCTCGCGCGCATCGAGGGCGCGCCCGCCGGCGTGAAAGGAATCTCGCTCTTCGTCGTGCCGAAGTTCCTGGTCGACGGCGACGGCGCGCTTGGACCGCGCAACGGCGTCAGCTGCGGCTCCATCGAAGAAAAGATGGGCATCCACGGCAACGCAACCTGCGTGATGAATTACGACGGCGCGCAAGGCTTTCTCGTCGGCGAAGCCAATCGCGGACTGAACGCCATGTTCGTGATGATGAACGAGGCGCGGCTGGGCGTGGCCATGCAAGGTCTCGCCCAGTCCGAGGTCGCCTACCAGAACGCGGCGCAATACGCCAAGGAGCGTCTGCAAGGCCGCGCGCTCTCCGGTCCAAAAGACCCCGGAAAGCCGGCCGACCCGATCATCGTGCATCCCGACGTGCGGCGGATGCTGCTCGAGATGAAGGCCTTCAACGAAGCGGCGCGCGGCTTCGCGCTTTCGGCCGCGCTCGACAGCGACATCGCGCATCGTTCCGACGACGCCGCCTCGCGCCAGGCGGCGGAAGACCGGCTCGGCCTGCTGACGCCCGTGCTTAAGGGCGTGCTCACCGACATCGGCTTCGAAAACACCGTCAAGGCCCAGCAGGTGCTCGGCGGACACGGCTATATTCGCGAATGGGGCATAGAGCAGTTCGTTCGCGATGCGCGCATCAGCATGATCTACGAGGGCGCGAATGGCATCCAGGCGCTCGACCTCGTCGGCCGCAAGCTGCCGCGCGACGGCGGCCGGGCGATCATGGCCTATTTCAAGGACACGGCGGAGTTCTTGAACCCGCTCGCCGCCGACGACGCGATCAAGCCTTTCGCCACGCCGGTGAAGGCGGCGCTCGACGATCTGCAAAAGGCGACGATGTGGCTGATGCAGAACGCCATGGCGAAGCCCGACAACGCCGGCGCCGCTTCTTACGATTATATGCATCTCTTCGGCCGCGTCGCGCTCGGCGTGATGTGGGTGAAGATCGCGCAGGCGGCGATGGCGATAAAGGCGCAAGAGCCTGAGCGGGCCGAGCTGATGGATGCGAAGCTGTTGACCGCGCGCTTCTACATGGAGCGCATGCTGCCGGAAACGAGCCTGCGCCTGACGCGCATTTCAACTGGCGCCGACACGATGATGTCGCTCCCCGAGGAGATGTTTTAAGGGGCGCCCTCCTTCTCCCGCTCGCGGGAGAGGGATGCGCTGGAAAGATTCGATAAGAGGAATTCTTCATGCCCGACGCTTTTATCTATGACGCCGTTCGCACGCCGCGCGGTCGCGGCAAGCCGGATGGTTCGCTGCATGAGGTCTCTTCACTTGGCCTCGCCGTCACGGCGCTGCAGGCGGTCAGGGAACGCAACAAGCTCGAAGGTCCCGAAATCGACGACGTGATCCTCGGCTGCGTCGATCCTGTGGGCGAGGCCGGCGGCGACATCGCCCGCGCCGCGGCGATTTCATCGGGCTACTCCTACAAAGTGCCCGGCGTGCAGATCAACCGCTTCTGCGCGTCCGGATTGGACTCGGTGAATTTCGCCGCCGGCGAAATTATGTCCGGCCAGCATGATCTTGCGATCGGCGGCGGCGTCGAGAGCATGAGCCGGGTTGGCATCGGCGCGTCGGGGGGCGCCTGGCCCGTCGATCCGACGATCGCCATTCCCTCCTACTTCATGCCGCAGGGCGTCTCCGCCGATCTCATCGCGACGAAATACGGCTTCTCGCGCGACGAGGTCGACGCCTATGCCGTCGAATCGCAGAAGCGCGCGGCGAAGGCGTGGGAAGAAGGCCGCTTCAAACATTCGATCGTCCCGGTGAAGGACGTCAACGGCATCACCCTGCTCGACCGCGACGAACATATGCGGCCGGGAACCGACATGCAGTCGCTCGCGGCGCTAAAGCCGTCCTTCGCCTTTTACGCGGAACAGGGCGGCTTCGACGCGGTGGCGATTCAGGCGCATCCCGAAGTCGAGAAATTGAATTACGTGCATCATGCCGGCAATTCGTCAGGCATCGTCGACGGCGCGGCGGCGGTGCTCGTCGGCTCGAAAGAGGCGGGCGAGAGACTCGGACTGAAACCTCGCGTGAAGATTCGCGCCTACGCCAATATCGGCTCGGACCCGGCGCTGATGCTGACCGGCCCTGTCGACGTGACGAAAAAAGTGCTGCATCGCGCCGGCATGACCGTCGACGACATCGACCTCTTTGAGGTGAACGAGGCCTTCGCCGCCGTCGTGCTGCGCTACCTCGAAGCCTTCGAACTCGATCCCGCCAAGGTCAACGTCAATGGCGGCGCGATCGCCATGGGCCATCCGCTCGGCGCGACGGGCGCCATGCTGGTGGGAATCGCGATCGACGAATTGGAGCGCACGGGGAAATCCACCGCGCTCGTGACGCTCTGCATCGGCGCCGGCATGGGCACGGCGACGATCGTCGAGCGGGTGTGATCCTGGCGCGGAGCCGCACGATAATGGAACAAAGAATCTCCCTCATTACGCTCGGCGTGAACGATCTTGCAAAGAGCACGGCCTTTTTTGAACGGCTGGGCTGGCGCCGATCGGTCAAACAGGCGCAGGGCGTCTCGTTTTTCCAGTGCGGCGGCGTCGCCATATCGCTTTATCCCCGATTGAAATTGGCGGCGGACGCCGGAGCGCCGCCCGATGGGCGCGGGTTTAGCGGCGTCACGCTCGCGTACAACACGCGCTCGAAACAGGATGTCGACGCCGTCCTTGCCGAGGCGACATCCGCCGGGGCGACGATTGTAAAGCCGGCGCAAGAAGCATTCTGGGGCGGATATTCGGGTTACTTCCGAGACCTCGACGGACACTTCTGGGAAGTCGCGTGGAACCCAGGCTTCCCTCTCGACGACGCCGGCGCAGTTACGCTGCCGGAATAACGATCCATACGTTCGGTCTCGGCGCCGCAAATCGCTCGTTCAAGGGAGTCTTCGATGAACCTCACAAATTTCCGCTTCGAGACCGATCCCGACGGCGTCGCGCTTGCGACCTGGGACATGCCCGAGCGCACGATGAACGTCATCACGCCCGAAGTGATGGACGAACTGGAGCAGCTCATCGACGCGGTGGTCGCCGCGCCCGACGTCAAAGGCTGCGTGATCGCGTCGGGCAAGACCGCCTTTTCCGGCGGCGCCGATCTTTCCATGCTGCAGCATGGCGCCGCGCAATACGCCAGGGCGCTCAAGGAGCAGGGCGAAGACGCGGCGAACAAGCATTTCTTCGAGTTTTCGCGCCGACTTTCGCTGCTCTACCGCAAGCTGGAAACCTGCGGCAAACCTTTCGCCGTCGCCATTCACGGCGTCTGCCTAGGCGGCGCCTTCGAACTTGCGCTCGCCTGCCACTACCGCGTCATGGCCGACGACGAGAAGACAAAGGTCGGGCTGCCGGAAATCAAGGTCGGGCTCTTTCCGGGCGCCGGCGGCACGCAGCGCGTGTCGCGCATCATGCAGACCGGCGACGCGCTGCAATTCCTGTTCAGGGGCGATCAGATCAAGCCCAGAGCCGCGCTCGGCGCCAAGCTCGTTCATGAAATCGCGCCAAAGTCCGAGATCGTCGAGCGCGCCCGCGCCTTCATCGTCAACGGCGGCAAGGCGCAGGCGCCGTGGGACATAAAGGAGTTCAAGACTCCGTCCGGCAGGGTGTTCTCGCCGACCGGCATGATGATCTGGCCCGCCGCCAACGCCATCTATCGCCGCGAGACCTACGACAATTACCCCGCCGCCAAGGCCATTCTGCACGCCGTCTATGAAGGGCTGCAATTGCCGATGGACCAGGCGCTGACCGTCGAATCGCGCTGGTTCGCGCATATCCTGCGCTCGAAGGAAGCGGCGGCGATGATCCGCTCGCTGTTTCTCTCGAAGAATGAATTGGACAAGGGCGCGCATCGGCCAAAGGACGTCGGCCCCACCAATCTCAAAAAGATTGGCATTATCGGCGCGGGCTTCATGGGCGCGGGCGTCGGCTATATCAGCGCGCTGAACGGCCTCGACGTCGTTCTCATCGATCGCGATCAGGAGAGCGCCGACAAGGGCGTGGCGACGATCGACAAGCTCATCTCGAGTTCTGTCAGCAAGGGCCGCGCGACCGCCGCCGACAAGGATTCGCTGATGGCGCGCGTCGTCGCCACTTCCAATTATGCGGCGCTCAAAGGGTGCGATCTCGTGCTCGAAGCCGTATTCGAGGACCGCGCGGTCAAGGCGGACGTCACCAAGCGCGCGCAGGAGGTTGTGGGCGCCGACGTGATCTTCGCCTCGAACACGTCGACGCTGCCGATCACATCGCTCGCGGAAACCACGCAGAAGCCCGAGAACTTCATCGGCATCCATTTCTTCTCGCCCGTCGAGAAGATGCTGCTCGTCGAAGTGATCATGGGCGAGAAAACGAGCGATCGCGCGCTGGCGAGCGCGCTCGACTTCGTCCGCATCATCAAGAAGACGCCAATCGTCGTCAACGACTCGCGGGGCTTCTTCGCCAATCGCTGCGTGCTCAATTATGTTCGCGAAGGGCAGATCATGCTGGTCGACGGCGTGCCGCCGGCGATGATCGAGAATGTCGCCCGCATGGCCGGCATGCCGGTTGGGCCATTGTCGCTCAACGACGAAGTCGCGCTCGATCTGGGATGGAAAATCCTGCAGGCGACGAAGAAGGACCTCGGCGAAGGCTCCGTCGATCCGGCGCAGGAGCGCGTGCTGCGCTTCATGGTCGAGGAAAACGGCCGGTTCGGCCGCAAGAACGGCAAGGGCTTTTACGACTATCACGCCAATGGAACGAAAAGCCTCTGGCCCGGTCTCTCGGCCCTGGCGCAGAATGAGCTCGATCCCGATACGCTCGACGTCGTGGAAATGAAGCAGCGCCTTCTCGTGACGCAGGCGGTCGAGGCGGCGCGCGCCATGGCGGACGGCGTCGTCACCGATCCGCGTGAGGCCGACGTCGGCTCCATTCTTGGATTCGGCTTCGCGCCCTTCACCGGCGGCGTCATCTCCTACATCGACGGCATGGGCGCGAAGGCGTTCGTCGCGCTGTGCGACACGCTCGCCGCGACATACGGCAAGCGTTTCGAGCCGCCGCAACTACTGCGCGACATGGCGGCGAAGGGCGAAACTTTCTACGGACGCTTCATGCCTCAGAAATTGGCGGCTTAATTACATTCGGCATCACAGCCCTCGTGCTTCGAGACGGTCGCTTCGCGACCTCCTCAGCATGAGGGCTGCTTCATCGAGCATGCAAAAATGCGGAGCTGAGGCCCCTCATCCTGAGAGCCGCCCGCAAGTCGGGTTTTCCCGACTTGCGCATGAGATGTCGATCTCGGGCGCGCCCGAGATCGAAGCCGCGTCTCGAAGGACGAGGGGCCGCCTCTGAACGCACGCTGCGAGGGCGCTTCACCTTTAGGGGACATGACATCCGTAATGCCGACAGGTAAAAGACAGGCTGCGCGTGTAGGTTCGAAACGCGCGCCCGCGCCCGGACCTGGTTGATGCCGATTCTTGTGCTTCCCTTTCCAGTGATCGATCCCGTCGCCGTCAACATCGGGCCCGTGCCGCTGCGGTGGTACGCGCTCGCTTATATCGGCGGCTTCATCTTCGGCTGGCTCGGCTTGCGCGCGCTCGCCGCAAACGACGCGCTCTGGAGGCGCGGCCAACCGCGACCAAGCCGAGAGTCGCTCGATGATCTTCTCGTCTTCGTCGCCTTCGGCGTCGTCATCGGCGGACGACTCGGGCATGTGCTGGTCTATGATCCGGCGTTCTATTTCGCGCATCCGCTGGAAATTTTTCAGACCTGGAAGGGCGGCATGGCCTTTCATGGCGGCCTCGTCGGCGCGATGTTCGGCATGGCCCTTTACGCCCGTCGCAGCGGCGTGCCGCTGCTCACCGTGAGCGACATTTGCGCCACCGTGGCGCCGATCGGACTTTTCTTCGGCCGCCTCGCCAATTTCATCAAGCCCGAGATGTGGGGGCGCGAAACCGACGTTCCCTGGGCGATGGTCTTTCCCGGCGCGGGCGACGTCCCGCGCCATCCCAGCCAGCTTTATGAGGCGGGGCTCGAAGGCGTCGCGCTCGGCCTGCTGTTGTGGCTCGCCGCGCGCCACGGCGCGCTCAAACACCCGGGTCTCGCCACCGGCTTTTTTGGCGTCGGCTATGGGCTGGCGCGCATTTTCTGCGAGTTTTTTCGCGAACCCGATCCGGTTCAGGAAGCGCTGCCCAATGGATTGACCATGGGCATGGTCCTTTCTGCGCCGCTTGTTTTAATTGGCGCGGCGGCGATCATGTTCGCGCTGCGCCCGAGGAGCGCGACGGCATGAGCGCCTTAAAGAGAGAGATCGTCGAGACGATCGCTCATGACGGTCCGATGACGCTCGAGCGATTCATGTCGCTCTGCCTGACGCATCCGCGCTACGGCTATTACATGACGCGCGATCCATTCGGCGCGGGCGGCGATTTCGTCACCGCGCCGGAGATCAGTCAGATGTTCGGCGAATTGCTCGGCGTCTGGGTCACCGAAGCCTGGCGCGCCGCGGGCGCGCCGACTGAGGCGAGGCTCGTCGAGCTCGGACCCGGCCGCGGCACGCTGATGTCGGACGTGCTGCGTGTGACGCCGATCGCGCCCAACTTCTTTTCCGCCGTCAGCGTGCATCTCGTCGAAACCAGTCCGGTTCTGCGCGAAGCGCAGCGCCAGACGCTGGCCAGGGCCGCTAAGCCGGCGCAATGGCATTTGGATTTTGCCGAGACGCCGCCCGGTCCAGCCTTCATCCTCGCCAATGAATTTTTCGACGCCCTGCCCGTCAGGCACTTCGTCAAGACCGCCAGCGGCTGGCGCGAACAACTTGTCGGGCTCGACGCTCAAGGCGAACTCGCCTTCGGACTGTCCGATCAGATCGAGGCGACGCTCAATGTTCCGGCGCGCGAAGGCTCAATCATAGAAGTCAGCGCCGTGAGCCAAAAGCTTATCGGCGACATCGCCACGCGGCTCGTCGCCCAAGGCGGCGCGCTGCTGCTCATTGACTACGGCTATGAGCAGACATCGCTTGGCGAAAGTCTGCAGGCGGTGTCGCGCCACGCCTATGTCGATCCACTCGCTACTCCGGGAAATGCGGATCTGACCGCGCACGTCGATTTCGCGGCTCTGGCGCGCGCCGCACGCGCGCGCGGCGCCAAGGTGATGGGCCCGGTGACGCAAGCGCAATTTCTGCTGCAGCTTGGCATCGAACGCCGCGCCGAGACCTTGTCGAAAAAAGCGACGCCTGAACAGGCGCAGTCGATCATCGACGCTTTCGAACGTCTCACCGGCGTGGACGATGCGCGCCATCAGATGGGCGGACTGTTCAAAGTTATGGCGGTGACCCATCCCGACATGCCCGACCTGCCGGGATTTTTCGTGTAACATCTGACGCAATGACGTTCGAAACGCCTGCGCTGACCGCGCGAAATCTCAACCTGCCCGGCCTGCGCCACGCCTTTTTCACCCGCGGCGGCGGCGTGTCCCAAGGCGTCTACGCCTCACTCAATGGCGGCGTCGGCTCGCGCGACGCGCCGCCGCATGTCGAGGAGAATCGCGCCCGCATGGCGGCGCGTCTCGGAGTGGCGCCCGAGCGCCTGCTGGTGCCGTTCCAGATCCATTCCGCGGAGGCGCGCGCCGTGCGCGAACCGTGGAGCGCTGACGCGCGGCCGCGATGCGACGGCGTAGTGACGGCGGAAGTCTCGCTCGCGCTCGGCGTCACCGGCGCCGACTGCGGCATGTTGCTTTTCGCCGACGCGAAGGCGGCCGTCATCGGCGCCTGTCACGCCGGCTGGAAAGGCGCGCTCGGCGGCGTCATCGAAGCGACCGTCAGAGAGATGGAGGCGCATGGCGCGCGCCGCGCCGACATCCAAGTCGCGCTCGGCCCTGCGATCGGCGCGACGAGCTATGAAGTTGGGCCGGAATTCATCGATCAGTTTCGCGAAGCCGACGCGTCCTTTTCGCGCTTTTTTGCGCCGACGGCGCGCAAAGGCCATGCGACCTTCGATCTGCCAGGCTTCATCGCCTCACGCGTCGAGGCGCTCGACGTGGCCTCTTTCGAAGACCTCGGCGTGGACACTTATGCCGACGAAGCACGCTGTTTCAGCTACCGCCGCAGCGTCCATCGCCGCGAGCCGGATTATGGGCGGCTCGTTTCGGCGATCGCGCTAATCTGATGCATGATTGAATTGAGCGGTACGCGTGAACAGGCGAAGGCCTGACCGGAATCCAGAGTGACGACACGCATCCCGGATTTGCTCTGGTTCCCGATCGCGCACGGGATCACATCCAAGGATCAATCCGCCGATAGGACTACTTCGTCGCGTAGCTGAAGATCATCGAGTGCGGCAGGCCGCGCGGCGGCGCGGGGAACGGCGCGGCGCGGCGCACGGCCGCAAGAGCGGCGGCGTCGAGATCCGGCGCGCCGCTCGGCTGGTGCACAGCCTGATGGGTGAGATTGCCCAACTCATCGATGTAGAAGACAACCGCGCCCCTGCCTATCGCGCCGCTCCCGCGCACGCGCGGCGGAATACGCATATGCGGCATGATGAGGCCGTAGAGGATCGTCAAATAGGTGGTCTTCGCGTGGCCGCCGCCGACCGGCGAGAACTTGCGCGGCGCAGCAAGCTTGTAGTCGGGTATCGGCGCGAGCGCCGCGAGCTGATCGGCGATGGAGTTCGCCTCGCCCTTCTTCACTGACCCCTTTTCGTTCGGGTCGGGCTTTTCCTGCGGCTTCTTTTCGGGCGCGGCCTGCTCGACGATCTCGGCGTCGCTCTTGTCCTCGAGCGGCGTGTCTTTGGTCTCTTCCGGAGCCTTCGCCTTTCCGTCTTCGTCCTCGGCGTCCTTCATGCCCTGAGGCTTGTCGTCCTTGGGCGCGTCCTTCTCCTCCGCGTTCTTCGGCGTCTTGACGTCCTTCTCCTCCGGCGCGTTGACGTCGGACTTGGTCTTGCTCTCGGCCTCGGGGGCGTCGAAAGCCGGCTTTTCGTCTTCCAGCGGCGGCGGAGGCGGCGGCTTCTGCTGCTGTTTTTGCTGCTCCGGCGGTTTCTCTGGCTCGGGCGCAGGAGGCTCTTCCTGCTTCGGCGCGGGCGGTTCGGTGATCACCTCGACGGGAGTTTCCTCGACGATGCGCGGCGCTTCGCGGGCCGAGCGCCAGTCCTCCAAGAGCAGGAACGCGAGGACGCACAGATGCGCCAGCAGGCACAGCAGGAGAAACATGAGGAAGCGCGGGCGCACGACAAGCGCGCGGCGCCGCCGGAGGGCGTCCACGGCCAAGGTCGCGCTAAAGGCGCGTTGTTGGCTGCTGTCGTTCATTGCGATGGAAAGCCGCGCTCCAGCGCCGCCGCTGCTTGCATAATCGATCTGGGTCGGTGATCGGGGGGCGACACTTTAAAGTTATAGCCGCCTTTGGGCAAAAACGCGCCCCCCGCAGAAACATGTCGCGTTTTGCCGCAGTTATCAATGCGCTAAGACCACATATATAAGAAGCATCTAATTTAAGTGGCGCTCGAACGCCGCTCTGGGGGATGCATGAAACGCTTTAGGCCTTTGTCGCGCCGAGGATTTCTCGTCGGCGCGGGCGCAGCGGCGACGATCGGCGCCCCGGCCTTGGGCCAGGGTCATGCGATGCGCCGGATCGCGCCGAACCGGGCGTCGGACGCCTTCACGCCGGACGTCGAACTTGAATTGATCTGCAAGCGCGACAAGACGCCGATTTTGACGGGCAAGCCGACGCGCGTGTGGCGCTACGTCGGCAATCTGATCAAAGGTCCGCCCAATGCGCTGACGGCGCTGCCCGACGCTTACCTCGGCCCCTTGCTGCGGTTCACCAAGGGACAAAAGGTTCGCATTCGGCTTCGCAACGAATTGCCGGAGGAAACCATTACGCATTGGCACGGCCTGCATGTGCCGATGCTGATGGACGGCCATCCGACGGCGGCGATCGATCCGGGCGAAACTTACGTCTACGAATTCGAGATTCGCAATCGCGCCGGGATGTATTTCTATCATCCGCACACCCACGAGAAGACAGCGACGCAGGTCTATCGCGGCCTGGCGGGCGCCATCATCGTCGAGGACGAGGAAGAACGCGCGCTCGGACTGCCGTCCGGCGAATTCGAAATTCCGCTCGTCATTCAGGATCGCTCCTTCGACGGCGACAATCAGCTCGCCTATGGCGACGACATGCATACGAGCATGTTCGGTTTTTATGGCGACCGCGTGCTCGTCAATGGACGACGCAATTTGACGCTCGACGTCGCGAGCCGCGCTTATCGTCTGCGGATCCTCAACGGCTCGAATGCGCGCATCTACAAGCTGTGCTGGGACGACCGGACTCCGCTGACCGTGATCGGCGTCGACGGCGGTCTATTGGAGAAGGCGGAGACGCGGCCCTATGTGATGCTCGCGCCCGCCGAGCGCGTCGATCTCCTCGTCGATTTCAGCGGGCGCCCGCAAGGCGCGAAGCTGACGATGCTGAGCGGAGAATTCTACGGACTGATTCCGCCGATGGCGCAGCGCATGATGGGAAGCGATCTCGCCATGGGGGAAGAATTCCCCCTGTTTGCGGCGAGCGTGACGAAAGCTTCAAACGACACGTGGAAGCTGCCGGAAAAGCTCTCGACGATACGGCGTATCCGCAAGGAAGAGACCGCCAATCCCGGCGATCCGATTCCGATCGCCATCACTATGGACCATATGGCGATGTTCCTGAACGGCCGGCCCTACGGCCACGACGACATCCAGCCGCGCGAACGCATTCCCGTCGACACGACGCAGCTCATCGAAATTTTCCATGAGCACGGCGAGATGGGCATGGGCGGGATGGGCATGGGCGGGATGCAAGGTCGCGGCATGATGGGCGGCGGCATGATGCGTGGCCGAATGGGCGGCATGGGCATGGGCATGATGGGCGGCATGGGCATGATGGGAATGATGTCGATGGCGCATCCCATCCATCTACACGGCCAGCCCTTCGAGATTGTCGAGCGCCGCTTTGAAGGCGACGAGGACGCCTACGCCTCGATCCGCGACGGCTTCATCGACAGCGGCCTAAAAGACACCGTGCTCGTCACGCCCGGCGAGCGCCTGCGAATCATCAAGCCGTTCGGCGATTTCAAAGGCCGCTTCATGTATCACTGCCACAATCTCGAACATGAGGACGCGGGCATGATGCGCGAGTTCTCGGTGGAGTAGAGCGGCTTAAGACGCGCGGCCGCGAAGCGCATTCTCAAATCCAGAAGCCGTCTATCTAACTCAATCTTAAAAGCTGTCTATTCAAACGCACTCCCGGTCGGGCCTTTGGCCCGCCGGGAGCGATGTTACGCCGACTAATGCTGCATGCCGCCCATGCCGCCGCCTGAATGCGACATGCCGCCCATCATGCCGCCGCCCATGCCGCCCATCATGTCGCCCATCATGTCGCCCATGGACATGCCGACCTTCATGATGCCGCTCAGCGTCTCATTTGCGGTCTTCTTCTGCTCATCGCTCAAACTGGTGAAGAGAGACTCGATCGCAGCCTTCTGCGCGCGCACCGCCTCGAGATGGTCGACCATGTGGTTCTCCATCATCGTGAGCTTATTCAACACTTCCGGTTTTGAATGGTCCATGCGCATATCGGCGGCGTCGCATTTTTGCTTCGCCTTGTGCCCCGCCGCGCGCCACGCCTCGGCGAAGGCGTTCCATGCGCCGGTTTGCACGTCGGTCAGTTTCAACTCGGCCTTGAGATAGGCGAGGCGTCCCTCAAGATGATCGGCGAAGCCGCAGACCATTTTGTTCATCATCCCGCCGCCGGAATGCGACATGCCGCTCATGCCGTCGCCGCCCTTGCCGCCGTCCTTGCCGCCGCCGTGGCTCATGCCCGACATGCCCCCCATCATGCCGCCCATCATGCCGCCCATGCCGCCGCCTTGGCCCATGCCCGACATGCCGCCGTGATGGCCTGCATGACCTTCGTCGGCCTTGCCCGCTTCGCTCTTCTGCTCTTCGGCTTTGCCGGTTTCAGCGCCGCCTGATTGCGCCTTGCCGGGGTCCGCCCATTGCGCCGGGGCGGCGGCGCCGCCGCGCTCCATGGCGCCATGGTCCATCTTGCCGTGCTCCATCTTGCTGTGGTCCATGCCGCCGTGTTCGGCGCCGCCCTGCTGCGCCTGCGCCACCGAGACTCCAGCTGCGAGGAGCAAAGCGGCGGCGCTCGCCGCAAGCAATTTTCCGCGCGATGTTTGTTTTCGCGTCGTCATGGCGCCCTCCCTTGAAATGTTTGTCGCGATCGCTCCTGTCGTCGCTGGCGCGACGAATCATTGGTGGAGCTTCGCGCATGTTGAGCGCCTAACCGAGCATCAGGCACCGTTGAACGTCTGCAACTTTGTCACAGATCAAGCCGTGAGGCGATGGGCGAATCGTCACGCAGTCGTATGAATTTTGAAAGCGATCTTTGCTTTTGAACAGATTCCGCGACGCAAAAGCCAATAGGCGCAAGCCCAACGCCCGTCTTTCGCTCGGCCACGTCGGTTGCGCAACGCGCGCGAGGTTCGATGTCGCAAATTCGTCGCGCCAACTTGCTCTTCTTCGCACAAGCGAAAAACCGCCGCTGCGTTGCGGCGCAAAAGCTTACGCGGCCTTCTTCTTCTCCGCGATCTCGACGAGCGCGCGCAGAATTCGGCGCGTGCCGGCGAGGCGCTGTTTCGTGTTCTCGAATTCGCGGATAAACACCACGCGCATGTCGGGACGCACCTTGGCGCTTGTCCGCTGCTCCGCGACATAACGCACGAGCCCCGCCGGGTTTGCGAATTTGTCTTCGCGGAACGCGACGATGACGCCCTTGGGGCCGGCGTCGATCTTCTCGACATGCGCCCGCCGGCAGAGCGCCTTGATGGCGACGATCTCGAGCAACTGCTCCACTTCCGGCGGGATCGGGCCGAAGCGGTCGATCATTTCGGCGGCGAACGCTTCGATGTCTTGATCCGTTTCGAGCGTCGACAGACGACGATAGAGCTGCAGGCGCAGCGTGAGGTCGGCGACATAGTCTTCCGGTATCGTCACCGGCGCGCCGATCGCGATCGTCGGCGACCAGGCTTCCTCCTGCGGCTCCTCGATTCCAGCCTTCAGCAGCGTGATCGCGTCGGCGAGCATCTGCTGATACAGCTCATAGCCCACCTCCCTGATATGTCCCGACTGCTCGTCGCCAAGCAGATTGCCGGCGCCGCGAATGTCGAGATCGTGACTGGCGAGTTGGAAGCCCGCGCCAAGCGTATCGAGCGACTGCAGCACGTCCAGACGCTTTTGCGCCTGAGGCGTGATCGTGCGGTTGGCGGGGGTCGTGAACAGCGCGTAGGCGCGCAATTTGGCGCGGCCGACGCGGCCACGCAGCTGATAGAGCTGCGCCAGGCCGAACATATCGGCGCGCCAGACGATCAGCGTATTGGCGCGCGGGATGTCCAGGCCCGACTCAACGATCGTCGTCGACAGCAGAATGTCGAATTTGCCGTCGCAGAACGCCGACATCTTGTCTTCGAGTTCGCTCGCGCTCATCTGCCCATGCGCCAAGACGAATTTCGACTCAGGCACGTTTTCGCGCAGAAACGCCGCAGCCTCTTCGAGGTCCTCGATGCGCGGACAGACGAAGAAGGCCTGGCCGCCGCGATAGCGCTCGCGCAGCAGCGCTTCGCGCACGATGAGCGAATCGAAGGGCGAGACGAAGCTGCGCACCGCCAGCCGGTCAACCGGCGGCGTGGCGATGATCGAAAGCTCGCGCACGCCCGTCATCGCGAGCTGCAGCGTGCGCGGTATCGGCGTCGCCGAGAGCGTCAGAACATGCACCTCGGCGCGCAATTCCTTCAGCCGCTCCTTATGGCCGACGCCGAAATGCTGCTCCTCGTCGATGATGACGAGTCCAAGATCCTTGAAGCTCACCGTCTTGCCGAGCACGGCATGCGTGCCGATCAAGATTTCGATTCGGCCGTCGGCGAGGTCTTTCTTCGTCTCGCGCGCTTCCGCGGCGCCGACCATCCGCGACAATCGTCCGATGCGCACCGGCAGGCCCGCAAAACGCTCGCTGAACGTCTTGTAATGCTGGCGCGCAAGCAAGGTGGTGGGCGCGACGACGGCCACCTGACTGCCATTGATGGCGGCGCAGAAAGCGGCGCGCAGCGCGACCTCGGTCTTGCCAAAGCCAACGTCGCCGCAAACCAGTCGATCCATCGGCCGGCCGGCGGCGAGATCGTCGAGCGTCGCGTCGATGGCGGCGAGCTGATCCTCGGTTTCGTCATAAGGAAAGCGCGCGCAGAATTCGTCGTAGAGTCCTTCCGGCGGAACGAGTTTCGGCGCCTCGCGCAGCTGCCGCTGCGCCGCAATCTCGATGAGCCCTTTCGCCATTTCGCGGATGCGATTCTTCATCCGCGACTTGCGCGACTGCCAGCCGGCGCCGCCTAGGCGATCGAGCTGCGCTTCGGCGTCCTCGCCGCCATAGCGCGTCAACAGCTCGATATTTTCGACCGGCAGATAGAGCTTGTCGCCGCCAGCGTAGTGGAGTTCGAGGCAATCATGCGGCGCCCCGGCGGCGGAGATCGTCTCGAGGCCGATGAAACGGCCGATGCCGTGATCGACATGCACGACGAGATCGCCGGCGGCGAGCGCGGCGACTTCGCCGAGGAGATTTTCGTTGGGCTTGCGTTTGCGGCGGCGACGAACGAAGCGATCGCCAAGAATGTCCTGCTCGCCCAGAACCGCGTAGGCATCCGTCTCGAAGCCGCGTTCGATCCCGAGAACGGCTATCGAGACGGCCTTCGACAACGCCTGTGGAAGCGACGCGACACGCGGCAAGTCGGGCAAGCCGTGTTCCGCGAGCACATGGCCGAGCCGCTCACAGGAGCCCTCGGACCAGCCGGTGACGATGACCGTTCTGCCCGCGTCGCGCAGCGACTCGACATGGTCCGCGGCCGCCTGGAACACATTGACGTCGGGCGTGTTGCGCTCGGGCGCAAAGTCGCGGCCGGGGCGCGCGCCGCAGTCGATGGCTTTCTCGCCCTCATGCGCCGCAAAAGGAGAGAATTGCGCCGCCGAGCGTCCCTCGATGGCCGCGCGCCAATCGTCAAGCGACAGATAGAGCGCGCGCGGTTCTAGCGGCTTATAGTTTGAGGCGGCGGGATCGAGATCATGCGCATGTTTGCGCGCGTCGTAATAATCCTCGATCTGCTTGACGCGCTCCGCAGCCGCATCCTCGACCAGCGGATCGAGCACGACAGGCGCCTCGCCCAGATAGTCGAAGAGCGTATCCATCCGCTCGTAGAAGAGCGGCAGCCAATGCTCCATGCCGTGGAAGCGCCGGCCTTCGCTGACAGCCTCATAAAGGGCGTCGCCGCGCGTCTGCCCGCCAAAGCGCGCGGCGTAGGACTGCCGGAAGCGGCGCATCGTCTCGCTCGTCAGCCGCAATTCGCTCATGGGCATCAGGTCGAGCGAACGGAGCTGCCCCGTGGCGCGTTGCGTTTCGGGATCGAACGAGCGGATCGATTCGAGCGTTTCGCCAAAGAAATCGAGACGGATCGGAGCCGGCAGCCCCGGCGGATAAAGATCGACAATGCCGCCGCGTTGCGCATATTCCCCGGTCTCGCGCACCGTGCTGGCGCGCAGATAGCCGTTCGACTCGAGCCAAAGCGCCAATTCGTCGAGCTTCACGACATTGCCGGGCGCGGCGGCGAAGCTTTCGGCGGCCACCATCTTCTGCGGCGGAACGCGCTGCAACAGGCAGTCGACGGTCGTCGTGACGACGCGCGGACGTTCGAATGAGGATTTTGCGCGCGTGAGACGCGAAAGCGCCGTCATTCGCCGCGCCACGACGCCGGCGTGCGGCGAGACTCGATCGTAGGGCTGGCAGTCCCATCCCGGAATGTCGAGGATTTCGACGTCGGGATTGGCGAAACGCAGGGCGGTGCGAAAGGCCGCCGACCGCGCGCCGTCGCGCGCGACATGCACGAAGACCGCCGCATGTCCTTCCGCCTCGCGCGCGAGCGCGCGCGCAAGATCGGCGCTGACGAAAGCGTCGAAGCCGTCCGGCGCATGGGCGAAAATCAGCCTTTCGCCTTTGACGAGGCCGGTGCGCGCCGCTTGAAGTCCCGCCGCCGCTTTCTTGAGCTTTGTCGCGGCAGCGCTCAATGGATCGGCCCGTCATGTGTGTGAAAGGCGATGATCTGCCGCAGAAGCGGCGTGTCATGCTCGGCTGGAGGCTGTTCAGCCCCAGACAGCCACCCGAACACCGCGGCGTCGGGCAGGTCGAGCAGAGTCTCGAGTTCGTCCAACGCCTGCGCGGGAAGCGTCTCGACGCGCGCGTCGACGAAGCCTCCCAACAGGATGTCCATCTCGCGCATGCCTCGCCGCCAGGCGCGCACCCGGATGCGCCGCCTGCGCATGTCGTCGTCCAACGTCTGTCTCCTTATATGGCGCGAGGCTTAATGCAGGCGCAAAGGAAAGGCAAAGGAAGGTCAGGGAAAGACGCCGAGCAGCGGGGCGCGCACAGGGCTTGGCCGGCCGCGCGGCGCTTCGTCTGAGGCTCCGCGTTCGCGAAGTTCCTTGACCTCTAGGTGCGGCTGCGCTATCTGGCGCCTCTCGCGTGCACGCGCTCGCGGGGGAGTAGCTCAGTTGGTTAGAGCGCCGGCCTGTCACGCCGGAGGTCGCGGGTTCAAGTCCCGTCTCTCTCGCCAAAACTTCCATAGCATCGAGAAACCTCGCTCATCGCCGATCCGGCGCTTTTTTGCGATCGTTTCAAATCAGCGCGCTTTGTTCTGACTGATCGCTCACGCGGTCGGACGCCGTCACGGGCAGCTCGATTTTGCACAGTTTCACACCGCGCCCGGCGAGCTTTAACCGCAAGCAGCGAGCTTCTGACTAACGCGACGGAATTCCTGTGATTTTTCCTTGCTCGATCGCTGAAAGAGCAATCCGAAAGCCTCGGCCTCCGCAGGATTAAGCCCTTCCGGCCCACCCTCGCGCCCGGAACAAGAGTACCGGTGTCGGGTTAGGCGTGCTCGGGGGGCTCCTCATATGAGGACCTGGAGCATTGAGAATGAAAAACTCACGCAAGCTACTCACGACAGCGCTCGCCGCAACCATGCTCGTTGGCGCGTTGTCGGTCGCCACCCCGGCTTCCGCGTGGAGCCGTTGGGGTGGGGGTGGATGGGGCCGTCATTGGGGTTACGGTGGTGGTTGGGCCCGCCCGGGCTACTGGGGCTCTGGCGCCGGACTGGGGTTAGGCGTCGCAGGCCTGGCCACCGGTCTCGCGCTCGGAGCGGCGGCCAGCGCCCCGTACGGCTATGGCTACCCTGGCTACTATGGCGCGGCCACCCCGGGCTACTACGGCGCAGCTGTCCCTGCCTATGGCTACGGCGGCTGCACGTGCTGGTAGCGGCTTCCGGTCCAGACCTGGCTAGATGACGCCTGGAAACTAAGGACAGTGCAGCCGCGCAATGCGCGGTTGCATCTGACGGGGGATCTGACCGGCTCAGTGAACGTCGATCTCGCTTTCGACGATATGATTGAGCGGCGTGCCTTCCGCCGTTAACGCCATGCGCAGCTTCAAGCGCTCGCCCGCCACCTTGTGATCGCGCACGATGCGTTCGATCTCGCGCTGCGAGGTGACGCCCACCTCCTTGAGAAACTTTCGCACGGCCATATTGAAAGCGTCTTCGTCCATCGCCCGGCTCCTTTGCCGACGCAATATACATAGTGCGATTCCCGAAGGCGTCATGCCCGCGCTTGTCGCGGGCATCCACGCTAGGACTGTGCGGCGGCTTTCGTGGATGGCCGGGACAAGCCCGGCCATGACGCGCGAGAGAGCAAAAAAGTCACCCCGCCTTCGCCACTTCACGCTGCGCAAAGCCCAGACGGATATTCAGCTCGTAGAGCAATTTCTCCGCCGCCAGCGGAATGTTGGTGCCGGGCGGGAAGATCGCCGCCGCGCCAGAATCATACAACGCCTGGAAATCGTCGGGCGGGATGACGCCGCCGACGACCATCATGATGTCGCCGCGCCCGGCGCGTCTGAGCGCGTCGCGCAGTTCCGGCGTCAGAGTCAGATGACCGGCGGTCATCGTCGAGACTCCGACGATATGCACGTCGGCTTCCGCCGCTTTCCTGGCGACTTCGTCGGGCGTCGCGAAGAGATCGCCGATGACGACGTCGAAGCCCATGTCGGCGAAGGCCGAGGCGATGACCTTCTGGCCGCGATCATGGCCGTCCTGGCCCATCTTGGCGACGAGAATACGGGGCTTGCGCCCGACATTCTCCTCAAAGTCGCGCGTCATGCCGATGACCCGGCCGAGATGGACGCTCTCCTTGCCGGCTTCCTTCGCATAGACTCCCGAAATCACATTGGCCTTCGGCTGATGCCGGGAAAATACCTTTTCGAGTGCGAAAGAGATTTCGCCGACGCTGGCCTTCGCCCGCGCCGCCTTGACCGCGAGATCGAGAAGATTGGCGCCCGATGTGGCGCCGTCGGTCAGCGCGTCGAGCGCCGCTTGCGTCTTCGCTTCGTCGCGCTCTTCACGCAGCCGCTTGAGCTTGTCGAGCTGCGCGGCGCGCACCGCGGCGTTGTCGACCTTGAGGACATTTGGCTTGGCGTCGTTCACCGGCTGATATTTGTTCACGCCGACGACGACCTGCGTTCCGCTGTCGATGCGCGCCTGCGTCTTCGCGGCCGCCTCTTCGATGCGCTGCTTGGGAACGCCGGCGGCGATCGCCTTGGCCATGCCGCCGAGCGTCTCGATTTCCTCGATATGCTTCCAGGCCCCCTTGGCGAGCTCGGCGGTCAGGCGTTCGACATAGTAAGAGCCGCCCCACGGATCGATGATCCGCGTCGTGCCGCTCTCCTGCTGCAGCACGATCTGCGTGTTGCGGGCGATGCGCGCCGAGAAATCAGTCGGCAGCGCGAGCGCCTCGTCGAGCGCATTGGTGTGCAGCGATTGCGTATGCCCTTGAGTCGCCGCCATCGCCTCGACGCAGGTGCGGATGGCGTTGACGTAGACATCCTGCGCCGTCAGCGACCAGCCGGAGGTCTGGCAGTGCGTGCGCAGGGTCATGCTCTTCTCGGACTTGGCGCCGAGATCCTTCATCAGCCGCGCCCAGAGCAGGCGCGCGGCGCGCAGCTTCGCCACCTCCATGAAGAAATTCATGCCGATGGCGAAGAAGAAGGAAAGACGCGGCGCGAACGCGTCGATGTCGAGGCCGGCCGCGACGCCGGCGCGCACATATTCAACGCCGTCGGCGAGCGTGTAGCCCAATTCGAGATCGGCCGAGGCGCCGGCCTCCTGCATGTGATAGCCGGAGATCGAGATCGAGTTGAACTTCGGCATATGCTTGGAGGTATAGGCGAAAATATCCGACACGATGCGCATCGAAGGGTCGGGCGGGTAGATGTAGGTGTTGCGCACCATGAATTCTTTGAGGATGTCGTTCTGGATCGTGCCGGTCAGCTTTTCGGCGGGCACGCCCTGCTCTTCCGCCGCGACGATGAAGAGCGCGAGAATGGGCAGCACCGCGCCGTTCATGGTCATCGACACGGACATCTGATCGAGCGGAATGCCGTCGAACAGCGTGCGCATGTCATAGATCGAGTCGATCGCGACGCCCGCCATGCCGACGTCGCCCATCACGCGCGGGTGGTCGGAATCATAGCCGCGATGGGTCGCGAGATCGAAGGCGACGGAGAGGCCCTTCTGTCCGGCGGCGAGGTTGCGCCGGTAGAAGGCGTTCGAGTCCTCGGCCGTGGAGAAGCCCGCATATTGGCGGATCGTCCAGGGCTGGGCGACATACATCGTCGGATAGGGTCCGCGCACGTAAGGCGCGACGCCGGGATAGCCGTCGACAAAGGCGAGGCCCTCGATATCCTCGGGGCCATAGGCGTTCTTCACCTCGATCCCTTCCGGCGTCAGCCAGCGGCGGGGCTTTGCCTCCTGCTCGGGCGCGACGGGCGCAAAGGGAATTGATGCAAAGTTCGGTATCGCGGACATTCTTTCCTCGGCTATTTTGCCATTTTCTCTTAGACCAGAGCGGCCTGTCTCGCAAAGCCGTGGCCGCAAAGGGCGGAGCGCGGCGATTTGAAGCGCGGCAGGTCAGCCCCTGCTCGGCTCTCCGCCCGCGCTCGACTCTCTGCCTCTTGCCCTGATCGCGGCAGGCGGGTCACAATCAGACTCCCGGCCGTTCGCCTTCGTCCCCAACCCCAACCCAGGAAATTGACATGCGCTATTCCCTAAGCCTGTTGCTGATCGCCGTCTTCGCCAGCGTGGCGTCCGCGCAGGCCATGGCGGGAAACGATATTCCCGACGACGTGAAGGTAAGATGCAAGGCCGATTATTCGAGGCTGTGCAGCGGCGTTATGCCTGGCGGCGGGCGCGTCCTCGCCTGTTTTCAGGCGCATAAGGGCGAAGTCTCGCCGGATTGCGCCGATGCGCTCTCGCAAATGAAGAAATAACGCATCGTCTCTCGCGCTTCCGCCGCTGACGGCGGGAGCGCGCCTCACCGGCGCGTTCAACCGTCCACGCCGTCAGACGCATTGGAGGAAAATCGCGCCGAGGCGTAGCGAATCGTTAGGACGGCGAGCGAGAGAATGAGCGTCGCGCCCGCGAGGATCAGTATGCCGACGTCCGGGAGCGATTCCGTCTGCACATAGCCGATCATGTGGCGGGTGAGCGCCGTGATGCCGACATAGAGGAGAAAGCGCACCGGCATGTGGTTGGTGCGGAAATAGATGCCGACCATCGAGCCGATTTCGAGATAGATGAAGAGCAGCAACAGGTCTTCGATCGAAGCGTGACCCTTCGTCGCCATTTCGAGAAACGCTTTCGCCGCCGCCCAGACCGTTGCGCCGCCAATCGCGAACAGTCCCAGAAGGTGAAAGACTTCGGTGAGCAGGTAGCCGATCGGATCCATCAGATCCAGCAATCGACGCACCGCCGGGTGTTGCTTCCTGTCCAAGTCTTTCATCGCCCGCCTACAAGGTATGTGAGCGCCCAGCATGGTCGAAGGCCGCAGCGTCAACGTCGCGCATGGCGACGCCGGGCGCAAATGACTTTGTCACCAAAGCGCCTTACGTCTGTCGGCCAAGCTATCCCCCGAGCCGCCGCCTCCAGTCTTCGACCTTGCGGCTTTCGAGTCGCCTGCGCGCGAGCGCCCGCCAGCTTTCCGCCAGCTCCGGCAACGCGGCCATCTCAGTGAGTTCGTCGAAGGCGCGCGGGCGCACGTAGAGCAAGGCGAAAAGCCGGGCAAGCGGCCAATCGGCACGCGGCCGCTCCATAAGCCGCAGCGAGTCGCCGGGCTGCGCCGCGCCCGTTTCGAGAACGCGGTAATACCAGCCGCAGCGCATCGTCTCCTGCGTGCGCCGCGCCATGTCGCGCCGGCCAAAGCGAAAATTGAGGGTCAGGCAGGGCTGTCGTCCCTGGCTCACCTGCAGGCGCGCGCCGCCGAGCGCGAAGACGTCGCCGACGCAGACCTCAGCTTCGGTGAGCCCGCACGTCGAAATGTTTTCGCCGAAGGCGGGTGCGACGAATTCATTCGCAAGCTCAGGCAAATCCGCGCGCCAAGCGTCGTAATTCTCGCGCGGATAGTGGTGCAGCGCTTTCTCGACCCCGCCATGATGGCGCCGATCCGCCTGTCGATCGCCCACGAGGCCCTCCGCCTCGATGCGCCAGGGCGGCGCCAGCGGCGCCTTGCGGATCGCGCTTCTGCGGCCTGGCGCAATCTCGCGCGGACGCCCCGCGAAAAGCCCGTCGATCGGGAGATCACCCATCACGATCCATTCGCCCACGCCAGCGGTCGCGCAGGTCTACCTCTGGATGGAGTTGAGATAGGCGAGCAGCGCTTCGATCTGCGCGGCGCTGAGCCGGAACTGCGGCATCTCGACGCCCTCATGGCCGACGACAATGCCCTCGGCGAGCGCCTCTTCGAGATTGTGCAGCGGATATTTTCGCGCGAGATCGCGGAACGGCGGCGACTTGGGATTGGCGCTGACGCCGCGCGCCCCGACCGCATGGCAGCGGCCGCAATTTGCTTGCGCGATCGCCCGCCCGCGCTTCAGCAGTTGGGCGTCGACAGGCGCTTTCGCCGCGGCGGCGCCGGCGGCGAGCAAGAGGCAAATCGTAATCGCTACAGCCGCGAATCGAAGCATCATCGAAGTCTAGCCGCGCGCCCGGCGCCTGTCACCGCGCCCTATTTGCGCACGATAAGCACCGAACATTTGGCGTGGCGCACGATGGTCTTGGCGTTTGAGCCGAGCAGATAGGTCGCCATCGTCGGGCGATGCGAACCGACCACGACAAGGTCGGAGCCCCATTCCTCGGCCTCGGCGAGCACTTCCGGGTAGACGGCGCCGAAGCGCACGATCGAGGTGACGCGCTCCGCCGGATAGGCGATCTTGCCACGCAACACTGCGAGGTCCTTTTCGGTCGCCTCGCGCATCTCCTCGTCGAAATTGGGCGGAATGTAGTCGATGAAGGCAACCGGAACGAGCGGCTGGACATTGACGAGCCGAAGCTCAGCCTCATGCTCCACTTTTGCGAGCGCCACCGCCGCGTCGAGCGCGAGCTGGGTGACTTCCTCCTCGCCGATCTCCACCGCCACCAGAATTTTCTTATACATCCCCGCCTCCCGATGCGCGCGGCGTCGACGCCGACTCCCTCCTTCATAGCGCGACTGTCGCCGCCGAGCCACTGACCCGCATCCGACGAGGTCAAATCGCAGACGCGCTACAAAATTCTAGTTGAAAGGTGTCTTACGTTCTAAAAACCTCGAAGGAAGTTAAGCTCGCTCTTCTTTTTAAAGTGATCTTGGGAGGAATTTATGAAGACTTGGATTCGCAGCGCCCTCGTGGCGTCTATCTTCACGTCGTCCCACGCCTCCGCCGCCGAGAACGGCGTCAACTACGACCCTGCGCACAGCGGCGCTTACGTAGCGAGAATCTCGACAGTTACTATTTCGCCGCTTACGACAAAATCTCCGGCGGCGGCTGTCCGAACGACGACGCCGACAGGCATTTCGGCTTGTGCTGCGAATCCGGCTTAACGAAGGACGTCCGGCTGATGAAGTGCAAATAGCGGCGCTCCGGCGCCCGCGCAGCGCGCGATGCCTCGTCGCGGGGACGACACTGTCCCCCGACCGCCGCACAGAAACCTATTCGACCGCTTCGGCTTTGACGAAATTCCAGGACGCCGTGTCGACGATCCTGTTTTCGCGACTCTCATGGCTGAGCTTGGCGCAGGTGCCCTCAACCGCTGTGACGGTCCACAGATCGATCTCTTCGTCCCAGGCGCCTTCGCAATTCACCAGCGTCGTGACTTTATAGATTTTGCCAGCCTCAAGCATGTTGCTGTCCTGTGCTGAACGATTCCCTTGGGAAAATACGGCATGGGCTCAACGCGACGACTCTTCATTATCGTCGCCAAAAAACAGGCAAAATTAGGGAAAGCTGCGGGCGACACATAGAATAGGCGCGCATCGTTCCCCGCCAATTCTTAAGTTCACGCCGTGTTGACGCCGCAGCGCATGTAGAGCGGAACGCACAGCGGCAGATCCGGCGGATGCGCGCGCCAGGCCTCCTCCAACTCCCGATCGACGAGCGCCAGCGGATCGCGGCCATAATGCAGTCTGTATTTCTCGACCGCGGACCAGGTCTTGAGAAAGCTCACGAGATCGCCTTTCGATCGCGCAACGGGCGTCTGAAACGGCGGGCAATCAATCTCCTTGAACGGAAACGGCAGGGTCTCGTAGCGCTCGAAATAGAGCGCCGAATTTTCCGCCCAGAAGGGGCCGAGAATATCCTCTTTGAGCCTGCGCAGGATCGCGTCGAGCGGTTCGACATGCGTTCGCGGCCAGTCATAGGTCCATGCCGCGATAATCCCCTCGGGGCGCAAGGCGCGCCGCGCGTTTGCGTAAAAATTCGGCAGGTCGAACCAGTGGATCGAACAGGCGCAGGCGATGAGATCGACCTCCGCGCGCAGGCCGAGATCGTCTTCCGCGCGCGCCAGACGATAGTCGACATTGGGCTCCTTTGGCGCGAGCGCCAGCTGCCGGGGATCGGGATCCGTCGCGAGCACGCGCGTGAAATGGCGCGAAAGTCCGAGCGCCGCCTGCCCGCTCCCCGCGCCGCAATCCCAGGCGAGACGATCCTGCCGCGCGGCGCTTGCGAGCCACGCGAAAAGCGCGTCGGGATAATGCGGGCGAAAGGCGCGATAGTCGCCGGCGTTGTCGCCGAACACCATCGTCTGGCGTGCATTCATTGCTGCGATCTCACTTCGTCTCGAACATGCGTTGCGGGCCGAGACCCTTTTGCGTCAGCCACAACGCCGTAACGCGATCATGCCAGGGCGTCAGGCTGCCGACGCCATGGAAGCCCATATGTCCCCCGCCCTGCGTCAACGCCGGCTCGATCGCCGGCAGACGCGACCAGTCGATCGCTGTGTAACTCTCCGCCGGAACCCAGGGGTCGTCGAGCGCGTGCAGGATCAGCGTCGGCAGCGTCGCGCCGGCGAGGAAATTCTTCGCGGCGTTGGCTTCGTAATAGTCCTGCGCGTCCCGGTAGCCAAAATGCGGCGCGACGAAGCGATCGTCGAATTCGTAAAGATTGCAGGCGCCGGCGATGGCGGCGCGCTCCGCGGCGGTGAGCGCGGCGCTCGGCGCCAGCGCTTCGCGTTTCATCTCATTGAGCATGTAGCGATGATAGACGAAATTGCGCGGCGCCATCAGCCGGGCGCAGGACGCAGCGAGGTCGATCGGCGTCGACACCGCGACGGCGGCGTGAACCGGCAGCCCATGCCCGCCTTCGCCCACAAATTTCAGCACGAGATTGCCGCCGAGCGAATTGCCGATGAGCACAATGCCGCGACTCATGAGCTCCGCCGGCAGGCCGCGCAGCGCCGCGACCAAATCCTCGGTCTTGCCGGCGTGGTAGCGCCCGCCGGAAGTGGCGCGCGAGGGCGCGGAGCCGCGCAGATTGAGGCGCAGCACCGGCCAGCCCTCGCCAACGAGATAGCGCGCCGAGGCGACGCCATGCCGGCTCGATTCGGAGCCTGCCAGCCCATGCGTCAGAACGATGAGCGGCGCGCCGCTATCCGTGGCCGGCCGATCGAGCCGCGCCGCCAGAAGGTCGCCATCGGGCATGGCGAGCAGCAGCCGCTCGCCGCCTATGAGCTCCGGCGGCGCCCCGCAGATGATGTTGCGCAGGGTCTGCAAATCGCCGCCGAGCCAAGGCGCCCGCTCGCGAAAGGGAGGAAGCGAGGTGTTTGAGGAGGTGGGCTCGCAGCGCATCGTTCCTAGCCTACAACCGACTGGGCAGGCTGGCGAAAGCTGGTCGCAAGATCAGCTTGCCGCGTTGGCTTTGGCCAGCGCTGCAGCCTCTCGCTCCGTTCGTGGGTGAGCCTCGTGGCCGACCGTGATTCGCCCCTCACCCCCATTCACCCTTTTCATCACCGCATCGAGCTTCTTCAACAATTCCGGATCGCGCGCCTCGGGGGCGGTGACAATGGCGCTGTCGAGCGCGCGGTCGGAGCCGATCGGGCAAGGCTCGTGTTCGCGCGGGAAATCGGTCAAAACCCGCGCCAGCAGTCGCGCGACGGTCGCCGAATTCTTCTGAACCACAGCGATCACCGAGGCGATGTCGACATTGTCGTGCTCCGGGTGCCAGCAATCGAAATCGGTCACCATGGCGACGGTGGCGTAGGAGATTTCGGCCTCGCGCGCGAGCTTGGCTTCGGGCATCGCCGTCATGCCGATCACGTCATAGCCCGCGGCCTTGTAGGTGAGCGATTCGGCGTAGGACGAAAACTGCGGACCTTCCATGCAGACGTAAGTTCCGCCGGCGACATGATCGATGCCCTCAGTCTTCGCCGCCGCGCCGATGCGCGCCGATAGCAGCGGCGCGATCGGATGCGCCATCGACACATGCGCGACGCAGCCGTCGCCAAAAAAAGAGGATTGGCGCGCGAAGGTGCGGTCGACGAATTGATCGATCAGCACGAAGAGACCCGGAAAAAGCTCGGATTTGAACGAGCCGCAGGCCGAGACCGAAATCAGATCGGTGACGCCGGCGCGCTTCAGCGCATCGATATTGGCCCGGTAGTTGATGGTCGAGGGCGAGAGCCGATGGCCGCGCCCGTGCCGCGGCAAAAAGACCGCCTGGGTCGCGCCGAGTTCGCCAAAGACGAGTTCATCGGAAGGCTCGCCCCAGGGCGTCGTGACCCGCTCGCGACGGATGTTGGCGAGCCCCGGTAGATCATAAACGCCCGACCCGCCGATTATTCCGACGACCGCTCTGGTCATGAATTATGTCTCCTTCGACAGCTGTTGCTTGGCCGGGTTTTGGACCGGCGCCAAAAATCGCGGCAATGTGACAGGGTTGCGCCCCCAAAACGCCTGTGTTAGGGGACGCTCGCCTTGGAGCTGGGGCGCAGCGGCCCTCGTTCCTTTTCCTACAGCATCCGTCGTTTGAGGCTAACCGCTTAATCGTCGCGAACGTGCAACTTGCACTGAGAGCGGCGTCTCCAAACGGCGTAGATTGACGAGCGAACCAAGTGGCTCAAGACGGGGATTCCTTATCGGGCGTTGCGGGTCGCTACGCCTCCGCACTCTATGATTTGGCGACGGAAAATCACGCCGCCGATGACGTCGCCGCGGCGCTCGATCGATTCAAGACTCTGCTGGACGGCAGCGTCGATCTCAAGCGCATGGTCAAAAGCCCGGTGTTCTCCGCCAAGGAGCAGCTCGACGCCCTCGAGCCGGTTCTCAACAAGGGCCAGATCTCCGGCATCGCCGCCAATTTCATCCGTCTCGTCGCCGCCAAGCGACGTCTCTTCGTCATCTCCGACATGATCGCCGCCTATCGCCGTCTGCACGACAAGGCGAAGGGCCTGGTGCGCGCCGATGTGACGATCGCGGCGCCGCTGAAGCCGGATCATGAAGCCGCGCTGCGCGAGACGCTCGCCGGCGTCACCGGCGGCAAGACCATCGATCTCAATGTGAAGACAGATCCGTCGATCATTGGCGGTCTGATCGTCAAAATCGGTTCACGCATGGTCGACGCCTCCGTGCGCACCAAGCTCAACTCAATCCGCACACGCATGAAAGAGGTCGGCTGATGGATATCCGCGCCGCAGAAATTTCCGCGATCCTCAAAAAGGAGATCGCCAACTTTGGCGCCGAGGCCGAGGTCACCGAGGTCGGCCAGGTTCTGTCCGTCGGCGACGGCATCGCGCGCGTCTACGGACTCGACAATGTGCAGGCTGGCGAGACCGTCGAATTCCAGGACGGCACCAAGGGCATGGCGCTCAATCTCGAAACCGACAATGTCGGCATCGTGATTTTCGGCGACGACCGCCACATCAAGGAAGGCCAGACGGTTAAGCGCACCGGCGCCATCGTCGAGGTTCCCGTCGGCAAGGAGCTCCTGGGCCGCGTCGTCGACGCGCTCGGCAATCCGATCGACGGCAAGGGGCCGATCAAGGCGACGCAGCGCTCCCGCGTCGACGTCAAGGCGCCGGGCATCATTCCGCGCAAATCCGTGCATGAGCCGATGGCGACGGGCCTGAAGGCCGTCGACGCGCTGATCCCGATCGGCCGCGGCCAGCGCGAACTCATCATCGGCGATCGCCAGACCGGCAAGACCGCCATCGCGCTCGACACGATCCTCAATCAGAAATCGCTGAACGACGGCGACGACGAGAAGTCGAAGCTCTACTGCGTCTATGTCGCCATCGGCCAGAAGCGCTCCACCGTGGCGCAATTCGTCAAGGTGCTCGAAGAGCGCGGCGCGCTCGAATATTCGATCATCGTCGCCGCGACGGCCTCGGATCCGGCGCCGATGCAGTTCCTCGCGCCCTTCTCCGGCTGCGCGATGGGCGAATATTTCCGCGACAACGGCATGCACGCCGTGATCATCTATGACGATCTGTCCAAGCAGGCCGTCGCCTACCGCCAGATGTCGCTGCTGCTGCGCCGCCCGCCGGGCCGCGAAGCCTATCCGGGCGACGTCTTCTATCTGCATTCGCGCCTGCTCGAGCGCGCCGCGAAGCTTTCCGACGATCGCGGCGCGGGATCGCTCACCGCGCTGCCGGTCATCGAGACGCAGGCGAACGACGTGTCGGCCTATATTCCGACGAACGTCATCTCGATCACCGACGGCCAGATCTTCCTTGAGACCGATCTCTTCTACCAGGGCATCCGTCCTGCGGTGAACGTCGGCCTCTCGGTGTCGCGCGTCGGCTCGTCGGCGCAGACCAAGGCGACCAAGAAGGTCGCCGGCAAGATCAAGGGCGAACTCGCGCAGTATCGCGAAATGGCCGCCTTCGCCCAGTTCGGCTCGGACCTCGACGCCGTGACGCAGCGCCTCTTGAATCGCGGCGCCCGCCTCACCGAACTCTTGAAGCAGCCGCAGTTCTCGCCTTTGAAGATGGAAGAGCAGACCTGCGTGATCTACGCCGGCGTCAACGGCTATCTCGATCCGCTGCCGGTCAATCGCGTGCGCGCCTTCGAAGACGGCTTGCTCGCGCTGCTGCGCTCGCAGCACAGCGACATTCTCGAGAGCATCCGCACGACAAGGGATCTCACCGACGAGACCGCGGCGAAACTCAAGAGCGTCGTCGAGAGCTTCGCGAAGTCCTTCGCTTAAACCAAGTCCTTCGCTTAAATTTCTTCCTCTCCTCGCTCGAGGAGAGGAAGCCCTCTAGGCCAGAAGCAAGCACATGCCCTCGCTAAAGGATCTTCGAAACCGCATCTCCTCCGTCAAGGCGACGCAGAAGATCACCAAGGCCATGCAGATGGTCGCCGCCGCGAAATTGCGCCGCGCCCAGTCGGCGGCGGAAGCGGCGCGTCCCTATGCCGAACGGATGGAGTCGGTGCTCGCCAATCTCGCGTCCAGCGTGACGGCGGGCGGACCGCCGCTCTTGGCCGGCAATGGCAAGGACGAGACGCATCTCCTCGTCGTCGCCACCGCCGAGCGCGGCCTTTGCGGCGCCTTCAATTCCTCCATCGTGCGTCTCGCCCGCGAGCACATCGCGCGGCTTCAGGATCAGGGCAAGACCGTCAAGATCCTCTGCGTCGGCAAGAAGGGTTTCGAGCAGCTTCGCCGCCAGTATGAGCGCAACATCATCGAGGTCATCGAGCTGCGCGGCGTCAAGCAGATCGGCTTCGACAACGCCGACGAGATCGGCAAGAAGATCATCCGCATGTTCGAAGAGGGGGACTTCGATGTCGCGACGCTGTTCTTCTCGCGCTTCAAATCGGTGATCGCTCAAATTCCGACCGCGCAGCAGCTCATCCCGGCGCAAATTCCCTCGAACGAAAACGCGCCGCCAGTCGAAGGTCCGCAGGCGTCTTATGAATATGAGCCGGGACAGGACGAAATTCTCTCGACGCTGCTGCCGCGCAACATCTCCGTGCAGGTGTTCCGCGCGCTGCTCGAGAACGCCGCCTCCGAACAAGGCGCCCGCATGAGCGCGATGGACAATGCGACGCGCAACGCCGGCGACATGATCAAGAAGCAGACGACGATCTACAACAGGTCGCGTCAGGCGATGATCACCAAGGAGCTCATCGAAATCATCTCGGGCGCCGAGGCGCTCTGAGCCATTTTAGGACGAGGACGAAACATGGCCGCCAATAAGCCCAGCGGGCGCATCACCCAAGTCATCGGCGCCGTCGTCGACGTGCAGTTCGACGGGCAATTGCCTGAGATTCTGAACGCCCTCGAGACGACGAACCAAGGCAATCGCCTCGTTCTCGAAGTCGCGCAGCATTTGGGCGAAAACTCCGTTCGCACCATCGCCATGGATTCGTCCGAAGGCTTGGTGCGCGGTCAGGAAGTCACCGACACCGGCGCGCCGATTTCGGTTCCCGTCGGCGACGAGACGCTCGGGCGCATCATCAACGTCATCGGCGAGCCGGTCGACGAAGCGGGCCCGATGCTCACGAAATCGCGCCGCGCCATTCATCAGCCGGCCCCCTCCTACGCCGAACAGGCGACGGAAGCGCAGATTCTCGAGACCGGCATCAAGGTCGTCGATCTGCTCGCGCCTTACGCCAAGGGCGGCAAGATCGGCCTGTTCGGCGGCGCAGGCGTCGGCAAGACCGTGCTGATCATGGAGCTGATCAACAACATCGCCAAGGCGCATGGCGGCTATTCCGTCTTCGCCGGCGTCGGCGAGCGCACCCGCGAAGGCAACGACCTCTATCACGAGATGATCGAGGGCGGCGTCAACAAGAAGGGCGGCGGCGAAGGCTCGAAATGCGCGCTGGTCTACGGCCAGATGAATGAGCCGCCGGGCGCGCGCATGCGCGTCGCGCTGTCAGGCCTTACCGTCGCCGAAGATTTCCGCGACCGCGGCATGGACGTGCTGTTCTTCGTCGACAACATTTTCCGCTTCACCCAGGCGGGTTCGGAAGTCTCGGCGCTTTTGGGCCGCATCCCCTCGGCGGTGGGCTATCAGCCGACGCTCGCCACCGACATGGGCGCGCTGCAGGAACGCATCACCACGACGACCAAGGGCTCGATCACTTCGGTGCAGGCGATTTACGTGCCGGCCGACGATCTGACCGATCCGGCGCCCGCGACCTCCTTCGCGCATTTGGACGCCACGACCGTGCTGTCACGTTCGATCGCCGAGAAGGGCATCTATCCGGCGGTCGATCCGCTCGATTCGACTTCGCGCATGCTGTCGCCGGCGATCGTCGGCGAGGAGCACTACGACATCGCGCGCAGGGTGCAGTCGACTCTGCAGCGCTATAAGTCGCTGCAGGACATCATCGCCATTCTCGGCATGGACGAGCTCTCCGAAGAGGACAAGCTCGTCGTCGCCCGCGCCCGCAAGATCGAGCGCTTCCTGTCGCAGCCCTTCCACGTCGCCGAAGTGTTCACCGGTTCGCCCGGCAAGCTCGTGGCGCTCGCCGACACGATCAAGGGCTTCAAGGGCCTCGTCGACGGCGAATACGACCATCTGCCGGAGGCGGCTTTCTACATGGTTGGCTCGATCGAAGAAGCGGTCGAAAAGGCCGCGAAGCTCGCCAAGGAAGCGGCGTAACTTTTACAAAGCGTTTTGGCCGGACGTGCTCCGGCCATGACGCTGATCAGTTTTCGTGGATGGCCGGGTCACCCCGGCCATGACGGGCTGGACGCAAAGCGCCGTCGGAGAACATCATGGCTGCATTCCACTTCGAACTCGTTTCTCCCGAGAAGCATCTCTTCTCCGGCGAAGTCGAGTCGGTCGTCGCCCCTGGCGCCGATGGCCAGTTCACCGTGCTCAAGGACCATGCGCCGGTCATGACCACGCTGAAGGCCGGCGTGGTGACCGTTTCCGGCGGCGAAGGCAAGGTTGAGAAGCTTTTCGTGCGTGGGGGATTCGCGGACGTCAACGCGTCCGGCTTCACCATTCTCGCCGAAACGGCGATTGCTCTTTCCGAAATCGACGTCGCCAAGGTCGACGCCGACATTCGGAACGCGCGCGAAGACATCTCCGACGCCAAGTCTGACGAAGCGCGTCTCGCCGCGTCCGACAAGCTCGCGCAATTGCAGGAGCTGCGCGCGGCGATCGGCGGCTGATCAGACCGCGATGGACATTCACGCGGCGCCCGCCGCGCAGGTCTCGCAACTTCTCTCCGCGTCATGCCCGCGCTTGTCGCGGGCATCCACGTGACGCCGTCCGGCGAGTCTCTCAACGTTTACGCATCCTCTCGGCGTGGATGGCCGGGACAAGCCCGGCCATGACGGCTGAGTGATTGCGCAACGACGTTAGAGACTGCTTCCACGCGAGTGTCTCTTCGACGTCATGCCCGCGCTTGTCGCGGGCATCCACGCGGCGCTCTCATTGCGAAACCGCTCAAACGCAGCGTGAGCTATGTCTCGCTCACGTCTTCCGCCGGTTCCTCGAGCTCCGCTTCAATCATGTCGCCGTGCCGCTCCGCTGGCGCGAGCTCGGATCGTGACCGCGCAATCTCGCGGATCGCCTCTCCGATTTCCGGATTGCGCTTGGTCAGCGTCTGCAGATCATAGGCGTCGAGGATGAGGAGCTTCGTCGGCGCGGTCGCCCGCACGTCGGCGGAGCGCAACGTTTTGTGCAGAACGGCGATCTCGCCGAAGAACTGCCCTTCGCCGAGCGTGACGTTTTCATGCGCCAGCTCGACTTCAACCTCGCCCTCGGCGATGAAATACATCGAATGGGCGGGATCGCCCTTGCGCACGATCATTGCTCCCCGGGGTATGGACTGCGCCCGAAGGTAACGCATGATCTCGGCGATCCCGGCCGCGTCGAGACCGCGAAACAGCGGCACGCTGGCGACCATCGTCCAGGTGACGACGAATTCGCGGCGGTGAATCTCTTCGGCGAAGGCGGTGGCGAGAATGCCGACCGGCAGGCCCAGCAGCAGAAAGCCCGTCACCATGGCGAAGGAGGCGATGAGCTTGCCCGCCAGCGTGAGCGGGATGACTTCGCCATAGCCGACGGTCGTCACCGTTTCGATCGCCCACCACATGGCGTCGGGGATCGTGCCGAATTTTTCGGGCTGCGCCTCATGTTCGGCGATATGCATCGCCGTCGAAAAGAACAGCACCGCGCCAAACAGAATGATCAGCCAGGCGAGCAGCGCCTTGCGCTCAGCCTCGATCACCGCGAGCAAGGTGCGGATGCCGGGAGAATAGCGCGCGAATTTGAAGAATCGCAGCAGGCGCAGCATCAAAAAGACGCGCAAATCCGCTGAGAAGTAGAACGAAAGATAGAAGGGCAGGAAGGCGGCGAGGTCGATCAGCGCCCAGCCTGATGCGATGAAGGCGAGCCGCGCCGCCGTCGGCGAGCGGCCCGCGTAGAGCGCATGTTCGGGCGCGCACCAGACGCGCAAGACATATTCGAGCGTGAAGGCGGCGACGGCGACATATTCAATGAGGTTGAAGATGTCCTCATAGCGGTCGCTATATTCCGGCACCGATTCGAAGATCACCGAAACGACCGACAGCACGACGAGCCCAATCAGCCCGCGATGGACGACGCGCGCGAACCGATCATGACTGCCGCCGTCAAGGACGACGTGGACGCGCCGCCGCAACAAAGCCAGACCGCGCCGCCGGTCCGGCTCGTTCATGGCGCGGCTGCTTTTCCGCGCAACGCGTCCTCGACGGAAGCGAGCGCCTGATCGATGGCGGCGGCGTTGGGGCCGCCCGCCTGCGCAAGGTCGGGGCGGCCGCCGCCGCCCTTGCCGCCGAGCATGACGCTCGCGACGCGCACGAAATCCACGGCGCTGTATTTTTCCGTGAGATCGTCGGTGACGCCGACGACGATGCCGGCCTTGCCGTCGGGCGAGGCGCTGGCGAACGCGACGACGCCCGAGCCGATCGCCTTCTTGGCGTCATCGACCATCGACTTCAAATCCTTGGCCTCGATGCCTTCGACGGCGCGCGCCAGGAGCTTGACGCCGCCGATGTCGCGCGGCTTCTCGGCGGCGCCGTCGCCAGCGCCGCCGCCCATCGCCAGCTTGCGCTTGGCGTCCGCGAGTTCGCGCTCCAGCCGCTTGCGCTCGTCGAGAAGCGCGGCAAGCCGCGCCGGCGCGTCCTCGAGCGGCGCGCGCATCAGCGCCGCCATGTCGCGCAGCGCGCGCGACTGCGAGACGAGCTGGCTGCGCGCGCCCTCGGCGGTGCGCGCCTCGATGCGGCGCACGCCGGAGGCGACCGCGCCTTCCCCGACAATGGCGATGAGGCCGATATCGCCGGTGCGCGAAACATGCGTGCCGCCGCACAGCTCGACAGAGAAGGGATGCGCGGCGCCCGGACTCACCGGGCCCATCGAGACGACGCGCACTTCGTCGCCATATTTCTCGCCAAAGAGCGCGCGCGCGCCAGAGCGGATGGCGTCGTCCTGAGCCATCACCCGCGTCTCGACGGGCGCATTGTCCTGAATGATTTCATTGGCGAGGGTTTCGACGCGGGCCAACTCCTCATCGGTGAGCGGCTTGGGATGGGTGAAGTCGAAGCGCAGCCGTTCGGGCGCAACGAGCGACCCTCTTTGCGCCACATGCTCGCCGAGCACCTGCCGCAGCGCCTCATGCAGAATATGCGTGGCCGAATGGTTGGCGCGCGACTGGGTGCGGCGCTCGTGGTCAACGTCGAGTTCGAGCGCGAGACCGGGCGTGATCTCGCCCTCTTCGACGACGCCCTCGTGAACGATGAGGTCGCCGAGCTTTTTGACGGTATTTTCGACGCGAAAGCGCAGGCCGCGGGCGCGCATCACGCCGACGTCGCCGACCTGACCGCCCGATTCGCCGTAGAAGGGGGTCTGATTGAGGATCAGCGCCCCGCGCGCGCCTTCCTTCAGCGAAAAGGCCTCGCCGCCGTCATGAATAATGGCGGTGACGACGCCCTCGCTTCTTTCAGTTTCGTAGCCGAGGAATTCGGTCGCGCCGAGACGTTCCTTCAGCGCGAACCAGAGCGCTTCGGTCGCGGTTTCCCCGGAGCCGGCCCAGGCCTTGCGCGCGTCCGCTCGCTGGCGCTCCATCGCCGCGTTGAAAACCTCCTTGTCGACGCCGATGCCGCGCGGACGCAAGGCGTCCTCGGTGAGATCGAGCGGAAAGCCGTAGGTGTCGTAGAGCTTGAACGCGGTTTCGCCGGAAAGCTTGTCGCCCTGGCCGAGCGCCGCCGTCTCTTCGTCGAGGATCGCGAGGCCGCGCGCCAAGGTCGCGCGAAAGCGCGTCTCTTCGGAGAGCAGCGTGTCGGCGATGAGCGACTGCGCGCGCACCAGTTCCGGATAGGCCTGCCCCATCTCGGCGACGAGCGTCGGCGCCAGCCTCCACATCAGCGGCTCCTTCGCGCCGAGAAGCTGCGCGTGCCGCATGGCGCGGCGCATGATCCGGCGCAGCACATAGCCGCGGCCTTCGTTCGACGGCGTGACGCCATCGGCGACGAGGAAGGAGGAGGCGCGCAGATGGTCGGCGATGACGCGATGGCTCGCGCCCTGCGGGCCGTCGACCGGCGCGCCGGTGAAATCGGCGACCGCGCCGGTCAGCGCGCGGAAGAGATCGATGTCGTAATTGGAGGTCACGCCCTGCATCAGCGCGGCGATGCGCTCCAACCCCATGCCGGTGTCGATCGAGGGGCGCGGCAGCGGCGCGCGCTGCCCCGGCGCCACCTGCTCATATTGCATGAAGACGAGGTTCCAGAACTCCAGGAATCTGTCGCCGTCCTCGTCCGGGCTTCCGGGCGGGCCGCCTTTGAGCGTCTCGCCCTGATCGTAGAAGATCTCCGAGCAGGGGCCGCAGGGCCCCGTGTCGCCCATGCTCCAGAAATTGTCGGCGCTGGCGATGCGGATGATGCGGCTGTCATCGAAGCCGGCGATCTTTTTCCACAGATCATAGGCCTCGTCGTCATCGTGATAGACCGTGACGAGCAGCCGATCGACGTTGAGCCCGAATTCGCGCGTGATGAGGTTCCAGGCGAGCTCGATCGCGCCTTCCTTGAAATAGTCTCCGAAGGAGAAATTACCCAGCATTTCAAAGAAGGTGTGATGGCGCGCGGTATAGCCGACATTGTCGAGGTCGTTGTGCTTGCCGCCGGCGCGCACGCATTTTTGCGCCGATGCGGCGCGCGCATAGGCGCGCTTTTCGACGCCGGTGAAGACGTTCTTGAATGGCACCATGCCGGCGTTGGTGAACATCAACGTCGGATCATTGTGCGGCACAAGCGACGAGGAGGCGACTTTCTCGTGCCCATTATGCGCGAAATAGTCGAGGAAGGCGGTTCGGATCTGGTTGACGCCACTCATGCGGTCACGGCTCGCGAATGCGTCTCTGTCGCCGAAGCGGCTTTTGCGCCGATGCGGGAGACGCGTTTAAAACAATAACCTGGAGCGGCCTTTCGTTTCAACGAAACAGGCGACGGCCCGAGGTTGCGGCGAAGGCTGCGGCAGGCGGCGCCGTCGCGCGCTTCGTCATGCGCGATATGACAGTTTCGGGGGGAAACGGCAATGGCGAGGGGACCGCCAGGCAGGGCGATCGGGCGAAGGGCTTCCCCATCCTTGTAACTTAAACCGTGCCGGATCAGCTGACATTGCCGCTGCGGCGGCGGCGAGCCGACGACAGAGCGCGAGCCGCTCCTCTCAGTCGCCTCTGCGCCGAACGCGGGAAGACAGGAGGCCGCCAAGCGGTCGCCGCGCAGCCTCAACGATCAGCGCGCCGACGACGCCGAGCGCGCCCATCAGCAGGAAGAAATACACGCTGGCGACGCTCGACCACAAACTGCCGAGCCATCCCGCCAGGAGATTGCCGAGAAACATCGATGTGAACCACACGCCCATCAGCGCCGAGCGCGAACCTTCCGGCGCGACATGCGACACGAGCGACAGGGCGATCGGCGAGAAATGCAGCTCCGAGACGGTGATGACGGCAAAAAAGGCGAGGAGCCAAAGCCAGCTCGCCTTACCGCCGTCGCTCGTCCATGCCGCAAGCGCCATGACGCCGTAGCTCACGGCGACGCCGAGACAGCCGAGCGACATTTTACTGATCGTCGAGGGCTCGCGCCCTGCCCGAGAGAGCCGGCTCCAAAAGGAAACGAGCGGCGGCGTGAAGAGAAAGATCATCAGCGGATTGAAGGCCTGAAACCACGTCACCGGAATTTCGGCGCGCCATCCGAAAACATCGACGCCGCGGTCGGTGGATTGCGCCGCCCAGAGCGCGATCGTGTTGCCCTGCTGCTCGAAGGCCGCCCAGAACAGCGCGGAAGGCGCAAAGAGCAGCATGAGGATGATGAGCGACCGGCGAAACTGCGCGCGCGCCTGCGCCGTCGGGGCGCGCCTTACGCCGCGCATCGGCTCGGGCGGCAGACTCGGAAGGCCCATCACATACGCCGCGAGGCCGATCGCCATGCCGACGCCCGCGCAGGCGAAGCCATAATGCCAGCCGATCGTCTCCCCTAATGTTCCGCAAACCAGCGGCGCGAAGAACGCGCCGATATTGATCCCGACATAGAAGATCGAATAAGCGCGGTCGCGACGGGCGTCGGTCGGCGCATAAAGCTCCCCGACCTGGACGGAGATGTTCGGCTTGAAGCCGCCGCAGCCGAAGGCGATGCAAAGCAGCGCGATCAGAAAGAGGCGATCATAAGCCATCATGAAATGGCCGACGGCCATCAACGCCGCGCCGATGACGATCGTGCGCGCGCGCCCTAACCAACGATCGGCGATCGCCCCGCCCAGAATCGGCGCGAGATAAACGAGGCCGGTGTAGAGCCCGTAGATTTGCGAGGCGAAAGGTTGCGGACCGAGCGGGCCGGAAAGCGTCTCGAGCCCGCGCTTCAAGGCGTCTAGGCCGAGCGCCGCGTCCATGCGCGCCGGCGTCAGCAAGTAGTCGACCATGTAGAGGACGAGAAGCGCCCGCATGCCGTAATAGGAAAAGCGCTCCCACATTTCGGAAGCGAAGAGAAAGGCGAGCCCGCGCGGATGGCCGAGAAAATCGTCGCTTCGCTGCATTCGCCCTGCCGGACCATCGTTCGCGCCGGCCTGCGGCCCGCGCGGCTGCTATAGACGATGGCTTGATCGGCTCAAATCGCCCCCACGTCGAGGCCTGCCGCGACGAGCATGCCCAGTTCGCGGCATTCATCGACGAAGTCTTCCCGCCATTCGCCCCGGCAAATGAGCGGCTCGCGAATCGCGCGCCAGCGCAGGCCGGTCACGATCGTCTCGACGCCGCGCCGCGTTCCCGTTCCGTCATGGCCGGCGCGAATGTAGAGCGCGTATGGCAGGCCCTGCGTGCGCTCCAACAAGGGAGAGTAGCAACGATCGAAGAAGTCCTTGAGCGCTCCGCTCATGTAGCCGAGATTTTCGGTGGTTCCGAGAATGACCGCCTGCGCGGCGAGAACATGCTCGGGCGTCGCCGCGAAAGGGCTGAGCGTCTCAACCTCGACGCCTTCGATCTCGGGCGCCCGCGCGCCGGCGGCGACCGCGTCCCGCAGCCGCTCGGTATTGCGCGACGGCGCATGCGCGACGATGAGCAGGCGCTTTGGCAAAATGAGCGCGGCTACCAGGGATGAAATTCTGGCACGTAAATAATTTTCATGAAGATCGCCAGGCCGATGATCGCGAGCAGGACCAGCAGCCCGCTGTAGGCGATCACCGCATAGACCGAGGCGTTGTAGACCGAATCCACCAACCGCAGCGCATAGGCTCTCAGCGCGCCGTCTGTTTCCGTTACCTGCTTCGCCATAAGCTCTCCTCCTCAAGGAGGCGGTCAAAACTCATTTCGTATAAATCGATATAGAGCGCGCAATGTCGTCGTCACCACTATTCGCTCGACGCGATAAGAGGTTGGGGCTTGCTTTTGTCGCTGGCGCTCATCGCGCGCTTGCGCTTGTCCGCCCGCTCGACGACCTGGACTTTTTGCGCATCCGACATCGACATCCAGCCGGCGATCTCGGCGCGCGTGCGGCCGCAGCCGACGCACACGCCGTCCTGATCAAGTTCGCAGATCTTTATGCACGGACTGTCGACCATCGGCTCCACTTTTGACTGCGCGGCGCCCGGATGACGGCGGATGCGTCCCGCCGCGCTATAGGATGGCGCGCCGCGCGCGTCAAAAACCCCAGAGGTTCTTCGCGACAATCCTTTTTCTCCTTCGCCAAATCGACTAGATGCGGGCCATGACCACAAAAACGAAAATCTTCATCGACGGCGACGCCGGCACCACGGGGCTCGAAATCCGCGAGCGGCTCTCCGGGCGCGCGGACATTTCGATCCACGCGCTCCCACAGGAGACGCGCAAGGACGTCGCCGCGAAGCGCGACATTCTCGCTTCCGTCGACATCGCGATTTTGTGTCTGCCGGACGACGCGGCCAGAGAAACCGTCGCGCTCTGCGACGCGCTTGGCGACGAGAGCCCGCGATTGCTCGACGCCTCCACGGCGCATCGCGTGGCGGATGGTTGGGTCTATGGATTCGCAGAGCTTTGCAAGGGACAGGCGGCGGCGATCGCCCGCGGGCGCCGGATCGCGAACGTCGGCTGCTACGCCACGGGCGCGATCGCGCTCATCCGTCCGCTCGTCGACGCCGGGCTTATCCGGTCGGACCAGCCGCTGACGATCAACGCCATCTCCGGCTATTCGGGGGGCGGACGGCAGATGATCGAAGCCTATGAGCGCGGCGAAGCGCCGGCGTTCGAGCTCTATGCGCTCAGCCTCGAGCACAAACATGTGCCCGAGATCATGGCCTATTCGAAGCTTTCCGAGCGTCCGCTTTTTGTGCCCTCGGTCGGCAATTTCAGGCAGGGCATGCTGGTCTCGATGCCGCTCGCGCTCGACGCGTTGCCCGGTAAGCCCAAAGCCGGGGATTTCGAAGGCGCCTATGCGGGTCACTACGCCGAGGCGAAACATGTCCGGCTCGCGGCCGCGCCGACAAGCGGCAAGCTCGACCCGCTGGCGCTGAACGGAACCGACGATTTGGAACTCTTTGTCGTCGCAAACGAAGCGCGCCGCCACGCCCTGCTCGTCGCGCGGCTTGATAATCTCGGCAAAGGCGCGGCCGGCGCGGCGGTGCAAAATCTCGACCTGATGATGGGGAAGACCGCCGTCTCAGCCTAACGCCGGCGAAGCTTCGCACGCCTATTCGGCATAGGCGGTGGCGCCTCCCGGCAGTTTCGCCGCGACGTCCTCATAGCGGCTGGTGCGCTTGTCCATCATCGTCTCGAAGGCTTCATGCACCTCCTGGACCGAGCGAACTTTGAGCCGGCGGCCCTGCTGCTCGTAGAAGATCGGCTTATTGGCGCGCGCCGGCCTCGGCAGTAGCGACGCCGCCGACGTGTGCGGCGCCTCGTCCATGGTCCGCATGAAGCGTTCGGCGTCGTCCGGGCCCAGGAAGTGGATGAGGTAGGTTTCGCCGCGGGTCAGAGGACGGCCGATCTTCTCGGCGATCCTGGAACTGTCCTTCTTGAGCATTTCGGCGGCGAGAACTGCGGAAAGATAGGGATCGTTGCGCAGGCCCAGGATTTGCGCCCGCTTCTGTCCGCTGACGCGCGCCGAATCGTCGCTCGCGATCACCGCCGCCGTCTCGCCGTGACCATGGCGCCAACCGAAGGTTTTCATCGCCTTAAGCCAGGTCTTCTCGACGAATTGGAAGAGCCCGCTGGCGGAAGACGTCCGTGCTTTCGCCGTCGAGGAGAAATTCGACTCCTTGTCGGCGATGGCCATGAGCAGCGCCGGGTCCATTTCAGTCGTCTGCGCCGCTTTAACAACGCGCTCGACGATCGATTGCTGCACCTTGACGGACCCGAACCGCATCACGCCCGGCGCATCGAAGGCGTCGTCACTCCCGAGCCGATGCGACCAGGTGAGCGCCGCCTGGTCCAAAGAGAAATCCGAGTCGAGCGCCGTATCGTCATCGGCGGCGGATTGCGTCAGCGTCGTCAGCGGAGAGGCGGCGACGCGGACGCGTGCAGCGCGCGCGGTCCGCTCCGGACGACGAGTCTCGTCGCGCTCAGCCGTCATCGCCAGGACAGCCAGCACCGAAAGCAAGGTCGCGACGCAAAGCGCCCGCAACAAAGGAGAACAGGATTGATCAAGCAGTAAGCCCGGCAAGGTCGCGTGGGGCGACGCCTTGGACTGCCGGCCTGAGCGAGGCGACGCGACCTTCTCATCCTTCGAAGGCGGCGGGGCGTTCGTCAGCGTGACGGTCATGCTTCGCGGTTTCTCCACAATTACGCAAAGTTTGCGTAAACAGAAGGTTACCTGCGAGGCGGGGCGAAAGATCGACGGCCGGAGCCATGCTCGCGCCACAATTACGGCCGCGCCACAGACGCGCGGCAGCCGAAAACTCATGAGTTACAATAGATTACGCCGACAGGCACATCGCTGTCGCCACAATGACGCCACTAGTCGAGACGCGAACTTGCTGCGGCCGGCGTCTCGAAACGAGAGCGGGTGTCTCTAAAAGAGATTCGACACCTTGGAGAGCATGCCTTGGAGCAGATGATATTCGGGGCCGGCGGTCGGCGTCGTGCGGGTGATGAAGTCGATCGGCTTGCCGTCCTCCATGCCGTAATCGGCCACGCGCTGAACTTTCTTCGACTTGTCGAAGTAAACCGCATAGACGCGCTGATCGGTAATATTCTGTGGCATGAAGGCGAATTTGCGCTCAATACGCTGGCTGACGTAATACCAGGCGTCACCGCCGACCGTCGACGTTGTGGAGGGGGTGCCAAGGGTCGCCATCACCTGCTGCGCCGGCATGCCAGGCTTGATCTGCCCGGTGCTGCGCGAATCGAGCACGGCGCCGCGGTTGACGACGCCCTCGTACCCGAGACAAGCGGAAAGCGAAGCAGCGAGGCCGGCCACGGCCGCTATACGAGAAACGACGCGCAAAGCCTGCGCCATGAATGTCTCCGAAATCATCCGCCGCGGCGCGCCTGCGCCCGGTCGATAGTCCCTCGCCAAATCCGTAATCTTCGAACGCAGCGAATGCAAGACGCTCTTCTTGCACTGCGCAGCGCTGGCGTCCGTGCGCCGACGCACATATCTGGTTCTATGGAACGCCCGCGACATGGAGACAGCGACATGGAGACAGCGCCATGAACAACACTTTCGACTCGCATGCGCCGCTTTCGCGCCGTCTCGCCCTCTCTGAAGTGCCCCCTGAAGGTCTCGACGTCGACATCCGCGCGACGCCGCTCGAATGCGCCGCACTGGCGCAGCTCAATGCGCTGCCCGCCGTCCATTCGCTCCAAGCGAAACTGCGGGCGCGGCAACGGCGCGGCGACGGATTGGAGATCGAGGGCGAGTTGCGCGCGCGCATTCGGCAAATCTGCGTCACGACGCTCGAGGAGTTCGACTCGGAGCTCATCGAACCCATTCAGATGCGCTTTGCGCCGCCGCGGGACGAGGCGCCGCGCAACCGAAGGCGACATGAAGAGACGACTGAAATCACGTTGGATGAGGATCCGCCTGACCCGTTGATCGGCGGCGTCGTCGATCTCGGCGCCGTCGTTTCCGAGTTCTTCACGCTGGCTCTTGATCCCTATCCTCGCAAGCCAGGTGCGAATTTCGTCGAACCGCAACCTGGCGACGGAGCTCAGGCCGTCTCGGCTTTCGCCGCCCTGGGACGGCTCAAACCGCGCCGCGAGGCTTGAGGCGAGACAGAATAGGCACTTGCGCCTATGGCCAGCAAATGGCAAGTCGCCCGCAAGGGCGGGAGCGCGAACGCGCTTCTCGGACGCGTCACACGAAGGCCGGCCAAGAATTAAGGCGGCGGAACCAGGCGCGCAGTCGGGAGAAACGGGTTAAATGCCGCAAACTATTCGGATCGCGCTCGACGCGATGGGCGGCGATTTTGGTCCGAAGGTGACCATCGCGGGCGCCGCCAACGCGCTCGAACGGCGTCCCGAGAGCCGCTTTCTGTTGATCGGCGACGAGCCGGCGATCCGCGCGCAACTTCAACGCTATCCGCGCCTCGCCGAATGCGCCGACGTGCGCCACTCTTCGGTGTCGATCCGTATGGACGACAGGCCGAGTCAGGCGCTGCGCTACGGGCGGCGGGTCTCGTCGATGTGGCTCGCGATCGAAGCGGTCAAGAAAGGCGACGCCGACGTCGCGGTTTCGGCCGGCAACACCGGCGCGCTCATGGCCATGGCGAAAATCTGTCTGCACACGATGGCGCGCGTCGATCGTCCCGCGCTCGCCTGCCTTTGGCCGACGCTAAGGGGGCAGTCCGTGGTGCTCGACGTCGGCGCCTCGATCGGCGCCAACGCCAGCCATCTGGTCGATCTTGCGATCATGGGCGCGGCGATGGCGCGGGTCATCCTGGGTCTTGAGCGTCCGACCGTCGGCCTGCTCAACGTTGGCACCGAAGAAATCAAGGGCATAGAGCAGGTGAAGGCGGCGTCGACCCTGCTGCGCGACCTCAATCTGCCCGGTTTCGATTACCGCGGCTTTGTCGAGGGCGACGGAATCGGCAAAGGCGTCGTCGACGTCGTCGTGACCCCCGATGGCTTTACCGGCAACATCGCCCTCAAGACGGCCGAAGGGACTGCCGAGCAGATCTCGGCTTATCTTAAACAGGCGATGGCCGGATCGCTGCTCGCCAAGCTCGGCTATCTTCTGGCGCAGGGCGCCTTCCGCGAGCTTCGCGCCAAGGTGGACACGCGGGCGACAAATGGCGGCGTGTTCCTTGGGCTTGAGGGAATTGTCATGAAGAGCCACGGCGGCGCCGATCCAATCGGCTTTGCGCGCGCGATCGAGATCGGCCACGAGATGGCGGGCAGCGACCTTCTCAATCGTATTCGCGACACTGTCGCGCTGGCGCACCGCCTCGAGGGGCAGGACGGCGCCGATTCGACCAGTCCTCCCCGGGAAGCCGCTCAGTGACCACAAGCATGCCTCAACTGCGTTCCGTCGTTCTTGGCGTGGGCGCCTATTTGCCTGCGAAGACGCTCAGCAATGCCGAGCTGTCCAAGCTCGTCGACACGAGCGACGAGTGGATTGTGCAGCGAACGGGAATCAAGGAGCGCCATATCGCCGCGGAAGGCGAGACGACGTCGATGCTCGGGGAGATGGCCGCGCGCGATGCGCTCGCCAACGCGGGAATCGCCGCCGCCGACATCGACCTGATCATTGTGGCGACATCGACCCCCGACTGGACCTTCCCGTCAACAGCGACGCAGATTCAAGCGGCCCTCGGCATTACGCATGGCGTGGCGTTTGATCTGCAGGCCGTCTGCTCCGGATTCGTTTTCGCCATCGCCACGGCGGAAAAATTTCTACGCTCGGGCTCGCACAAGCGCGCGCTTGTTATCGGCGCCGAGACATTCTCCCGGATCATCGATTGGACCGACCGCACCACATGCGTGCTGTTTGGCGACGGCGCCGGCGCGATGGTGCTCGAGGCGCGGCCGTCGCAAGGCGAATCCGACGAGCGCGGCGTGCTGACGACTCATCTGCGCTCTGACGGACGCCATCGCGCGAAACTCCATGTCGACGGCGGCCCGTCCGCGACTCAAACCGTCGGTCATCTGCGCATGGAGGGGAAAGAGGTGTTCCGCTTCGCGGTCGGTCAAGTCACCGACGTCGTCAAGGACGCTTTCGCCGCGACGGGACTGACCCCCGAGGATCTCGACTGGTTCGTGCCGCATCAGGCCAATCGCCGAATCATCGATATGTCGGCGCAAAAGCTTGGGATTGCGCCGGAAAAGATCATCGCCACCGTGCATTTGCACGGCAACACCTCCGCCGCGTCGGTGCCCCTGGCCTTGGCGGTCGCCGCGGCGGACGGACGAATCAAACAAGGCGATCTCGTCATGCTTGAAGCTGTCGGGGGCGGCTTTACCTGGGGATCTGCGCTGATACGCTGGTAAGCTGGCGTAATACAACAACTATTTCAATGTAAGCAAATATTGGCAGGAAATATTACACGCGCGGTTAGAACCTGCGCTTGATTTCCGCATTCAATTCTGAAAAATTCTGACAATAGCCGGTGGCGAAGACCCGCTGTGGGCGGGTTTCGGAGCGCTAACGCGCCGCCCTGATCGCGCCCCGTCGTCCCTCCCGGCGCGCTCCGAACAGCCCACGACCGTCGTTTTTGATGAATTGTAAGGCAGAAGATGGCCAAGGGGGACGCGACCGCTAAGCCAAACGGCGAAGCGGCAGACGAGCGCATGGCGAGCGGGGGCACCGTGACCCGTTCGGACCTTGCAGACGCAATCCATCGGAAAGTCGGAGTGCCGCGGGCGGAGTCCGCGAAATACGTCGAAATGGTGCTGGAAGAGATCTTCGAGCGCATCATCGCGCGCGAAGACGTCAAGCTCTCTTCCTTTGGCGCCTTTGTTGTGCGCTCTAAGAAGGAGCGGCTGGGACGCAATCCGAAGACTGGCGCAGGCGCCAAGATTTCGGCGCGGCTGGTCGTCTCCTTCAAGCCGTCCAACATCATGCGCGCAAGAATCAACAGCGACGAGTGACGCTTGCGCCGTCCTGCGCGCTGACCCGCTTGACAAGCGTCGGCGCGCCATGCGCCAAGCAGTGATGGCCAAAAGCCGCGCAGTCTACGTCTGTCAGAACTGCGGCGCCGTCGCGTCGCGGTGGCAAGGTCGCTGTGACTCCTGCGGCGAGTGGAACAGCCTCGTTGAAGAGTCGGAGGCCGGCGCACCCGCCGTTTCCCGCCGCGCCGCGCGCGGCCGCGTCTTCGAACTCGAGGGGCTGGCTGGCGAAGGCCGGGCAGCGCCAAGAATTGCGACTGGAATCGACGAATTCGACCGCGTCACCGGCGGCGGCTTCGTGCCGGGCTCGGTGCTGCTGCTCGGCGGCGAGCCTGGCATTGGCAAATCCACTCTGCTCATCCAGGCCTGCGCGACTCTGGCGCGCCGCGGCGCGCGCGTCGTCTATATTTCGGGCGAAGAGGCCGTCGCCCAGGTGCGCCTGCGCGCAACCAGGCTCAATCTCGCCGATGCGCCGGTGGAGCTGGCCGCCGCAACTCAGGTCGAGGACATTCTCGCCACCTGTGCGACAGGCGCCCGCCCGGCGTTGATCGTGATCGATTCGATACAGACAATGCACACCAACATGGCGGAGTCGGCGCCTGGAACGGTGACGCAGGTGCGCGCAAGCGCCCAGGCGCTCCTGCGCCACGCCAAGACGACAGGCTCGACGATCGTTCTCGTCGGCCATGTCACCAAGGACGGGCAGGTCGCAGGTCCGCGCGTGGTCGAACACATGGTCGACGCCGTCCTGTCCTTCGAGGGCGACGGCGCGCATCATTTCCGCATGCTGCGCGCCTCCAAGAATCGATTTGGCGCGACCGGCGAAATCGGCGTCTTCGAGATGACCAGCCTCGGCCTCGCCGAAGTCGCCAATCCATCGGCGCTTTTTCTCGCCGGCCGAGACTCTGGCGCGCCGGGCGCCGCGGTCGTCGCCGGCATGGAGGGGCAGCGTCCGCTGCTGATCGAAATCCAGGCGCTCGTCGCGCCGAGCTCCCTCGGCACGCCGCGACGCGCCGTCGTCGGTTTCGACCAGAATCGGCTCTCCATGATCCTGGCCGTGCTCGAAGCGCATGGCGGGCTGAAGCTGGGCATGCACGACGTCTATCTGAATGTCGCGGGTGGATTTCGAGCCCACGAGCCGGCCGCCGATCTCGCCGCGGCCGCCGCCCTCGTCTCGTCGCTCACCGGCGCCGTCCTGCCGCCCGACATGTGCTTTTTTGGAGAAATCGGGCTCTCCGGCGCCGTGCGGCCCGTCATTCACGCCGGCATGCGATTGCGCGAGTCAGGGAAACTCGGGTTCCATCTCGCCGTCGTCCCGCAATCCCAACAAATCTCCGATGATGGGCGCGGCGCCGGCGTGACGATCCGTCCCTGCGCGGACGTCGGCGGCCTCGTCGCCGCCATCGCCCGCATATCGACGCGCGAAAGAACCATCGCGCGCGGCTAAAGAGGTCGCGCATTAGTGTTTCCGGCTGGCCTCAAGATGCGTTAGAAGGCTGCCAGTGCGAAAGCGAGACGCCTGCCGGACCGACGCTTGGCTGCCCGCGGCGGCGCAAAGTTGACACAGGTTCTGGAGAGGGTCGTGCGGATGCCGCCCGGAAGGCGGCCAACAGCCCATTCAGAAGCGTTCAGAGCTCGGGCGAACAAGCAAGGGGCTAGCGATGCCATCATATCTTGATTTGGCTGTGATTACCGTCGTTCTGATTTCGGGGATGCTCGCACTTTTGCGCGGCTTCACCCGCGAAGTCCTTGCAATCCTGTCCTGGGTTGCGGCGGCGGCGGCGGCGTATTTCTTTTATCCGCTCGCCCTGCCCTACATCAAACCATACGTCAGCAAGGACGAGATCGCTCTCGCGGCTTCCGTGGCCTCCGTGTTCTTCGTCGCTTTGATCGCTGTTTCTCTCATCACGGTGAAGCTCTCGGACGTCATCCTCGATTCGAAGGTCGGCGCCCTCGATCGCACGCTCGGCTTCCTGTTCGGCGCCGTTCGCGGCGCGCTGCTCGCCGTCGTCGCCTTCGTCTTTTACAGCTGGCTGGTGCCCGAAACGAATCAGCCAGAATGGATCAAGGACGCGCGCGCTAAACCGTTCCTGACGGCTGGCGGCGAGAAGCTGCGCGAAATGCTGCCCGACGACATCGACAGCCTCGTCGCCAAGATCAAGGCGAAGAAGGGCGCTCCGACGAATGAGGAGCCACCGGCCGACGTCGAGCCGGACAAGATTCAGCCTGCGCCGACCGACGCAAGCACAGAGGCTCCGGCCGAGGCGGCGCCTCAATCGGGCGACAAGCCTGAATGATGGTCTTGCGGTTGGGCCCCGCCGCTGGCACATATGACGGGAATGCGACGGCCGAGCGCTTGGGAGTGCTGAGCGGCGCGTCACGGGGGACGAAGCATGACGGAGGCCGCCGAGGATCTTCAACGATCCTCATCCCGCGAGATTGACGCGAGAGACGATCTCGACGGCGACAGGCTTCGCGAATATTGCGGCGTATTCGGCGTCTTCGATCTGCCGGACGCCGCAGCGATCGCCGCCTTGGGCTTGCACGCCCTGCAGCATCGCGGCCAAGAGGCGGCCGGCATCGTCAGCTTCGACGGCGGCCGCTTCCATGGCGAGCGCCGACTGGGCTTGGTCGGCGATCACTTTTCTCAGGAAAACACGATCAAGCGCCTGCCCGGCGCCACAGCGATCGGACATGTGCGCTACGCCACCACCGGCGAAACCATGCTGCGCAACGTGCAGCCGCTGTTCGCGGAACTGAACACGGGCGGCTTCGCGGTCGCCCACAACGGCAACCTCACCAATGCCCAGACGCTGCGCCGCGAACTGATCCGCGAAGGCGCGATTTTCCAGTCGACTTCGGACACCGAGGTCATCCTTCATCTCGTGGCGCGCAGCCGCAGGCCGCTGCTCATCGACCGTTTCATTGAAGCGCTTCGCTCGATCGAAGGCGCCTATTCGCTCGTCGCGCTCACCAACAAGAAGCTGATCGGCGCGCGCGATCCGCTCGGCATCCGGCCGCTCGTCATCGGCGAATTCAACGGAAAATATATTCTCGCGTCGGAAACTTGCGCGCTCGACATTATCGGCGCGCGCTTCGTGCGCGACGTGATGAACGGCGAGATCGTCATTATCTCCGAGGACGGAATTCAGAGCTTGCGGCCGTTTCCGCCGCAGCCGATGCGCCCCTGCATCTTCGAATATATCTATTTCGCCCGCCCCGATTCCATCGTCCATGGCCGTCCGGTCTATGAGGTGCGCAAGGCGATGGGCGCCGAGCTCGCGCGCGAGCGCCTGATCGAGGCGGACGTGGTGGTGCCCGTGCCGGACTCCGGCGTGCCGGCGGCGCTCGGCTATTCGCAGCAATCCGGCGTGCCGTTCGAGCTCGGCATTATCCGCAATCACTATGTCGGGCGCACCTTCATCGAGCCGACGCAAATCGCCCGCGATTTCGGCGTGCGCATGAAACACAGCGCCAACCGCTGCGTCGTCGCCGGGAAACGCGTGATCCTCATCGACGATTCCGTCGTGCGCGGCACGACGTCGGTGAAAATCGTGCAGATGATGCGCGACGCCGGCGCGACGGAAGTGCATTTCTTGATTTCGTCGCCGCCGATCACCAATCCGGACTACTACGGCATCGATACGCCGCAGAAGGAGAATCTGCTCGCCGCGACGCATACGCTCGATGAAATGCGCGAATATATCGGCTGCGACTCGCTGGGCTTCCTGTCGGTCGACGGCATCTATCGCGCCATGGGCTACGAGCGCCGCGATCCCATCCGGCCGCAGTTCACCGACCACTGCTTCACCGGGGAGTATCCCACGTCGCTGACCGACCTTGTCGGCGAAAACCGCGCGCAACTGTCGCTGCTGGCGGAGGCAAGCTGATAGGCGGCCGACGCGAGATCCGCGTGCTATGAGAGGCCACGCGATTATTTTCGGCTCGCGAGCGTCAAGCATTATCTCGTCGTGGACCTTAGCCGACGGCTGATCTTGCACTACCGCCGGCAAGTCGATCAGATCGTCGTCGGAATCGTCAAGGAAGGCCGCATGACGCTCGATCCTCCAGGCCTGAATGTCGCTGTTGACGAGATGATTCCCGAGATCCCTGCGTGAAGCCTCCCCGCATCGCCCTCGTCACCGGCGCGTCGCGCGGCATTGGACGCGCGCTCGCCTTGGAACTCGCCCGCGACGGCGCGCATGTCGTGGCCCTTGCGCGCACGCAGGGCGCGCTCGAAGAACTCGACGATGAAATCCGCGCGCAGGGCGGACAAGCGACGCTCGTTCCTTGCGATCTGGCCGACTTCGACGCGCTTGACCGTCTTGGCGCCGCATTGTTTGAACGCTGGGGCAAGCTCGACGCCTTCGTTGGCAACGCGGGAATTCTCGGACCTCTGTCGCCGCTCGCCCACGTCGATCCGAAGGACTGGAACCGCGTCATCGCGGTTAACGTCACCGCGAACTGGCGGCTGATCCGTTCCCTTGATCCGCTGTTGCGCGCGTCAGGCGCCGGACGCGTCCTCTTCATCACCTCGGGGGCGGCGCATCGCGAGACAATGAAGCCGTTCTGGGGCGCTTATGCGGTCTCGAAGGCGGCGCTCGAGGCGATGGCCCGCACCTATGCGTCTGAAAGCGCCGGCGATGGCGTGACCGTCATGCTCGCCAATCCGGGTCCGCTGCGCACGCGCATGCGCGCTCAGGCGATGCCGGGCGAAGATCCGATGACGCTCAAAACGCCTGAAGAATTCGCAAAAAAATGCCTCGCGCCGCTGGCGCCGGAATGGCGCGAGAGCGCGAGGCTTTATGATTTTCCCACCGACCGGCTGCTGAGGTTTACCGCGCCGGTCTGACGTGGCCACCCCTTAGTGGTGGTGATGGCTCGTGTGATGGTGGGTGTGGCCCTGATGCACGTGGTGATGATGGTGGACATGGCCGCGGCGCAGCGCGGGCGGCGGAGGCGGCGGGATATAGGCCAGCGTCAGGCTCTCGACGCCGGCCGTCCACCCCACTCCAGAGCCGGCCTGGACGTTAAAGGGCTGCAGCGAGAAGATGTTGTCGGATCCGCCGACGAGCGCCGCGCCCCCGCCCCCGACCCCGAACTTGGCTGAGACTCCCGGGCCGAAATAGGAGCCCGCGAGAGCGCCGGGTCCAAGGTGGTCTGTCGCCGCGACGACGCCCCAGGACAGTTGGCCAGGACCATTGATCGTCACATTTGCGCCGACCTTGGTGAGCGCGCCCACATAGTGGGCCGGAGCCGCGCCTTCGGCGTCATCGCGATAAATGCAGTCCATCTGCTGATTTTCGACTAGAACGCTGATGCCATTGCCTAGAAGCCGGCACTGCAACATCCCGACGCGGTCGCCCGCGAAGGCGCTCGCGGGCGCCAGTAGGGCCAGAGCGAAAACGCCGCTCAGCGCGCGACCCAAACCAAACTTCAGCATTCAGTGCTCCTCTTCCTAGTCTGTGGCCGCCGGCACAAAACGAAGCCGGCAACACCCGCCCTGCAGTACAGGACGAGCCCCGAAATGCAATAGCGCCGCTTCAGCCGTAGCCGAAGTTACTTCGCCTCGACGGGCGCGTCATGTGCGCCAGCGCACGAGCGAGCGTCGCGCATTTGCGTCTCGCCACACCTTTGCCGCGCTTGCAAAGACCTTGGAAGAGTCCGACTTTTAAAGGGTAATCAAAAATCCGAGGCGTCCGTGTCGCATTCCTATCCGCTGCCCGTTCTCGTGGACCAGGGCTTGTCTCAGTCCGATATCGAAGCGCTGCGCTCCGCCGTCGCGGCGTTGGAAAGACATAGCTTTGCGACGCGGCTGGCGGGATTGGCGAGCCGGCAGCTCAGTTTTGGCTCGCTGACGCTGCCGCCGCGACTGCAGGCGGCGGTCGCCGCCGCGACCCAAAAGGCGCTCGCCGCGGCGATGAAGATGGCCTTGGCGAGCCTCGACGCTCAGCCGGCGAAGGACTCCATACGGATTCACCGTCGTCTCGCGGCGCTCACCGGAGGCGTCGGCGGCGCCGTTGGCCTCGCGAGCCTGCCGCTGGAGCTGCCGGTGTCGACGACGATCATGCTGCGCTCGATCGCGGAAATCGCACAGGCGGAGGGAGAGGACCTGCGCCACCCGGGCGCCGCCCTCGCCTGCCTCGAAGTTTTCGCCCTGGGCGGCCATTCCGCCGAGGGAAATGTGCTGGAGGGCGGCTATCTTGCGCTGCGCGCCGTGCTCGCGAAATCCGTGTCCGACGCCGCACGCTTTATGACTGTCCGGCAGGTCTCCAATGAGGCTGCTCCGGCTCTGGCGCGTCTGATCGGCGCGATCGGAGCGCGTTTCGGCATGGTCGTTTCGCAAAAGACCGCGGCGCAGGCCGTCCCGATCATCGGCGCGATCAGCGGCGCGGCGATCAATGTCGCCTTTACGGAACACTTCCAAAGTCTCGCCCGCGGCCATTTCGTGGTTCGCCGATTGGAGCGGCTCTACAGCCCGGCCCTGGTGCATGCCGAATACGCGAGGATCGCCCGTTCCGAGGGATATTGGGATGATCCGCCGCAGGCGGCGTGAGCGGCCGCGAGCGTGCTTGATCACGCCGCATTTGAGTGATGTCTCAGTTTGAATTTCACCTTTGGGTGGAGCGCGGTAACATTTGGCTGGCAGGCGGGATGTTCGCTGCGCGCCAAAAAAAGCAAAGTTCCATAATGGCGAAATTATGCGAATAACGTGTGATACAGCATGGGGTAAATTCCTCACTCGGAAAACGACTTAGCTTCCGGAATTCGGGGCGGTTCTTGACGGCGCGACCGTCGATTTGATGTGGGTCGATAAATCCTCAGATATTTTCGCTCTCAGTGTCACGCCCGAACCGGGGTATCTCGAACGCATCGCCCCTGACCAAAGAGCATCCCATGCAAGGCAACCACTACCCCGATTTGCAGGATGGCTTGAGAGAGCAAGCTCCTAAGCAGTTGGCGCTCTACGAGAAATGGTTCCGCGCAAACGATTTACCTGAAGGGCGGTTCATCGCATTGCGTGACGCCATTGAGTTGTGCGCTTGGTATCGCGTGCCACCACCAAAGTGGGTTGCCGACGCGGTTACCGAACTCTGCTATTCGCAAATAGAAGCGGATCGTCGGCCTGGACGGTTAGGAAGTTATCATGCGCGGTTTCGGCAACATCGAATCCATCTGATTAGGTGGGCAGCAGTACGGCATTTGAGGTACAATTGTCGTGACCGCATTCGAACGTGGCATGATGCTTATGCGGAAGCTTCGCACGAACTACGGAAGACGATTGCGCGAGGCAGCGAGGAAGTTATGGCGACCAGCTATAAGCGACACAATAGGAATCCATTTTTGAAAATCCTGAAAGATAACGGCGGAGAGGAGGCATTGGCCGATACTGCTCGGAGTTACTTTGAGGAGCGGGAAATGTTGCTGGATGTTGACAGATTGTTTCGTAAGTAAGTGGACACGCCCGCGTGCAAAAAAAACTTTCGCAACAAACGCCGAAGCCCTGAAAATCAGGGTCTTGGCGCGTGCAAAAGGCTGTTGCAAAAGTTGAGCGGTATTTCATCCAAGATTGCGCGCTTAAGAATGACCGCTTCGGGTCAAATCGAGCCAATCATCATCCGCTCGGCGGGGCGACTGCTACGGGTCGTAAGCTGAAATTCAAACCGAGATACGACCGGCATTCGCACGAACTCGCACAAATGCTGATGACGCGATTGATCTCAAAAGCGTAGAGCGCGCTTTGCGCGAAAAACCGAGCTCCACTATTTCGTGAGCCGCGCGCTCTACGGCAGACGGCGCAGCGCCTCGGCGAGATGGCCGATCTGCTTCGTCGTGGCGACGCCCGCTTCGTTTTCTTCGAGCAGCACGAAATCGGCGCCGGCGAGATTTTCGTCGAGTTCTGCCGATGTCGCCGGCAGCCGTTCGCCGTTCGAGGCGTCGCCGGGCGCGCGCCGGTAATGACCGAGTTCGATATTGTTGTTCTCGGTTCGCATATAGAACCAATAGTCGATTTGCGGCGGACAGGGCGCGAGCGTCGCCGCCGCCAGCACTTGATGCAGAAAGCTGCCGCCAAGCGCGAGCAGCCGCGGCGAGCGCGCGCAATCGCCCTTCTCCCCGGCCCTTCCGATCGTCGCCGTCGGATAATGCGCGTCGGGCCACAGGAGATTCAAAAGGTCCAGCAGGTCGCGGTCGGTGCCGACGGCTTCGGGCGCCGGCGCTGAGGTAAAGTCGAGCACGCCGATCGGCGTCGCCGGCGGCGCGCGCGTCACGTCGCGCATGGCGAGCGCCCCACCGACGCTGTTCCAATGCGAGCCCCCGCGCGGAAAAAGCGCGATCGGCTGCTTGGATTTTTCCGCCGCAATGAGCGCCGCGCCGTCCACATAGCGCACATGCGATTCATCGAGCGCCGCGCGATAGGGCGCAAGCTTCTCCGGCATTATTGTCGCACGCGCCGCGCATGGTGCGGACTTCGGCAGATCTTCCGGGTAACGCGCCGCCTTGGACGGCGAAATCAGGAACACGAAGCTCTTTCCGCGCGCCTGCGCCATCTCCTGAATGTCGCGCAAGGTCGAGGACCAAGCGCTCAGGCGCGACGGATCGAAGCCGCCGTCACGCGCGCAAAATTTGTCGATATAGAGCTGCTCGAACAGCTGGCCGTCGCGGCCGATCGCGACTCCCGGCGCCGCCGAGCCGCCGAAAAGCGAAAAGACGAGCTGATTTTTCGCGCGCACGGAGATCGGAAAAACCGGCGACATTCGGCCAAGATTTATTGAAACCGCCTTTTGCGTTTCTCCTGAAAGAAAGGCGTCGAGAGTCCAGGGCGCGGGCTTTGGCTTCGCGACGCCGGCGAGCGGCGAGGCGCTGCGGATGCGCAGCTTCGGCCAATCGCGCTCGACGGCGAAATTCCACAAATTGGCGAGGAACAAAAACGCGATGAAGCCCGCGCAACCGAAAATCGGCAGACGCGCGAGCGTCAGCGACTTCAAAAAGGCGATGACGCCCTCGGCCTGACCGCGCGAGCGCGACGCCGCTCCAAATTCCGCCTCATGTTTCTCGATGCGCTTATCCATTTCGGCTAAAATCGCTCATCCGATTTAAAACCGGAAGTAGATGAACGGCTTGAAGGGATCGGCAAGTCCCTTCGCCAAAGCCGCAAGAAAGAGCATGGACAGCGCGCTGTTCGACGCCAATGCGTAGTGCTGCGCCGCGCGTCCCCAATTGAAGTCCTTGACATAAAGCGACAGGCGCTGCGCGACGCAGATTGCCGCGGCGGTCAGCGCCACGACCACATATTCGGGAGGAATGGCGACAGGCGCGCTGGCGTGCGCCCATGGATTCGCCATCAACGCCAGCAACGCGCCGGCCTGCGACAGAGAGGTTGCGCGAAAGAATGTCCAACCGACGATCACGATGATCATCGCAATGACGTTAGCGAGCCAGTCCGGCAACCGCTGCAGGCGGTTGACCAGGAATAGCCGGTCGAGCACGAGGAACACGCCGTTATAAGCGCCCCAAGCGATATAGGTCCAAGCCGCGCCGTGCCAGAGTCCCGAAGCGAAGAAGCAGATCCACAGATTGAGATAGGTGCGCGCTTCGCCGCGCCGATTCCCGCCGAGCGGGAAATATAAATATTCGCGAATCCAGCTCGTCAGCGAGATGTGCCAGCGCCGCCAGAAATCGGTGATGCTCGTCGCGACATAGGGCATGTTGAAATTTTCCAGAAGCCGGAAGCCGAACATGCGCGCGAGCCCAATCGCCATGTCGGAATAGCCGGAAAAATCGAAATAGATCTGGAAGGTGAAGAACAGCACGCCCGCCCAGGCCTCCGCGAAGCCAAGGGAGCTAACGTCATGCGCGAAGATCAGATCCGCGCCGCTGGCAAGCGTATCGGCGAAGAGCAGCTTCTTCACGACGCCGAGCATGAAGCGGGAAAAGCCCACGATAAAGTCGTCGACGTCGGCGTGCGGCATCGCCTCGAACTGACGCGCGATGTCATGGTATTTGATGATCGGGCCGGCGAGGAGCTTGGGAAAGAAAAAGACGTAAAGCCCGTAAAGCAGCGGACTGCGGGCCGGCGCCGTGACGCCGCGATAGACGTCGACGAGATAGGTGATCTTTTCGAAGACGATGAAGCTGACGCCGATCGGCAAGGCGATCTGAGGGATGTTGATCCCCGGCAGCGTCAACGCCTTGAGCAGCGCATCGAAATTGAGCGCCAGAAACCCCGTATATTTGTAATAGATAAGGATCGCGAGATTGCCGACGACGCCGAGCGCCAGCCAGAGCTTGCGTGCGTCATTCCCGGCAGGCCGAAGGCCTGATCGGGAATCCAGAGCAATCACAGCCTCGCTCGCAAGTCTGGATTCCCGATCGCTTCGCTTATGCGAAGCGTCGGGAATGACAGTGGGATCGCCGATGGATAACGCAGCGATCTTCTGCGCCACATAGAGGTCGAGCCCGACCGACGCGAAGACAAGGAAGATGAAGACCGGCTCGCTCCAGGCGTAAAAGGCCACGCTTGCCGCAAGAAGGATGACAGCCCGCCGCGCGCGGACTTCTCCAAAGTACAGATAAAGCAGGTAAACCGCCGGGCCGAACAAAAACAGGAACAGCGGCTCGTAGAAAAGCATGATTGTCCTGCGTTCGACGGCGCGCCGGCGCGAGCGCGAAAGCCTGCGGCTTCTACCAAAAGCGCTCCGGTGGAGCAAGAAACGGCCCGAAGGGGCGGCGCCGCTCTCCCTTCTCCCGCGTTAGCGGGGGAAGGCGACGCGAAACGCCGGAAGGGGGCTAGGCGCGTCCCGACGTGAGATGAAACGCCGGCCCCCTCCCCAATCCTCCCCCGCTTCGCGGGAGAGGGGGCAGGTTGCGCCTCTCATGAGAGTTTCGCCGCTCGCTTGGTAAATCGCGTGGAGGTTCGAGCCTGACCGCGGTCGTCCTGGGCGAGGTAGCGCACGAGGACATTTGTGTCGAGCGCGATCACTTTGGACAGGCTCGGCTTCTGATCGCCGCTTCCATCGCCTCAAGCGTGACTAGCGTCGCGGGCGCCGGAACAACGCCTTTAAGGCGTCGTACGAAGGCTCGACGTACCTTCGCGGGCAGAGTGATCTGGCCCTTGCTGGTTAGAGTCGCCTTCGACATTGAGGACCAGGCTCCATCTCCTTAGAACACCTTACATATCGTAAGGAGCTTCAAATTTTAACCGGAATTCTCGAGCCGGGCTCGCTTGCGCGGGCGCCGCGTTGCGCCTATCACCCCCGCCATGGCCACTGATTTTTCTCCCACGTCCGACTTCCTGCGCGCTCTGATCGAGCGCGGCTTCGTCCATCAATGCTCGGACTTTGCCGGACTTGACGAGAAGGCGCGCTCCGGGACGCTTTCCGCCTATATCGGCTTCGACTGCACGGCGCCCTCGCTCCATGTCGGATCGCTGCTGCCGATCATGATGCTCGCCTGGCTGCAGCGCGCCGGCGGCAAGCCGTTGCCGCTGATGGGCGGCGGCACGACGCGGGTCGGCGATCCTTCCGGCAAGGACGAGAGCCGCAAGCTTTTGACCGTCGAACAGATCGGCGCCAACAAGGCCTCGATCCGGACCGTCTTCGAACGCTTCCTCACCTTTGGCGACGGCGCGACCGACGCGCTGATGCTCGATAACGCCGACTGGCTGGCGGGTTTAAACTACATCGACTTCCTGCGCGACGTCGGCCGCCACTTCTCCGTCAACCGCATGCTGACGATGGATTCGGTGAAGCTGCGGCTCGAACGCGAGCACGAACTCTCCTTCATCGAGTTCAACTACATGTGCCTGCAGGCGTACGACTTCGTCGAGATCAACAGGCGTTACGGGGCGCTGCTGCAGATGGGCGGCTCGGATCAATGGGGCAATATCGTCACGGGCCTCGATCTCGGCCGCCGCATGGGCTGCCCGCAACTCTATGCGCTCACCTCGCCGCTGCTGACGACGGCGTCGGGCGCCAAGATGGGCAAGACCGCCGCCGGCGCCATCTGGCTCAACGCCGATATGCTGTCGCCCTATGACTATTGGCAGTATTGGCGCAATACGGAAGACGCGGACGTCGCCCGCTTCCTGAAGCTCTTCACCTTCCTGCCGATGGATGAGATCGCGCGCCTCGCCGCGCTGCAGGGCGCCGAAATCAACGAAGCCAAGAAGACTCTCGCGACGGAGGCGACGGCGCTCATTCACGGCCGCGCGGCGGCGGATGAGGCTGCGGCGACCGCGCGCACGACATTCGAAGAGGGCGCGCTCGCGCTGTCGCTCCCCAAGATCGCCGTTTCGGCTGAGGAAGTCGCCGAAGGCCTCGGCGTGCTGACGGCCTTCGTCAAAGCCGGTCTCGTCGCGTCGACCGGCGAAGCGCGACGCCAGATCAAGGGCGGCGGGCTGCGCGTCAATGATGCGCCGGTGACGGACGAACGCAGCATTATCGGCGAAGCGGAGTTTGCGAGCGACGGCGTCGTCAAACTCTCGCTCGGCAAGAAGAAGCACGTATTGCTTGAGCGCGCTTAGCGCCCCTGCGGCCGCGAAAACCTACCGCTGCTGCGGCATCCGCGCGGTGCCGTCGATGACGCCCATGATCTTGCGCATCAACCCGGGAGCGATCGCCGAGAGGGGATTGACGTTGATCGAGGGCGATGAGAGCGCGCCATAGAGGCGATAGCTCAGCGCAAAGACGCCTTCATGCTGTCCGCCGGCGAGCACGACGCCGACCACCGGAATATTCGACAACAGATTGTTCAACGCATAGGCGGGCACATATGAGCCCACGAGGTCCAGCCGCTCGCGCGGGAAGTCGATGTAGCCGTCGAAGGTGAGGCCGATCTCGGGACCCGACAGCACGCCTTCGCGCACGGTAAGCTGTCCGGCCGACCAGCTGAAGTCGCTCTCCAATCTGCCGACGCGAACGAGGTCGGGGTCGAAGCGGTAATTGCCGCGATCGTCCGCGCGCGCCGTTCCGCTTTGCGCCATCAGCTGGCGCACGGTCGGTTCGCCGCGCACGAAGAAGTCGCGAATGCGCAAAGCGCCATCGGCGCGGTTTTGACTAAGCTGTACGGTCGCGGTCAGGGCGCCGCTGTCCATCTTCCGATAGATGTCAAAGAAGGAGAGCAGCGAGCCGCCGTCGTTTGTCGCAATTTCGATTTGCGGCTGGTTATCCTGACCGCGCCCCATGCCGACTGTGAGCTGCTCGCGGCCGAAAAAGCCTTTAAGCGCCACCCCGCGGGGCTTGCCGCCGCGACGCTCCAATTTCAGTTCGACGTTTGTGAGAATTTGCTTGCCGTAGCCGGTGACGATCGGCGATTTGAAGTCGAGATCGAGGTCATCAACGCTGCCCTTGCCGCGATCGGCGCGCAGCAACCCCTGCATAATCGGGCGGGCGTCGAAATTCGCGCCGCGCGCGACGATCTTCACCAGTTCGCCGCTACGCTGCACGTCGACGCGCATATCGTCTCCGGGCGAGAGTCGCGCCTGCGCGAGACGGGCCGCGCGGAATGCGCCATCTTTGCCGAATTCGATGACGCCCTGCGCTTGCGTCGGTCCCGCGTCGAACACGAATTGTTCGAGCGACATCGCCTCGCCGTGGCGCGTCAGCGTGAACGAAGACTTTGCCGGCTTTCCCGCCGGCTTCACCAGGCCCGGGAGCGGATTGTCGAAATTCGTCCGGGTGAGATCGAGATCGATCTGCGTGTCGACGTTCTCAACCGGGATTGGCGTGCGTATCGTCGCCAGAATCGGGCCGCTGACGCCGGCGATGGCGTAGCCGGCGCGCTGGCGCGCCGCATCGTCAAAAGTGAATGCGACCTGCGCCTGTGCGGGACCCTTGTCGCCAAAGCCGCGGCGCACGTCGAGGGTCGCCGGCGCGCCAAAGAGTCGGCCGGTTCCGCTCACGCGCAGGCCGGCTCGGTCAGCGATAATATGCAGCGCGCCGTTCTCGAGCTTTTCCCTGCCGATCAGCTTCTCGATCACAAGGTTCGACGTCGTCGCGTCGATGGCGAAAGTCGTGGCCGCGTCGCGCGCGGTCGCCCCTGTCTCGAAATCGACGCGCAGTCGACCCTCGATGGTTCCTTTCAGCGCGCCCGCTTCGACGGGGACAGACGCGTGGTCGGCGATCGCCGGCAATGAAAGCAGGTCAGAGACGGCCTCGACGTCGCCGCCAACAGTGACCTCGACCATCGCGGGCGTCGGGCGCAGCGCGCTGTCGGCGACCAGGAAGCGGCCGGACGACAGTGCAAGGCCTCGACCCGGCCCGGTCTCCATGGCGCCTGAGGTCGCGTCGAAAGACGCCGTCTGTCCGGTGATCCGCAGTCGCCCGTTGATGCCGGTCAGCGGCGCCATGCCCGGCAGGATGTCGGAGACTGTCGCGTCGACGATGTCGCCCTCGGCGAACAGCGAGCGATCCGGCGGCGCCTGCTCGTAGCGCATCGCGTTCAGCGCCGCGCCGTCGAAGTCGGCGGCATATTGGGCGCGCTTCAAGACGCCGACCGGCACATGATCGACGAACCAGGTGCGCACGGACGGCGCGACATGGGTAGGCCACAGGCGCGCGAGCGCGCGTATCTGCGTCTCTTCGATTCCCATCTTGAGTATGACGCGAATGTCGTCGCGCCAACTCACTGCGCCGTTGAGGTCGATGTGCGTGTCGGGACCGTCGAACGCGAATTTGTCGAAGACGATCTGGCGTTCGTCTCGAAACAGGCGCGCATTGAGCAGTCCGTCGTCAATGCGGACATTTTTCTCTCCTGCGCGCTCAGGCGCGACCACGGTTGGCGCTTTCAGGCGCAACGCGATCGTCCATGGCCCATCCAGGCGCGCCGCATCGGCTAAAGTCCTAGCGCCGTCAGGCGGGCGGGCGTCGCCGACGACGGTCATGTCGAAACCGCCGGCCTTGAACACAAGCGGCGCGATTGCGACCTTGCGCGCGGCCCTGTCCCAAACCGCGACGCCGGCGATCTTTTCGATCATCACCGGCTCGTGATCCGGCTCGTCGAAGCGGAAATAGCCCCGGCCGATCTCCATTTGACCCGACGCTTCGAGAACCTCGTCGCCCGGACCGAGCGCGAATCTCAGGTCGAAGGAGAGCGGCGCGTCAGTGTCGAAGCGGGTCGTGCGGAAGCCGCCGGCAAGCGAAATCTCGTCGATCGAAAAATTGCGAAACTGCGCGTGGAAATCGCGTCGTCCTCCCGGCGCGCCCTTTGCGATGGCGACGGCCGTCCAACGCCCCGAGGGGCCATTGGCCGCCGCGGAGAAGCGCATGCCGGCGCCGCCCTTGTCGAGGCTGAGCGTCACGTCTTCATAGCGGATGGCGCGATCGATCGTGCGGTCGTCGATGGTGAGCCGGCCGTGCGCCACGCCGAGGCGATCGAGCGCGGCGATTGGACTGTTCGGGCTCGTGGCCAAGTCCATGAGCCCGCGCAGGGCCCCCGCCGCGTCGCGCAGCAGAGTCACGCGCTCCGACCCGGCGCCGTTCGCCGGCGCGCCGGGCGCAATCGCTGGCGCCGCCGCAGGAACGGGTTGAGCGCCGGCTGAAATCACGACGGCGCCGTCCGGGTTGACCGACAGGCGCAAGTCCAGATCGAGAACCTCGAGCCGGCGCAGCTTGATGCGGCCGATCAACAAGGAGCGAAGGTCGAGCGACAGCTCCGCGCGCGGCGCCGCGACGATGGGACGACCGTCTTTCTTGACAATGAAATTGTCCACGGACAGCGTCGGGCCGTGATCGCCATTGCCGATCGCGGCGGCGCCCAGCGAAAATTCGTACCGGCCGCCCGCGAGTTCGTCGAGCGATTCGACGATGCGCGGCGCGAGCCAAGCAAAGGTGATGGAGCCCTGCGAAAGCAGCAGGAAGAAGCCGCCAAACGTCAGCGCGCACAGCAGCGTTGCGGCAAGTCCGCTGAGCATGAGCAGGCGGGAAAGTCCGCGGCGCGGCGCCCAAAAAAACGGCGGCCGCAACGCCGCGCGACAGGCCCGCTGCATCGCGCGCCGCCCCCTATCGACGACGACTCCGGCGCCGCTAGGCTTGCGCCCCGTCCTGTCGGTCAATTGGCCTCGCTCTCGGCTCGATCGCAGCGCGGACGCGGGCAATTACGCCGGTCTTGCCGGCTGGCGCGCAGTCTGCATTCTACGGACTGATTTTAGCTGCAGATGCGACGAAAGGAAGGCGCCATGAGCACGACCGCTAGCAAGGCCGAAGCTACACTCAAGGAGGGGAAGAAGGAGGGAGGCTTAAAGGAAGGAAGCTTGGCGCCCGCCTTCGATCTCCCAGGGGCCGGCGGCGAACAGATCTCGCTTGCCGCGCTGAAGGGAAAAAAAGTCGTGCTCTACTTCTACCCAAAGGACGACACGTCGGGCTGCACGAAGGAAGCAATCGAATTCAATGCCTTACGCGAGAGTTTCGCGAAGGCCAAAGCCGTGGTCGTCGGCATGTCGCCGGACCCGATCAAGAACCACGACAAATTTCGCGCGAAATACGAATTGTCGCTGCCCCTCGCGTCAGATGAGGGAAAGGACACGCTCGGCGCCTATGGCGTCTGGGTCGAGAAAAGCATGTATGGCCGCAAATATATGGGCGTCGAGCGCACGACGGTGCTCATCGGTCCCGACGGCCGCATCGCCAAGATTTGGCGGAAGGTGAAGGTTCCGGGCCACGCCGACGAGGTTCTGGCGGCGGCCAAGGCGCTGTAACGCGCCTTTCCGCCGCCCGGGGCTTCAGTTGTGGTCGTGTACGGCTTCGGGAGGGGCGGAATCGGCCGGCGTCGCCGCGCCCGAACCCTTCTTGGCGATGAGCCTGGCCATGTCGTCCGATCCCTTCTTCGCCGCGGCCAGATCAGGCTTGGCCGCCAGCGCGGCGTCGTAATCGGCCTTGGCGCGGGCGAAGTCCTTCTTGGCCCGCCAAGCGTTGGCGCGGTTGACAAGCGCGCCGACGTAGCTGGCGTCGATTTTCAGCGCCGCGTCGAAGTCGGCGATCGCCTTATCGAATTCGCCCTTGGCGTAGTGGCAGGCCCCGCGTCCATTGCGCGCCGCGACGAGTTTGGGATCGCGCTTCGCCGCCTCGGAAAACGCCGCGATAGCGCGGTCATGATCGCCTTTTCCGTGATAGAGCGCGCCCGCGGCGACGTCCGGCGCCGTTGATTTTGGGTCGGCTTTCGCGGCGTCCCCGAGATCGGCGAGCGCCTTCTCGACATCGCCTTTGGCGCGCCAAACATAGGCGCGCGCCAGAAGCGCGGCGGCGTTCTTTTTGTCGGCGGCGATCGCCTGATTGTAGTCGGCGAGCGCGCTGTCGAGGTCGCCCTTGGCATGATGCGCGGCGCCGCGTGCGGCCAGAATCACCGATGATTTGGGTTCAAACTCCAGCGCCTTGCCGAAGTCCTCGAGCGCGTGCGCGTAGTCGCCCTTCGCCTGATAAGCGCCGGCGCGATTGACATAGGCCGCCACCTTGTTGTGCGGGGTCTCCTTGTCGATCTCCTGAATGACTTGCGTGCAGCCTGCGATGCGCGCGTCGGGGTCAGGCGCGCGGCACTGACTCCACGCGGGGCTGACGCCGCCCTTATGCGCAGCCATGGCGGGCGCGCTGACGACGAGAAGTGAAGCGGCGATGACGGCCGCCGGAAACCGCGCCCGCGCGGCCGCGCGCGCAGCGAGAGTGAGACGCTCATGCATGAGTTGGACGTGGCTCCCAGGATAGAGTGGCGGCGGCATGCTACCCCATCGGGCATCGGCCGCAACTTGGAAATCATGGAATTCCAGAGGCCGGGGCTGTCTTTTTGCGACAGTTGAGCGGTCCACGCGCATACCCTGCTGAACTGCGTCGCCGCCATGTTGCAGCTTTTCGTTCAGTCCAGCGCGGACGTGGCGTCCGATGGTCTGCGAATTTTCGGCAAAACCGTGTATTTTGGCGGGGCCGAAGCCGGCCGAGCGTGGCTGAAACGTCCAAAGTCGCTCCTTTGGACTTCAGACCGAGACCAAAAACGTTTAGAACCAATTCAAATGAGTCTTCTTACCACCAATCCCGAACTGACGGCGGTCTGCGACCGTTTCGCTCAGCATCCCTTCGTCACGGTCGACACCGAATTTTTGCGCGAAACCACGTTCTGGCCGCAGGTCTGCGTGATCCAGCTGGCGTCGCCGGAAGAGGCTGTGGCGATCGACGCCCTTGCCGGTGATCTTGATCTTTCGCCGTTTTTTGGCCTCATGGCCAATCCCGACGTCGTCAAGGTGTTCCACGCCGCGCGCCAGGATCTCGAGATCATCTGGCGCCTCGCCCGACTCATACCCGCGCCGATCTTTGATACGCAGGTCGCGGCCATGGTCTGCGGATTCGGCGAACAAGCGTCTTATCTCGAGCTGGTGAAGGCGATCACGCGCGCCAGTCTCGACAAATCGTCGCGATTCACCGACTGGTCGCGCCGACCGCTGTCAAACGCCCAAATCGAATACGCCATCGCCGACGTCACGCATCTGCGCGACATTTACATGGCCCTGCGGGCGCGGCTCGAACGTTCCAACCGCCTCGAGTGGCTCGTGGACGAGATGCAGACGCTCACCTCGCCCGCGACCTATGAGCAGCATCCCGAAAACGCTTGGGAACGGCTGCGCCATCGCGCGCGCAAGCCGCGCGATCTCGCCGTTCTGATGGAACTGGCCGCCTGGCGCGAGTTCGAAGCGCAAGCGCGCGACGTGCCGCGTTCGCGCGTCCTGAAGGACGACTTGCTCATCGAGATTGCTCAGGCCGCGCCGCGCTCCGTCGAAGCGCTCGGCAATTTGCGGTCCTTTCCAAAGGGTATGGAGCGCTCCCGCGCGGGAACCGACATCATCGCCGCTGTGGAGCGCGGGCTCGCGCGCGATCCCGCCACAATGCCGCGCATCGAACGCGACCGACGCAACTCAAACGGCGCGACGGTCGAGTTGCTCAAGGTTTTGCTGCGTCAGGTGTCGGAGGAGACGGGCGTCGCCGCCAAGATGATCGCGACGGTCGAAGATCTCGAATCCGTCGCGCATGACGATCATGCCGACGTTCAGGCGCTGAAGGGATGGCGCCGCGCGATCTTCGGCGAGAAGGCGTTGGAGTTGAAGCGGGGCCGCCTGGCGCTCTCAGTGGAAAACGGCCGGGTCGTCACCTTTGACTGGCAGGCGGCGGACGAACCCGCGAACGCCGAATAAGCCTCACGCTTGCGCTGCAGCGCAGCAATGCCGCTGCGCCATTTTTGCGCGCAAGCAAGCGGCTGACGAATATTTGTGCGCCATAAAATACCGTTGAATATCTTATAGATAACGCGACATTACGATAAGTTATTGCACTGCGATATTGTCCTGCTGCAACGCAGCAACTACCTTCCATCCCGAGCGGGGCGCAGTTCGCTGCGACGGTCGTGCGTTACGCCGGCCCTGCTCCGAAACGGAAGGATAAGATATGACTACAGGAAATCGAATTGTCGCGGCGGCGTTCGGCGGAGCGCTGTGTCTTGCAGCAAGCTCGGGCCTGTCCGCAGCTGATGCTTCCCTGACGATGAAGCCGCTTATGGCGGCGAGCTTTGACGCTGGCTCAAAACATGTCGTGAGCTATTTCGTCGGCGGCGCGAACGGCTGCCGTCTCACCATGATGGTCATCGATTCCGCGCTGGAGGAGGATCCGACGCCGGCGACCCAGGCGACGCGTCTCGTCGTCACCGTCACGGACGGAAAAGCGGCGTTTTTCGACTCTGCCGTCGGCACATCCCTGCGCTTCAATTGCGCCGCTGGCGCGCAGACCATGCGCGTGGACAAGATCAATCGAGTCGCGCACGCTCCAGCGGAGTAGCATCAGAAAGCGGCGCGTCCTATGACGCGCCGCGTTGCTCGAAAGGCCCGGAACGCCCGCGCGTCAGTGCGACAGGAATTTGAACGGCTCGGCGGGAACGAATTTGTCTGAAACTTCGCCCGCCAGAATCGGGCTGCCCGCAAGGTCGAGCTTCGCGGGCTTGGCGCCCGGCTCGAGCTTCAATTTCGTCAGCTCGACCCAGAAAATCGAAGGGTTCAGCGTCGGCTCGAAATAATAGAGCCGATCCTTGATGTCGGTGACCGAACGCCACCGCGTCGAGGCGATGTTCGGCTCCTGCGGCGTGGATATCCCAAGCGGCACCGAGACGTTTCGAATGATCGAAAAGACGCTGGCGATCGCCACGCGCTTGTCGTCGACTTTCGGCGTCGCGTTCAAGTTCCAGCTGGCGCGGGCGAAGCGATCGGACGCGCGATGCGTGCCCGGAAGGAAATTCGACCCGCCGATCTCGACCCAATAGGTGTTGAGCGCAAGCTGCTGATCGAAAGGCGGGGAGTTGGTCATCACCGTGTATTTAGGGTTGTGATGAATGACGAGCTTGCCGCCGAGATATTCGAGTATCGCGCTGTCGCCAGATTGATCGGCCAGCGCCATATGGCTCGCCGCTTTGACGCCGCCGGGAAGATCGGGCGCGACGATCGCGAAGGGCTCCTTTTGCAGCGCCTTCACCGCATCAGCGACGTTCGCGTAGTTGTCGAGAACATATTGCGCCCAGCCGCCGACGGACAGCAGCGGCTTCTTGGAGGCTTTCGGGTCTCCGTAATCCGCCTCGGCGAGATAGAGAAGATTCACCGCGAGCCCTGCGTCGTTCATGCCTTCAGCCGTGGCCGCGTCGTAAAAGTCGGCGATGAGCGAACCATGTTTTGAGGTCCATTTGATCGACCCCGGACCGACGCCGCCGTCGCGCGCCATGCCGCGCGGGAAGGACCACAAGTTTGTTCGCGGATCGACGTCCCAGTCCATCGTCCGGCCCACAAGATAGTCCTTGTCGCTGGTCCCATAGAGCACGCGCGTGCAGGCTTCGGCGCTCGCGCTCATCAATGCGATCGCAACGGCGGTCGCCAGAAGCCCTTTTGCGAATTGCCTGTCCATATCGAATTCCTTTCAAATAAGTCCGTTTGGCGAGTGAACCGCTTTTGTGTTCAGGGCGCCACCTCGATCTGCGCGTCGGCGCCCATGAGCTTGCCGAGCGCCTTCAGGCGATTGAGCACGCGCTCGCTCGCGAGGTCGGCGTAAGCGGCAGGCAAAGTGAGCGTCGCCGCGCGATCGCAGACCCGCAAGCGCGTGCGCGGCAGCACGCCGGGCATCGACGCTGACAACAAATAGGCGACCCGCATGAGCGCCCCGAGAATGCGCGCGCGCGCGAAAAGACGTGTCGTCAACAACGTGCGCAGATCCGCAAGGCCTTCCGCCCCGTCGAGCCCTTCGTGACGGAAGACGATCGCAAGCGACAGGAAGGCGCGGCCCGGATGATCAATGGCGACGAACGGCCCCTGCGTGACGATGTTCATGGCGCGCTGCGCGCGATATTCCGGATGGGCGCGCCAAGCGATGTCCGAGAGCAGACAGGCGGCGTGGCGCAGCCGGCGCTCCTCGTCGGTTTCATCAATGCCGCTCTTTTCCATATAGGCGTCCGTCCAATCGATGAGATCGTCGCCATATCCCGGCGCGCGCGCGAAAGTCACTTCCAATTCCCGCGTCGCCGCGAGCAAGGGATCGACGCGACGCTCGGCCGACGACAGGCGCTCATACAACATGCCTTCGCGCACGCCCGCGGCTGAAATGACGATCTCGCGAGGCTTGGCGCGGCGGATGATCTCGTCAAGCACGATCGCGCCATAGGCGAGCAGAGGCCGGCGCGCCGCGGAAACGAAGTCGATGTCTTCGAGCGCCTCGCTGTCGATATGTTCGACAAGCTCAGCGAAGTCGGCGGCTTCGCTCGTCTGGATGCGGTAATGATGCATGACGCCGAGCGCATAGTTGCGCTGACGCATATGGAGTTTTGCGAGCGATCGCCAGGTGCCGCCGACCGCGTAAAAGGTGCGGCCCTTGAGATGATCGAGCGGCTTCGCGTCGGCGATCGCCTTGCGGGCGATGCGCGTCGCCTCGCGCATCGAGCGCCGCGAGGCGTCCATCAAGGCGAGTCCGCCGAGCGGCAGGGTGATCCCCTTGCCGAGCGTCTCCTTGTGGACATCGATCAGTTCGAGCGAGCCGCCGCCGAGATCGCCCACGACGCCGTCCGGCTCATGAATCGCCGAAATGACGCCAAGCGCGGAAAGCTCCGCCTCGCGGCGGCCCGAAAGCAGCGAAATGTCGCGCTGAATGGCGTCGCGCGCCGCGTCCAGAAAAACGTCGCCATTTTTGGCTCCGCGCACCGCCGCGGTGGCGATCACCTCGATGTCGTCGACGCCCATCGTTTCGCAAAGCGTTCGATAGCGGCGCAGCGCCTTCATCGCCTTGTCGACGCCCTCATCAGGAAGTCGGCCTGTGGTGACGACGCCCTTGCCGAGACCGCACATCGCCTTTTCGTTGAAGATCGGGGTCAGCGCGCGCGCGAGCGCCTGATAGGCGACGAGCCGCACCGAATTCGAGCCGATGTCGACGATCGCGACGGGTTTCGGCGCGGAATCGGAGCGCTGCGTCGCGCCACGCGCCGCCGCCTCAAGCATTTTGGCCGCGCTTTAAGAGCGAGCGCGGCCGCCAGTCCTTGAGCGACTTGCCGCGACCCGATAGCGAGGGATTGGTCATGAAATATTTGTGCGCGTTGAACCGCTCCTCGCCTTCGGGCGGAACGATGCGCAGCGACGAGCCGTCCGGCAGGACGCGATAGCTCTGCTCATTGTCAATGAGATTGGCGAGCATGATCTGATCGAGCACCTGCTGATGCACCGTCGGATTGACGATCGGCATCATCACCTCGACCCTTCGATCGAGATTGCGCTGCATCAGGTCGGCGGAAGAAATGTAGACGTGCGCGCGCGGATGCGGCAGCACATAGCCGCCGCCGAAGGCGTAAACACGCGCATGTTCGAGAAAGCGGCCGACGATCGACTTCACGCGAATGTTATCGGACAGTCCGGGAACGCCGGGCCGCAGACAGCAGATGCCGCGCACGATGAGTTCGATCGAGACGCCCGCTTGCGACGCCGCATAAAGGGCGTCGATGATTTCAGGATCAACAAGCGCGTTGCATTTGCCCCAGATCACGCCAGGCTTGCCGGCCTTCACGAAGGCGATTTCCTGGTCGATATGCTCGAGAAGTTTCTTCTTGAGCGAAATCGGCGACACCGACATGCGCTCAAGCCCGGCCGGCTCGGCATAGCCGGTGATGTAATTGAAGATGCGCGAGATGTCCCGTCCGATCACCGGATCGGCGGTGAACACCGAAATGTCCGTATAGATGCGCGCCGTCACAGGGTGATAATTGCCGGTGCCGACATGGCAGTAGGTGACGAGGCCGCCGCCTTCCCGGCGCACGACGAGCGACAATTTGGCGTGCGTCTTGAGTTCGATGAAGCCGAAGACGACTTGCGCGCCGGCGCGTTCGAGATCGCGCGCCCAGCGAATATTCGCTTCCTCGTCGAAGCGCGCCTTCAATTCGACGAGCGCGGTGACGGATTTGCCCGCCTCCGCAGCCTCCACGAGCGCGCGCACGATCGGACTGTTGTTGGAGGTGCGATAGAGCGTCTGCTTGATGGCGATGACATTGGGATCGCGCGCCGCCTGTTGCAGGAACTGCACGACGACGTCGAAAGATTCGTACGGATGATGGACCGCGAGATCCTTCTGCTTGATCGCGAGGAAACAGTCGCCGCCATTGTCGCGCACCCGTTCCGGAAAGCGCGGGTTGTAGGGCTTGAATTTCAGTTCCGGCCGGTCGAGCGCGACGAGTTCGGAAAGATCGTTGAGGGCCAACATGCCGTCGATCTCGAAAGTTTCCGGCTCGTTGACGTCGAGCTCCTCGGCCACGAGCGCGCGCAAGGTCGCCGGCATATCCGCCGCCACTTCGAGCCGGATCACCGAACCGCGCCGACGCCGCTTCAACGCGGTCTCAAAAAGCAGCACGAGATCTTCGGCTTCTTCCTCGACTTCGAGATCGCTGTCGCGGATGACCCGGAACAGCCCCTGCGCCCGCAGCAAATAGCCAGGAAACAGCCGCTGCGCGTTCATCGCGATCAGCGTTTCGAGCAGCATGAAGCGTTCACGGCCGGCGACGCCCGCCGTCGCCGGCAAGCGCACGAAGCGCTCGATCTTCGGCGGCAGGCGAATCAGCGCCTTCAGCGTCTTGCGATCGCCGGGGCGCACGAGTTCGAGCGCCAATGTGAAGCCGAGATTGGGGATGAAAGGAAACGGATGCGCCGGATCGACCGCGAGCGGCGTCAGCACCGGAAACACGCGGCTGAGGAAATATTCCTCAAGCCACTCGCGGTCGGCCTTGGAGACGTCCGCAGGCTCGACGATAACAATGCCGACGTCTTCAATCTCGGCGCGAAGCTCGCGCCAGCGCCGCAATTGCTCGCTCGTCAGCAGCGTGACGCGCTCGGTGATCTTCGTCAGCTGCTCGGCGGGCGTCAGGCCGTCCTCGGAGCGCGCCGTCACGCCGGAGCGCACCTGCCCGCGAAGGCCGGCGACGCGCACCATGAAGAATTCGTCGAGATTATTGGCGGAGATCGACAGGAAACGCAGTTGCTCAAGCAACGGGTGATTGCGGTTGGAGGCCTCCTCCAGAACCCGTCGATTGAATTCCAGCCAGGACAGCTCTCGATTGATGAAGCGCTGTGGAGAGGCCGCGAGCTTGGCGGGATCCTCCACGAGAATCGCGTCGGCGCAATCCATTACGGCGATATCGGCGCCCGTGCGCTGGGCTGCGAGTTTATCCTGAATATGCAGCTTCATTTCCACTTCCCGTCCCGGCCATCATGCCACAGGCCTGTGCGGCGGCGAAATCCTTCGGCCAAATCCTTAAGTAAACTTCTCAATAACCTTAGCCGCGAGCGCCCGTGTGACAGGCCGCCCCTGCGCCAAAGCCTCGCGGTCGAGAGCGGCGACAAAGGCGCGGGCGGCGGCGAGAGAGCGCTCCAGCCTCAGCGCGGCGAAGGCCAGCGCCGGCGGTTCGACGAGGAGCTGCCGATCCGCGAAGAGCTTCACCAGAACCGCGCGCATCAACGTCTCGTCCGGCGCGCCGATTTCGACGATCGGGGCGCGGCGCAAACGCGACAACAGGTCGGGAAGCCGCGTGTCTTCCGCCCGCGGCGGGCGGGCCGCGCTCATCAGCAGGAAGGCGCCGCTTTCGTTCACGAAATTCAGGAGATGGAACAACGTGGTTTCGTCCGCGACGCGCTCTACGTCGTCGATGACGATGGCTCGCGGCGCCTGCGCGACCAGCCCTTCCAGCGTCGGCAGGGCGTCGGGCGCAACGACAAGCGCGTCCGCCCGCGCCGCCCAAATGGCGCAGAGGTGGGACTTGCCCGCGCCGGCGGGCCCGATCAGCGCGAGAACCCGATCCGGCCAATCCGGCCAGCGTTCGATCATTTCGAGCGCCGCCCGGTTCGATGCGGCGGGCAGAAACTCTTCACGTCCGAAGCGCGGCGTCGTCGGCAGGTCGAGCGGCAACTGACGTCCTGGCTCGCGTTTCCCCGGCGCGCCGGCCTTTGTCATGCGCGGTCGGGGATCGGGTGCTGATAGAGCGCGCTCCCACGGTAGCGTTTTGCAAGAAAGCGCATGAAGGCGCCGAGCGCCGCCGCGACAGGCACGGCGACGATAAGGCCCGTAAATCCGAAAAGCGCGCCGAAGGCCAGCAAGGCGAACATGATCCAGACCGGATGCAGCCCGACGGAGGCGCCGACGAGCCGCGGCGACAGCACATAGCCGTCCATGATCAGTCCGGTCGTCACGATCGCCACCGCCTCGATCGGCAGATGGACGTGCGGCCAGCCCTGAACGACCGCGACGATGATCGATAGAACGAAGGCGGTGACGGAGCCGACGTAGGGGATGAAGCTCAGAAAACCCGCGATGACGCCGATGAGGAACCCGAAATTCAGCCCGATCGCCGAAAGCCCGCCCGCATACCAGACGCCAAGGAACAGGCAGACAAGCGACTGTCCGCGCACGAAGCCGGCAAGCGCGCGATCGATGTCGCGGGCGAGCGAGCGCACATCCTCGCGATGGCGCGGCGGGATCAGATCGTCGATGATGGCGACCATGTGATCCCAATCTACCAGCATATAGAAGGCGACGACCGGCGTGATCACGATCAGCGAGATCACGTTGATGAGCGCATAGCCCCGCCACAGCAGCGATTTCACGAAATCGCCGAGCAACGTCGCGCCCTGGCTCGTGAGGTCGTTTATATATTTTTGCGCATCGAAAGACGCCGCAGCGCCGCCGAGCCCGAATTGCTGCAACCAGCCATTAATGGAATCGCTGGTGACGCGCTCGCTCCATTGCGCCAGGAGGCCATGCAGCGTCTGCAAATAGCCCGGCAGCGAGGTGATGAAGCCCGCAAGCTGATGCGAAAGAATCGGAACCAGAATAACGGCCGCAGTCCCCACGACCAGAAGAAAGACGACGAGCAGGAGACCCGCAGCGCCCAATCTCGACAGGCCCAGCCGCTGCAGCCGGTCAGCCACGGGGTCGAGCAGATAGCCGAGCGCGGTTCCGGCGACAAAGGGCGCAAGCACCGGGCTCAAGAAATAAAGCGACAGGCCTAGCGCCAAAAGCGTCAAGCCCCAGAGCCCGAGCTGCCGTTCGAGGCTCAGTCCCGCCCATTGCAGCTGCTGCATCTCGGCGTCGTCGCCAGCGTCGAGAGGCGGCGGAATGACCGCCGGCTGCGCAGTATCGTAGCCGAGCGTCGGTGTTCTCTGTGACATGTCACAGCCTCATATGCTGGACCCAAAGCCACAGATAGACGCAGGCGGAAGCAACGGTCAATGCGGCGACGAGGGCGATGAGCGTTACGTTTAACAGCGGAATATGAAGGCCGTATGCCTGAACGGCCAGAACGACGCCCGCGAACACCAGTTGCGCGGCGGTGGTCGCCTTGGAAGAAAAGTGTGGATGCACCTTCATCGGCCGGCCCATGAGCCAGGACAGCGACACCGCCCCAGTGATCATGACATCGCGAAACACCACCATGATTGTGAGCCACGCCGGCAGCGCGTCGACAATGGCGAGCGTCACGTACATCGAAACGATCAGCGCCTTGTCGGCGATGGGATCGAGAATCGCGCCGAGTTCCGATTGGAGGTGGTAGGTCCGGGCCAGCCAACCGTCGAGGGCGTCGGACAGGCCGGCGACGGCGAATAGCAGGAAGGCGGCGGTCCATTGCCGCTCGACGATCAAGATGATCGCCGCCGGCGTCAGCACGAGACGACCAATGGTGATGAAATTCGGAAGAGAAGCGAACCAATTTTGAGTCATGATGCATTATCTGGCGCGCGCGCCAAGCTTGTCACCACTTGGCTATCGCGCCGCGCGCGCCTGGAAGAAACAAGCGCCGCGAGTCCGAGCGCGACGGCGACGAGCGCCAGAAGCAGCGTCGAAATGGCGTTGATCTGCGGCGAAACGCCCAACCGCACTTGTGAGTAGATGCGCATCGGCAGCGTCGTCGCGCCGGGTCCCGTCGCAAAACTGGCGATGACAAGGTCGTCGAGAGAAAGAGTGAACGCCAGGAGATAAGCGGTGACGATCGCGGGCGCGATCTGCGGCAACGCGACGCGGACAAAGGCCCCGAAAGGCGTCGCCCCCAGATCCATCGCCGCTTCTTCGAGCGCCGGATCGCTATCGCGCAGCGCCGCGAGAATCGCGACCGTCGTGAAACACATTGTCAATGTAACATGACCGATGACCAGTGTGATGAAGCCTCGTCCGACCCCGAACGCGACGAAACACGTCAGCAGCGCGAGGCCGAGCACGACCTCCGGCAGAACCAGCGGGGCATGAACGGCGCCGAAAAACAGCATGCGCGTGCGAAAGCGTCCAAAACGCGCGAGCGATATGGCGGCCAGAAGGCCCAGCAGAGTCGCGATGGTGGCGGAGGCCAGCGCGGCCGCGAGGCTGATCTTCGCGGAATGTAGAAGCTGCTCATTCTCCAGGAGCGCCGCATACCATTTCGTCGAAAACCCGCCCCACACGGAAACGAGACGCGACGCGTTGAAACTCATGACCGCGAGAATGACGATCGGGGCGTAAAGGAAGACAAAGCCTATAAAAAGGGTCGCGCGACGCGCCCATGAGGCTGCCGCGCTCATCGGGCGTCGTCCTCATCTGCAAGCCGCGCCCGTTCCCACAGCAGCAGCGGAATCATCAACACAGCGACGAGCGCGATCGCCGCGGCGGAGGCCGCCGGCCAGTCGTGGTTGGAGAAGAAGTCGTTCCACAAGGTTCGCCCGATCATCAGCGTCTCGGATCCGCCGAGGAGATCCGGAATGACGAATTCACCGACCGCCGGAATGAAGACCAGAAGCACGCCGGCAACGACGCCTTCACGCGAGAGCGGCAGCGTCACGCGCAAGAAAATTTGCGCCGGCGACGCCCCCAGATCCGCCGCCGCCTCGCGAAGGCTGGGGTCCTGGCGCTCCAGCGCCGCGTAGAGCGGCAACAGCATGAAGGGCAGATAGGAGTATACGATGCCGACGACGACGGCGCCGGTTGTCGCAAACATTTGCATCGGCGCGCTAATGAGCCCAAGCGCCATCAGCGCGTTATTGATCAATCCCTCGTCCTTCAAAAGCGCGATCCAGGCGTAGACGCGGATGAGAAAGCTCGTCCAAAACGGGGCCGCGGCAAGGCCGATGAGCATGGGACGCAGGCGCTCGGGCGCGCGCGCCATGGCGAGCGCGAAAGGATAGGCGATAATCAGCGTGATCAGCGTCGAGACCGCGGCGATGGTGAGCGAGGACAGATAGGATTCGAGATAAAGCGTGTCGCTCATCAACGCGCGATAGGCGTCGAACGAAAAGGTCTGCGCCTTGGCCCAGATGGCGGCCAAACTGTCGGAAGGCTCGAAAATCGGCCGATAGGGCGGGCGCGCAAGCACCGACTGCGAAACGGAAATCTTGGCGATGAGCAACATCGGCGCAAGGAAAAAGGCGCCGATCCACAAATAGGGCGCCGCGATCACGAGCCGCTCGCCCAGCGAGAGTCTGCGGCGCGCGCTCATGCCTCGGCGCCGCCGTAAGCGCCCTCATCCTGAGGAGCTTGCGCAGCAGGCGTCTCGAAGGACGAGGGCGCGGCTTCTCGCGCGACTGGATTTCCTCGTCCTTCGAGACGGCCTCTCCGAGGCCTCCTCAGGATGAGGAAGTCCGCATTGCGCCGCGCATTCATTGTTAACCTCACCCTATCTCTCCTCCCTGAGAAGCGTGCCGGCGCCAGGCGGGAAGCTGAGCCTCACTGCGTCGCCGATTGCGTGGCGTTCGCCATGGCCCGCCGCCGCCCGCAAAACGATGTTGCTGGCGACGCGCACCCGCAGCAGCGTCGTTTCGCCGCGAAAGACGAAGTTCTCGACGACGCCTGCGATCCCCTCGCCTTCGCGGGCGACGCCAATGCGCTCGGGGCGCACGCTGAGCGTCGCCTGCGCGCCGTCAGGAAAATGTCCAGGCTCGCAGGGGATTCGTCCAAACTCAGTGATCAGCGCCGCACCGCCTTTGCGGTCCAGGCGCCCCTCGATGAAATTCGTTTCGCCGACGAAGCCGGCGACGAAGCGCGTCGCGGGCCGGTCGTAAATCTCCATCGGCCCGGCGACCTGCTCCACCCTGCCCGCCCGCATCACCGCGATGCGGTCGGCGAGCGCCAGCGCTTCGTCCTGATCATGCGTGACGATCAGAAAACTCGTCTGCGTCAGCCGCTGGATTTCCTTGAGCTGAAACTGCGTCTCTTCGCGCAGCTTGCGATCGAGCGCGGCCAGCGGCTCGTCGAGCAACAGCATTTTCGGACGCGGCGCGAGCGCCCGCGCCAGCGCGACGCGCTGCTTCTGTCCGCCTGACAGCTCGGCGATTCTCCGAGGGCCAAAAGCCGAAAGCTGCGTCATCGCAAGCAATTCATTGACGCGCGCGTCGATGGCGCCTCGCGTCCCGCCTTGCCGGCGCAGACCGAAGGCGATGTTCTCAAAGACATTGAGATACGGAAACAGCGCATAGGACTGGAACATCATATTCACGGGTCGCCGATAGGGCGGCACGCCGGAAAGATCGTCGCCATTCAACGCGATCGTTCCGGCGTCCGGCCACTCGAAACCCGCGATGCAACGCATCAGCGTGGTTTTGCCGCAGCCCGACGGGCCGAGCAGCGCGAAGAATTCGCCGGCGCCCACGTCGAGCGACACGTTCTCGAGCGCAATGACGGCGCCGAACTTTTTGCTGACGCCTTTAATCGACAGCAGTGGCGCGCTCACCCCCCAGCCTCGTCGCGACGAAACTCGGCGCGCCAATGGCGCGCGAGGCCGCCGCTTGCCGGAATATCCTCCAGCGCAACCAGCCGAAGACCGTCGACGGCGAGCGACTCGATGGTGGCTCGCGCGAGCGGCCATGGCGGGCCCCCAAGGTCTTCGCCATTGTCGCGCGCCCGCGAAATGACGAGCAGCGTTCCCCCCGGCGCGACAAAGGAAGCGAGCGCCCGCGCGGCGTCGGGCAGAAGCGTCTCGGGAAGCGCCTGCAGCGTATAAAGCTCGTGCACGAGATCGAAGGCGCCGCGCCATTCCGATGGCGCATTGAAGAGATCGGCGACACGATAGTCGACCTTGGTCTCCGGAAAGCGCTCGCGCGCCCATTGCACGGCGCGCTCGACGAGATCGAAGGCGGTAACGCGCGCGCCGGCTCGCGCTAGCGCTTCGGCGTTGTCACCCAGTCCGCAGCCGACGTCGAGCGCGCGAAGGCCGACGAGCGAGCGCGCGGCCAGCCAATCCTCAAGCAGCGGGCGCGGCTCAAGATGCGCCCAGGGCACGGCCGCCGGATCGTCCTCGGCGAGAGCGTAGACCGCCTCGAACCATTCCTGACGCTTGGGATCGGCCTCGATCCCGCCGCGACGCTTATGCGGATCAACGGCGTCGAGCCTTTCGCGCGCCTTGGCGCGGCGCTCGGCGAAATCTTCGCTTAGAGCGCGCTGCGAAAAAGTGGAATCCGGTTTTTCGCCTGGAGCGCGCTCTTTGCCTTTGGAATCGATCACGTCATCCGCATCTGGGCGATCCCGCCCCGATGCGGCGTGGTCTACGCTTTCGGTTCGCGCGCCTTCTCTTCCCATCCGCCGCTCTCGCTCTGCTGGTGATAGACGAGGCTATAGCCCAGATCGCGCAGTTCTTTCCATTGCGCGCGCGCGTCCGCAAGTTCGGCGTCGTCTCGCCCGTCGAAAAGCAGCGCGGCGCGTTCGCGCGGCGCGCCAGCGCCGGCGAGCGCCGGGGCGATGCGTGCGCCTTCCACGAAGAATCGCACATCGGCGTCATTGGGATTGTCGTTCTCGCAGGTGAGATAGATCGGCTGCGCCTGTGGCGCGCTGTCCGCTTTCCTCCCATGCGGGAGAAAGCTTTCCGGACGGTACGACCAGAGATCGGCGTCAAGTTTCGCAAGGCGCGCATCGCTCATCGCCTGCACGATGGCGCGCCAGCCGCGCGCGCGTGAGCGCTCGAGGAGCGTTGGCAGCGTCTGCTCCACCGTGGCGCGAGTGAGATGGTAGAAGGCGATCTCTGGCATGGCGGGCGCCTTTCGCCCCCGCCTATGTCGGAACTCTCCGCCTCGCGCAAGTTTTATGGCTGGCCGCTCTCCCTACAGGGCGCCTGTCAGCCCGGCGTCCAGGAGGGTGGATCGCTTGCCGGAAAAGATTCGAGGCCGGCCTGGTAGACGTCGTCCTTCGGCGCCTCCCAAATCACGCTGATGGTCAGGGCGTTTTTGACTTTGAGGGGCGAAGAGGCCGTTGAAGCGGCGTATTCCGCCTCCATCCATTCAGCCGCCGAGGCGACGGAGCCCTTCAACACGACTTCTCCCTCAACGATCTCGACCGAGATCGACTTGGCGTCCGCCAGAGGGCTTCTATCGAGGGCCTCGCGGACGGCGTCGCGAAGCCCTACTGTGTCCATACCGGTCATCGCAGCCTCGGCCAAAAGCGCCTCGGCCCGAAGGCTGAGGCGCGCGCTTTGCAGCTCTACATATGGGCTGTGGTGACCGAACGTTCCATGGGCTTCGTAAAGCCGATCGCGAGCAGGACGACAGCGAGAACCGCATGCAGCCAGTGGTCGGCGTGGTTCATCGCGACCAGCCCGCCGAACTCGGCGACGTTCGGCGCAATGAAGCCCAGGATGGCGATCGCTGCATAGAGGATGGCCACTGTGCGAATCATGAGGACCGGGACGCCGAAATAGGGGCTGATCAGCAAGAGCGCTCCGGTGATGAGGTGCACGAAGTTATGGGCTGCATTCACGTGGAAGTAGCCGCCGTCATAGACGATCGGATTGGGGACGAACCCCAGCAGGCCGACCGCCACGAACACGACGCCGAGTATGGTCGCGATGAAATCGGCGTTCCATCGAGATTCGATCATGATGCGTTCCTTTCAGTCCAGGACCAACTGAACTGAGCATCAGATTGGGCGGCGCCAAAGCATTTCCATTAAAAAGCGGACAGAATAACGTATTTACGCATGTATGCTGGAGCTATAGCAGCGCCTCCCGGCGTTAAGGTGGCAAGATTTACTAAATCTCTCGCCCACCTGTTTCTTGACGCTATTTATAAGAAGGCGCGCCTGTCCTGCGGCAGCGTCCAATCTTCTGCTCTGCAGCACAGAATCGAGAGCCAAACAACAGAAGAACTCTCGAGTTTGGGCTGAACTGACTGACAGAGCCTATTGCACCCGCCCAGACCGAGCGCAAAACCCCGCCCCCTCGCCACTACCCCTCATAATAGTCGCGCACCAGCCGGTCGAGCAGCCGCACGCCCCAGCCGGCGCCCCAGCTCTGGTTGGTGTCGCTCATCGGCGAACCCATGCCCGTGCCCGCGATGTCGAGATGAGCCCATGGCGTCTTGCCGACGAAACGCTGCAGGAAATGCGCGGCGGTGATCGAGCCGGCGTGCCGGCCGCCGGTGTTCTTCATATCGGCGAACTTCGAGTCGATCAGCTTGTCGTAAGCCGGACCCATCGGCATGCGCCACAGCTTCTCGCCGATGTGGTTCCCGGCTTTGGTCAGGCGATCGGCAAGCTCGTCATTGTTCGAGAACAACCCGCCATATTCCTGTCCCAGGGCGACGAGAATGGCGCCGGTGAGCGTCGCCAGATCGATGACGGCGGCGGGCTTATGATTCTCGATGACGTAAGTCAGCGCGTCGGCGAGGACGAGCCGACCTTCGGCGTCGGTGTTCACGATCTCGATCGTCTGGCCGGACATGGATTTGACGATGTCGCCCGGCCGCTGCGCCTTGCCGTCCGGCATGTTCTCGACGAGGCCGAGCACGCCGACGACATTGGCCTTCGCCTTGCGCGCGGCGATCGCGTACATGGCGCCGGTCACGGCGGCGGCGCCGGCCATGTCGCCCTTCATATCCTCCATCGAGGCGGCCGGCTTGATGGAAATGCCGCCCGAGTCGAAAACGACGCCCTTGCCGACGAAGGCGATCGGCGCCGCGCCCGCGGCGCCGCCGCTCCAGCGCAGCACGACGAGCCGGATTCCCGCCTCGGACCCCTGCCCGACGCCGAGCAGCGCCCGCATCCCGAGTGCTGACATCGCCTTCTCGTCGAGGACCTCGACCTCGACGCCAAGCTTCATCAGCTCCGACGCGCGGCGGGCGAATTCCGGCGGAGTCAGGACGTTCGCCGGCTCATTGACGAGAGTTCTTGCGAGCATTACGGCTTCCGCCAAATGGCCGCCATCCGACATCGCGGCGCTATGGCTTTCGGGATCGGCCAGGGCGACGACGACCTCCATCGGCGCTTCGCGCTCGGCCTCGTCCTTCTTCTTTGTCTTGTAATGGTCGAATTTGTAAGCGCGCAGCCAGCCGCCGAGCGCGAATTGGCCGACCGAGTCGTGAGCGGCGGAAACCCCTTCCGGCAGGTCGAACAGCACGACCGCCCGCGCCCCCGGACCCATTTTCGCCGCGGTTTGTCCACCAAGCGCCAAGAAGTCTTCGAAGGGCTTGGCGGCTTCGCCGCCCTCTCCCCCGGTCTCGTCCCCGGCGCCGACGCCCATCAGTATCACTCTGCTGGCGGGCGCGCCGGGCGCCGCCAGAATCTCGAGCGACGTTCCCGACTTACCCTTGAATTTCGCCGCTGCGGCGGCGCGCGAAAGATGCGCGGCCGCATCCTTGAGCACGCTGGCGGCGCGCTCGCCCATCGCGAGATCGCGGCCCACGAAAACGACGAGCGTTCGCGGATGCCCGGCGTCCTCGGGCTGGCGCAGCAGCGCTTCGGCGGCGTCGAATGGCTGGAGTTCATATTTGGCGTTGACGAGCATCAGGGCCTCTTGCCTCCTCCGCCGAAGCGGAAGCCGTTCCGGCGCGAATGCGTCGGTTTTTGAGAAAGTTAGCGCCGGCGGCGCGCCAGACGCGCGATTTGACGGGAGCGGCCCGTAATATCTTCCGGCGGGCGGCGGCGGTCAATCGCGGCTACGGTCATTTTTTGAACTATTCCAGATTCTCGTCCCGCCGCGGAATCGCCGCGATCTTTGCGCAGAAATCCGAAGTGGCGCAAAAGCAACGCTCGCGAATTGAATATGTCGGGGCGGCTCGGAGGAGCCGCGCAACGCTTGCGCGCAAAGATGCGAGCGTCTAGCGATCCGTTAACAGGGCCCTTAACTGCTCCCGCCTCGGGCGGCGCGCCAAAACACAAAGGAGGACAGCCGCAGCCATGATCGGGGCGACGATCACGCGCTATTTTGCGCTGCGGTTTATGCGCACGATTCTGGCGATCTTTTTTACGATTTTCTGCCTGATGTTCGTCGTGGTTTTCGTCGAGATGCTGCGGCGCGCCAGCGACAATCCGCAGGCCGGCGCGGCGACCGTCGCGCTGATGACGGCGATGCGGGTTCCGGCGGCCGCCGAGATGATCCTGCCCTTCGCCGTTCTCTTCGGATCGATGGCGACCTTCGTTGACCTCACCAGGAAGCTCGAATTGATCGTCGCCCGCGCCGCCGGCATGTCGGTTTGGCAGTTCATTGCGCCGCCGGCGCTCACTGCTCTGCTCATCGGGGTTGTGTCCGTGGCGATTTACAACCCGCTCTCGGCTTCGATGAAACAGCGCTCCGAACAAATGGAGTGGGATCTTTTCGGCGTGCCCGGCAGTTTGCGCATCGACCATGGCGTTTGGCTGCGCCAGCACGGCGTCGACGGCCTCGCCATCATGCACGCCATGAACTCCTCGAATGGAGGCTCGGAGCTCGCGGGGGTCAGCGTCAACATTTACGCGGCGCGCGGCGGTTTCCTGGAGCGGGTCGAAGCGCATCACGCGCGACTCGAGCCCGGTGTCTGGGTGCTCGAAAACGCGCAGGTCAGCCTGCCCGGAGAGCCGGCGCGCAGCGTCGGTTCTTACATGCTGGCCACCGACCTGACGCCCGAGCAGGTGGCGGCGGCGACGACGCCGCCACAAGGCACGCCGTTCTGGTCGCTGCCGGAAATGACGGCGCGCACCGCCGAAGCAGGTCTCGACGCGACCGGCTATCGGCTGCAGTTTCAGACGCTTCTTGCGCGACCGCTGCTGCTCGTCGCGATGGTTCTCGTCGCCGCTTCCTTTTCGTTAAGATTCTTTCGATTTGGCGGGGTCGCAAAAGCCCTTTCGGGTGGCGTGGCCGCAGGCTTCGTGCTTTACATCGTTACTAAAGTCCTCTCGGATCTCGGCGGCGCAGGCATGATCAGTCCTGTAGTGGCCGCATGGTCGCCTGCGCTTGTCGGGAGCATGTTGGGCACGGTCATTTTGCTCTATTCGGAGGACGGCTGATGGCGCTCACCAGCTCCTCCCGGCGCCTATCCATTCTTGCGGCTGCGCTCGCGCTCGCCGAGGCGGCCTTCGCCGCTCACTCCGCCGCTGCGGCGCCGCCGGCCGCGGGCGCCGATGCGCGCATGGTCGTCGAGGCCAAGGAGCTCGTCTACGACGAGAAAAGCAACACCGTCACGGCGCGCGGGGCCGTCCAGATCTATTACAAGGGCCGGCTGCTCGAAGCCGACCGCGTCACCTATGACCGCAACACCTCGCGCGTCTTCGCCGAGGGCCACGCCACGCTGACCGAAACCGACGGCTCGATCGCCAGGGCCGAGCGTTTCGACTTCACCGACGATTTCAAGAACGGGTTCATCGACAGCCTGCAGGTCGACACCGTCAACAACACGCATTTCACCTCGCCGCGCGCCGAGCGGGCCGGCGAGACGACGACCTTCGAAATGGGCACCTACACCGCCTGCGAGGCCTGTCGAGACGACCCCGCAAAGCCGCGCACGTGGTCGGTCCGCGCCAAACGGATCATTCACGACAACGTCGAGAAGATGATCTATTACGAGGATGCGTCCTTCGAACTTCTTGGCGTGCCGGTCGCCTATGTGCCGTTCTGGTCGTCGGCAGACCCATCGGTGAAGCGCAAGTCCGGTTTTCTATCGCCGGTTTTCATCTATCGCCAGCAGCTCGGCGCCGGCGTGGGCGTGCCTTACTTCTGGGCGATTGCGCCGGATTACGACCTGACCGTAACGCCGATTTATTTTTCCCGGCAGGGCCCGTTCGTCACGGCCGAATTCCGTCAGCGCTTTGACAATGGCGGCTATACGATCCGCGGTCAGGGCACGCATGTGGGAGACACGAGCGCCTTCGCGCAAGCTCCGTACGGCGCCGGCGGCAAGCAGTGGCGCGGCGCCATCCAGTCTATGGGCGAATTCTGGCTCAACGACCGTTGGCGCGCTGGCTGGGACATCACGGCGCTGTCCGATCGTTACTTCCTGCAGGACTATCAGCAATACAATTATCTCCTGCAGAACTATTTCTTCCGCGAAGCGTCGTCGACGATCTATCTGACCGGCCAAGGACCGCGCAGCTATTTCGACATGCGCGGCTACTATTTCCAGCTGCTGTCGCCCAATGACGTGCAGGCGCAGCAGCCCGTCGTCCATCCGGTGATCGACTATAACCGCGTCTTCGACATTGATCCTGCGGCGACGGCAGGCGTTGGCGGACAGGTTGAACTCGACGCCAATGTGACGAGCACTTCCGCCAACGTCGCGAACTTCGAGTCCATCCAGCCGCGAACGCTCGACCGCATCTATAGCCTGTATAACGTTTGCCAGATTTACGGGCGGGCGACCGACCCGGCGCAGAGCGGCTGTCTGTTGCGCGGCGTCGGCGGCGATTACCAGCACGCGACGATCAGCGGCGCCTGGAAGCGTAAAATCATCGACCCGGTCGGCGGCGTGTGGACCCCGTTCGCGTTCGCGCGTTTCGTCGGAAGCTATCTCGATTACGACCGGCAAGGCTTGTTCCCGATCTATAACCAAAGTCTGTCGCCGATCCCCAATGCCGCGCAGGGCCAGTTCTTCAACGGCGCCGACAACCGCTTCCGCGGCCAGGCGCTCCCGGGCTTCGGCGCCGAATGGCGCTACCCGATCCTTGCCAGAAGCTTTATCGGCGACATCGTCTTCGAACCGATCGCGCAGGTCGTCGCGCGCCCCAATCAGACTTCGATTCCGTCGCTGGTGAACATCGACGCGCAAAGCCTCGTCTTCGACGATTCGACGTTGTTCGAATGGAGCAAATTCTCCGGCTATGACCGGTTCGAGACGGGCACGCGCCTCAACTATGGCGGCCAGGCCACCCTGTCGCTGTCCAATGGCGGCTTCATCAACGCGATGATCGGCCAGTCGCGCCAGATCGCCGGCGCCAACTCCTATGCGCAGGCTGACGCGGCGAATGTCGGCCTCGATTCCGGCCTAGACTCGCGCGCGTCGGACATCGTCGGGCGCTTCGCGTTTGCGCCTTCGTCCGTTCTCAGCCTCACCGCCAAGGGCCGCTTTGACAAGGGGAGCTTGCGCGCGCGGCGAGTCGACGTGTTCGCGACAATGAATCTGGATCCGATCTCGCTCCAGCTCCAATACGCGAATTACGCCTCACAGCCGGCGATCGGCTTTGACGTGCGTCGCCAGGGACTCTCCGCGTCCGGAAAATACGACATCACCAAAAACTATTTCCTGACGGGCACCGTCACCTTCGATATGAGCCGCTATCTCTATAACTCCCTCACCAATCCGACGTCCGTCTATTATGCGACGACGCTTACGGGCTCAAATCTCATCGGCTCGGCGCCCCTGTTCTCGGTCGCAACGCTTGGCGGCGGCATCGGCTATCAGGACGAATGCACGACGCTGTCGATCAATTATTCGCAGATCTATCAGCCGCAGTCCTACACGGGCCTGCCGGCCCGCAGCCAGACGGTAATGGTCACGCTCCAGCTGCGCACCCTGGGCGAAGCGAAGTTCAACTACGGCGTCGGTTCGGTGCTGGTGAACGACGGCGTTCGGGCCAATCAGTCGCGCTAAGCCATTCGCGTGAAATGTGCCAACCTCGTGAAAGGCGCCAACCTTACGTCAGGAGGACGCCCGCCGCCCCCTGTGCTAAAAGCGCCGCGACGAAGGGATCCCGACACGAATGCGCTGTCGCGCAAAGGAGAATGCAATGAACTTTTTTATCTCGCTCGCCGCCGGCGCATGTCTCGCTCTAGGCGTCGCGACGCCGCTCTTCGCCGAGGAGCTTTCAGGCAAGCAGAAGGTCGAGATCGAGAAGGTCGTGCACGACTATCTCATTGCGAACCCGGAAGTGGTCCGGCAAGCAATCGACGAACTTGGAAAGCGCGAGAAGGTCGCCGAGGCCGCCACGCGGGAAAAGGCCGTCGGCCAGCACGGCGACAAAATCGTGAACTCGCCCAACCAGGCCGTCGTGGGCAATCCGAGCGGCGACGTCACGCTCGTCGAATTCTTCGACTATAACTGCGGCTACTGCAAGCAGGCGATGGCTTCGGTCGCCAAGTTGATCGAGGCCGATCCCAAGCTGCGGGTGGTGCTCAAGGACTTCCCGATTCTGGGGCCCGACTCCGTCGAGGCGGCGCAGATCGCGACCGCTGCGCGCATGCAGCTCGACAGCCAGAAGTTCTGGGATTTCCATCGCAAGCTGCTCTCGACTCGCGGCCACATCGGCAAGCAGCAGGCGCTGGCGGCGGCGAAGGAGGTGGGCGCCGATATGCCCCGTCTCGAGAAGGACATGTCGAGCGCGGAGACAAAGGCCGCGCTGAAGGAAGTCGCTACGCTGGCCGATGAGCTGCGGTTCGATGGAACGCCCGCCTGGGTGATTGGCAAAGAGGCGATCATCGGCGGCGTGCCCTACGCGCAACTGAAAGCCAAGATCGAAAACATGCGCAAATGCGGCAAGACCGCCTGCTAGCGCGGCGGCGGGCTTTCTTTGCGGCGACAACACGGCTAAGACAGACAGCCTGTCGCCTTTGAGATTTTTCGGGGAACGTTTTCGGAAGCGCTATGTCAGCCGTCCACGTGCTTAACGGTCCCAATCTCAATCTTCTCGGCAAGCGGGAGCCCGCGATATACGGAACGACGTCGCTCGACGATATCCGCGCGACGCTGGAGAAGCGTTGCGCCGAACGCGGCGTATCGCTGGTTTTCCGGCAGTCCAACCACGAGGGCGATCTCGTCGACTGGATCCAGGAAGCCGGCGGCGCGGGCGCGCCGGTCATTTTGAACGCCGGCGCGCTGACGCACACATCCATCGCGCTCTATGACGCGATCAAGGGCGCGGAAGCTGTCGTCATCGAAGTGCATCTGTCCAATGTGCACGCACGCGAAAGCTTTCGGAGCCATTCCTTCATCTCGCCCGCGGCGCGCGGCGTGATCGCGGGATTCGGCCCGCTCTCCTACATTCTCGCCCTTGACGCTGTCTTTGAAAACGAACTGAGAAAGAGCTGAGACACTTATGGCGCGCAAAGCTCAACCGCCTCGCACCGCTTCCTCCCGCAAACCGGCGTCGGTCAAAGCGCCCGCGCCCGCCATCGACGCGGATCTGCTGCGCACGATTGCGGAACTCGTCGCAAACAGCAATTTGACCGAATTTGAGGTGGAGAAGGGCGATTTGCGTATCCGCGCGGCGCGCGCGCCTGCCGCAGCGATCGCGAGCGTCGGCGCCGCGCCGCCTGTCCAGCCCCTGCCGCCGCCGATGGCAAAGCCGGCCACGTCCCCCACTCCCGTCATGGAGCCCGCCGAATACCTGGACGCGGTGAAGTCGCCCATGGTCGGCACCGCTTATCTTCGGCCGAACCCCGACGCAAAGCCCTTCGTCGAGATCGGCGCGCGCGTTTCGCTCGGCGACAAGCTCTTGCTGATCGAAGCGATGAAGACCTTCAACGACATCGTGGCCACCAAATCCGGCATTGTGACGGCCATACTGGTCGAGGACGGCCAGCCTGTGGAATACGGCGAACCTCTCCTCGTGATCGAGTAGGCGGCGGTAAGAGATGTTCGACAAGATCCTTATCGCCAACCGCGGCGAAATCGCGCTGCGCATCCTGCGCGCGGCCAAGGAATTAGGCGTCGCGACAGTCGCCGTGCATTCGACCGCCGACGCCGACGCCATGCATGTCAAGCTCGCCGACGAGTCCGTCTGCATCGGGCCGGCGCCCGCCCGCGATTCCTATCTTAATATTCCAGCCCTGCTCTCCGCCTGCGAAATCACCGGCGCGGACGCCGTGCATCCGGGCTACGGTTTCCTTTCCGAGAACGCGCGCTTCGCCGAGATTCTCGAAGAACATAACATCACCTTCATCGGCCCGAAATCCGAGCACATCCGCCTGATGGGCGACAAGATTGAAGCCAAGGCGACCGCAAGGAAGCTCGGCATTCCTTGCGTGCCTGGCTCCGACGGGCCGATCCTGAGCGAAAAGGAAGCGCTGAAGGTCGCCGAGAGGATCGGCTTTCCGGTTCTGGTGAAGGCGGCGTCCGGCGGCGGCGGCCGCGGCATGAAGGTCGCGCGCGACGCGTATGACCTTCCCATCGCGATCGCCACCGCGCGCACCGAAGCAAAGGCCGCGTTCGGCGACGATACGGTCTACCTCGAGAAATTTCTCGAAAAGCCGCGCCATATCGAGTTTCAGATTTTCGGCGACGGCAAGGGCCAGGCGGTTCACCTCGGCGAGCGCGACTGCTCGCTCCAGCGCCGACACCAGAAGATCTGGGAAGAAAGCCCCTCGCCCGCGCTCAACGACGCCCAGCGTATGGAGATCGGCGAGATCTGCTCGCGCGCCATGCGGGACATGCAATATGCCGGCGCCGGCACGATCGAATTTCTCTACGAAAACGGCGAATTCTATTTCATCGAGATGAATACGCGCATTCAGGTCGAGCATCCGGTGACGGAGGCGATCACCGGCGTCGATCTCGTCTGCGAACAGATCCGGGTCGCGGCGGGCTCGCCGCTCTCCCTGCGACAGGAAGACATGTGGTTCTACGGCCACGCCATCGAATGCCGCGTAAACGCCGAGCACCCCACGAGCTTCAGGCCCTCGCCCGGGCGCATCGCTTATTACCATCCGCCCGGCGGCGTCGGGGTTCGCGTCGATTCAGCGGTCTATCAGGGCTATACGATCCCGTCCAACTACGACTCGCTCATCGGAAAGCTGATCGTTCATGGGCGCAACCGAACGGAAGCGCTGATGCGACTGCGCCGCGCGCTCGACGAATTTATCGTCGACGGCATCGATACGACGCTTCCGCTGTTTCGCACGCTCGTGCGCAACGCCGACGTTCAAAACGGTATTTACGACATTCATTGGCTGGAGCATTTTTTGGCGACGGGCGGCATCGAACCCGATTTTTAGAGCGAAGGGTGGAAAGAAGATGAACCGATCCCTGGTCATCATCGCAGCGGTTCTGGCGGCAGCTGCGCCGCTCTCAACCGCTCACGCAAAAGCCACCGTGCGCGGTCCCTTCGTCTTCACATGTTCGGGCGATCCCAACGCCGCTCTGACGGTCACTTTCCTGGGCGCGAACGCCAATCGCGCCAAACTTGTCTTTAAAGGCGAGACCGTGATGGCCAAACAGGCCATGGCCGCGAGCGGCGCGCGCTACGTCGCAAAGAATATCGAGTTCTGGAACAAGGGCGACGACGCCATGGTCGAGTGGCGCAGCAAGAAGCTCAACTGCACGACGCGCAATTAATTCAACTTTCTTTAAAGAAACTCGCCGCCCGAGGGTGGCGCGGCGTTCTCGCGCCGCTATCCTTGAATAGATGTCTCGCCTCAACGCCCCCTATGCGATCACCCCGCATCTTCTGCTCCGGGCCTATTCCATCGGGCTTTTCCCGATGGCCGAGAGCGCCGACGACGATCAGCTTTACTGGGTCGATCCGGAGCGGCGCGCGATCTTTCCCCTCGATGACTTCGTCGTGTCGCGCTCCCTGGCCAAGACGGTAAGGTCCGATCGGTTCGAGGTCGTCGTCGATCGCGATTTCGACGCGGTGATCGACGCCTGCGCCGCTCCCGCGTTTCGACGTGAGCGGACCTGGATCAACGCCGAAATCCATCGGCTTTATCGCGAGTTGTTCGATATTGGCTTCGCCCATACGGTCGAATGCCGCCTTGATGGGCGTCTCGTCGGGGGGCTCTACGGCGTCGCTCTCGGGAGCGCGTTTTTCGGCGAGAGCATGTTCCATCTGGAGCGCGACGCCTCAAAGGTCGCGCTTGTCCACCTGATGGGGCGGTTACGGGCGGGCGGCTTCCAGCTGCTCGACACGCAATTCATTACGCCGCATCTCGCCTCGCTCGGCGCGATCGAGGTTTCGCGCGAGGAATATCATCGCGCGCTCGAACGGGCGCTCCCAGAAAAGGCCAACTTCAGCGTCTGGCCAAAGAACGCGCCGGTGCGCGGCGCTCAGGCGCTGGCCGCGCTGGCCGATTAGAAGGGGAAAAGCGGGTTGCTGGCCGGAGGCGCCGCAGCGGGGTTGACCTGTTCGGCGCGCCGCTTCTTCTTCTTGCGCCCGCCTGTCGGCGAGGCGGCAGGATCTTCTGCTGGCGCAGGAGCCGCCTCAGGCTCGACGGGCGCCGGGGCCGCCTGATCGGTGGGGCCGATCGGCTGATTTTCCATCGGCGGCGGCGCCGTCGGCTCGACTCTGCGCGAGCGGCGCTTCTTACCGCTGGTCCCTTCTGACGGGGCCGTCGCCTCGGCCTCGGCAGGTGGAGCCGCCGGCGCGGCCGCCTCGGCGGGCGGCGCGATCGTCTCCTTGCCGCCTTTGCAGTCGACCAGCCAGACGTCATAGACGGGATGCTCGACCCCGTGGAGACCGGGACTTGCGGCGAACATCCAGCCCGAGAAGATGCGCTTCGCCTCCTGTTTGGAGTCGGTCTTGACCGTTTCGGGCTTGGCGTCGCCCCGATGTTCCGGCTTGAGGATGAGTTCGTCCACCTCGACGAAGCTCGTCGTCTGCGGCGTTTCGGTCTGCGGTCGCGTATTACACACGCGCGGCGTCACCTGAAGGGCGCCGAACTGCACGGTTTCGTCGATCGCGACGTCGAAATTGATGATGCGGCCAGTGGTCTTGTCGAGGCCGGCGAAGATCGCGGTTGGATGGCGGATCGGCTCGGCGGACGCGGCGACGGCAAAAAAAGCCCACGCGCCGACAGCCGCTGGCGTCAGGGATAAGGGCAACTTCATCCGATCACCGCAGGATTCTCCGCCAGCCTCGAAAACAGGCCGGGGACGAAAGCAGGCAAGAAAGGCCTTTCCAAGGAGAGCGCCGCTCAGCCTTCAGGCCGCCAAGGGGCGTAGTCGCCGCCGGCGGGCGGCCGCTCGCCCAGCGCGAGCTGAGAACCCGGCGGCCGATAGGCCTGCGGCGTTCCGGTCAAATTGGCCTGGTGCGGAAGCTCCCAGGCGCGCGGCCGATAGGTCTCGTCGGTCGGCGGCGTGTCCACCGTGTGGTGCAGCCAGCCGTACCATCCGGGCGGCGTCGCAGAGCCCTCGCAATAGCCGTTATAAATCACCCAGCGCCGTTCAAACCCGAGCGCCGCATCGATCTTGCCGCCGCGCCGACGGTAATAGACATTGCCGAATTCATCTTCGCCGACGCGCTCGCCGTACAGCAGCGTCCACAGGCCGGTGCTCAGCGTCGCGCGGTTCCACCAGGTGAAGAAGCGAACGATATAGGACATGTATCTGGCGTCCTCGATTCTGTGGCCCCTTATTGCGTCTGATGGCGCCAATGTCCAGCCTTGCCGCAACCCGCAATCGAAGCCGCTCGCGCTTCCGCTTGCGACGCCCCCAGACGGAGGACTGCATGTCCGCGACACTATCGACCCAATGCTGCGTCGTCGGCGGCGGCCCTGCCGGGCTCATGGCCGGATTTCTGCTGGCGCGCGCCGGCGTCGATGTGATCGTCCTCGAAAAACACGCCGACTTTCTGCGTGACTTTCGCGGCGACACGATTCACCCATCGACGCTGCGCATCATGGACGAACTCGGCATGCTCGATGAATTCCTGCGGCTTCCCCACCACAAGGCCTATGCGCTTTCGGCTTGGATCGGGGAGCGTCAATATAAGGTCGCCGACTTTTCGAGCCTCCCCGGCAAGTGCAATTTCATCGCCTTCATGCCGCAGTGGGATTTTCTCGACTTTATCGCCGAACATGCGCGCGCGCTGCCCAACTTCCGGCTGTTGATGCAGACTGCGGGCGAGCGCCTCTTGTTCGACGGCGAGCGCGTCTGCGGCGTTTCGGCGAAAGGGCCGGAAGGAGAGCTGAAGATCGAGGCCAAGCTCGTCATCGCCGCCGACGGGCGGAGCTCGCGGATGCGCGAGGAAACGAAGCTCCCCGTCGAGGATTTCGGCGCGCCGATGGACGTGCTCTGGTTCAAGCTGCCGCGCAAGGAGAGCGATCCCGACGAAAGCTTCGGCCGCGTCGCGCCTGGGCGCATGCTGGCGATGATCGATCGCGGCTCCTACTGGCAGTGCGGCTGCGTCATCCCCAAGGGCGACGCCGAAAATTTGCGCGAGAAAGGCATCGAGACGTTTCGCGATTCGATCGCCGGCTTAACGCCGTTCCTTGCCGATCGCGTCGATACGCTCAAGGATTGGACCGACGTGAGCCTGCTGACCGTTCAGGTCAACCGCCTCAAGATTTGGAGCCGGCCCGGATTGCTGTGCATCGGCGACGCCGCGCACGCCATGTCGCCTGTTGGCGGAGTCGGCGTGAACCTGGCGATCCAGGACGCCGTCGCCGCCGCCAATCTCCTTTCCGCGAAGCTGCGCGACAATGCGCTCAGCGATGAGGACGTGCGCGCCGTGCAGCGCCGGCGGGAGTTTCCGACCCGCGTGACGCAGGCCATTCAGCTCGCGATCCAAAATCGCGTGGTGCGTAGCGTCCTCTCGGCAGAGAAGCCTTTTGACGCGCCGCTTGCGCTGCGTCTGCTCAACGCCGTGCCGCTGCTGCGCCGACTGCCGGCGCGGCTCATCGGGCTTGGCGTGCGGCCCGAGCACATCGAAACGTGACCGCGATGCCAATTCCGCCTGATCCATCGGGCATGTCATTCCCGGCGGGCCGAAGGCCTGACCGGGAATCTAGAGCCGATCCAAGAATGCTGGCTTTACTCTGGATTCCCGATCGCGCTTCGCGCGTCGGGAATGACATCCTAACCGTTCAAACGAATGCTGTATGGCTGCGAGATCACTCGGCTTCGCGAATAAAGGCGCCGAAAGCGCGCGGGCCGTCGCCGGTCTCCGCTTTTCCCAGAACTTTCAGCGTCTGCGCGTCGACCGCCCAGAGTTCGTTCGAGAACCAATTGGCGACATAGACGCGCGCGCCGTCGCCGCTGACCGAGAGGCCTTCCGGATATTCGCCGACCTTTATCGTTTCGAGCGGCGCCAAGCTCTCAGCGTCGAAAACGCTGACGCTGTCGGCATGCTGATTGGCGACGAAGACGCGGCCCTTGGCGAGCGCCACCGTGTAAGGCCGGCTGCCGCATTTGAGCGTCGCGACGACTGTGCGGGAAGCGAGGTCGACGACGCTGACATCGTCGGATTCGACATTGGCCGAATAGGCGCGCGCGCTGGACGCGTCGATCGTCACGCCGAAGGGATGCTTGCCGACAGGTATGGTCGCCGCGCGCGAAAACGTCGCCGCGTCGATGAGGGACAGCGCATTGTCGTCGCGGTCGGCGACGATGATCGTCTTGCCGTCTGGCGCCACCGCGACGCCCGACGCCATTGCGCCGACGCCGACGCTGCGCTGCGCGCCGCCTGCGAGGACAATCTCGACGAGGCGCCGGCCATAGAGATCGGCGACATAGACGCGCTTGCCGTCCGGGCTCGCGGCGACGCCGAGCGGCCCGCCTTCGACCGGAATGCGCTTCTCGATCGTGCGGCTCGCCGCGTCGATGACGGTGAGATACTTGCCTTCGGGGCTGGTGATGAAGGCGCGCGCGCCGTCGCGCGACACCGCGACTCCCGCCGGCTTGCCGCCAATGGGCAGCGTCGCGACGGTCTGCATTTTCGCGAGATCGACGATCGAGAGCGCGTCGGCGCCTTGCGCGGTGACGAAGGCCTCGTCTGCGAGGGCGGGCGCGGCGAGAATGGCAAAGGAGAGAAACACGCTCGCCGTCATGGCCGGGCTTGTCCCGGCCATCCACGCGCGCGCAAAGCGCTTGGACGCTTTTCCTTCGACGCATCGCATCGTCTTGGCGTGGATGCCCGCGACAAGCGCGGGCATGACGGATTGAAGCCTCACTTCGCTTCCACCTTCGTCTTCAACGCCGCAAGAAAAGCGCGCTGCAGCCCCGTCACCGCGGCGATGGCGACGTCGTCGTTCAATTCCGGCGGCGGGTCGTTGTTGGGATAGCCGCGGTAGAAGCGCGCCTTCCATTCGACCTGCGTCTTGCCGCCTTCGGCTGGCCGCAGCGTAATCAGCGCGGTGTAATTCGTCGCCGGCAGCCGCTTCACATCATCGCCTTCGCGATGCACGCCAAGCAGCATCCGCTCGGCGTCGCGCTTCGTCAGCAGTTCATCGATGACGCCGCCGTCGGCCATGATCAGCCTGCGCCGCGCCTGATCGGGAATATCGTCGCCCGACGCTTCGACGCGGGCGACGCCCGGCAGCCAGTCGGCGTGAGCGAAGTCAGAGACGACCGCCCAGACTTTGCCCGGCGGCGCATCCACGATCGTCGTCTCGACGACTTTCAGCGGCGAAGCGCCATGCGCCGCGAATGCGGCGATCGGCAGAAACACAGCGAGCCCCGCCGCAGCGCCAAGGATGAGCCGACGCATTGCGGCGATATCGACCCAGGGCGATCGGGTGAAGGGCTTCCTCATCCTGAGGAGCGTGCGCAGCACGCGTCTCGAAGGACGAGGAAGCCCGCTTTCGCGTGTGTTTTCCTCACCCTCATCCTGAGGAGCCGCCGCAGGCGGCGTCTCGAAGGACGAGGGTGAGGAAAACAATTCTTCATCCGATTCCCCTGGATATCGACCGGCGCAATGTTGACCAGTGCTTGGTGCTTTGCGCATGGCGCGGCGCTTACTTGCTCTCCGCCTTGGCCTTCAATGCGGCGAGACCGGATTTGTATATGTCGCTCACCGCCTTCAGCCCCGCCTCGTCGGAAAGTTCCGGCGGCGGATCATTGTTCATGAAGCCGCGATAAAACGCGCCCTTCCATTCGACGACGCTCTTGCCGCCCTCTTCCTTCACGCTGATCGTCGAAGCATAGTTATTGACCGGCAGGACTTTCACGTCGACGGCGTCGATCTTGTAGCTCAGCGACTTGCCGTCGGCGTCATATTTGGTCAGCGACTCGTCGATTGTGCCGCCGTTCTTGAGGGTCAGCTTGCGCTTGGCGTCGACGGCGTTTCCGCCCGTCCCTTCGGTCTTTGCAATAGCGGGATGCCAGTTCCAATCCTGGAAATTGCCGACGATCTCCCAGACCTTTGCGGCCGGGGCGTCGATTTCGATCTTTTCGACGACCTTCTGGCGCGACGGGCCGTGGGCCAACGCTGGCCCGGCAGCGAGCAGCCCGGCGGAAAGAAGCGACAGGGCCGCAACGACACATGCGCGGCGCGCAAGCACAATCGTCATTTAGGATCTCCCAGAAAGCCTGAACTGGCCGCCAACGTGGGCGGGCAGGCGCACATAACGGCGCCCAAAGCGGCGGCGTCAAGAGTAGCGAAGAACTCGACCGCGGAGGAAGTCGTCAGGTCGACTATGGCCACAAAGGTCTTGCGCGCCACTTGCGCCCAAACCCGTGACCATCCATATACCATCCAGACAGATGGTGAGAGGATGGCCATGGCGGACCTGCACAAATTACGGGAAAGGCCGCCAGAGGCTGAGAAAATCACGATCAATGTCGGATATGTCGATCTCGGCCATATCGATCTCCTGGTGCGCGAGGGCTTCTACTCCAACCGCACCGACTTCATTCGCACCGCGATCCGCAATCAGCTCGGCGCGCATGCGGACGCGGTCAAACAATCCATCGTGCGAAATACGCTGGAACTCGGCTTGCGCCACTACAGCCGCGAAGACCTCGAGGCCGTGAAGGCGGCCGGCCGAAGATTGCGCATCCATGTCCTGGGACTGGCGTCCATCGCCGAAGACGTCACGCCGGAACTCGCGCGCGAGACCGTCGAATCCATCACCGTGCTCGGCGCGCTGCAAGCGAGCAAGTCCGTCAAGGCGGCGCTCCAGGACCGCATCAGTTGAACTTTTCTCCCTTCTGTGAGGCGTAGACAAAATGAAAAACTTCCTGACGAGCGCCTTCAACAGGGCGACGCAACTGACGCGCGAGCAAAATCTCAACGAAGCGACGCGCGTGCTGATGCGCGCGCTGACGAGCGGCGCCGCGGCGCCAGCGCCACAGCCGGCCGCGCATGCCGAGCCGCATCCCCCGACGTTTCGTCTGCGCCGCCCGCTCGGCGAGACGGTGGAGTTGCTGCGTCACGCCGGCCTTCCGGGCCTCGATCAAAGCGGCGCGCCGCTCGTCGCCCTGCGAAAAGCCCCGAAAATCGACGTTCCGCCGGGCGCCGCCTATCTCTCGCGCAGCTATGTCGGCCCGGCCGGCGCCCGCGACTACAAGGTCTATGCGCCCAGTGGCGTTGGAGACGGCAAACGGCCGTTAATCGTGATGCTTCACGGCTGCGCGCAGAACCCCGAGGACTTCGCCGTCGGCTCGCGAATGAATGAGCTGGCTGAAGAACATGGTTTCATCGTCGCCTATCCGGCGCAGTCAACCACGGCCAATCAGATGGGTTGCTGGAACTGGTTCAACCCGGCGGATCAGACCCGCGAGAAGGGCGAACCCAGCCTCATCGCCGGCATGACGCGCGCCGTCATGGCGGAGTGGCGCGTCGATGAGTCGCGCGTTTATGTGGCCGGGTTGTCGGCCGGCGGCGCCATGGCCGCGACAATGGCCGCGACCTATCCGGAACTCTACGCCGCAGTGGGCATACATTCTGGCCTCGCGCATGGCTCGGCGAGCGACGTCGCCTCCGCCTTCGCGGCGATGGGCGGTAGATTCGAGCTCGGCGCGGCGCGCAGGCAGCTGACTGACGGCGTGCGGACGATCGTTTTCCACGGCGAAGCCGACCAGAAGGTGCATCCGACCAACGGGGAAACGATCATCGCAGGGGCTCGGCTCGATCTTGCCGATGCGCTCGCGCGCGAAACGCGCGAGACCGGATCGGCGGGCGGCCGCAATTACAGCCGCACCGTCATTGCGGACGCGCGCGGCGTGCCGCAGCTGGAGCATTGGGCTGTCGAGGGGCTCGGCCACGCCTGGTCGGGCGGCAATCCCGACGGCTCCTTCGCCGATCGCCATGGTCCCGAGGCTTCGCGCGAGATGGTGCGGTTTTTCCTGGCGGACGCATCGGCGGCGCGGTAGCGCAGGCGCTGTCATGCGCCTGTCTTACAGGCGCGCCATCTGCGCGCCATGGCCTATCTGCGCGCGCTCGCCTTCGTCCTCACGCTGGCGGGCGCTTTCATCTTCCTTGTTCCGCTCCAAGCGCTGGCGCGCCGGCGCGGCTGGCCGATTCAGCATGCGGTTCAGACGCGCTTCTGCCGCGTGGTCTGCGCCGTCATTGGCGTAAAGGTCGACGCGCGCGGCGCCCTGCCCTCACCCGCGCCGCGCTTTGTCGTCGCCAACCATGTCTCATGGACCGACATCATCGCGCTTGCGAGCCTTTATCCCTTCGTGTTCCTGGCGAAGAGCGAAGTCGCACGCTGGCCTGTGCTCGGACTGCTGGCGCGGCTGCAAGGCACGGTCTTCGTCAAACGCGGCGCGAGGCAGGATGTCTCGCGGGTCAATGACGCGCTCGCTGACGTGCTGCGCGCGGGCGGCGATCTCGTCGTCTTTGCCGAAGGCACGTCAAGCGACGGCGCCGCGGTTTTGCCTTTTCGTTCGGCGCATTTCGCGCCGCTGGAGGCGATGGCCGCGCGCGGCGAAGCGCCGACGCTCGCGCCCGCCGCGATCTCTTACTCCGATGGGGCAAACAAGATTGACGTGGGTTGGTATGGCGACATGAGCTTCCTGCCGCATCTGTGGAGCCTGATGAAGCGCGGCCGCACGCAGTGCCACATTGTTTTCGGCGAGGAAATTGAGACGAGCGACAAGGACCGCAAGACGCTCGCGGCAGAGACGCATGCGCGGGTGCAGAAACTGCTCGCGTCGCACGGGCGCAACCGGGAATCGCCGCAGACCTCGTGCTTCGAGACGGTTGCTACGCAACCTCCTCAGCATGAGGACTGCTTATTGTCCTGACGAGACATGGCGCGCGAAGCCCAAGGCTGCTCAGCAGTGCTTCGAGACAGCGGCTCCGCACGTCTTCAGCATGAGGACTGCTTGCAGCGGTATCAGCAAGTTCCATTTGCGCAAACCAAGGCGCCTCATCCTGAGGAGCGCGCGCAGCGCGCGTCTCGAAGGACGAGGGGCCGCATTCATTGGCGCGCGGTCAGTCCCGGCAGGCTTTTCGGCGTCAGGAGTGACGGAAGCGCTAAGCGGCGCGGTGGTGCGGCGCGGCGCCGAAAAATTCGAGATAGCGCGCGTCGATTTCAGCGACGGGCATGACGACGAAGACATCCGTCGTGTTGAATTTGCGGTCGACGACGGCGCCATCACCAAAACGCGCGCCGAGCCGCAGATAGCCTTTGATCAGCGGCGAGAGCGCGTCGCGCGCCTTGCGCGGATCGAACGCGTCGCGCGCCAGCATCCGCATCGGCGTGTGCAGCTCGTCTCGCGCGCTGACGCGCCACGCCTCTTCCACCGGGGCGTAATGCGCCAGATAGCTCAAGGCCTGCGCATGGGCGAGCGGATTGGCGCCGTGCAGGCTTGCGCAGCCGAACATCACGTCGATGTCATGCGCCCGCACATAAGCGAGCAGCCCGCGCCACAGAAGTTCAATGGTGCGCTTGCCGCGATAGGGCGCGAGCACGCAGGAGCGCCCGAGCTCCAGCGCACGCTTGCCGGCATGACGGGCGAGGAGCGGCGCGACGTCATATTCGCTTTCGGAATAGAAGCCGCCGGCCTTCTTCGCGATATCGTCGCGCATCAGCCGATAGGCGCCGACGATCTTCGGCCTGATCTTGCCGCGCCGTGTCTGCGCCGCGTGATCGATGACGATGAGATGATCGCAATATTTGTCGAAACGGTCGGCGTCGCGGCGGGTGAAGGCCGTGCGCGCGTCGGGAATGGCGCCGCCTTCCTTGTAGAAGACGTCGTAACGCAGGCGCTGCGCCTTGCGCACTTCCCTCTTGCCGCGCGCGAGCCGCACTTCCAGCGCGCCGAGACGGCCGAGCGTTTCACTTAGCGTTTTCTTCGCCGCTTTCGGCTTTTTTGCATCCGCTTGCGGAAAATTGACGAGGGCGAAGATCGTCTGACCGAAATCCGCGTTGACCGTCCACATGTGCGACTCGCTCCGCTGCGATCTCCCCGCTTGAAGATCACGGGGAGGCGAAGCTTTTGTGACGCGGGAATCGCTCATGCGCCGCTTAAGTTGCGATTCGCGCGCGAACTCGCGAACTTCTACAAGGCGGCGGATCGAACCGCCTTTAGGGGACCGAATGATCAAATCTCATCTCATCTTCAGCGCTGCGATCTGCGCTTTTGTTTTCGCAACAGTCGCGGCGCGGGCGGAACCGCTCCCCTCGCTCGGATGTTACGCGCGCGCCTATGACAAGGCGCATCTTTCCGCCCATAAAAGCCAGATCGTCGACAAGGCGTGGCTGTCGATCGAAACGCGGAAGGACACGCCGCCCTATCCGTTTTTGGCGACGCTGCAATTTTCGACGAAGGGGCGCGGCAAGGCGACCTTCTCCACCTTCGGCGCCTGCAAGGAGGACCGCGGCGCCCTCTTATGCAACGCTTCGGTCTCCGCCGAGGAAACCGACCCCTGCAAGACCAAGAACGACGGCGTGCATCATTGCCGGATCGGCTACGACAAATCCGGCGCGTTCCGCATCGCCGCGCAGCCCGAGGGCGTGCTCGTGAGCGTCGTCGAGCGGTTGGAAATGCCGGGGCCCGATGCGGGCGGGCGCTCCAGCTATCTCTATCTCAGCCCGGACAATGCGGAGAACCACGCCTTTCTGCTCCAGCCGGCGGACGCGAAAGCCTGCAAGTAGCGGCGGCGAGGCTTTGTAGTTTTAAGAGAGTATGCCCGTAGTGCGCATCCTCATCCTGAGGAGCCGCGAAGCGGCGTCTCGAAGGATGCTGCAGAGTGCGAAAACCCCTCGCCCTCGTGCTTCGAGACGCGCCTTTCAGGCGCTCCTCAGCATGAGGGCCAGGGTTCGCCAGCGCCCGCAAACGTCCCGCTTGCCGAATCTGCGCAGATGCCGGACGCTCATTCCTGCCCGGCCGGAATTTTCCCCTTTATCCACCAACTTATCCACATGTTGTCGCTTTTTTAATTTTCATCACTATATCTTGACGTCGTCGCAAGACTCACGCAGTCTGGAGGCAACACGCAATGGCGACGCGGCGAACGATCTTTAAGACGTTCGGCGGCTCTCGGCGACAGCCGGACGTGAGCGTTGCTTTGCGTGGGCGTGATCCTCGTTTTCGGCGTGCTTTCAATCGCGGCGTATCCATCCGCCAGCGCGGGGCGCGCGTCTTTCGAGTTCAGAATTGGCAAGAAATTGCGTCGCGGGCCAGCGAACGGCTGCGTGCGGGCGGACGCCTGCGCATTGAGGGGATGAGACGATGAAAATTGAGCGGCGCTACACCAAGGCGGGCGAATCTCCTTATGCGAACATTCCGTTCCGCACGACGAAGAGCGAGATCCGCAACCCCGACGGCTCGATTGTCTTTTCCCTCGACAATATCGACGTCCCCAACCAGTGGAGCCAGGTCGCCGCCGACGTTCTGGCGCAGAAATATTTCCGCAAGGCCGGCGTGCCGGCGCGCTTGAAGCGCGTCGAGGAGAACGCCGTCCCGTCCTTCCTGTGGCGCTCGGTCGCCGACGCGGAAGCGCTCAGCGAACTCCCCAAGGACCAGCGCAACGGCTCCGAAATCTCGGCCAAGCAGGTCTTCGACCGTCTCGCCGGCGCCTGGGCCTATTGGGGCTGGAAGGGCGGCTATTTCGATACCGAGGAAGACGCCCAGGCGTTCAGCGACGAGCTTCGCTACATGCTCGCCATGCAGATGGCGGCGCCCAATTCCCCCCAATGGTTCAACACCGGCCTGCACTGGGCGTATGGCGTCGACGGGCCGAGCCAGGGGCACTTCTATGTCGACTACGCCAACGGCAAGATGGTGAAGTCGAAATCGGCCTATGAGCATCCGCAGCCGCACGCCTGCTTCATCCAGTCGATCGCCGACGATCTCGTCAATGACGGCGGCATCATGGATCTCTGGGTGCGCGAGGCGCGGCTGTTCAAATACGGCTCCGGCACCGGCACCAATTTCTCCAAGCTGCGGGGCGAGAAGGAGAAGCTTTCCGGCGGCGGCTCGTCCTCGGGCCTGATGTCCTTCCTCAAGATCGGCGACCGCGCGGCGGGCGCGATCAAATCCGGCGGCACGACGCGGCGCGCGGCGAAAATGGTCGTCGTCGACATCGATCATCCCGACGTCGAAGCCTTCATCGACTGGAAGGTGAAGGAGGAGGAGAAGGTCGCCTCGCTGGTCACCGGCTCGAAGATCGTCAAGAAGCATCTGAAGGCGATCATGCGCGCCTGCATGAACTGCGAAGGGCCTGGCGACGACTGTTTCAACCCCGAGATCAATCCGGCGCTGAAACGCGAGATCAAGCTCGCGCGCAAAAACGACGTGCCGGACAATTACATCAAGCGCGTCATTCAATTCGCCAAGCAGGGCTACAAGGACATTCACTTCGACACTTATGACACGGACTGGGACAGCGAAGCCTATCTGACCGTCTCGGGTCAGAACTCCAACAACTCCGTGCGCGTCACGGATGAGTTCCTGCAGGCGGTCGAGAAGGACGGCGACTGGACCCTCATCAAGCGCCTCGACGGCAAGCCGGCGAAGACGCTGAAAGCCCGCGATCTATGGGAGAAGATCGGCTACGCCGCCTGGGCGTCCGCCGATCCGGGAATCCAGTTCCACACGACGATCAACGACTGGCACACCTGCCCGGCGGGCGGCGCCATTCGCGCGTCGAATCCGTGTTCGGAATATATGTTCCTTGACGACACGGCCTGTAACCTCGCCTCGCTCAATCTGCTGCAGTTCCGCGATCTCGAGACCAAGCGCATCGACGTCGAGTCCTATGAGCACGCCGTGCGGCTGTGGACCGTCGTGCTCGAAATCTCGGTGCTGATGGCGCAGTTTCCCTCAAAGGAAATCGCGCAGCTGTCCTATGACTACCGCACGCTGGGCCTCGGCTTCGCCAATGTCGGCGGCCTGTTGATGTCGTCTGGCGTCGCTTATGACAGCGACGCCGGCCGCGCCATCGCCGGCGCGCTTTCGGCGATCATGACGGGCGTGTGCTACGCGACCTCCGCCGAAATGGCCAAGGAGCGCGGCCCCTTCGCGCGCTTCATGGAAAATCGCGAAGCGATGCTGCGGGTCATCCGCAATCATCGCCGCGCCGCGCATGGCGAACGCGTCGGCTATGAGCAACTGGCGATCACGCCGGTGCCGCTTGACGTCGCCTCCTGCCCCGATCAGCTCTTGGTCGAACACGCCGCCGCCGCCTGGGACAGAGCGCTCGCGCAAGGCGAGCTCTACGGCTATCGCAATGCGCAAGTCACCGTCGTCGCGCCGACCGGCACCATCGGCCTCGTGATGGATTGCGACACGACCGGCATCGAGCCCGATTTCGCGCTCGTCAAATTCAAGAAGCTCGCCGGCGGCGGCTATCTCAAGATCGTCAACCGCGCCGTGCCGGAAGGGCTGCGTTCGCTCGGCTATCGCGAGAGCGAGATCGCCGAGATCGAGGCCTATGCCGTCGGCCACGCCTCGCTCTCCAACGCGCCCGCGATCAACACCACGAGCCTGCGGGCGAAGGGTTTCACGGACGAGAAGATCGCGGCGGTGGAAGGAGCGCTGCGCAGCGCCTTCGACATCAAATTCGTCTTCAACAAATGGACGCTCGGGCAGGATTTTCTCACCGGCGTGTTGAAAGTTCCAGCGGCCGCGCTCGACGACAAGAACTTCGATCTGCTGACCCATCTGGGGTTCTCGCGCGCCGACATCGACGCCGCGAATGTCCATATCTGCGGCGCGATGACTCTGGAGGGCGCGCCGCATTTGAAGCGCGAGCATTATCCGGTGTTCGATTGCGCCAATCCCTGCGGGCGCACCGGCAAGCGCTATCTTCTGGTCGACTCGCATATCCGCATGATGGCGGCGGCGCAGCCCTTCATCTCGGGCGCGATCAGCAAGACCATTAATATGCCGAATGACGCCTCGATCGAGGATTGCGAACAGGCCTATCTGCTGTCGTGGCGCCTCGGGCTCAAGGCCAATGCGCTCTATCGCGACGGCTCCAAGCTCTCGCAGCCGCTCTCGGCGCAGCTCATCGCCGGCGACGACGACATCGACGCGATGGACGTCGTCGAGGAACTCGTGACCGCCAATATGCCGGCGCGCGCGGCGGCCATCGCCGAACGCATCGTCGAGCGCGTCGTGCATCAGGTGATCCGCGAGCGCGAGAAGCTGCCGAACCGGCGCAAGAGCTACATTCAGAAGGCGACGGTCGGCGGCCACAAGGTCTATCTGCACACGGGCGAATATGAAGACGGGCGGCTGGGCGAAATCTTCATCGACATGCACAAGGAAGGCGCGGCCTTCCGAAGCCTGATGAATAATTTCGCCATCGCGATTTCGCTCGGCCTGCAATATGGCGTGCCGCTCGAGGAATATGTCGACGCCTTCACCTTCACCCGCTTCGAGCCCGCGGGTCCGGTGCAGGGCAATGACGCGATCAAATACGCGACCTCGATCCTCGACTATGTGTTCCGCGAGCTTGCCGTCTCCTATCTCGGCCGCAACGATCTCGCGCATGTCTCGCCCGAAGACATCGGCCATGACGTGCTCGGCAAGGGCCAGCATGAGGGCAAGGCGCCGGAGACGAATTCCGTCGTCTCGCGCGGTCTGCTGCGCTCCAAGACCGACCGGCTGATGGTGGTGCAAGGCGGCGAAGCTTTTGGCACCGCTCGAAACATCGGCGGCGCGGTCGCCCTGCGCGAGACGCCGGACGCGGCGCATGAGGCGGACGACCCGACCTCGACGCTGGGCTGGACCGAGCCGACGAAGAGCGTCACCGGCGTCGCCGAAAAACGCGCCGAAGCGCGCATGAAAGGCTATGTCGGCGAAGCCTGCCCCGAGTGCGCGAACTTCACGCTGGTGCGCAACGGCACGTGTTTGAAGTGCGAGACCTGCGGCGCGACGACGGGGTGTTCGTGAGGGGACGAACACCATGGCAACTGATTGCAAAGTTAAACACCGCCGATACGAGACGGTAGGGGAAGAAGCACGCAAACTTCGTCGGTGGCTTGGGATCGATGCTTACTATACATTCGACATTACAAAACAGATCGAATGCCTCGTTGGTAGAACGATAGGACAGTTAGGTGTCCTCCATCTCGATCTGTTTAAGTATGACGCTGAGGATCTGGCGTGGGTTTCCTTCAAACCGCGGTTAACGTTGCACGTTCATCAGGAAATTTGGATGGATGCTCGCTTAGGAGAACCAAAGTCGCGCTTCATACTGGCGCACGAACTTGGGCATATCTTTCTGCACGGTCATTATCGGCAAGCCTTTTCGGAAGACAACAGGGAACATCTCAAGGCTTGGCCCGAGGAAGAACGCGCGGAACCACAAGCAAACTGGTTCGCGGATCAGTTCTTGGCACCCGATCATCTTGCGGGCAGGTGCAAAGACCAAGTGAGCCTGTGTCACCAATTCGATTTTCCCGAAATGTACGCCGCAGACAGAATGTCTCGTCTCAAGAGTCGCCGTGTAAGTTGTGTTGGCGAGGCCTGTCCCGAGTGCGGCAATTTCGCCGTCGTGGGCAATGGCACGAATTTGAAGTGCGAGACCTGCGGCACCGCTATTGGGCGCAGCTGAAGTTGGAGGCAAGAATGGCAAAGAACACGGGAGATGATTTCCGACGCGGCGCTGTGAGCGGACGCACGCAGTTCAAGCGTCCGGATGGACTCTGGCAAAAACGTGATGAGCACAATGGGCGTGTTATGGAAGTGAAGCAAACGCCGGGACCTTTCAAAGGCGTCGCAAAGGAGCCCGACGGGCGCGACACTCCGAAGTCGCCTGAGAACTGGGACAAGTGAAAGTCATCGCGTGCGTAAACTAAAAGGGCGCAGTCCTCGTCCTTCGAGACGCGCCCTACGGGCGCTCCTCGGGATGAGGACTGCTTTGTTGGCGCTCTGTGGTCGCGAGCGGAAAGCGTCGACAACACCTTGCACGCTACGCAACCCAAGGCCCCTCATGACGAGCGCCGAAGCTCGCGTCTCAAAGGCCGAAGGGCAACCGTCGGCGCGTCTGGCCACCAGCTTTTCCCCCTCCCAACAATTTTCCCTGCCCGACGCCTCTTGAAGACCGGGCGCGCCGCTCTGTTTAATCAAGAGCGCGGCCGCGCGCCAAATCGCCGCGCAGGAGCAAGAAACATGGACGCGAAGAGAGCCACCACCCCTGAAGAACGCCATGAGCTGCGCGAGGTCGTCGGCCTGTTCGACACCGTCGACACGCTGCAGTCGGCGATCGACGATCTTCTCACCGGCGGTTTCGACCGCTCGGAGATCAGCCTTCTCGCCGAAGAGGACAAAGTGCGCGAAAAGCTCGGCGACACGGACGTGAGCGCCGACTCGCTTGAAGACAGCCCCAGAGCGCCGCGCACGCCTTACATCGACAGCGAGTCGCTCAATATCGGCAAGGCCTCGATCGTCGGCGTGCTGTTCTACGTCGGCGCCTTCATCGGCGCAGGAGTAACGCTTGCCTGGGGCCTGTCGCTGACCAGCGCCATCGCGGTTGGACTGCTGACCGGCGGCGCAGCCGGCATTTTGGGCCTGCTGGCTTCGAAGCTCGTCGGCGACCGCCAGACCAAATGGGCGCAGTCACAGTTGAAGCATGGCGGACTGCTGCTTTGGGCCCGCGTCTGGAACGACGAGCGCGAACGCGCGGCGATGGAAATCATGCAGCGTCACGGCGGCCGCGACGTGCATGCGCATGTGGGAGCATAAGCGCAGCCGTCGATTGTCAACAGCGCGCATCGCTTTTATCATTGCATTGTAAGGCCCGCGGCCGATCGGCGGCGGTCGGGTTCCTGTGCGTGACGCCATGCGTGACGCCATGCGTGTCTCCATGCGTGTCTCCATGCGTGCCTTGGCGATTTTCATTTTTTTTTGCTTTTGGGCCATTGCGGCGCGGTCGGCCTTCGCTGGCGCTTGGCTCATGCCGCCCGGCGCAGGACAGGCGATCGTCACCACGACCTTCGCCGACGCGCGCAAAGCCTATGACGCCAAGGGCCGACTGATCCAGACGCCCTCCTATCGCAAGTTCGAGACGCGCGTATATATCGAGCACGGCCTCTTCGACTGGCTGACGATCGTCGCCGAAGGCGGCTATATGAATTTCCGTGGCGCCGCGGCGCCCTACGACCACCTCAACCTGCTCGTCGAGGAAGCCAAGGCCGGCCTGCCGCTGTCGCTCCAAGGACCGCCGGGCGCACGCTATGAAGGCCTGGGGTTAGGCGCTCTCGGCGCGCGGACGCTGCTCTTCACCTGGGGCGATTACATCGTCTCGCTGCAGGCGGGCGTGCGGGCGGCCTCGCCGGCGGCGCGGCGGTTCCTCGATATGCGCGATCCCGTGCAGGCCGACCTGCGGCTGCTTGTTGGCCGGCCCTTCGAGCTTTTCGGCTTTCCCGGCTTTGTCGACGCGCAGCTGGGGTATCGGTCGCGCGGACAGAATGGCGATGAGATCCGCGCCGACCTCACCGCCGGCCTGCGCCCCCTGCCCCCGATCCTGCTACTCGCCCAAAGCTTCTCCGGCTTTGCGCCGAGAGGCGGCCCGGCGGGCGTCGTCGCCGCGCAGAAATTTCAGCTGAGCGCGGTCTACGACGTGACCGCGTCGCTTTCGTTGCAGATCGGCGCGATCGCCGCGATCGGGGGCGTCAACTCGCCCGCCGAGCGCGGTCTGATCAGCGCATTCTGGTGGCGATATTAGTCCGCGACCTGCTCCACCCTGACATGCGCGACGCCCGCCGATCTGAATCCGAGGCTGTCAGCCGCCGCGACGGAGACATCAATAACCCGGCCGCGCGTAAACGGTCCGCGATCGTTCACCGTGACGACGATCGAACGATTGTTGTGTAAATTGGTCACCCGCACCTTCGATCCGAACGGCAATGTCCGATGGGCGGCCGTAAGGGCGCCGACATGCGCGCCGCTCGCCGTGCGCCCCCTGTGCGCGTAATAGGACGCTTGGCCGACCCACTCACCCGCTTTCGTCGCCGTGGACGCGAATAGGCTGACGGCGCCAAGGGCCAGAACTCCGGACACAAACTTTTTCACAACATTCTCCTTGCAAAGGCCGCAAGCGACTCCGCAGATCTGTCGCCAATAGAAATCGCTCGTGACCAAACAATGGCGAGATCAAAAGCGCCACGCGGCCCGTCACTGAGCACTTCAGAGAATGATGAAACCGAACTTAAACTAACATTGTTCCATTACTGCTTATTCTTGTCTTTGACCGACATGACTACTCTGCGTAAACACGTCTTTTAGGCCTGTGACATAAGCGCAACACTTCAGAACTATTTTCAGCAGGAGACTCTTCCCCCTGCTCAAGCGTCGAAGGCAGAGCTTCTTGAAGTGCGTGCGCCGCGCGCGATTTAGTGACGTTGGCGGGGTTGGCGGCGAATATTCAGCGCGCCAGGACCGCGCATGGATTTTCGCCCGCCAGCGCAACTGTTGAGACCACGATCAGGAGCTGGAAATGTCTCAATCGGTCAAAACGGCGGTCGCGACGGCCGCGCTGGTTATCGGGTTGCTGGCCCATACGGACATCGCTGAGGCGCAAAGGGGCGGCTTTGGCGGCCGAGGCGGCGGGTTCGGCGGCGGCGGTTTCGGCGGGTTCAGGGGCGGCGGCTTCGGCGGCGGACACGGCGGCGGACTTGGCGGCGGATTTGGCGGCTTCAGGGGCGGCGGTTTCGGCGGCGGCTTCCGTGGCGCGGTTCTGCCCGGCGGGGGCTTTAGAGGCGGCTGGGGCGGCGGCGGCTGGCGCGGCCCCGGCTGGGGCGGCGGATGGCGCCGCGCCGGCTGGGGCGGCGGCTGGGGCAGGCCTGTGATCGGCGGTTGGGGCGGCGGATGGGGCTGGCGACGTCCGTGGGCGCGCTCCTATTGGCCGTGGTATGGCGCGGGCCTGATCGGCGCCGGATATGGCTTGGGTTGGGGTTCGCCCTATTATTCCAACATCGGCTACGGCGGCTGCTACCAGCTTCGCAGCGTGTGGACCAATTGGGGTTGGCGGCCCCAGTGGGTGAACGTCTGCTCCGGCTGGGGCGGCGGTTGGGGCGGCTGGAACACCGGTTGGGGCTGGTAAGCCGATCGCTTCGCGTCGGCATTTGAAACACACGCGCCCTCCCGGTCTGGGAGGGCGTTTTTGCATCGGGAGAGGAGCTGAAGATGTCTAAAGTAATCAAAGCGTCGGCCGCGACCGGCGCTCTGCTCATTGGCTTGATGGCCCATTCCGGCGCCTCGCAGGCGCAGCGATGGGACGGATGGCGCGGCTTCGGCTGGGGCGGCGGCGGCTTCCAAGGCGCGATACTGCCCGGCGTCCACTGGGCCGGCCGTTGGGGCGGCCGTGCCGGCCCAGGCCGGCCGGTGGGCTGGGGCCAGCCTTGGGGCTGGAGCTATTACCGCACAGACCTGCCCGCCTATTCGCCGGGATACGGCGCGGGCGTTGGTTGGGGCTGGCCCAGCTACGCCACTGCCGGCTATGGCGACTGCTATCAGATCCGCAGGGTGTGGACCCATTGGGGCTGGCGACGCCAATGGATGAACGTCTGCCCGGGCTGGGGCGGCGACGGCGGTTGGGGCTGGTAAGCCGGACTTCCACGCGGCGGCCGGCCAAGCGGTTGCGGCGACGCTGATAATGGCTAGATTGCGGGCGTCTTCACTCGCGAGGCCACCTCATGCCGCAGCATGCGCGCGTCATCATCATCGGCTCCGGTCCGGCCGGCTATACGGCGGCGATCTACGCCGCCCGTGCGCTGCTCGAGCCGATGCTCATCGCCGGCTTCGATCAGGGCGGCCAGCTCATGATCACGACCGAGGTCGAAAATTATCCCGGTTTCGCCGAGCCGATCCAAGGGCCCTGGCTCATGGAGCAGATGCGCCTGCAAGCCGAACATGTCGGGACGAAGCTCGTCTCCGATCACATTGTCGAGGCGCATCTCGACGAGCGGCCGTTCAGGCTCACCGGAGATTCGGGCAAGTCATACACCTGCGAATCGCTGATCATCGCCACTGGCGCCAAGGCGAAGTGGCTGGGTCTGCCGAGCGAGGAAAGGTTCAAGGGCTTCGGCGTCTCCGCCTGCGCGACCTGTGACGGATTTTTCTTTCGCGGCAAGAAAGTGCTTGTCGTCGGCGGCGGCAACAGCGCGGTCGAAGAGGCGCTGTATCTTTCAAATCTCGCGTCGCATGTGACGATCATCCACCGGCGCGATGAATTCCGCAGCGAGCGCGTCTTGGTGAAGCGTCTGCTGGCGCAGGAAAACGTTTCGATTCTCTTCAATCACGTCATCGACGAAATCGTCGGCGACGAGAACCCGCTGAGCGTCACCGGGGCGCGCGTCAAGAATGTCGCAACCGGCGCGATTCACACGCTTGCGGCGGACGGCGTCTTCGTCGCCATCGGTCATTCTCCCGCGTCCGAGCTTTTCCGCGGCCAGTTGACGATCAAACCGTCGGGCTACGTCGCCGTCGAGCCCGGATCGACGCGCACCAGCATGCCGGGCGTCTACGCCGCCGGCGACGTCGCCGACGAAGTCTATCGTCAGGCCGTCACCGCGGCGGGCCTCGGCTGCATGGCGGCGCTCGAAGTCGAGAAGTTTCTGCTCGACGCGCCGAAGCCGGCGGTCAAGGAAATCGCCTGAGATATTGTCGCACTGGGCGTTTGCATTCCCCTCCCCCCGCTTGCGGCGGGGAGGGGCTAGGGGGGGGGGGGCGCGCAGTTCAGACCCTCGAACGCCCCGCGCCCGAAAATTGCGCCGCGAAGCGACGCCGGCAGAACGCAGGCTTTGGACACAGCTCCGACAGCTCGAAATCAACAACGTTCATTTCCGCCGACAGGCGCCGATCGGCCCCTATTTCGCGGATTTCGCATGTCATCGCACGCGCATCGTCGTCGAGCTAGACGGCGAGCAGCATGGCTTCGACGCTGAAGCGCTGCGCGATGAAAAGCGCACGCGATTTCTTGAGATAAGCGGCTACCGCGTGTTGCGGTTTTGGAATCACGAGGTTTTGCGCAATCTCGAAAGCGTTGTGGACACGATCTGCGCAGCGCTCTACCAAACGATAGAGTCCCCCACCCCTAACCCCTCCCCGCCGCAAGCGGGGGGAGGGGAATAGACTGCGCAGATGTCCGATCTCCTTCTCGAACTCTTCTCCGAAGAAATTCCGGCGCGCATGCAGCGGCAGGCGGCTGACGATCTGAAGCGGCTCGTCACCAACGCGCTGGTCGATCGCGGCCTGACCTATGAGGGCGCCGCCGCCTACGCCACGCCGCGCCGCCTCGCGCTGCAGGTGGTCGGCCTGCCTTCGCGCCAGCCGGATCTGCGCGAGGAGCGCAAAGGTCCGCGCGTCGGCGCGCCTCAGGCGGCGATCGCCGGGTTTCTGAAAAGCGCCGGCCTCGCCTCGCTCGATCAGGCGAAGATCGCGAAGGACCCGAAGAAGGGTGAGTTCTACGTCGCCGTGATCGAACGCGCGGGCGCCGAAACCATCGACGTGCTCGCCGAGATTCTGCCGGCGATCATCAAAAACTTTCCCTGGCCGAAATCGATGCGCTGGGGCGCGGCGTCCGAGCGCGGAGATTCGCTGCGCTGGGTGCGCCCGCTTCATTCGATCGTGGCGACCTTCGGACCGGAGACGGAATCTCCCGAAATCGTCCGCTTCGAGGTCGACGGAATCGCGTCTAGCAATGTGACCCACGGCCATCGCTTCCTGGCGCCGCAACCCATTCGCGTGAAGCGCTTTGAGGATTATGCGCTCTCGCTGGAGCGCGCCAAGGTCGTCATCGATGCGGCGCGCCGGCGCGACATCATCCTGCACGACGCGAAGGATCTCGCCTTCGCGCAAGGGCTGGAGCTTGTCGAAGACGCTGGCCTGCTCGAAGAAGTCGCGGGACTCGTCGAATGGCCGGTGACGCTCATGGGCAAGTTCGACGAGAGCTTCCTCGCCATTCCGCCGGAAGTCATCCGCGCGACGATCCGCGTGAACCAGAAATGTTTCGTGCTGCGCAAGGACGACGCGCTCACCAATCGCTTCATCCTCGTCTCGAACATAGAAGCCTCCGACGGTGGCGCGACGGTCGTCGCCGGCAATGAGCGCGTCATCGCCGCGCGGCTGTCGGACGCAAAATTCTTCTACGAGACCGACCTCAAAACCAAACTCGAAGAGCGTCTGCCGAAGCTCGACGCTATCGTCTTTCACGAAAAGCTCGGGACGCAGGGCGAACGCGTCAAGCGCATCGCGGCGCTGGCGAAGGCGCTTGCGCCGAGCGTCGGCGCCGACGCTTTTCTCGCCGAACTCGCGGCAACGCTTTGCAAGGCCGATCTCGTTTCCGAAATGGTCGGCGAGTTTCCCGAACTGCAGGGGCTGATGGGCCGCTATTACGCGAGCGCGCAAGGCGAGGACGCCAGCGTCGCAGCGGCGATCGAGGAGCATTACAAGCCGCAGGGGCCGAACGACCGCATTCCGACCGATCCGGTGTCGATTGCGGTGGCGCTCGCCGACAAGCTCGACACGCTCGTCGGTTTCTGGGCGATCGACGAGAAGCCGACAGGGAGCAAGGACCCCTACGCGCTACGCAGAGCTGCGCTGGGCGTCATCAGGATCGTGTTGGAGAATGAGCTGCGCATTCGCCTTGCGGATGCATTTGAAACGAGCATCGCTTGGCACCTTTCCGAGCCCGACCCGGAAAGCGATTTGGAAGCAGCGTTTCGGTACGTCGCCTCTACCAGAAAATTGGAGCGCGCGATCGTCAAGGCTAAGGCTACAAAAAGCGAGAAAATTTCAACGAGCACTAGCCTTCTCTCCGTGCTCAGCGTCGATAATGACCTTCTCGAATTTTTCATCGATCGGCTGAAGGTCTACTTGCGCGACAAGGGGGCCAGACACGATCTGATAGATGCGGCGCTTGGCGCCGTCGCTTTCGCCGACTCCGATGAGGAGCAGGCGACAGGCGCGCCGCTACAGGACGATCTGCTCATGATCACCCGCAAAGTCGAGGCGCTCGACACATTCCTTGCGACCGACGACGGAAAAAACCTGCTCGCCGGCTACAAGCGCGCCAGCAACATCCTGAAAGCCGAAGAAAAGAAGGACGGGCCGGACGCCTATGCGCATCGCCATGCGCCGAACCTGCGCATCGAGCCGCAGGAGCATAAGCTTGCCGCCGCCATCGCCCGCGCGCGCGAAGAGACCGCCGAACATCTTACGAAGGAAGATTTCGCCGGCGCCATGCGCGCGCTGTCAAAACTTCGCGAGCCGGTCGACGTCTTCTTCGACGATGTGACGGTCAACGCCGACAACGCCGATCTGCGGCTGAATCGGTTGCGGCTGCTTGCCGAACTGCGCCGCGTGATGATGGGCGTCGCCGATTTCGGCAAGATCGCGGGAGAGACGGGAGCGGCGTAACCGCGCAACCCACCCTCCCCTTGAGGGGGAGGGTCGCATTGCGAAGCAATGCGGGGTGGGGTGACAGCCCGGATGAATCCGTCAGAAGGCGCGCCGAACCGCGCGGCTTCACAGCAATGATTTGCGGACGCGGCTCCACCCCACCCCGGCGCTGCGCGCCGACCCTCCCCCTCAAGGGGAGGGTGGAGTCGCGCATGCGGGAAAAAGAAGCAATGCGGGGTGGGTGTTCACCCCCACCCGGTCGCCTTCGGCGACCGACCTCCCCCCTCAAGGGGGAGGTGGAGATGCCGCCCTGCCCTACGCGCCATTCCCGGTGAAATTGCGCGGCGCGGGCGAGATGATCTTCGCCGAACCGCCGCCGATCTCGAGCACCGACAATCCGCGTTCATTGCCGCCGTCCGGCTTGAAGCGGAAGACGCCGTCGGCGCCGTTGAAGCCGGAAGGATTGGTCAGCACGCTTTCCGAATAGCGTTGCGATCCTTGCGAACGCGACAGCGCGATGGCGAGCGACACCGCGTCATAGGCGAGCGTCGCGACGCGCGCCGGGTCGGACCCGTATTTCGCCTTGTAGCGCTGCGCGAACGCGTTGAATCCGGCGTTCTCCGGGGCCGTGAACCAGGCGCCCTGCAGCGCCGGCAGGCTCAGCGTGCGCGCGTCGTTCCACAGGCCCGTGCCGAAAATCTGCACCTTCTTGGAATCGATGCCATTCGCCACGAGCTCTTTCGACACCGCCTGCATCGCCTCGGCCTGCTCGGGAATGAACAGCGCGTCGAACTGATCGCGCACGGCGGCCAGACGCTTCACAGAGTCGCCGGGCGAGCCCGGCTTGTAGCGCTCGATGACCGGCACGCGGATGCCGTAAGTCGCGGCGCTCTGCTGGAACTGCGCCATGGCCAGCGTGCCGTAATCGTTTTCGGGCACCAGCGCCGCGATCGATTTCTTGCCGTGCTGCGACGCGAAGCTGACGCCCCGGTCGACATAGCCCTCGACCGGGAAGGACAGCAGATAGCTGCCGCGGCCTGCGGCCGATGAGTCCGTCGAGAAGGCGATCATCGGCTTGTTGGCGGAACGCGCGACCCGGCTGGCCTCCTTGACGCCGGCGCCAAACACCGGACCTAAGACCACTTCGGCGCCCTCGTTGATCGCGGCCTGAGTCGCCGCGGCGGCGCCCGACGGCGTCGAGCGATCGTCCTTGACGAGGATGGTCACGTCATTGGCGCCGCTGTCGGCATAGGCGAGCTTTGCGGCGTTGAGCAGCGACGCGCCGACGGAGGACGGACCCGAAGGGCCCGTCAGCGGCACGATCAGCGCGATTTTCACCGCGCCGGTTCCGATCGTCTCGCTTTCCGCGGGGGCGGTCTGGGTCGCGCCACTGAGCTTTAGATCGCGCACGCCAGGCGCCCACGGCCCGCTCGTGGGACTGCAGGCGGCGAGCGTGGCCGCAAGGCCGACGAGCGCAGCGCGCTTCGTCACGGCCGCGCCGCGCGTGAACGCGCAGGCGCGCGCGCGAGAAGACGATGTCGACATGAAAACCCCCTGCGGCGCCCGGGGCTCCCGCCATGGCGCGGCTATTCTGCGCTAAGGGTCCGAGTCCCTAGCCGAAAGTCAATAGACGGTCCATTTGGAGGAATTGCGGCTGGCGTGCAGTTGGCGCTTGTCCTCTTAAACGAACATCTAGTATCTTAAAACGAACAAAGAGCGACGCGCATGACCATCGAGGCCATTTCTCCGCCTGCTGCGAGTTATACCGCCTTCGGCCTGCGCGCCGAAGCCGAGAGAATCGAGCCGGGACTGCACCTTGTCGCGACTCCGATCGGCAATCTGAAGGACGTTTCGTTTCGCGCGCTCTCCACCCTCGCAGCGGCGGACGCGGTGGTCGCCGAGGACACAAGGGTCACAAAAACGCTCCTTGCGCATTACGGGATTTCGACGCCGCTCGTCGCCTATCATGAGCATAACGCCAGGGTCATCCGCCCTCACCTTCTGGCGCGCCTCGAGGCGGGGGCGAAGCTCGCGCTCGTCTCCGACGCCGGCACGCCGCTCGTCTCGGATCCCGGCTTCAGGCTCGTACAGGAGGCGCTCGAGAAAGGCGTGCATGTGACGTCGGTGCCCGGCCCTTCCGCCGTGCTGGCGGCGCTGGTCGTCGCCGGACTGCCGACCGACCGCTTCTTTTTCGAGGGCTTTCTGCCGCATAAGAGCGGGCCGCGGCGGGCGCGGCTCGCCGAACTCGCGCCTATTCCCGGAACGCTGGTGTTTTTCGAAAGCCCGCGCCGGCTGGCCGAAACGCTCGCCGATTGCGCGGCGATTCTCGGCAAGCGCAATGCTGCGATCGCCCGCGAACTGACAAAAATGTTCGAATCGGTGCGGCGCGGCGCGCTCGACGAACTCGCGGCGACGCTCGCCGAAGAGGAGCCGCCACGGGGCGAGATCGTGCTGCTCGTCGCCCCGCCCGGAGCCGACGCGGCGCAGACCGCGGCTGCCGATCTCGACGCCAAAATCGAAGAGGCGCTCACGGCGCATTCGGTGAAGGACGCGGCAAGCGTGGTTTCAGCGGCGACCGGCCAGCCGCGCCGCCAGGTTTACGCGCGGGCGCTAGAGCTGGCGGCTGCGAAGCAACATAGCGAAGGCTAAGGGCTTTCCGAACTGCGCGAAAAATATCCCGACAATCCCGAACTTCGCTGGAATGGAAGTCTCGTGCTTTACCCACTAAGGGGCTGCAAGGACACTCCTGTTGCCAATACTCACAGCATTGCCGATCTGAGAAGCTAAATGCGTATTTGCCGTTGCGACCCCCGACGGACCAATTGTAACTATTAAGTCATGTATACGTGTGCGCCCTATCCCAAAAAAGGGCGCTGCGGTATTGCCTGACACACGAACAAGACGCCACGTAGGCGTAACGTCGCCGTTCGTTACGATGACGAATTTGATTTCCAATGTAACGGTATCCGGCTTGCCGCCTCCGCCTCCTCTTTTTGGGGCGTTGGATGCCATAATTTGGGTAATTTCGCCAGGCGAGTAACCTTGCTTGAGAAGCTTTGCGCGTTCATCCCGGAGCGATGTTGGGGTGGGAGGAGGCAGAGGCGTTTGCTGAACGGACGGGATATGTCTGTTCGTGAACATGGCGCCCACGAGCCATTCCGTAATTCCGAGGTCGCTTTTGATCAGCGGTGAACTCGATGCCGGTAGAACTCCAATCGCGACAAAGGGATCATTTTCCGGAAAAGCGTCGTTACAGACGCTTTTTGGTCCTATGGGCGTCATCAACTCTGCGACTGAATAATAGGGATCGAACTTGTCAATTCGCGTTGCGGTGGAAGAAAGCTTGCCGCCGAGGGCGAACGCATAGCTCTGAGGAACACTGAGAAAGGAATAGGTCGCCGCTGATGTCGCTGCTGAGGTTAAAGGACTCGCCTGTCCCAGGTATTCGCCTGCGAAATTGACTGTTGCGTTGTGCATAGGAGTATTTAAAGAAACACCCGGGTTAAGGGTTGAGGATTCGTCAACTTCGAGAGTCAAGCTTACCTGAGCTCCCCAGTCACTCGGAATAAGACTACTGCTTTTTGTTTTATTACCATCTATCTCTTTTACGCTATATTGATTGGCCGTCTGAACGGCGCGTCGCAAATCACAATAGATTCTTTTTTTGATCTCAAATTCGATTTGAGCTGTGCCCGAGACCGGGGGCGTGTTCGTCGCTATGTCTCCAGGATAATCCTGGTCCCAAAATTCTTTGATTTGGGGAACCGCCAAGCCGCAGCCTGCAAGCCCACTTGAAACAACCATCATCGCAAGTAAAAACATGCGTGTCGACAACATAATTTTGACCATGTCAATCACCTAAAGACGATTACTCTGGTGAATTTCCTGCGCCAGGGACCTTAGTCGCCTTGTATTGTTCAATTTCGTTTTTGCTCGGTGTGCGCGCGTTTCTAAGTGCTTCGATCTGTTCCGTGGAAAAAACAACGTCTGGCACCATTTTACAGGTGCACAGTTTTCCAGTACAAGTGCACCCGCTTGGGCTAAATACGGCCACTTCTCCGGCAGTAACGTGATGAGCTTGAGCCAAGGCAAGTAAGGCACCCGCAATTATTGATGTCAAAAGTTTCATAACCAATCTCCGCAAGGTGATAGATAGTGTAACTGTAATTGACTATGAGCATAGTAGTCTAACCCGCACCGGATGTATGTGGCCGATATGCAACACAAGCCAAATAAATATCGAGGTGGTTGCGTTGAACGGTGACTCCAACGCCCGACGCGCCGCCTATGTCTACGGCCTTCGCGCCGAGACGGCGGCGACGCTGTGGCTGCGGGCGCGGCTCTATCAAATTCTGGCGCGCAATTTTCGCGCGCATGGCGGCGAAATCGACATTATCGCGAAGCGCGGCCGCACGATTGTCTTCGTCGAAGTGAAGGCGCGCGGCGATCTCGATGACGCCGCCATCGCCATCACGCCGCAAAAACACCGCCGCTTCTCGCAGGCGGTAGGGCGCTGGCTCGCCGCGAACCCTTGGGCGATGAATTATACGCTGCGCGCCGACGCGATCTTCGTTGCGCCGGGGCGGCTGCCGCGTCACCTCGAAAACGCCTTCGAGCTGCGCGTCGGATGACGCCTCACGCGGTCTGAATAAACCGCCGCTCGGAACCGTCCAGCGCCACCGCAGTCAATACGCCGGTCTTGAACGCGTGCGTGTCGAGATTGATCCGGTTGGGCAAATCCTCGACGTTATTATGCGGCGTATGCCCATGCACGATCACCTTGCCGAACGATTCGCCGCAGTCGAGAAACCCCTCGCGGATGTTCATCAGATCGTGGGGAGCCTGCAAATGCAGCGGCGCGCTGCGCCGTATGCCGGCATGGCAGAAGAAATAGCCCCCATATTCCGCCCACAGCCGCGATTCTTCGATAAAGCGGCGATGTTCATCTGGGAAATGCGCGAGAAATTTGACGCGCACCTGTGAGGCTCCGCCTTTCGCCACCTCCTCGCCGGCGTCCACGCCATAGGAATGCAGCGTCGTCAGCGCGCCGTTTTCGACCCAGTCGTCGAGCGCTGCGGCGTCGTTGAGGAAGCGCAGCAGCGCTTCTTCATGGTTGCCGCGCAGCGCGACGATGGGCGTTGGGAAATCCCCGGTGGACAAGCGCTTTAAAACGCCGTTCGAGCCAAGTCCACGGTCGACATAGTCCCCGACGAAGACGGTGACCGCCTGTTCGCAGCGGCGCGCCGCAAGATCTTCGACGATCGCTTCGGCGAGAACGTGCAGAAGATCGGCGCGGCCATGAATGTCGCCGATCGCATAGATGCGCATGCCGGGCGGCGCCTCGGCGGTTTTCAAAGCGGAGGGGAACCAACGCGTTGTCATGGCTTCTCCCGAAGTCATCATTTATCGTCTGCAAGCGTTTTGACGAGCCAGAGGGCGCCTGAGGGGGTGGCCTCATCGGCGGGGAAGCCTGTGGTCCTTTCCTCTGGCCGCCTCGGCCCCGACAATGCAGCCAGACGCAGAAGGGGCGAGGGAGAGCATGCTGAATTCACAAAGGGTTTCTCATTACGCGGCTCGCCTCGCGCTGATCTTCGCGTTCGCCGTGACCTTTGTCCTCTGCGCGCCGGCCCTTGCGGACACGCCGGATGAAACCTTCAAGGCGCTGGGTCTTGCCAAGACCGCCTCGCCCAAGGAGCTCTACGATGCGCTGACCAAGCGCTACTACGACGAATCACTAGGCGCAGGAAAAGGCTCGTTCTCGAAATATTGGGAGCCGATCCCGATCTCGAAATATCTCAATCCGCATGATTTCTATAAGCCGCCGCAGACGATCGACGTCGACGCGCAGCGCGCGCAATGCGTCGAATGCCACAGCCAAGTGACGCCCGGCTGGACGCATAGCTGGAAGGGCAGCGTGCATGGCAATCTCGACGCGATCCGCAATCTGCCGGACTCGGATGCGCGCGCCTATAAGAAGGCGATGATCACGGAGGTCGAGAACAACCTCCGCTCGATGGGAACGCTCAAGAATGGCGAACCGCTGAAGGAGGTCGGCTGCATCGACTGCCATATGGGAGTCGGCAAGGATCACGGCCAGCATAAAACCGAATTGCGGATGCCCGACGCCGCCGCCTGCGGACAATGCCATGTGCAGCAGTTCGCCGAACGCGAGTCCGAGCGCGACACCTTCACCTGGCCGCAAGATCAGTGGAAGCCCGGCCATCCCTCACACGCGCTGTCAATGAAAGCCAATGTCGAGAACGCGGTGTGGGCGGCGATGGAGCAGCGCGAAGTCGCGGAGGGCTGCACCTTCTGCCACACGCCGCAGACGACCTGTAACTCCTGCCACACGCGGCACGAATTCTCAGCCGTGCAGGCGCGTAAGCCGCAGGCCTGCGCCATCTGCCACAATGGCGTCGATCACAATGAATTCGAGGGCTACATGCTCTCGAAGCACGGCACGATCTATCAGACGCGCGGCGACACATGGGACTGGAACGTCCGCCTCGCCGACGCGATGGAAAAGGGCAATATGAACGCCCCGACCTGCGCCTTCTGCCACATGGAGTATCAGGGCAAGTTCACGCACAACATGGTGCGCAAGTCGCGCTGGGCCTTCGTGCCGATGCCGAAGATCGCGGAAAACCTCAACCACCCCTGGTTCACGCAGCGCAAGGAGTCGTGGGTTTCGACCTGCTCCAACTGTCACTCCGACAGATTCGCGCGCGCCTATCTCGACGGCATGGACAAGGGGATCGTCTCCGGCCTCGAAATCACCGAGACGGCGCGCAGCGTGTTGGTGAAGCTCTACAACGACAAACTGCTGCCGGGTCAGACGACGAACCGGCCGGCGCCGCCTCCGCCCGAGAAGGACGACGCGGGCGGCTTCTTCCAGCTGTTCTGGCAGAAGGGCAATAATCCGAGCGCGATCGAATATGTCTTCGCCGACATGTGGGAGCACCATCAGATCAAGCACTATAAGGGGCTCGCGCATATGAACCCCGGCGGCTACACCTATACGGAGGGCTGGTCGCAGCTCATCGGCGCGGCGGCGAAGATCAACGACGAGGATACGAAGCTGCGCGAAGCCGCCGAAATCCGCGCCGAGCTGAAGCGCATCTCCGGCCAGAAGCACGGCGACCTCGATCTCGACTCGACGACGCGCCGCGCCATCGCGGGCGGTCTGGGCATCCTCGCCATGCTTGCCGGCGCCGGTCTGCTCATGCGCCGCAAGGCTTCGTGAACGCCACCGTTAACGCCGTCATTGCGAGCGAAGCGAAGCAATCCAGCGTCGCGAAGCAGCTCTGGATTGCTTCGTCGCTACGCTCCTCGCAATGACGGCGCTGTTATCGCCGAGAACCCGCAATGTCATTCCCGACGCGCGCAGCGCGATCGGGAATCCAGGGGCGTTCTGCGATAGAATCGGCTGCTGCTCTGGATTCCCGCTTTCGCGGGAATGACATTTGGGTGCGGAAACAATCGGAACTCTATTAGTTAGGCTCGCATGACTCCCCGCATTCGGCTCATCGCCGGCGTCGCCCTCATCGTCTCCGGCTTCGCCCTGCTCGGCTGGGCGATCTACGCCGGACTCAATCCAACCGCGCCGTTTGAAACCCGGCTCGCGCCGATCTCGGCGGAAGCGGCGAAGGATGTCGAAGGCCTTGGACTTACGCCCGAGCGCCTTCAGCAGATCGAGGTCTCGGCGAAGGACGAGCGCCGCCCTCTCGCCACCGGCGTCGTCGCGCGCGATGAAGCCGGCCGGCTGACGCCGCTCACGTGGCGCAATCAGGTGACGGAGCCGATCTTCTTCGCCGAAGTTTCCGCGGCCGATGCGGCGAAGGTTCTTGCCGCAATCCGCGAACATACGCCGCAGGACGCCGTCGTGCTGGCGTGGTGGGATTTCTCGCGCGCGATTCGGCTTGTCGCTGGCCGCGCCGCGCCGCTCGACGACGCAGAGGCGCGCGGACTTTTGTTGCCCGCCGCCTGGTCGGCGGCGGGGGCGGCAGAGCGCGCGCGATGGGGCGCGGGAGTCCCGACCTCGTCAGCGAATAGTTTCACGCGTTTCATGGACGCGCTGCTCGACTCCGATGAGGCGCGCGCGAGCGAGGCGTTGAAAAAACTTGCCGACGGCAAGCCCGCCTATGTCGCCGTGCGCATTTCGGACGCGTGGATGCTCGCCGCCGCACGGCCGCAACAGCTCTCCATCGCCTATAAGGATTTCGCCGCGACCGGCGTTTCGCACGGTCTCATCAAATCCGCGCAACAATGGATGCGCGATCAAAAGATCGAAGGCGGCTTCGCCGTCGAACCGATGGGCGGCGCCACGCGGCTGCATTATTTCCAGCGCAAGAGCGACGGCGACAGGCTGATTGCGCGGCTGTTGCCGTTCTCCACCTCCCTGCCCTCCCCCCTCACGCGATTTTCCCTCGTGTACCAACTCAAGGGATGGTGGATTTACCAGCTCAACGATTAGTCGGTCAGCAACTGCAGCGCGATGTCCGTCCATCCATCTTTCTGCTGAGGCATGCCTTGGGGCTATTCCGCCATGCGCGACGCCCGGCGATGAACGCCGCGCATATCGCGCTGAGGTCTACTACCGAAAGACTCGACCTCCTTCTCAAACAGCTTCTCTACGCACGCCATGCGACGCCAAATTAGTGAGCCATATCTGGTTTAAAATTGACTTTACCAATATTGTTTACAGTAGATAAAAACAACAATGTTTACATTGCCAATCTAAATTTCATTGTACTGTAGCAATGTTTACATTCTCTTTCATTTTAGAATGCGTTAGCCTCGAATGTGTTCTCGTTGGAGTAACACTGATGTCGAACTGTAATTGCAAGGAGGCTTCTACTATGGCGAATGATCCCTCATCCAATCAAGTTCCTGATTTCACGGTCTCAGGCTTCGCCGCGCAGGGCGGCGCGTCGGAGTTTCAGGCGCTCCTGCCCAATGCTCTGGCGCTGGCCATAAAGTTCTGCGTGAAGGGAAGTTACAATCAGCAGACGCACCAGCTTTGCGTCGATATTCCTGTGATTGGAACAAAGTGCATCACGATCCCGCTGAGCATTCCGATCAGCGCCAGCATAAAGGTCTGCGGCGAGACCTGCGGGAGCTTTATCCCGCATGGCGTGAAAGTTTCAGTGTATATCGACAGTAACCCCAACCCCATCTGGTCGGGCGTTATTTGGGGAACCTGCCCCTAACGATCACGCCTGGCGCCTTCGCTCGAAGGTGGAGGCGTCGGGCTCTGTTGCGAATAGCACTTTAAACGGTGCGGATTTTCCGCCCAATAGTTAATCGTCGGCCGACGAAATCTCATTGACCGCCTTGGAATTCACTCGGCAAGCCATCGCAAGCGCGAGGCGGGCCCGTCTGGCCCCCAAACCTCGCTTAGGCCTTACGGCTTGTTAATGCCCCAGCCCTATGATTTGTTGTGCGCCGCATCGCAGCCCCACAAATGGCGAAATTGCGGGCGATAGACCGGGCGTCGCAGCCAAAGCCGCAGTAGAACGCCTGCCGACTCAAGGACAAATCATGAATCCAGCCGAGATCGCCGCGAGCCCTCTCGCCGCTCCCGCCGCCGACATCACGATTTGGAGCATGTTCTGGGGCGCGCATATCGTCGTCAAGATCGTCATGGTCGGACTGCTCGCCGCCTCGGTGTGGTGCTGGGCGATCATCATCGACAAGACGCTGCTTTTCGCGCGCATGCGCCGCGCAATGGACCGCTTCGAAGAAAGCTTCTGGTCAGGCAATTCGCTCGATGAGCTGTACAGCAAGCTCTCCGAGCGGCCGCAGACCGGCACGGCGACGCTTTTCGTCGCGGCGATGCGGGAATGGAAACGCTCCTTCCAGGCGGGCGCTAGCGCCTCCTTCATGGGCCTGCAGGCGCGTATCGAGAAGGTGCTCGACGTCTCCATCGCCCGCGAGGTGGAGAAACTTGAATCCAATCTGCTCGTGCTCGCGACGGTGGCGTCGGCCGGGCCCTTCGTCGGCCTGTTCGGCACGGTCTGGGGCATCATGACGTCGTTCCGCTCGATCGCGGCCTCGAAGAACACTTCGCTCGCCGTCGTCGCGCCCGGCATCGCCGAGGCGCTGCTCGCCACCGCGATCGGTCTCTTCGCCGCCATTCCCGCGCTCATCGCCTACAACAAGATGCAGGGCGACGTCGCCAAGGCGCAGGCGCGCATGGAAAGCTTCGCCGACGAGTTCTCCGCGATCCTGTCGCGGCAGATCGACCAGCACACGGCCTCCTCGAACCGCGATCGCGCGGCGTAAGGAGCGAGCATGGGCGCTTCCCTCTCGACCCCGGGACGCAAGGGCGGCAGGCGACGGCGCGGCGTGCCGCGCTACGGCGCCATGGCCGAAATCAACATGACGCCGTTCATCGACGTCATGTTGGTGCTGCTCATCATCTTCATGGTGGCGGCGCCGCTGCTCGCTACCGGCGTCGCCGTCGATCTTCCGCAGACCAAGGCCGGCGCGCTCAACATCGATCAGAAGCCGGTCTCTATCGCCATCGACGAGAAGGGACAGGTCTTCCTGATGGATCAGCCGGTCGAAACGACGCAGCTGCTCGACAGGCTGAAGGATACCGTGAAGCAGGGATTTGACGAACGCATCTATGTGCGCGGCTCCAAGGCGGTCAACTACGGCCGCGTCGCCGAAGTGATGTCGCTTGTCATAAGCGCCGGCTACAAGAAGGTCGCGCTGGTGACGGAGCAGGAGAAGAAGTGAGCTGAGCGGAAGTGAAAATTTCGCGCTCCGAACCCGGTTTTCCTCTCTCCTCGGCAATCCACGCGGGATTGCTTCTGGCGGCGTTCGTCCTGTTTTCCGACGCCAAGAAATTCGATGACGCGGTGGAGATGGTTCCGGTCGACCTCGTCACCGACAGCGAACTCACGCAGATCATGAAGGGCGAGAAGACCGCGCGCGCGATCAAGCCCACGCCGCGCGTCGACAAGGTCGCGCCCGAAGCTGAGACGAAGCCCGAGCCGCCGCTCGCACAGGCCAAGAAGGACATTGCGACGCCGCCCCCCATAGCGCGTCCGCTGCCGCAGCCGACCGCCGACGATGCGCCGCCGACGCCGCCCAAGCGAGTCGCCGCGCTGCCGCCCAAGCCGGAGCCGCCGCCAAAGCCCGTCGAAAAGCAGCCAGAACCGAAACCGGCGGCAAAGCCTAAAGCCGCCGCCCCGGAACCCGATAAAAAAGAGCCCGAGCAGAAAGACCCTGAAGAAGCCGAAGTCGTGAAGCCAAAGCCGCCCGCCCGCACGAAGCCGGACAACGCGGCAAAGGACGCGGCTGCGACGGAGAAACCGAAAGAGCGGCTTAAGATCGACGAGGTGGCGAAGCTCCTCGATAGCAAGAAGCAGCAAGACAAGCCTGAGCCCGAGACATCGATCGGCGAACTCGCCGAAAAGGCCGTCAAGGAGTCGAAGCCGAAGTCAGGCGAGGAGAATGCGCCGAAGTCGAAATTCGACGCCGCGAGCATCTCGAAATTGCTGAGCCGCGAAGCGCCGCAACGCAAGGCCGCGACCGGCCGAGCGACGCAGGCGGCGGCGCTCGGCGCGCCAACGGGAGCGGCCGCCAGCATGTCGGCTTCGATGGAGGCGCGCATCGCCGCCTATATCCACGACCACTACTATCCCTGCTGGGCGTCTGGATTGTCGCTCGGCGGGCAGAGCTATACGCCGATCGTCGAGTTCCATCTTTCGCGCGAAGGCGAACTTGAAGGGCGTCCGAAACTGCTGAACGCCTCTGCGAGCCCGACCGAACACGCCCGCGGCGAGCAAGCGATGCAGGCGGTGCGCCGCTGCAGCCCGATGCGCATTCCACCCGAGTTCCTGCCCTATTATGAAGAGGCGCTACACGACGTCACCATTCGCTTCCAGGACGCGAATTAGTGAACTGGTTCGCTCGTGGCGAAAGGCTTCACCCCCTCCCCAGCCCTCCCCCGCTCTCGCGGGAGAGGGAGCAAACACTGTGCTTCATCGGCCTCGCGCAAACGCCGATCGTGAGCGTCCCCTCTCCCGCAAGCGAAGCGAAGCGGGGGAGGGACAGGGAGGGGGCTGAAACGCCGCATCCAACAACCTCGTCCATCGCGGCAAAGCGCTACGCTTTCTTCACGCCGATGCTTGAAAGATATCGCCTATGACACTCTGCATCACCCGCCGCGCCGCCGCCGGCCTCATCGCCGGCGCCGCGCTCGCCCCTTTCCTTCCCGCTTCTCTGGCGCGCGCCGGACGCATCATCGATCTCAAGGGCGGCGGCTTTCAGCCGGTCAATATCGCCGTCGCGCCTTTCGTCGGCGACGACGCCGCGCGCACCGTGACCTCGGTGACGCTCAATAACTTCAAACGCTCGGTGTTCTTGAATCCGATCGACCCGGGCGCCCTGCCCGCGAACGCCGCGCCGCCGGACGCCGCGCCGCATCTGGCCGCTTTCAAGGCGGTGAACGCGCAATTTGTCCTCACGGGTCGTTCCCAACGCGCCGGCGACGGCAGGCTGAAAACGGAGTTCCGACTCTTCGACGTGACCACGGGCGAACAAGTCGCGGGCCAGCAATATGTCACCGAGGCCGCCAATATGCGGCGCGTCGCGCATCTCCTCTCCGACGCGGTTTTTTCCCGCATCACCGGCGAGAAGGGATTTTTCGACACGCGGGTCGTCTTCGTCGACGAAACCGGCTCCAAGGAGAGGCGCCGCAAGCGCCTCGCCATGATGGATCAGGACGGCGCGAATGTGCGCTATTTGACGCGCGGCGACGAACTCGTCGTCACGCCGCGATTTTCGCCCAATTCGCTCGACGTCACCTACATGTCGTTTGGCGCCGACGGCGACCCCAAAGTCCTGTTGATGAATATTGAGAACAGCCAGCGCGAAGTGGTCGGCAATTTTCCGGGCATGACCTTCTCGCCGCGGTTCTCGCCCGACGGACAGAAGATCATCATGTCGCTGGCGCAGGGCTCGACGACCAATCTTTATACGATGGATCTGCGCTCGCGCACGACGATGCGTCTGACCGACACCGGCGCCATCGACACCGCGCCCTCCTATTCGCCCGACGGCGCGCGCATCGTCTTCGAGAGCGATCGCGGCGGTTCGCAGCAGATATATGTCATGGGCGCGCATGGCGGTGAGGCGAAGCGCATTTCATTCGGCGGCGGCCGCTATTCGACTCCCGTCTGGTCGCCGAAGGGCGATTACATCGCCTTCACCAAGCAGAACGGCGGCAATTTCGCGATCGGCGTCATGAAGATTGATGGCTCGGGCGAGCGCATTCTTACCGAGGGCTTTCACAATGAAGGGCCGACCTGGGCGCCCAACGGTCTCTTCCTGATGTTCTTTCGCGACTCCTCCGGCGGCGGCGGACCAAAAATCTACATGGTCGACGTTTTCGGGCGTTCGGAGACTCAGGTGCCGACGCCAGGCTATGCGAGCGATCCCGCCTGGGGCCCGCTGCAGGATTGAGCAAACGCGCGCTTTTCGATTAGACTGCCTTTATGAAACGTGTCGAAGCCATCACGCGACTGCAGGAATACGCGCCGGCCATCAAGGCTCGCGGCGCGACATCGTTGTTCCTCTTTGGCTCCGCCGCACGCGATGAAGCGGCGGCGGACAGCGATCTCGATCTTTTCATCGACTATGATCCCGCCAGCCGATTCAACGCATTTGATCTTGTCGGCATTAAACTTTTTCTCGATGATGAGTTGAAGACCGCGGTGGATTTGACCACTCGGGACGGCCTGCATCCTCGCCTGCGCCATGCGATCGAGAAATCGGCGGTCCGCGTTTTTTAATGGCTCGCGAATTCCTCCACGCCGTCGACGATATTTTGGACGCCATAGCCGGCTCGACTACGCACATTCGGAATAAATTCGATACGACCGGCCCTTCAATATGACCAAACCCGTCCGCCTCGAAGAAAGCTGGCGCAAACATCTCGCTGCGGAATTCGACCAGCCCTATTTCCGCGCGCTGCGGGAATTTGTTCGCGGCGAATATGTCGCAGGCCGGATCTATCCGCCGGCGTCGCAGATTTTTCGCGCCTTCGACGAATGTCCGTTCCACAAGGTGAAAGTCGTCATTCTCGGGCAAGACCCCTATCACGGCGCCGGGCAGGCCTGCGGCCTTTGCTTCGCCGTCGGCGCGACTACGCCGCCGCCGCCCTCGCTGCAAAATATCTTCAAGGAAATCCAAGCCGATCTCGGCCGACCGGTTTCGCGCGATCCCGATCTCTCGCGTTGGGCGCGACAAGGCGTGCTGCTCCTCAACGCCACGCTCACCGTGCGCGAGAACGCCGCCGGCTCACACCAGAACAAGGGCTGGGAGCAATTCACCGACGCCGCCATTCATGCGCTATCGCGCGAACGCGAAGCCGTCGTCTTCATGCTGTGGGGCGCTTACGCCCGGCGCAAGGGCGCGAGAATCGATCGGCGCAAACATCTTGTGCTCGAATGCGCGCATCCCTCGCCGCTTTCGGCCAACAATGGTTTTTTTGGCTGCAAGCATTTCTCGAAGGCGAACGATTACCTGATCGCACACGGTGAAACGCCGATCGATTGGTGAAGTTCGAGAGCGCAAAAGTCGTGCGCGAATCCTTCTCCCCTTGGGAGAAGGTGGCGCGCGAAGCGCGACGGATGAGGAGTATTGAGCATATGGATCCGCGCTCCCCCTCCCCCGACCCGGCCAAAAGCCCCTCGTTTACGACGGCCGTCTATACAGACGCCCTTTGGCCGGGCCACCCTCTCCCGATGGGAGAGGGAAGACGCCTCATTTGCCCGCCGCCGCCGCTTCATGAATCTTGAGCAGCACTTCGTCGGTCTGCGCGACGCGCGCAAAGCATGGACGCGACGTCACGCGCTCGACATAGGCGGAGATGTGCTCGCTTTCGGGAACAAGGCCAAAACCGACTGTCCACCGCAAGGCAGCTCCCCACAAAATGTCGGCGGCGGTGAAGCGCTCGCCGAACAGATAGGGGCCTTGCGTCAATTGCGCGTTAATCAGCGCCATGACGCCATCGAAATCGCCGTAGGGACTTCTGCTTGCAGGCGCCGGCTCGCGGTTCATCGAACGATCGACGATCGCAGGCTCGAACGCCGATCCGTAGAACACGAGCCAGCGCAGATAAGGCCCGCGTAAGGCGTCGCCAATAGCTGGCGCGAGACCTTTCTGCGGAAATGCGTCGGCAAGATAGATGAAAATCGCGCCAAGCTCGGTCACGAGCGCGCCCTTGTGAAGGATGGCCGGCACTTTGCCGAGCGGATTGACGGCGAGATATTCCGGCTTGCGTTGTTCGCCAAGCTGGAAATTCAACACGCGCAGCTCGTAGGGAACGTCGAGTTCCTCAAGCAGGGTCAGCACGCTAGAGGCGCGCGTGCGCGGCGCGTAATACAAGATCGGATTGTCGTCGTTCATTGGCGCTCCACGCGTGAAGATCAGGGCACGAACAAAAGAAAAATATATGTCGCGAAAACGACGAGATGCACCAGCCCGGTCATGAGATTCGTGCGCCCGGCGCCGAAGCTTACAACGCTCAGCAGCAATGTCAGCAGCAGCAAGACGGTGTCGCGTTTTTCGAGACCGAAGACGATCTCCCGGTTCGTCGCGACGCTCAGCAGCGCCACGGCGGGAACGGTGAGCCCGATCGTCGCGACGACAGAACCGAGCGCGCCGTTGAGGCTTGTCTGAAGCGCGTTGCGCGTCGCCGCGCGGATCGAGTTCAGCGATTCGGGGAGCAGGACCAGCATCGCCACGGCCGCGCCGGTCACCCGGTTCACGTCGTCGACGCCTCCCCTGCGAAGCGCCTCTTCAAGACCGGGTATGACGCGCTCCGCGAGAAGCGAGACGCCAAGCAGGCTGGCGCCCAGTCCCACAACTGCGAATATCGCCACCGCGCGCGAAGGCTTCGCCTCGCCATGGCCCACGGCGGCGACATGCACGTCGATAAAGTAGGATCGATGCCGCACCGTCTGAATGAAGAGAAACGCGCTGTAGAGCAGCACCGAAAGAATGCTGACGAAAATGAGCTGAGTTGACGACAGGGTGGGTCCGTAGCTCGACGTCGTATAATCGGGCAGAATGAGCGTAAGAACGGAAAGCGCGATGAGGATGGCCAGATAGGCGCTCGTCGCCATCGGCTGGATTTCCTGCTCGTGGTGACGTAAGCCGCCGAGCAGAAGGCAGAGGCCGACAAGGCCGTTGCAAACGATGATGATTGCGGAGAAAACCGCCTCGCGCGCTTCGGTCGGATCCTCGTCGCCATGTTCGATCATCGAGGCCATGATCGCGACTTCGATAATTGTCACGGCGATGGTGAGCACAAGCGTCCCATAGGGTTCGCCGGTCTTGGCGCCGAGAATTTCGGCGTGCTGCAAGGCGGCGAAGACGGCCCCGATCAACAATACCGCTGCGAGAGTCGGCGGAACGAAATCGATGGACGCCGGAATTTGCGAGATCCAGCGCTCGCCAAATAGAAAAACGCCGGCCAGCCCCAGCGCCAGCGCCGGAAACAGGACCGCGCCAACGGTGATCCTCGCCGCCTGCATGCCGTCCCCTGATCGTCGCAGCCCAAGCTTTGCGGGACTGTGGCCAGACGGTCAGGCGGGCGCAAGGCGGCGCGCCGGGGAAATGCGCGGCGGGTCGAGGTTCTACACAGCTCTTTGGTCCGGGCGGTCGCGTCCAGCGACTCTTTCCATCGCGGCCGGCGGCGAATAGATCTAGGTGAATGACTGCTCACGCAAATCCGCGCGATCTTCCCCCTGAAGAAGACGACGTTTTTGACGCGCCCGACGCCACGGCCGAGGCAGAGGCGGAGCCGTGCGATACGGGAGCCGAGGCGCCCGAGACGCCCGAAAGCGTCAAGCGCGGCGTCGACGTCATCAAGAAGCATTGGCGGCACGCGCCGAACGGGCCCGGCGTCTATCGCATGATCGCCGAAAGTGGCGAGGTGCTCTACGTCGGCAAGGCGAAAAACGTGCGCAAGCGCGTCGCGAGCTATACGCGCCTCGCAGGTCATGTGAACCGCATTGCGCGGATGATCTCGGCGACGACGACGATGGTGTTCATCTCGGTCGAGACCGAAACCGACGCGCTGCTCTTGGAAGCCAATCTCATCAAGCAGATGAAGCCGCGCTTCAACGTGCTGATGCGCGACGACAAGTCCTTCCCTTATATTCTGATCGCCATGGATCACACTGCGCCGCAGATCCTGAAGCACCGGGGCGCCCGCGCGCGAAAAGGAGACTATTTTGGTCCCTTCGCCAGCGTCTGGGCGGTCAATCGGGCGCTGAATGCGCTGGAGCGCGCCTTTCTTCTGCGGTCCTGCACGCAGAGCTTCTATGACAATCGCACGCGTCCATGCCTGCTCTATCAGATCAAACGCTGTTCGGGCCCGTGCACCGGCGAAATCTCCACGGAAGATTACGCCGAGCTCGTGCGAGAGGCGCGGGATTTCCTCTCTGGCAAAAGTCGCAACGTCCGCGAACAGCTGGCGCGCGAAATGACCGAAGCCTCCGAGCGACTCGAGTTTGAGCGCGCGGCGCGACTGCGCGACCGCATCTCGGCGCTCTCGGCGGTTCAAGGCGCACAGGGGATCAATCCGCGCAGCGTTGAAGAAGCCGACGTCTTCGCCATCGCCAAGGACGCCGGACGCTTCTGCGTCGAAGCGTTCTTCTTTCGCGCCTATCAGAACTGGGGCAATCGCTCCTACTTCCCCCGCGCCGACGCGACGCTGTCCGAATCCGAAGTCCTCGACGCCTTTCTTGCGCAGTTCTATCAGGAGCACCCTTCGGCGCGCTGCGTCTTTCTCTCCCATCCGATCGAGGACGGCGCGCTGCTTGAAGAAGCCTTAACCGTGCGGCTTGGCCGCCGCGTCGAAGTGCTCGCGCCGCAGCGCGGCGAGAAGCGCGAACTCGTGAACCACGCGCTTCAGAACGCGCGGCAGGCGCTCGGGCGCAAGCTCGCCGAGGACGCAAGCCAGCAGCGCCTGCTCGCGGCGCTCGGCCAGGCCTTCGGTCTCGGCTCGGCGCCGCGGCGTATCGAGGTCTACGACAATTCCCACATCGGCGGCGCGCAGGCGATCGGCGCGATGATCGTCGCGGGCCCTGCAGGATTCATGAAAGCCCACTACCGCACCTTCAACATCAGAAGCGCGGAGATCACGCCGGGGGACGACTTCGGCATGATGCGCGAGGTGCTGACGCGACGGTTTGCGCGGCTCGCCAAGGAAGGCGAAAAGGACCAGGAGTGCGATGCTTTTCCGGCGAAGCCCGATCTCATTTTGATCGACGGCGGACGCGGCCAATTCGACGTGGCGCGCAACGTCTTGCGCGAACTCGGAGTCGAAGGGGTGGCGATCGCGTCGATCGCCAAGGGCGCCGACCGCAACGCCGGGCGCGAAACATTCTTCGTCGAAGGTCGCGAGCCGTTTCGCCTGCCGCCGCACGATCCGGCGCTCTACTTTGTGCAGCGCCTGCGCGACGAAGCGCATCGTTTCGCGATCGGAACGCATCGCGCACGGCGCAAGAAGGAATTCACCAAGAATCCGCTCGACGAGATCGCCGGCGTCGGACCATCGCGCAAACGCGCGCTGCTCCTGGCGTTCGGGTCGGCGAAGGCTGTCTCGAAAGCCGCGCTTTCAGACCTCGAGAAGGTCCCCGGCGTCAACAAGACGACGGCGCGGCTCGTCTATGAGCATTTTCAGCGCGAGTAGCGCCGGTCGAACGCCCGTGAACAGCGCGCTACTGACCGCCGCAGGAGACGTCGCCTTCTTCGCAGGTGAGCTGATGCTGCAACCTCTTCGTCTGCTGCTCGGTCACATCCGTGAGACATTGCGCCACGACCATGCTGTGGATGCTGCCGTCGATCGTCCCCAGAGTCTCAAAGGCGCATTGCGCATCCCGGTAGGCGATCCAGGATTTTTGCGCCTCCCGTAATTTTGACTGCCCCGCCGCGCTGATCTTTTTCAGCAACTTGGCGTAGACGGCGTTGAGTTTCGCGTCGGCCTGTTTGAAACTCTCTCCCGCGCACAGATTGAGGTCAGTCTGAGAGCCGCGACCGTCGCAGTCCTTCGCGAGCGCCCAGCTCGTCGAATGCGCCAGAACGACAAAAGCCGCGCTGATGGCGGCGGCGCGCGGTAAACGAAAGCTTCTCATCGACGGATTTACTCCCCTGCGCCATCGCCATTCCCGGTCGGCACGCTATCATGGGCTGGCATGCGAAAGCTTTTTCGAATTTTTTATCACGCCTATCTCAAGTTTGACCGCGACGACGGTTGGGCGGTCACGAGCTATATCGCGCTCGCAATCCTCACTTCGCTGTTTCCGTTCCTCATCTTTCTGACGGCGCTCGCCGGCTTTTTCGGCTTGGGTCAGGAAGCGGACGCGGCGAGAGAGCTGCTCTTCGACACCTGGCCCCCGAATGTCGCCGGTCCGATTGCCCGGGAGATTGGCAATGTGCTGACGCAGCCGCGCGGCGGGCTGCTGACGCTGGGCGCAATCTTCGCCATATATTTCGCCTCGACCGGCGTGGAAGCGTTGCGGGTCGCCCTGAACCGCGCCTATGACGTCAAGGACAAGCGCTCCTGGTGGCTGACGCGCCTCGAATCGATTCTTTACGTCTTTCTCGGCGCGGCCGCGCTCCTCGCCGTCGCCATCCTGCTCGTGCTGGGGCCTCTGGCGCACGCGATCGCCGAACGCTACATTCCCGCTATTGTTCAAGATCTTCAGCCGCTTTACGCGCCGGTGCGCTATGGCGTCACCACCGCCCTGCTGGCCATTGCCCTGTATGCGGCTCATAAATTTTTGCCCGCGGAACGGCGGGACCTGACCTTCATCGGGCCGGGCATCGCGCTGACGCTGATCGCGTCGCTCGCGCTCGGCGCCGGCTTTGGCGCCTATCTCGCGAGATTCGCCGGCAGCTATGTTTCGACCTACGCCGGCCTCGCCTCCATCGTGATCGCCATCGTTTTTCTTCAGATGCTGGCGGCGATCTTCATTTATGGCGCCGAGCTCAATCAGACAGTCGCGGCGGGCGGCAAGAACCCGGAGAACCGGGCTTAAGCGCACCTTAACCGAGATTTTTTACGCTGCCCGCATCCGCGCGCCGTTGGCGGCGCTGCGATCAAGCGAGGCTTCTCCTCATATGCGTAGCCATGCAAGGGGCCATTTTACCGAGCAGCTTCGCGAGTTTGCGGCGCGCAGGCTGGCGGAAATCCTGGGCGCCGCCTTGCTCGTGGGCGCCGGCGCGCTCACACTGGCGCTCGTCAGCTGGTCCGCCCGCGATCCTTCGCTCAACCACGCGACCTCGGGCCACGTCCGCAATCTGCTCGGCGGACCGGGCGCGATCGTCTCCGATCTGTTGATGCAACTCGTCGGCTTCGGCGCCATCGCCGCCATCGTGCCGATCGCGACCCAGGGAGTGCGTCTCATGCGACGTCGCCGGATCGGCCGCGTGATGCTGCGCGTCGGACTTTGTGTCCTCGGCGTTTTCGCAACCGCCGCGACCGCGTCGCTTCTGCCCGCGACCGAGCGCTGGCCGTTGCCCACCGGCCTCGGCGGCGTCGCCGGCGACGCCATCCTTACTGTTCCGCGGTTGATCTTTGCCGGCTCGGGCGTCCTGACCGCGCTCTTCGGCGTCGGCGCCGCTCTCGTCGCGATCCTCGCCGTGACCGGCGCAGCCGGGCTGGGCTTCGAGTCCGAAGCGGATATGCGCAGCCGGTCCTCTGAAGATGACGCGAAGATTCGTCCGGGCGCCGATGATGACGACGACGCCGGCGGCGAGCCTGGCGTCGCGTTGATCTCGCTCGGCGCGCTCATTCATCTTGGACTGGCGTCGAAAGCCTGGATGCTGCGCGCCGCCGGGAGGCTCAGGCGCCGCACCGCGACGACGGACCGGCCGCCGCCGCCGCGCTATCCGCGCGTCGAGCCGACCTTCGAGGACCTGGATCTTTACCCTGCCTTCGCGTCGCCGGGACCCCAAGATCTCGACGAGGCGCCCTTTGAACCCGCGGCCGCTCCCCCTGCGCCCCGCAGGACGCGTGCGCCCGCCCGCGCCGCGCAGCCCCGCTTCAATACGCGCTACGAAACGCCGCCCCTTGTCCTTCTTGCCGAGCCGAAGAAACAGCCGAGCGGCGTCAAGCTCCCGCAGGAGGCGCTCGAGCACAACGCGCGTCTGCTCGAGGGCGTGCTCGAGGATTTTTCCGTCAAGGGCGACATCATCAATGTCCGCCCCGGGCCCGTGGTCACGCTCTATGAACTGGAGCCCGCGCCCGGCATCAAGAGTTCACGGGTCATCGGCCTCGCCGACGACATCGCCCGCTCGATGTCCGCCATCTCCGCCCGCGTCGCCGTCGTGTCAGGGCGCAACGCCATCGGCATCGAACTGCCGAACCAGCGTCGCGAGATGGTCTATCTGCGCGAACTCATCGCCTGCGAGGATTTCGTCCGCTCCAACCACAAGCTCGCCATCGCGCTGGGCAAGACGATCGGCGGCGAGCCGGTGATCGTCGATCTCGCCCGAATGCCACATCTTTTGGTCGCCGGCACCACCGGCTCCGGCAAGTCGGTCGCGATCAACACCATGATCCTGTCGCTGCTTTATCGGCTGAAGCCCGAAGAGTGCCGGCTCATCATGGTCGACCCGAAGATGCTGGAGCTCTCTGTCTACGACAACATTCCGCATCTGCTGACGCCCGTCGTCACCGACCCGAAAAAGGCGGTCGTGGCGCTCAAATGGGCGGTGCGCGAGATGGAGGATCGCTACAAGAAAATGTCGAAGCTCGGCGTGCGCAACATCGACGGCTACAACGCCCGCGTCGCCGACGCGCAGGCCAAAGGCGAGACGATCACCCGCACGGTGCAGACCGGTTTCGACCGCGAGACCGGCGAGGCGATCTTCGAGCATGAGGAGATGACGCTCTCCACGCTGCCTTATATCGTCGTGATCGTCGACGAGATGGCGGATCTCATGCTCGTCGCCGGGAAGGACATCGAGGGCGCGATCCAGAGACTGGCGCAGATGGCGCGCGCCGCCGGCATCCATCTGATCATGGCGACGCAACGCCCCTCCGTCGATGTCATCACCGGCACGATCAAGGCGAATTTCCCGACGCGCATCTCCTTCCAGGTGACCTCCAAGATCGACAGCCGCACGATTCTGGGCGAACAGGGCGCCGAGCAGCTGCTCGGCCAAGGCGACATGCTCTACATGGCCGGCGGCGGCCGCATTTCGCGCGTGCATGGGCCTTTCGTGTCCGACCGCGAAGTTGAAGACATCGTCGCCCATGTGAAGACGCAAGGCGCGCCGCAATATCTCGACGCGATCACCGCCGAGGACGATGTTGGCGAAGACGGCGAAGCGCCCCTACCCGGCTCGATGGACGCCGAGGAAGGCGGCGACCTTTACGACCGTGCCGTCAATATCGTGCTGCGCGACAAGAAGTGCTCGACGAGCTACATCCAGCGCCGCCTCTCGGTCGGCTACAACAAAGCCGCTTCGCTCGTCGAACGCATGGAGCAGGAAGGCGTCGTCTCCGCGCCTAACCACGCAGGAAAGCGCGAAATTCTCGTCGGCGGCGGCGTCGATCGCGGCGCCTTCGACATCGAGGCGGCGGAGTAAGGCTTCGCCCCCAATTCCGCCAACTTATGCTAGGAAGACGGCGACACCTTCCCAGAATCGGAACCCACCGTGACATACGTTCACTTTGCCGCCCTGCTCGCCGCGCTTTCATTCGCCGTCCCGGCCGCCGCTGCGACTATCGCGCGCACCCCGCAGCCGTCGCAGGAAAGCGTTGCGGCGCCCGTTGAGAGCAAAGCAGCGGAGACGAAGCCCGCCGGAGCGAATCCCGCGGAAGCAAGGTCCAAATCGGCTGAGGTCAAGCCTGAGGACGAGAAGAGCGTCGACGCCAAGCCCGTGACGGTCAATCCCATGACCGTCAAGCCCGCGCCCGCCAAGCCCGCGCCCGCCAAGCCCGGCGAGGCGAAGCCTGCAGCCCCCCCATCAGCCGGGAAGAAGAGCGCCAAGCCAGCCGCGCAGGGGCCGGCCTCTGCCGCCGCCACGATCGCGCCTGCGCCCGCGCCGGAGCCGGAGAAGCCGCTCACCCGCGCTGAGGCGGTCAAGCGCGCCAACGCCTTTTTCAACGCCTCGCCGGTGATGACGGCCGATTTTGTGCAGATCGGCGGCGACGGCAAACGTTCGGAAGGCAGGCTACACGTTCAGCGCGCCGGACGCGTGCGCTTCGAATATGCCCAGCCGGCGACGATGGAGGTCGTCGCCGATGGCGCCCAGGTCGCGGTGCGCGACCGCAAGCTCAACACGCAGGATCTCTACTTCATCACCCAGACGCCGCTCAAATTCCTGATGAAGGACAAGATCGACCTCGAAAAGGACGTCACCCTCGAGGACGTGAAGATCGATGATTCCGGCGTCACCATCGCCATCGAGGACAAGGCGACCTTTGGCGGCACGTCGCACGTGCGTTTGATCTTCGACCCCAAGACCTTCAAATTGAAGCAGTGGCAGGTGAAGGACCCGCAAGGCTATGAGACCTTGATCTCGGTCTTTAATATCGATCAGGCGAAAGTGCCGGATCCGACGCTGTTCAAGATCAACAAATAAGCCGTTGCCGTCGGCGGATTCGATTTCGACCGCGATCCCCTATCTGGCGCTGGCGCTGGGTCTGCTCTGCGCCACGGGCGGCGGCGAGCTGTTCGTGCGCGGCACAGTCGGGATCGCCTGCGCCGCCCGCGTTGCGCCGAGCGTCATCGCCGCGACCGTCGCCGCTTTCGCCACATCAAGCCCGGAGCTGACCGTCGCCATCCAGTCGGCGCTGGCGGGAGAGCCGGAAATCTCCTTGGGCGACGCGCTCGGCAGCAATGTCGCCAATTTGGCGCTGATCTTCGGCGTCGCGTTGCTGTTCGGGCCGCTCGCCATAATCCGCGCCGAGGTGACGCGGAATTTCGCCGTCGCCGTTGCGGCGCCTGTGGCGCTCAGCGTCATGCTGATCGATGGATCACTGTCTCGTCTGGACGCCGCAATCCTCTTGGGCGGTTTCGCGCTGTGGTTCGTGAGAGTCACACTGGGGGCGCTCGAGGAACGGCGCTTAGCCCCGGCGCTGCAGGAGACGTCTTCAGGCTTCATGCGCGCTCTTGTCGAGACCTCCATCGGACTCGGACTACTGATTGCCGCCGGAAGTCTCATTGTCTTTGGCGCAAGTGAAATCGCCAGGCGATTTGGGCTGAGCGATTTCATCGTCGGCGCGACTCTGGTCGCGGTGGGCACCTCGACGCCCGAACTCGCCACCGCGCTGATGGCGCGCATTCGCCGACAAGACGACGTCGGCTTTGGCGCCCTGCTCGGGAGCAATATCTTCAACGGGCTGTTCATCATCGGGGTGGCCAGCGCGATTGCGCCGATCCAAACATCCGAATTGGAGGCGGCGCCGGCTCTCATCGCCGGCTTGATCGCGCTCGCGCTGGTTTATCCGCCGCGCAGCGGCGTCTACCGTCCGTGGCGCGGCGTAGCGCTGCTCGCCGTCTACGCAGGCTATTTGGCGGCGGTGATCGCCTCTTGAGGCTAGGCCGCCTTTTTCTTTGGCGCGAGCAGCTTGCGGTTCAGCAGGACTTCGGCGATCTGAATGGCATTGAGCGCCGCGCCCTTGCGCAGATTGTCGGAAACGCACCATAGAACGAGCCCGTTATCGACGGTCGGGTCGGTACGGATGCGCGAGACATAGGTGGCGTCCTCGCCGGCCGCTTCATGCGGCGTGATGTAGCCCCCGGCTTCGTGCTTGTCGATCACCAGCACGCCGGGCGCCGCGCGCAAAATATTACGCGCCTCGTCCGCCGAGATCGGCTTTTCGAATTCGATGTTCACCGCCTCCGAATGGCCGATGAACACCGGCACGCGCACGCAGGTGGCGACAAGCTTGATCTTGGGGTCGAGAATCTTCTTTGTCTCCGCGACCATCTTCCACTCTTCCTTGGTGAAGCCGTCCTCCATGAAGACGTCGATCTGCGGAATCAGATTGAAGGCGATGCGCTTGGGAAATTTCTTCGCTTCGACGGGGTTGGCGACGAACACCGAACGGGTCTGCGCGAAGAGTTCGTCCATGCCCTCCTTGCCCGCGCCGGAGACCGACTGATAGGTCGAGACGACGACGCGCTTGATCGTCGCTGCGTCGTGCAAAGGCTTCAGCGCGACAACGAGCTGCGCCGTCGAGCAGTTCGGATTGGCGATGATGTTCTTTTTGGAAAATCCCGCCGCGGCGCCGGCGTTCACCTCCGGGACAACCAAGGGCACGTCGGGGTCCATGCGCCAGGCCGAAGAATTGTCGATGACGACGCAGCCCTGCGCGCCGATCCTGGGCGCCCATTCCTTCGCGACGGAGCCGCCCGCCGACATGAGACAGATGTCGACGTCGGAGAAATCGTAGGAGTCGAGCGCCTTGCACTTCAGCGTCCTGTCGCCGAAGGAGACTTCCGTGCCGATCGAGCGCGATGACGCCAGCGCGACGACTTCCGAAACCGGGAAGCGGCGCTCAGCGAGAATATCGAGCATCTCGCGGCCTACGTTGCCCGTAGCGCCGACGACCGCGACCTTATACGCCATGATCAACTCCAGCCGGCGATCCCGGCGCTGAGATTTTTAGAAGGGGAGGCCGACGGACATATTCCCCGAGGGCGATACGCCAATGGGCAATCCGCCCTTTGGCTGGCTCGACTTCTCTTCTTCCTTCTGCTTTCCACCGGGCGGCGCCTTGCCCGGCGACCATCCTTCCAGCTCGCCGAACTGGCGATTGCCGGCGCCTCCCTGCTGCTGCTGCTGGCCGGCGCTGGCGCCGGCGTTGGCGCGCGGGGATTGCTGCGCCTTCGCTCTCTTGGCTTTCGGTTGGGTCGTTACAGAGCCGGAAGCGTCGAGCGCTCCGGGATCGGCTTGAAGCTGCTGCGCCAAGGCGCCTAGAGGGCCGCCGGCGATCAGATAGGCGGCGATGAGAAGCGAGGCGCAACTACGACGAGCGCGGGTCGACATGGCGCAGATCTCCGAAGACGTTTGTTCCGTCCTAAACCGGCGGCGCGGCGGGATCAAGGCATGGCGACGGCGCTCAGCGCGACTCCGCCTCGTCCTGGGCGATCGCCATGTTTTTCAGCTCCGCGATCGCCTTCGCCGGCGACAGGCCCTTGGGACAAACCTTTGTGCAATTCATGATCGTATGGCAGCGGTAGAGGCGGAAGACGTCGTCCACATAGGAGACGCGATCCGTCGTCGCTTCATCGCGAGAGTCTTGCACCCAACGGAACGCCTGCAGCAGCGCCGCCGGGCCCAGGAAACGATCGGCGTTCCACCAATAGCTCGGACAGGCGGTCGAGCAGCAGGCGCACAGGATGCATTCGTAGAGCCCGTCGAGCTTGGCGCGCTGCTCCGGCGATTGCAGCCGCTCCTTCTCGGGGGCGGGTCCGCCGCGCAGCCAGGGCTGGATCGCCGCGTATTGCTCATAGAAGATCGTCAGATCCGGCACCAAATCCTTCACCACCGCCATATGCGGCAGCGGATAGATTTTGATCGCGCCGTCGATCTCATCCATGCCCTTGGTGCAGGCGAGCGTGTTCAGACCGCCGATATTCATCGAACAGGAGCCGCAAATGCCCTCGCGGCAGGAGCGACGAAAAGTCAAAGTCGGATCGATCTTGTTCTTGATCCAGATCAGCGCGTCGAGAACCATCGGTCCGCAGTCGTCGGCGTCGATGAAATAGGTGTCGAGGCGCGGATTGGCGCCGTCGTCAGGGTCCCATCGATAGATGCGCAATTCGCGCAGGCGCTCGGCCCCTTCGGGCCTGGGCCAGGTTTTGCCTTCGGCGACGACAGAGTTCTTGGGAAGGGTGAATTCGACCATCTTAATACACCCGCGCCTTTGGCTCTACGTAAGCCACCTCGTTCGTCATCGTGTAGCTGTGCACCGGGCGATAATCGATTGAGGTGGTCTTCCTCTCGCGATCGATCGTCGCGAGCGTATGCTTCATCCAGTTCTTGTCGTCGCGGTTCGGGAAATCCTCGCGCGCATGCGCGCCGCGCGATTCCGTGCGGTTGGCGGCGCTTTCCATCGTCGTGACCGCCTGCACGATGAGATTGTCGTATTCCAGCGTCTCGATGAGATCGGAGTTCCAGATCAGCGAGCGATCGGTGATCTTGACGTCGGCGCCGTCACGCCAGACGGCGTTGATCTGTTCGACGCCTTCGGCGAGGACCTCGCCGGTGCGATAAACGGCGCAGTGCGATTGCATCGTGCGCTGCATCCTGTCGCGCAAGACCGCGGTGGGCGCGGAGCCATTGGCGTTGCGGAAAAAATCGAGCCGCGATAGCGCGAGATCGGCCGAACCCGCAGGGAGTTCCGGCTGCGTATCGTTCGGCTTGATGAGCTCGGCGGCGCGCAGCGCCGCGGCGCGCCCAAAGACGACGAGATCAATAAGCGAGTTGGACCCCAGCCGATTGGCGCCATGCACCGAGACGCAGGCCCCTTCGCCGAGCGCCATCAGGCCCGGAACCACCTCGTCGGGATTGCCGTTACGCTTGCGCAGCGCCTCGCCGTGAAAATTCGTCGGTATGCCGCCCATGTTGTAATGCGCGGTCGGTATGATCGGAATCGGCTGGCGCGTGACGTCGACGCCGGCGAAAACCATCGAGCTTTCGGAAATGCCCGGCAGGCGCTCATGCAGGATCGCCGGATCGAGATGCTCGAGATGCAGATAGGCGTGATCCCTCTCCTTGCCGACGCCCCTACCCTCGCGCACCTCCATCGTGATCGCGCGCGAGACCATGTCGCGCGGCGCGAGATCCTTCACCGAGGGCGCGTAGCGCTCCATGAAGCGCTCGCCTTCGCTGTTCGTCAGATAGCCGCCCTCGCCGCGCGCGCCTTCGGTAATCAGGCAGCCCGCGCCATAGATGCCCGTCGGATGAAACTGCACGAACTCCATGTCCTGCAGCGGGAGCCCCGCGCGCAGCACCATGGCGTTGCCGTCGCCGGTGCAGGTGTGCGCCGATGTTGCTGACAAATAGGCCCGGCCATAGCCGCCGGTCGCGAGCACGGTGAGCGCGGCGCGAAAACGATGAATCGTGCCGTCATCGATCTTCAGGCACACGACGCCCCGGCAGGCGCCGTCCTGATCCAGGATGAGATCGAGCGCGAAAAATTCGACGAAGAACTTCGTGTCGAGCTTCAGCGCCTGTCCGTACATCGTATGGAGCATCGCGTGGCCGGTGCGATCGGCGGCCGCGCATGTGCGCTGCGCCGGCGGGCCCTTGCCGAAATCCGTCGTCATCCCGCCGAACGGACGCTGGTAGATCGTTCCTTCGCTCGTGCGCGAGAAGGGGACGCCCCAATGCTCCAGCTCATAAACGGCGGGCGGGGCGTTGCGGCACATATATTCGATGGCGTCCTGGTCGCCGAGCCAGTCGGAGCCCTTGACGGTGTCGTACATGTGCCATTTCCAATTGTCCGGCCCCATGTTGCCGAGCGCGGCGGCGATGCCGCCCTGCGCCGCCACGGTGTGCGAGCGGGTTGGAAAGACCTTGGTGACGCAGGCGACGTTCAGTCCCGCCTCGGCGCAGCCGACGACGGCGCGAAGTCCCGAACCGCCTGCGCCGACGACGACGACGTCAAAGGTGTGATCGACGATCGCATAGGCCCGACCGCCCACCGACACATTTGATGCAGGACCCTTTGCAATCATCGATTAAGCCTTCTCGAATCTCAATTGCGCCGCGCGCGGCGTAGCTGCGTCGTTACAAGACGGGATCATTGAGATCAAAGCAGCGATGTCGCGCTGCTTCCTGCTCTCGCCTGTCACGTCGACGTCCGTCGATCGCATCGCCCGACTACTTCGGCGCGGCGATGAGGAGGATCGCGAGGACCCAGATCGCTGCGATGACGCGCGACGCCCAAGTGTTGGCGACGGTCGCCTGCGCCTTCAACACTTTGTCATGCACGTAATCTTCGATGATGTCGTCCATGCCGCGTCGCGCATGGATCATGCCGACGACGCCAAACGCAAGAAGCACTAGCGCGGGAATCGGTCTGCCGATCTCGGCGCGCACGCCTTCGAGCGACTTGCCGGCAAGTCCGAGAATCCACCAGGCGCTCAACATCCCAAGCGGGACCAGCGCATAAGACGTCAGCCGCATGAAGCGCGCATGGGGCGAACCGCTATGGTCGGAGACATAGGCGTCGCCGAGTCCGGTTCGACCGCTCTTGAATCTAGTCGCAACCGTCATGAGTTCGCTCCGCTCAGTTCGCCAGCGTCTTGAAGATGAAGACGAGCAGCGTCAGCAGGATGCCGCCGGCGAGCGTCCCCTGCGCCAGCAGTTCCCGCCCCTTCGCGTCCATGTAAAGGCCGCGATCCCAGAGCGCGTGACGCACGCCGCCGAGCAGATGATGAAAAATCGCCCAAACCACCATCAGCACAAGCAGATTGCCGATAAAGCCTGACGCGATCCAGGACACGGCGGAGAATGCGCCGCCGCCGACCGCGGCGCCGAGCAGAAACAGCGCCAGAAGCGCCATGCCGACGTAAAGCCCCGCGCCGGTGATTCGATGCGCGATCGACATCGTCATCGTCAGGATGGGCTTGAAAACCGTCAGATGCGGCGACAGCGGCCGCCGCGCGGCGAGCCTGTCTGTGTCGGCGTCGGCCATGTAGAACCCTCTCGCTGCGGCCGATTTCTTTCTCGGAACGCTTCCAAGCAGATAATTCAATTGTTGCGGCGCCGCAACCAAAAGCGATCAAACAGGCGCGCCGCAAAACGCAAAAGCCCCGTCTTCGGGGCTCTTGCCACGCGCGTTCATAGCATTTGGATTCAGTAGTTCGCCATGGCCGGTCCGGGAGGCGCAAGCATCCAGTTGAACCGGTAGTTGACGCCGGCGCGAACAGTATTGAGATGCGCGCGCTGCTGGGTTTCGACGATGAAAGGCGCAACGTAGATCGGGTCGTAATTCGCGCCGATGTTTGTGTAGAGATATTCGACCTTCGCCGACCAGTTCGGCAGGAAAGCGTATTCGATCCCGCCGCCCGCTGTCCAACCGGCTCCCGCGCGGGCCTGAGAGCCAAGCCATCCGTAGTTGAGACTCAGGTCGCCGTAGGCGAAGCCGCCCGTGCCGTAAAGGAGCAGCTGCGCGTTCAGCATCGACACGCCCGCCCGCCCGCGCACCGTGCCGAACCAGTCGACGCTGCGCGTCACGCCCCACCCTTGATTGCCGCCGCCGACGCTCGATCCTTGAAAATCCGTTTCGAGGCCGACGACGAAGAGCGGCGTGACTTGGTAATTATAGCCGATCTGGGCGCCGCCGATGACGCCGCCCGTATTCGACTGGCTCGAAGGCGCCAGCCAATGTCCATCGTCGTATCGATCGAGCCAGCCGCCGCCGAGATTGAGGCCGACGTAGAATCCGGTCCAGGTGAAGACTGGCGGCGGCGGAAGATAGACCGGCGGCGGCTCCCTGCGGGAAGGCAGGTCTGCGGCCGAGGCCGACAGGGCGGCCAGGGACGCCGCGACGGCGAGGCCGAAAGCTCGTTTTTTCATTAGAACCTCAATGGTGCGTTGTTCGAAACGCCAGCGCCCCCGCCGGGGTTGAAATGAATGATCAACAATGGCGCAATTGCGAAAATTTATCGTTCATTTTCAATGCTTAATCGACATGCTTAGCCATCCGTTAACCGGCCTGAATTCCGCCGTGAAGCTCTTAACGCGCCGGCTCAAACCGGCCTGTGGGGCCGCCCGATCCGACGGCCGCCCGCCGCGAATCCGGCGAGCGCCAGCGACGCGCAAAGCGCGCCCGCCCAGAAGGCGGCCTGGGGACCAAACGCGTCCCAGAGCGCTCCGGCGCCCGCGCTCGCGACAAGCAGCGCGACGCCGCTCGCCAAGTTGAACACTCCAAACGCCGAGCCGCGTAACGCCGCCGGCGCGACGTCGGCGACAAGCGCGGCGAGCAGACCTTGGGTGAGGCCCATATGCAGGCCCCAAAGCGCCACGCCCAGCCAAACGAGCGGCATATGATCGGCGACCGCCAAGACGGCGTCGGCGGCGATCAGCGCGACAAGGCCCGCCATGAGGGGCGTCTTCCGATCGCCGCGATCGGAGAAGGCGCCGACGGGATAGGAGGCGCCGGCGTAGACGACATTCATCGCGACGAGCGCCAGCGGCGCGAGCGCCTCGGGCAATCCCACGTCGCGCGCCTTCAGAATGAGGAAAGCTTCCGAGAAACGCGCCAAACTGAAGACGACGCCGATCGCCACAACGATCCAGAAGGGGCCGCCGAGCCGGCGGACTTCATCGATGTGCAACGGAAAACGCGCCGGCCGCGGCGGGCGGGAGGCTTCCGGCTCGCGCACGCCGAGCGCCAGGACCACAACGGCGAGAGCCGCCGGAATCGTCGCGATCCAGAACACGAAAGGGATGCTGTTGGCCGAGAACCACATCGCGGCCACCGCGACAGCAGGCCCGAGAAAGGCGCCGATCGTGTCGAGCGACTGGCGAAGCCCGAAGGCCGCGCCGCGAATGGAGGCCGGCGCGATATCGGCGACAAGCGCGTCGCGCGGCGCCCCGCGTATGCCCTTGCCGACTCGATCGAGGAAGCGGGCGGCCATGATCCAGGCGATATTCGGCGCAAGCGGAAACATCGGCTTGGTCAGCGCGGCAAGCCCATAGCCGATGATCGCCAGCTGCTTGCGGCGGCCAAACCAGTCCGACAGCGCGCCAGAAAAGATCTTGACGACCGAGGCGGTCGCCTCGGCGACGCCTTCGATGACGCCGACTTCGGCCATCGAGGCGCCCATCGCGCCGACGAGATAAATCGGCAGCAGCGCATGGATCATCTCGGAAGAAAAATCCATGAGCAGCGACACGAGCCCGAGCGCCCAGACGCCGGACGGTATGGCGCGCAGACGCGAGCGGGCGCTGAAATCGTTCATGAATTGATTCGGCTCGCGCGAAACCCTCTCCCAGAGGGAGAGGGTCGGTCCCCGAAGGACCGGGGTGAGGGTTACGATCTCGCAACTATAGACACGACGGCTCCACCGCAGCGAAACCAAAATTCGAGCGGGGAAACCCCTCACCCGGCTGCTCCGCAGCCACCCTCTCCCGATGGGAGAGGGTTGGCGCGCGCTGTATTAAAGCGCGCGTTAAGCGCTACGCCTTCAGCGCCTGCGCCAGCCTGGCGATCCCGGTCTCGATCTCTTTTTCGGTGAGCGCGACGAAGCCGAGCATCAGCAGCCGATCGCCGCCGTTGATGTCGTCGAAGCGCAGCGCCGAGCCCGTCGCCAGCGAACAGACGCCAACGCCCGCGGCGACGCCTCTCCTCTCCACCTCGGCCGCGTCCGGAAAACCGTCCGGCAGCTTCCAGACGAGATGCATGCCGGCTTGGTCGCCGTAGATCTCGCAGGCTCCGAAATGATTCCGCAGCGCGCCCAGCAGCGCGTCGCGCCGATCGCGATAGAGCTGGCGGATGCGTCGCAAATGGCGCCCGAATTCGCCGCTCGACATGAAATCCGCCATCGCCGCCTGTTCCAGCCAGCTTTGGCCGTTGTTCATCAACATTTTCATGCGCCGGCCGGCTTCGGCGAGACGGCGGGGCAGCACGACATAGCCGAGCCGCAGTCCGGGTCCCATGCACTTGGAAAAGGTGCCGAGATAGATGACGCGCTCGTTGCGATCGAGTCCCTTCAGCGCCGTCAGCGGCGAACCGATAAAACGGAAGTCGCTGTCATAGTCGTCTTCCATAATATAGGCGTCGTACTGCGTCGCCCAGGCGAGAAGCTCGAGCCGCCGCTGCAGGCTCATGGTCACGCCGATCGGATATTGATGCGACGGCGTCACATAGGCGACGGCGCCCCTGGTTTTCGGCAGTCGCGACACGTCGAGCCCGTCCTGGTCCACGGGCACGGGATAAAGCGTCGCCCCAAGGCTTTCGAGCACGAAGGCGGCGCCCTGATAGCAGGGCGACTCGACGACGGCGGTGGACCCGGGGGTCACGAGCAGGCGCCCGACCAGATTGAAGCCGTCCTGGCAGCCGCCGACGATGATGATCTGCTCCGGATCGGCGATGACGCCGCGCGCCGGCGCAAGATGTTTGGCGATCGCGCGCCGCAGCTCCATCAATCCGGCGGGATCGTTATAGCTCGTGAGATTGGCGCCGACCGCCTTCAGCCGATTCTTGATGTGGTGCGACCAGGCCTTGAGTGGAAATGATCGCGCGTCCGGCCGGCCCACCCAGAAATCGGCGGCCAGACGACGGCGCTCCGGGTCGGCGAGGCGATGGGTGCGCAACACGCCGCAGGCCGCCGGAACTTCAATCGCGGCCCCCTGCTCTTCCGTCTGCGGCGTGCGCTGATCGGCCGACAGAAACGCCGTGTCCGGCAGATCCGGCGAGACGAAGGTGCCCACATAGGGCTTCGTGCGGATATAGCCTTCCGCGATCAGCCGCTCATAGGCCAACACGGCCGTGTTGCGCGAGACGCCAAGCTGGCTGCTCAGCTCGCGGGTGGTCGGCATCGGATCGTCGCACTTGAGCTGACCGTTGAGGATCATCGAGCGGATCTGATCGAAGATCTGGTTCTGCAGAGTGTTCTTGTCTGACTCAGCCAGAATGATCGACAGTTGCACATGCCCGCTCTTGACGATGGGCGCTGGACGATCCGTGGTCGTGAAGGTCATCGCTGCAATCTCCCCTGGGCGCAGGCTAATGCGCTTTCAACCGTGCCGCATAGGTCCACAGGCAAGGTAAGCATTGGCGCCACCTTTGGCAGGCCTGCAGGCGAAGACGCCAGCCAGAGAGGAGAACTGTTTTGATCTGGCGCCATCAGGTTGCTTGCTCCTGGCGCTTTTACTTGGACGCACATTGGGGAAAGCTGCGATCGTCCCAATTGGAAACGCCCTGAACATCAAGGGAGACCCAGATGCCGTTTTCGAAGTCGCGCTTCGTGCCCCTGGCGTTTTGGGTGGGCTTTCTGGCGTTAGGTCTCGCGACCAACGTCAGTCATGAGCAAAAGGCGCGCGGTTTCGCGCGCGACAAGCAGGAGATGAGCGTCGCCAGCGCCTCCGCCAAGCGCCTGCCCCTGCTGATCCAGGATCGCAATCAGGTCCTTCGCGATTAAGCGCGCGGACAATTTACTCCTCTGCGCCGCGCGAGCGGCGTTTTTTTTTGCGCGCAATTCTTAAGGTTTGCGCACGGGCACGAGGCGGTTCAGCACTGTGATGGACAAGAAGCCGCCGACCCAGGCGCCCACCGCCGCGAAGGCCACATAGGCCCAGTTCGACGTATAGCTGATCACCGCGAAGGCCGAGAGCAGATACCAGATGCTGCTCCAGCTCGCGGCGGCCACGCGCCGACGCTCCGACACGGCGGCGTTGAAAAACACATAGACCGCGTCGGTGATGGCGGTCGAGACGGCGACGCCAATCCCAATCAGCGGGTCAATCGCAGGCAGGTCCATGGTCTTCTCCGCTTTCGCCCGGTCGGGGCGGACGGGAGCAGCTATGGACGTCGCATTAGAGCGAGGCAATCGAGATGGCGAACGCGCCTTAGCCACGAACATTTATTCAGCGCCGCCATCGTGGGGGGGGGGGGGGGGGCCTTCCCCACCCCCAAA